>CACWSO010000015.1 GCA_902763505.1 uncultured Eubacteriales bacterium | reverse complement strand
GCTTTTCAAAGCAGCAGCCTTGAAGGGCTTATTTGCTATACTCTTTTTTACATTTTCATTCTTTCAAAAATACCTTGACTTTTAATAGCTAGTCACCTCTCTTACTTTCAGAATAACAATAATTGCTGCTTTTCTTTCGCAAAATTCGCTATATTTGTTGGCTTCATTATACACCGAAACAATCAAGCAGTTATGTTTTTTCTTGTATTTATGATATAATCTGCCTATGATTACTTGGTTTACGACAACTTACGCAGGAAAGCTTCTTGCAACATTTCTAATATCAATGGTTCCGGTCATAGAACTCAGGGGCGCGCTACCTATTGGCGTAGGTATGGGACTGTCCCCTGTAACTGCTCTGATCATCAGTATCATCGGCAACATGGTTCCGGTACCATTCATCATAATATTTATCCGGCGGATCCTGAACTGGATGCATCGCTTTGAGAAGTTTGACAGGATCGCCACGAGAATGGAAGAAAAAGCAGCCAAAGGCGGTGAGAAAATCGTTAAGTATGAGATGTTCGGATTGTTCCTTCTCGTCGCTGTTCCTCTGCCTGGAACCGGCGCATGGACAGGTTCTCTCGTAGCTGCCTTCTTCGACCTTCGTCTGCGGAATGCCGTTCCTATTATTTTCGCAGGCGTCGTTGCCGCCGGAATCGTCGTATTCCTGGTCACCTATGGAGTCGTCACGGTGGCGTAACCACCCATTAATTAACACAAGTGCATGCGGGGCTTACGGCACTGTCCGGCACTTAGTCCTCGTGAACGTATAACTGTATAAACTTACTCACAAAAAAATAGAACCCCGGGGAGAACTCACGGCTATAGCCGCTCGGACAACCCCGGGGTTTTACTATTTTCTTTGCTCGTTTCGTTTGCAGTTATTACGTCCACTGCGGAAATCGTTCCGGACAGTGCCGTAAGTCCCGCATTTCACTATTTCAATTACTTGTTGCGAATCGCTGCCTGTGCTGCTGACAGTCTTGCGATAGGAACTCTGAACGGTGAGCATGATACGTACTGCAGACCAACTCTGTGGCAGAAGTCGATGGACTTAGGATCGCCGCCGTGCTCGCCGCAGATACCAAGGTGGATGTCAGGTCTGGTCTTCTTACCAAGCTCTACAGCCATTTTGACCAGTTTGCCGATGCCTGTCTGATCAAGGCTCTGGAACGGATCGTCTTCGAAGATACCCTTTTCCTTGTATTCCTTGATGATGTTGCCTGTATCGTCTCTGGAGAATCCGAATCCCATCTGTGTCAGGTCGTTGGTTCCGAATGAGAAGAATTCTGCTTCTTCTGCAATCTCGTCAGCTGTCAGAGCAGCTCTCGGAATCTCAATCATTGTACCTACCAGATAAGGGAATTCTACGCCTTCTCTCTCGAAGACTCTTGTAATTGTATCAACAACAGTCTTCTTAACATTGGTCAGCTCTGTCTTGCTTCCTACGAGCGGAACCATGATTTCAGGGACGATATCATAACCTTTTTCTTTTCTTACTTCGATAGCGGCTGTGATGATTGCTTCAGCCTGCATCTCAGCGATTTCAGGATATGTTACAGCAAGTCTGCATCCTCTGTGTCCCAGCATTGGGTTGAACTCATGGAGTTCTTCTGCCTTCTTGGCCAGCTTCTCATATGGCTTGCCGATGAGGTCTGCCAGTTCATGCAGTTCTTCATCAGTATGCGGAATGAACTCATGGAGAGGTGGGTCGAGGAGTCTGATCGTAACAGGTCTCTCTTCCATTGCCTCATAGATACCCTTGAAGTCGCCCTTCTGATAAGGGAGCAGGAAGCTCAGTGCTTCTCTTCTCTCTTCTTCAGTATCAGCCATGATCATTCTTCTGATTGCAGGGATTCTCTCTTCTTCGAAGAACATGTGCTCAGTTCTGCAGAGGCCAATACCCTGTGCTCCGAACTCTACAGCCTGCTTCGCATCTCTAGGATTGTCAGCATTTGTTCTTACCTTGAGTGTTCTGATGTCATCAGCCCAGTTCATGATTGTTCCGAAATCGCCTGACAGTTCAGGTGGAACCGTCTTGACTTCGCCCTTCAGAACGTCGCCTGTCGTTCCGTTCAGTGAGATGAAGTCGCCTTCCTTGAACTCATACTCACCGATTCCCAGGAACTTAGAAGCTTCGTCAACCTTGATCTCTGAACATCCTGATACGCAGCACTTGCCCATGCCTCTGGCAACTACTGCAGCGTGGGATGTCATACCGCCTCTTGCCGTCAGAATACCTTCAGCAGCTACCATACCTGCCAGGTCTTCCGGAGAAGTTTCCAATCTTACCAGAATAACCTTCTTTCCTTCAGCAACAGCTGCCTCAGCATCAGCTGCGTTGAAATAGATCTGTCCGCAGGCAGCGCCCGGTGAAGCAGGAAGTCCCTTTGTCAGTTTCTCTGCCGCTTCCAGTTCATTTGCATCGAACATCGGGTGAAGCAGCTGACCGATCTGACCAGGCTCGATTCTCATGATTGCTTCTTCCTTTGTGATCAGGCCTTCGCCAACCATATCTACTGCAATCTTGACAGCGGAAGGAGCAGTTCTCTTACCATTTCTGGTCTGCAGCATGAAGAGCTTGCCTCTCTCTACGGTAAACTCCATGTCCTGCATATCTTTGTAGTGATTTTCCAGTACGTCGGCAATTCTTACGAAGTCTCCGTATACTTCAGGGAATGCCTCTGCCATCTCAGCAATCGGCTGCGGTGTTCTGATTCCGGCTACTACGTCTTCGCCCTGTGCGTTAACGAGGAACTCACCGAAGATAGCCTTTTCGCCATTTACAGGAGATCTAGTGAACGCTACGCCTGTACCTGAAGTGTCGCCCATGTTACCAAATACCATAGACTGAACGTTCACAGCAGTTCCAATGTCATCAGGGATCTCGTTCAGCTGTCTGTAAAGAATTGCTCTTTCAGTATTCCATGATCTGAATACTGCCTTGATTGCTTCCATCAGCTGTTCTTTCGGTTCCTGTGGGAAGTCGTTGCCGATTTCTTCCTTGTACATTGCCTTGTAGCCAACGATGATTTCTTTCAGGTCATCTGTGTCCAGATCAACGTCAAACATGACGCCCTTCTTGTCCTTCTGTCCGTCGAAGATTTCATCAAATTTGCTCTTGCTGATGCCCATTACAACGTCACCGAACATCTGGATGAATCTTCTATAGGAGTCATATGCGAAACGAGGATTTCCAGTAAGCGCTGAAAGTCCTTCAACTGTCTCGTCATTAAGTCCCAGATTCAGAATGGTATCCATCATGCCCGGCATTGAGATCTTTGCTCCGGAACGAACTGAAACGAGAAGCGGATTTGATGCATCGCCGAACTTCTTCTCTGTTACAGCTTCCAGATCAGCCAGCTTAACGTAGATGTCATCTACGATATCCTGACCGATTGTCTGTCCTTCCTGATAATACCTTGTGCATGCCTCTGTTGTTACAGTGAAGCCAAACGGTACCGGAAGTCCGATTTTTGTCATCTCTGCCAGATTGGCACCCTTACCACCCAGAAGGTCTCTCATGTCCTTGGAGCCTTCATTGAATGAATAAACAAACTTTCCCATTTTTCTTTACTCTCCTCATATTTAACTAAAACAATTAATTGACAGTATATTAAAACTCGAGTCTCTCCTCGATATACGTCCTGACCTCGCCGACAGGAATTCTTACCTGTTCCATTGTGTCACGGTCTCTGATGGTAACACATCCATCTTCAGCTGTATCAAAGTCAACACAAATGCAGAATGGAGTACCGATCTCGTCTTCCCTTCTGTATCTCTTACCGATAGAACCTGCTGTATCGTAGTCGACCATGAAGTATTTCTTCAGTTCATGGTAAACAGGCTCTGCAACGTCTCCAAGCTTTTTGCTGAGTGGCAGCACTGCCGCTTTGAACGGTGCCAGAGCCGGGTGAAGCCGTAATACTTTACGCACGTCCTCCTTACCTTTGTCATCTGTCAGAATCTCTTCATCATAGGCATCGACCAGGAATGCCAGGAGCATTCTCTCAACACCTACGGATGGTTCGATACAGTAAGGCACGTACTTCTCATTGGTCTCCGGATCAAGGTACAGCATGTCCTGACCTGAATGGTTCTGATGCGCCATCAGGTCGAAATCTGTTCTCGAAGCAACGCCCCAGAGCTCGCCCCATCCGAATGGGAACAGGAATTCGATATCTGTTGTGGCGTTGCTGTAGTGAGACAGTTCCTCAGGATCATGATCCCTCAGTCTCATATGCTCTTCCTTGATGCCCAGATTCCTCAGAAAATCAGCACAGTAGTCCTTCCAGTATGCAAACCAGTCAAGTTCTGTCCCTGGCTTGCAGAAAAATTCCAGTTCCATCTGCTCGAACTCTCTCGTTCTGAAGATGAAGTTTCCCGGCGTGATTTCGTTTCTGAAAGATTTTCCTACCTGTGCGATTCCGAACGGAATCTTCTTTCTCGCTGTTCTCTGAACATTTTTGAAGTTAACAAATATGCCCTGAGCAGTCTCAGGTCTGAGATAAATCTCTGCCTTTGAATCTTCTGTAACTCCCTGGAACGTCTTGAACATCAGGTTGAACTGACGAATCCCTGTGAAATCAGATTTGCCGCATTCCGGACACTTGACGCCGTTTTCAGCGATGAACTGCTCCAGCTTTTCGTTTGACCAGCCATCTACCTGTACATCCATCTGTCCCTGTGCATGAAGATGGTCTTCGATCAGCTTGTCTGCACGAAAACGGGCCTTGCAGGCTTTGCAATCGATCAGAGGATCTGCGAATCCACCTACATGTCCTGACGCGACCCATGTCTCGGGATTCATCAGGATTGCTGCATCAAGTCCCACATTGTATTCTGATTCACGAACGAACTTCTGACGCCATGCATCCTTGATGTTGTTCTTCAGTTCAACGCCAAGAGGACCGTAGTCCCAAGTATTTGCCAGTCCGCCGTATATTTCAGAACCCGGAAAGATGAACCCTCTGTTCTTTGCAAGGGCGGTGATTTTCTCCATTGTAACTTCTGTTGTCATTATTCTTCTTCGCCCTTTTCTTCTACTTCTGCTTCAAACTCTGCTTTAACTTCTACAGCTTCTTCTGCAGCTTCTTCTACTGCTTCCTCAGCTTCTTCTGCTTCTTTGGCAACTCTTTCTTTGAACTCATCTCTGAAGTCTTCCGCTCTGTCTTTCAGATCTTCAGCCTTGTCCTTCAGACCGCCGGCAGCGTCCTTCGCCTTATCGTAGAAATCGGTTTCCTTCGCCTTATCGTAGATATCCTCAGCCTTGTCCTTCAGACCGCCTGCAGCATCCTTTGCCTTATCATAGATGTCACTGTCCTTCGCCTTGTCGTAGAAGTCCTTGCCTTTTCCCTTGAGTGATTCAAATGTATCGCTTCCGAATTCTGCAGCCTGTGAAACCTTATCGGAAACAGCGTCGCTTACATCAATGATCGTTCCGTCAGTCTTTACTACTTCAATTGTGCATTTGAATCCAAAAGCAGCAACGATTGCAACTACGGATGCCAGCGGTGCGATGCAGATTCCCAGGATTCCTGCGTTAACAGGAACGTTGAGGATGCCGTCGCCGTCTTTCTTGACCTGGATTCTTGCAACATTACCCTTCTTGATGAGGCTCTTGAGACTTGCGAAAAGCGCTTCTCCCTTTTCACCGAAGGCTCTCTTCTTGTCGCCTGAATTAACCGTTTCCTCAATTGCGATGATAGCATCTACAACACTGCCATCCGCATCTTCCAGTGCTTTTTTTGCTTCGGCATATGTAACGCCTGTTCTGTCTTTTACTAATTCAATCTTTTCCAGTGTGATTTCCATTGTTGTAATCCTCCCTTTTTAAATCATGGTTTCACTCTTTATATTCGAGGCATCCAGATGATACGCTGCGTACTCTCTTACAATCTTCTGCAGCGCTTTGCCTGTATCCTCACTTAGCGCAATATTTTCAAGCTGTTTCAATGAATGATTATTAAAATATTTTAATGCATTGATTATATCAAAACTCACAGGGTAAATCAATGCACTGCGAGCCGAATTCTCCCCTTCATCCGCGATGATTCTGCTGCGGCATTCATCGCAAATCAGACCGCCGTCCTCAATGCTGAACCAGTTTCCGGCAGGGCTCCCGCAGACAGCGCATTTGTCAAGCACAGGGGCGATTCCCATAAACCTGAAGAGCCTTGTCTGGTAAGCCAGAACCAAAGTCCCGAACCCCTTTTCACGCCGTTCGAGCATCTCAAAAAAGTCGATGAGCATATCGAATACGGCAGGCGCTGGCACCTCCGGATGGAGCACCTTGGAGGTGAACTCCAGCACATACGCTCCGTTGAAGTACTTATCCACGTTCTCACCGATGCCATAGAAGCTCTTGATGACTTCTGCCGCATCGATATTGTAGCTGTCTCTCCCCCTGTGAAGGGCATAGCGCCCGAAGGTAAAATGCTGGAGTGCCAGGGCGCTCTTGCTTTTGCCCCGCTCCCCCAGACTGGTTCCGGCGCTGATCTTGCCGTACTCCCGGGTGAACAGGTGTATCATGCGCCTGTTGTATGAAGTTTTTGTCTCTCTGAGGACAATCCCCTCTGTATCTGCTTTCATCTTGCTCTGCAGGTTCCTCAATCAATCTCTGTATCCGAAATTCGTCAGCGCAATATCGCTGTCTCTCCAGTTTTCCCTGACTTTGACCCATGTCTCCAGGAACACCTTGGTTCCGAGCAAGGCCTCGATCTCCTGACGGGCGCTCTTGCCTATGCCTTTGAGCTTTCTGCCGCCTTTGCCAATGATCATTCCTTTATGGGATTTGCGTTCGCAGTAGATCACAGCACCGATTCTCGTCAGATCATCCTCTTCTTCATACTGTTCGATCTCAACGGCCACCCCATGCGGTACTTCATCCTGCAGGTACAGCAGAATCTTCTCTCTGATGATCTCACTGACGATGAATCTAGCAGGATTCTCTGTCACGATGTCGTCAGGAAAGAACATCGGTCCTTCTTCCATATAACCGGCCGCTGCCTTGATGACATCATCGACATTCGTTCCCTCTATAGCCGCTGTGCCGAGAATCGTATCGAACACTCCCGTCTCTTCATACTCTCTGTAGATTTCTGCAAAAGCATCCGGCCCGATTCTGTCGATTTTGTTGATGACCAGTATCTTCGGCGTATCCGTCTCCTTCAGGAGCTGGAGAATGTACTTGTCGCCGGGACCTTTGCTCAGAGCGTCATCGACAATAAAAATGATTGCATCAACTTCGCCAAAGGTCGCAATAGCTGACTCCGTCATGTACTCGCCCAGTTTGTTGCGCGGCTTGTGGATGCCAGGTGTATCGATAAAGACGATCTGTACATCATCCTCGCCTTCTTCCTCCCCATAATGGGTGTAAATGCCACGGATGATGTTTCTTGTCGTCTGTGGTTTTTCAGTGGTAATGGCAATCTTCTCGCCCAATATTGCGTTGAGCAGAGTTGATTTGCCTACATTGGGTCTTCCGATTATTCCGACGAATCCTGATTTCACTGTACTTCTGTCTCCTCTCTGTTGCTCTGTGTCTCTTCTCTTCCAAGACCCAGCTCTTCCATAATCTCTTCTTCCCTCTGCCTCATCTCTGCTTTATCTTCTTCTGTTTCGTGATCATATCCAAGCAGATGAAGAATGCTGTGAGTGAACAGATAGACCGTCTCCCTTTCGCGGGAATGCCCGAATTGCTCCGCCTGCTCAATTACTTTGTCCATGCAGATAACGACATCGCCGAGCGGCACATTCTGTCCCTCTTCATCCATATTCGCACAGGCCTCCTCCAGTTCTTCCATGCTCTCGAACATCGGAAAAGACAGCACATCCGTCGGTCTGTCCACACCCCTGTAATCACGATTGAGCTCATGAATCTCATCAAGAGAAACAAAAGAAAGGCTTATTTCCACATCCATTCCAACACATGCGGAAGCTGCCTCTCTCAGTTTATCCATCATCTGCTCATTCACTGCATCCTCGTTGTTCACTATGATTTCCATTACTTCTCCTCTTCTTCAACAGGCGGATGAGCTCTGTAATACTTGTCATATGCACTGATGACTTTCTTGACGAGCTGATGTCTTACGACGTCCACTTCCTTCAGATAACAGAATCCGATATCTTCAACGTCTCTCAGAACTTTACGTGCTTCAATGAGTCCTGATTTCTTCCCTCTCGGAAGGTCAATCTGGGTGATGTCTCCGGTTACGACGACCTTTGATCCGAATCCCATTCTGGTCAGGAACATCTTCATCTGTTCCGGTGTCGTGTTCTGTGCTTCATCCAGGATGATAAAGGAATTGTCCAGTGTTCTTCCCCTCATGTAGGCTAGCGGAACGACCTCAATGATTTCCTTTTCCTTCAATCTGAGCGCACTCTCTCTGCCCAGCACATCATAAAGCGCATCATAAAGTGGTCTGAGGTACGGATCGACCTTCTCCTGAAGATCTCCAGGCAAAAAACCCAGCCTCTCTCCTGCTTCCACCGCAGGCCTGGCCAATATGATTTTCTGCACATCCTTATTCTTGAACGCCTGAACCGCCATCGCAACGGCAATATAGGTCTTGCCTGTTCCTGCCGGTCCGATGCCGAATACGATGTCTTTGTTTCTGATGGTCTTAACGTATTCCTTCTGTCCGATGGTCTTCGGTCTGAGCGGCTTGCCGTCATGTGTGAAACAGATGATCTCCTTGTCCAGATGGCTGCTTTCTGCCTGTCTGCTGTAGGAGATGCCGTTCTCCGCCAGATCTGTGATATATCCTGCTTTCTGCTGATCCAATACTTCTCCTTTTCTTACTGTCTCAACCATTTCCTTCAGTATCGCAGCTGCCCGTTGCACTCTTTCGGCAGCTTCATGACCTGCCGGTGCGCCATCTGCTGCGCCCTGCCCGTCTTTGATGAGCAGGCCGTCGCTGCGCTGTATAATTGTTACGCCGAGCAGATCCTCTATGTTTCGAAGGTTCTGATCCATCCCACCAAAAAGTTCCCGTCTGTCTACGCTGTCATCGAGCGGGATGGTTTCAATCGCTGCTCTTTCCATGTTTAAATCTATCTTTCTTTCCATATCATTATTATACGAATCTTCGCCGCCGTTTTCCACACTTATCAGACAATTATCTCTGCGGAAGACCTGTAATGATCTTTTCCGCCGCCCTGATGCCGTCGACCGCCGCGGACATAATGCCTCCCGCGTATCCAGGACCTTCTCCCGCTGGAATGACACCTTGGAAGCCAATCGCCTGCATCGTCTCATCTCTCAGCACGCGTACCGGCGAGGAGCTTCTCGACTCGACAGCGGTAAGTTTCGCATCATCCCCATCGAATCCCTTGATCCTTCGTCCAAACACCGGCATCGCCTCCATGATGGCCTCTGATGCAAAGGCAGGAAGGCTCTTTCTGACCGGATCCTCGTCGGATGCGCCGGGCAGACCATCGCCTGTGTTCTGCCGAAACTGTCCGTATGTTGATCGTGCCATGCCGCCTTCTGTTCTGTTCTCCCATGCCAGTTTCTCATACTTTCTCTGGAACTCTATGCCGGACAGAGGATGCTCATCGGCAAAATCCTCTGTTCTTACGTCCACCAACAATCCGCTGTTCGCGATTCCGCTGTCTCTGTTGCTGACGCTCATGCCATTCGTCACCGAGGTATCCGCTTCCGTCGATGCGTTGATGACCTGCCCTCCCGGACACATGCAGAAGGTATATACACCGCGGTTCTCAACGTCTGCCCTGCCTTTGCTTCCTGTACAGCGGTAGCTCAGCTTGTAATCCGCCGGTCCCAGTATCTTCGCAAGTTCCGGATCGCCGTACTGGTTTTCGTCGATCATTTTCTGAGGATGTTCGATTCTGACGCCGATGGAAAAAGGCTTCTGTTCCATCTGGAAACCGCGTTCATACAGCATTTCGAAGGTATCTCTGGCGCTGTGACCAATCGCCAGAATGACGCAGCTGGTTTCTATGTAATCGATATGAGCATCCGTACAACCGGCGTTGCCGGATGGATCTGCATGGCTAACCACCTTGATGTGCTTAATCTGCCCTTCTTCATATTCAAAATCTTCTAGTCTTGTGCAGAATCTTACTTCCCCGCCAAGACGTTCTATCTTTCTCCTGATGACAGGAACGATTTCTCTCAGTTTATCTGTCCCGATATGAGGTCTGTGCTGATACAAAATCTTCAGATCGGCTCCCGCTTCCACCAGTTCTTCCAACACCTTTCTGATGCGTATGTCCTTGATGCCGGTGGTCAGTTTTCCGTCCGAAAAAGTTCCCGCTCCGCCTTCTCCGAACTGAACATTGGATTCCGGATCAGGCGCTGCGCACTGCGTCCAAAACTGTTCTACATCGGCAACGCGTTCCTCCACGCATTTGCCCCGCTCAATAACAATCGGCTTCAGTCCCGCCTCTGCTAATATGAGTGCAGCAAACATGCCGCATGGACCGAATCCAACGACGACAGGCCGTTCCGAGGCCCCCTGCTGTCCATCAGGCATCGTCCACCTCTCCCCAAGTGGTGGAATCGTATACTGCCGGCGCTTTGCTTCGTCAAAAGGCAGCTGCTCATCGCAGTCAAAATCAACAGTATAGACAAGCTTCACATCCGGTTTCTTGCGCGCATCAATAGACTCCCGAATGATTTCGAGAGCATTGATCTTCGCATCACGCATCCCCTTCCGATGCGTGCTCCGTCCTATCTCCCTGCGCACAGCTGCTTCGAGCAGTTTCTCCAGATCCTGTTCAACCGTGCTCCGCGGATCGATTTTTAGTTGGCTGAGTCTATATCTCACCGTCTATGATTCCTCTCGCTGCTTTGATTCCGGTTTCCCATGCATTCTGCAGATTGAATCCGCCGCATGGTCCCTGGGCGTCGATGATTTCACCTGCGAAATAGAGTCCCGGAACCAATCGGGATTCCATCGTATCCATATTAATTTCATCCAGTGCGACGCCGCCGAACGTAGCCTGGGCATCACGCCAGCCT
This sequence comes from uncultured Eubacteriales bacterium, assembly GCA_902763505.1. Classification (GTDB taxonomy): domain Bacteria; phylum Bacillota; class Clostridia; order Peptostreptococcales; family Anaerovoracaceae; genus Lentihominibacter. Next base: position 43,671 of record CACWSO010000015.1, on the reverse strand, counting down.
TTGATGCCGGTGATATCAAGTTCCCAATGCTTGATGCGTGCCGTATCAGCAGCCCCAGATTCACTGTCAGCGCCTACCCGGTCAAATACCGCCGCCAGTTTTTCTGTCAGTATACCGAAGGCACTTTCCCGGGAAGCCAGCTGCTCCTCTGTGAAATCCGGAGCCAGATCAACCACGATTTTGAAACGTTTGAGAGCGTCTTCAAACCGCTCGCGCTTATCCGCTTTGATGTGCGGCGTCAGATTGAATACACAGATTCCGGAGACGCCGTCCTCGGTGAACTGTATCTCCCCAGTATCGCGCACGATCGGCGCACCGTCCTTGGTGAGAATCACAGTGCCCTTCGCTCTGATTCCTTTCAGGGATGCAAAATCAACCCCCTCTGCCCGGCATTCTATGCCTGTGAGAATCGGAAATACACGGGTAACGGTATGTCCCAGTGTCCTGGCGATGGTATACCCATCCCCTGTCGTTCCGAACTGGGGACCCGCCTTGCCGCCCATAGCGATGAGGACTTTATCTGCAAACACCATTTCCATAGCAGATCCCTGCATCCCAGTGATCATAAAGCATCCTTCGCTTCCGTCGTCAGGCTGTATTCTGGAAATGACCTTAACGGTAAACCCGCATTTGATATCGGCACCGCTGACTGCATCGATCAACGCCTTTGATACATCCGAAGCCTTGTTCGTATAAGGATAGTATCTTCCTTCACTGTCCTGCCACGTCTCGATTCCGATGTTCCGGAAGAAATCCAGTGTTTCCTCTTTGCCGGGACACGCCTTGTTGGTGAGGTTGCATCTGCCGCCGCCTGTCGCGTTGATTTTGCGGCCTGGATATTCGTTCTTCTCCAGGATGCAGACGCTGGCGGACTCCCCTGCCCCCTTCTTTTTCTGTTCTTCAATAAAAGAAGCAGCTGCAGCCAGTCCTGCCGCGCCGCCTCCTGCAATTACAAGATCATACTTCATCATGCCGATTCAAGCTCCTGATCATTCTTTCTTAAGCTCCTGTACTGCTTTCTCCACTTCTTCCTTCGTAAGGCCGAAATTGCCTTCGCCCAGGGCCATCGTGAATTCTTTTTTCTGCTCAAATTCCTTCTGCGCCTGGATTCTTTCAGCAACGGCCTCTTCCGTCTCATCCTCGTCCTCAATTTTGACTGCTGTACGGGAAGGAACAAATACCTTAGCATCTTCTTTGACTTTATGCGGCATGTTGATGCCAAGTTCAATGGAGTTGATCCCCTGCACGACAAGGAAGATACCAAGCGTAATAATGATCGATACGTATGTAACAAACGGATTGATGAACCCAATCAGGCCGACCAGAATGGTAACGACGCCTGTGATAAAAGCAGCTTTGAAATTGCCTGGTTTCTTCTGTCTGTTGATTCTGGTCGCAGCCTCGAAACGGAGCAGACCCGAAACAAGTACCCACATGCCGAAGATCATCGGAATCGCCATGTCGACCGTCAACTGATTGCAGAGTATCAGAATACCCAAAAGCAACGTCAATATGGCGTCGATCAGAATCCACCCGTTGTTGTCTCCTATGCCGAAACTACCTCTCGCAAGGAGAAATCCCAAAGCATGGATTACCCCGTTGATGACCATGACACTGCCGATGACAAATGCCATTGTCATAAAAGTCTGTCCCGGATTTATAAAGCAGAAAGCACCGGTGGCAACCATAAGAAAGCCGCCGGCTAGCGTAATAACTCTCATTCAATAACTCCTCTATTCTGTGATTACCAGATATCGTCGAACTCTTCGTTGTCGAAGCCTTCCTTGTTGCTCTGCACGATTTTTTTCGGCAGCAGGTCCAAAAGCAGGAATAATGCTCCGCAGACGATGAAGAGTGTTCTCAATAAACGGTTCAATTTCTGTATCATAATCGTTTCCCCTTACTTAAGTAAAGGATATTTTATCATAATTATTTGCCTTTGCCCAGCAAATTGGCAATGTCATACAGGTCTCTTTTGAACTCCGCCTTTACATTCAGGGACTCCTCAAGATCCATGGCTATGATCTTTCCATTGGAAACACCGATCGCCTTGCTGTCAGAATCGTCATACAGCAGTTCGACTGCCTTTGCGGCCGTCAGTGTAGCCAACGTTCTGTCTGCCTGTGAAGGACCGCCGCCTCTCTGAATATATCCTGGAACAACGGCACGTGCCTCTCTTCCGGTCATTTCTTCCAGAATCTTTGCGAGCTCCGCGGTATCCACTCTGAAACCTTCAGCCTTGACAATCAGACTGTGGGCCTTTCCTGATGACTGTCCCTGCAGCACTCTGACACATACTTCGTTGATGTCAATATCGACTTCAGGAACGAGTATGACATCGGCACCGCCGCCCAGGCCTGAATAGAGCGCCAGATCTCCGCACCGTCTTCCCATCACTTCTATGATGGTTGTTCTCTGGTGAGAGGATGATGTGTCTCTGATGTTCGTAATCAGACCGAGAATCGTGTTCACTGCAGTATCAAACCCGATCGTGTAATCTGTATATGCCAGATCATTGTCTATGGTTCCCGGAACACCCATGACAGGAACTCCTTTTTTGGACAGTTCAACACCGCCTCTGAAAGATCCATCCCCGCCGACGACGATCAACCCTTCTATCCCGAAGGTGTTGAGCATCTTTGCGGCGTGTTCTACCCATTTGTCCTCCATAAACCGTTCACTGCGCGCTGTTCTGAGAATGGTTCCGCCCCTTTGGAGAATATCGCCGACAGAATGCCACTCCATCATTTTGATATCCCCATCCAGAAGGCCTTCATACCCTCTCTGAATCCCGTAGACCTCCATTCCTCTGTCGATGCCGCACCTTACTGCAGCTCTGATTGCGGCGTTCATTCCCGGCGCATCTCCGCCGCTTGTCAGTATTCCGATCTTTTTCATGATTTGTAATTCCCCTCTCCTACTATAGTTTCAATTTCTTTTGCAAAATCATCATCAGGCGTTACCCAAAGATCCGGACTCGTTCTTCTGCTCCCGCCCTGCGGATAGTAGATGATCGCCTGATAGTTTCCCGGATGCCGCCTCATGATCTCGCTGATCGCTTCCAGGTTTCTCTTGTTCTGTCCGTCTATATTGTGGATGCCGTCTCCTTCCGGCAGTCTGATTTTCACCAGTCCCTCCGGCTCTTTAACCGCAGTCTGCTGAACCGGTGCCGGCGGTCGTTCTTCGTGCTGAGGCGGTGCCGGCGGTCGTTCCTCGTACTGAGGCTGTGAAGGCTCCTCCGGCTGTCGGATATCTGCTATGCTGTCCGCCAGCAGTTTTGGCACCTCACCTTCCTTGAAGTTGATTCTTCCGCTTACCTTGATGATTTTATCCTCATCGATGAGTGAACTGCAGAGTTCATAGACATTCGGGAAGACGACAACCTCAACGGCTCCGTACATATCCTCCAGATCCACAAAGGACATCATCTTTCCGTTCTTTGTGATCAGGTTCTTCTTGCCTGTTATGATACCGGCCATGACGGCTTTCATACCGTCCTCGATTCTTCCGGAATAACCTTCTTCTTCGTTGGCCAGCACCTCTGCCAGATCCGCCGATGTGACATTGACCGTGCGGCTGATGATATCCGCGTACTCATCCAGCGGATGCGCCGTCAGGTATACACCCAGCACTTCCTTCTCCTGCGCCAGAAGCTCTTCCGGCGGGAAGTTCTTCACATCCGGAAGCCTGCGGCTCACAGACTCGTCCAGCGCTTCCGCATTCGTCTGGAACAGCGAAAGCTGTCCTGCGATGTTGTGCTTCGCAGAGCTCTGGGCCGCATCCATGAGAGATTCATAGATTCCGAAGTGAGCAGCCCTGTTTTTGTTCAGGCAATCCATAGCTCCGGATTTGATCAGACTCTCAACTGCCTTCTTATTGATACGATGTATATCGAGGTTCTCGATGAACCGGAAGATGTCGGAAGGTTTCCCTTTCTGCTCCCTCGCTTCGACGATGGCATCGATCGGGCCTTCACCCATATTTTTGACGCCCAGAAGGCCAAAACGTATCTTTCCGTGTTTCTTTTCTGTATCCTCAGGGTCATAGACTACGGTAAACTTCTTGCCGCTTTCATTGACATCCGGCGGAAGAACATCGATACCCATCTCCCTGCAGTTTCTGATGTACATGGACATGGCCTTGGTATCACCCATTACGGAAGTCATGAGCGCCGCCATGAACTCTACAGGATAATGTGTCTTCAGATAGCTTGTCTCATAAGCCAGCACCGCGTATGCGGCAGCATGGGATTTATTGAAGGCATACTCAGCGAAGGAAATCATCTGATTGAAGATTTCTTCGGCTGCATGGCGCGGTACGCCGTTCCTGACGCAGCCAGGAATCTCGACGTTTCCGTTTTCATCTGTCTTGCCGTTGATAAAGTACTCCTTCTCCTCGAGCATGACGTCCATCTTCTTCTTGGACATGGCGCGACGCACCAGATCCGAACGTCCGTATGAGTATCCACCTAGATCGCGTACGATCTGCATAACCTGTTCCTGGTATACCATACACCCATATGTGACGCCGAGTATCGGTTTAAGAGACTCATGGACATACTGAACATGTCCCGGGTTCTTTTTGTTGTCTATGTACGTCGGTATGGATGCCATCGGACCCGGACGATAGAGTGCGATTCCTGCAACGATATCCTCAAAGCAGTCCGGTTTGAGATTCTTCATGAAGGAGGTCATACCTCCGCTTTCCAGCTGGAAGATTCCCTGTGTATTACCCCTCGCTATTGTATCATATACGGCAGGATCGTCATATTCCATGGATGCAAAATCAATATCGACACCGTGATTTTCTTTTATCATCTCCAGAGCATCCCTGATGATCGTCAGGTTTCTCAATCCCAGAAAGTCCATCTTCAGAAGCCCCAGTTCTTCGATCGTTGTCATGTTGAACTGGGTAGAAAGTCCTTTATCCGAAAGATAGAGCGGCACGTATTCATCCAACGGCAGTCTCGAGATTACTACGCCCGCTGCATGGGTAGATGCATGACGAGGCATGCCTTCAATGGCTCTTGCCATATCCACGACCCTATGAGTCGTCTCATCCTCATCGTACATCTTCTTAAAGTCCGGACTGGTCTGAAGCGCTTTGTCTATGGTCATCTTCAGGGCGAACGGGATTGCCTTTGCAATGGCATCCGTATCCTGGTAGCTGACATTGAGCACGCGGCCGACATCCCTGACGGCCTGCTTGGCTTTCATGGTACCGAAAGTGATGATCTGGGATACGTTGTCCTTACCGTATTTCTCCGTAACGTAATCGATGACTTCGCCGCGTCTCTCATAGCAGAAGTCGATGTCGATATCCGGCATGCTGACGCGCTCCGGATTGAGGAAACGTTCGAAAATCAGCCCATACTTCACAGGATCGATGTCGGTGATCCGCAGTGTGTAGGCAACGATGGACCCGGCGGCAGAGCCTCTGCCCGGTCCGACCATGATGCCCTGGCTCTTGGCGTAGTTGATGAAATCCCAGACGATAAGGAAGTACTCCACGTACCCCATGTTCTCTATGGTCTCAAGCTCGTAGTCAAGACGCTCCTGATGTATGATATGCGACTGAGGGTATCTCTCCATCAGTCCCTTCTGACAGAGCTCCCTCAGATATTCTTTGTTGGTTTTGCCGTCCGGCGCATGGAATTCCGGCAGATGAAGTTCGCCGAAAGTGAATTCCACGTTGCAGCGCTCCGCGATCTTCGCCGTGTTGTCTATGGCTTCCGGGGTGTTGGAGAAAATCCGTCTCATCTCCTCTTCCGATTTGAGATAGAACTGATCGTTTGCAAAGCGCATTCTGTTCTCTTCATCAATGGTGGTTGCCGTCTGAATGCACATGAGTACATCCTGCGCCTCTGCATCTTCCTGTCTCACATAGTGCACGTCATTGGTGGCGATAAACGGAATGCCCGTCTCCTCATGGAGTCTCTTCATATCGGGCAGGATTCTCGCTTCCTCCTCAAGGCCCTGGTCCTGCAGCTCTAGGAAGTAGTTCCCTTCTCCGAAGATGTCCAACATTTCCAGAACTTCTCGCTTGGCGCTCTCATAATCCCCATTCAGGAGATTTCTCTGTACAGCGCCTGCCAGACAGGCTGATGTGGCGATCAGTCCTTCGCTGTACTGTCGCAGGACTTCCTTATCCACTCTCGGCTTATAGTAAAATCCGTTTCTGAACCCTTCAGAAACGATTTTCATCAGATTTTTGTAACCGGTGTTGTCCTCGGCAAGGAGAATCAGATGATTCATGACTTTGTCTTTTTCTGCATCCTTGTCGAATCTTGTCCGCGCAGCTGTGTAGACTTCACATCCTATGATCGGTTTGATGCCTTCCGCTTTACAGGCTCGATAGAAATCGATCACGCCAAACATGACCCCGTGGTCCGTAATCGCCAGGGAGTCCATACCTAGTTCCTTCGCCCGTGCCACGACATCTTTGATGCGCGCCGCGCCGTCCAGAAGGCTGTATTCAGTGTGTACGTGTAAATGTGTAAAAGCCATGGTGAGATTATACCACATTTCGCTTTATTTTTTCGCGCAAATAAAATATACTATACATTATGAAAAAGACACTTTTGATTTTAGCCGCTATTGTAGTTTGTCTGGCTGCAGCAGCAGGCGTAGCCACAATTGTATACGCATTTTCCGATGAATATCAGGCGGACAGCATGCCTGACAGAATGACCATCAATGGTGTGGACTGTTCCGGTCTCACCTATGAAGAGGCTGAAGCCGCTCTGACAGAGGCTCAGAACGCCAGTCATCTGCAGGTTGTAGGAAAGCTCGGTGAAACTCTCGCAGATTACACCGATTTCGACTGCACCTATGATATCGAAGAGCAACTGAAAGACGTCAAAAAGGATCATCTCATAGCAGCTGCGCTCGGCCACTATTTCCGTCTGCCGATCAGCGCCCGTATCGCGATGAATGTGTCTGAATGCAGCGATGACTTCGCAGACAGAGTCAAAAATTCTGCTTTTCTACAGCACGGAACCATTACAGAAACGCAGGATGCATATATCGATATGGACGATCCATCCTTCCCGATCATTCCTGAAGTATATGGAAACAAGACGGACGAGGATGCTTATCTGAACGATATTCTCCATGCCATTTCTATAGGTAATACAAGATTCGAATTCGATGAAAACGCTTATTACTCGACGCCGGAAGTCAAGAGTGATGATCCGGAGTTGCTCAAGGAACAGGCCTTCTGCCAGAACTATCTGAACCAGAAGATTCATTATCAGCTTGGAAAAGAGAGCTTCACTTTGAGCGCCGTTGAGCTGAAAAATCTGATGAAGGATGACTTCTCCGGCGAAGCCGATCCTGAAAAAGTCGCTAATTTCGCAAAAGCATTAAAGGCCGAATATGACGTCATCGGCTCTGAGCTTGAATTCACGTCCTTGACCGGAAAGACCTTTAAGGTCAGCGGCGGTAACTACGGCTGGCTCGTCGATGAAGAAGCCGAAGCCAAGCAGCTGGCAGAAGATATCAACTCCCACAAAGATGTTGACCGCGAACCGGTCTTCTCACAAAAGGGACAAGGCGAATACTCCAAGACACTTGAAATTGGCAACACTTATATCGACGTTGATCTGTCCAAACAGCATGTCGTCTACTTTGAAAACGGAAAAAAACGATTTGAATGCGACTGTGTATCCGGATGCAAAGTGGCTGGTCACAGCACACCGACCGGCGTCTACAGCATCAATGGCGGGATGTCCCGTAACGTTATTCTAAGAGGCGGCGGCAAGAAAAAAAGCAAGACATACTACGAGAGTTTCGTCAGCTACTGGATGCCGTTTATCGGCGGCAGCTATGGTCTGCATGACGCCAGCTGGAGATCCAATTTCGGAGGCGACATCTACATCTACAGCGGCAGCCACGGATGCGTCAACCTGCCTCCTGCAAAGGCCGGCGAACTGTACAAGATGGTAAGCGTCGGAACTGTTGTCATCGTCCACTATTAAGACGCACATAATATGAACTTCACAGAGTCGTTGCAAGCAAGAATGCAACGGCTCTTTTCTATTTGCATGAGAGAATGCCGCAGGCTCTTTCAGATGCGGTTATCGGGCGTCAGCCCGACATTTCCGCAGGAGCAGAAACAACTGCAAACGAAGTGAATCAATGAAACAGAAAAACGTCAGGCATGTCTGAGCAGCCTTTGCTGCGAGTTTGCCTGACGTTCTGTTTCATATGAACGAGTTTATGCAGTTGTCTGCGACGAGGACCTAGTCGGGCTGACGCCCGATAACCGCGTCTCTGAAAAAGTTTCTAGCGACGCTTGTTTCCCTTCTTTTTCGCAAGCTGTGCCTGCTGCGCCTGCCACTGCTGCTCTTCACGCCGTCTTACAGCCATGGTGCGGCCGACGGTCCATACGATATACACGAGTGCTGCGGCAATCAGAATGATGACTGAGGTCTTCGTGTCATTCATGAAGCCGAAAATTTTCCCGAAGATGATGACACCAATGATAAAGGCCCAGAAATATATGATTTTGCTTATGACTCCTCCGCCCATCCGGTACCTCCTTATTCTTCCTTCAATCTTGCGATCAACTCGCCTGCTTCGACCTGCTGGCCTTCTCTAACGACGATTTTATCAACGATGCCGCTTGCTGTAGCCAAGATGTTTGTCTCCATTTTCATGGCTTCGATAACGGCGATTGGCTGCTTTTCTTCGACTTTCTCTCCTTCTTTCACGAGCACCTTGACGATGTTTCCCGGAATGTTGGCGCCGATTTCCATAGGATCTTCTGAGTCAGCAAAGACAACTTGCGATGCTGCGGATGCATAACTTGCTGCAGCTTTGTCTTTGATCTTGACAGCACTTCTGTTGCCGTTGACTTCAAACACGATCTGTCTGTAGCCTTCATTGTCCGGCTCACCGGCACTGACAAGCCTGATGACGAGTTCTCTTCCTTCGCGGACCTTGACCTCACAGGTTTCATCTTCAGATAGGCCGTGGAAGAAGATGTCGGATCCCATGAACCTGAAGTATCCTTCGTCTCTCATGCTGACCCTGAAGTCATCATAAACCTTCGAATAGAGAGCATATGCCAGGCACTGCTGTTCATCTGCGTCCATATCGTAGGTCTCATCGAGATACTTCTTGATCGCATCAAAGTCTTCATCCGGCAGCAGCTCTCCCGGTCTGCATGTAATCGGTTCTCTGCCGTGAAGAACCAGCTTCTGGAGTTTTTCCGGGAATCCTCCCTCTGGCTGTCCCATCATGCCCTCAAAGAAGGAAACGATGGAGTCAGGGAAGTCCATATTAGCTGCCTTTTCGTATATGTTTTCCGGCGTCAGATCATTCTGCACCATGAAGATCGCCATGTCTCCTACTGCCTTGGAGGATGGTGTAACCTTGACGATGTCACCCAGCATCTGGTTTACCGTTCTGTACATCTCCTTCACTTCCTTGAACTTATGACCAAGGCCGAAGGACTCTACCTGTGATTTCAGATTCGAATACTGTCCTCCCGGCATCTCGTATTTGTAGATTTCAGCAGATCCGGTCACCATATCTGATTCGAACTGCTTATATACAGGTCTGACTGCTGCCCAATAATCGGAAATCTCCTGAATACCGTCCAAATCGATGCCGGTATCTCTCTGGGCACCCTCAAGAGCTGCCGCAATAGAGTTCAGAGCCGGCTGTGAAGTCAGTCCTGACATGCTGTTGAATGCTGCATCCACGATGTCGCATCCGGCGTTGGCAGCCATCATCAAGCTGGCTACGCCGTTTCCTGACGTGTCGTGAGTATGGAGATGAATCGGAATCTCAATCTCGTTCTTCAGCGCTTCGATCAAAACCTTGGCGGCCATAGGCTTCAGCAAGCCTGACATATCCTTGATGCCGAGAATATGAGTGCCTCGTTTCTCCAGTTCTTTGGCCATCTTGACATAGTACTGAAGATTGTATTTCGTTCTTGATTTATCCAGAATGTCACCGGTGTAGCAGATGCACGCCTCGGCAACCTTGCCCTGATTCAGCGTTTCATCAAGGGCAACTTCCATTCCCTGAATCCAGTTCAGTGAGTCAAATATTCTGAATACATCGATTCCGGAACGTGCGCTCTCTTTGACGAATCGTCTGATGACATTGTCCGGGTAGTTTTTGTATCCTACTGCATTAGCGCCTCTGATGAGCATCTGGAACATGATGTTCGGAATGAGCTCACGGAGTGTTGTCAGTCTCTCCCAAGGTGATTCCTTGAGGAATCTGTAGGCTGTATCAAAGGTGGCTCCTCCCCACATTTCAAGGGAGAACAGATCCTTGCCGTATTTCGCGACAGCCGGAGCGATTTTCTCCATATCGACCGTACGTACACGGGTTGCCATGAGTGACTGCTGTGCGTCACGCATAGATGTATCAGTAAGCAGAAGTTTGTTCTGGTTTTTGACCCATTCAACGACGCCTTCAGGTCCTTTGGCATCCAAAAGCTGCTTGGTGCCTTTGAGCCGCGCCACTTCCTTCATGCTGACATTCGGAATGACCGGCTTATCGAAGTTCGGCTTGAGACCTCTGTTTCCATTAACATATTTCTCACCCAGGAAGCGGAGCACCTTCGTCTCTGATTCCGCACGCTGTCTGCTGTGGAGAAGCTGTGGATTATCTGCGATGAATCCCGTATCGCACTCGCCAGCACGGAATGTCGGATGGTTGAGCACGTTCATCAGGAAGTTTCTGTTCGTCTTGACACCCTGAACCTTCAGCTCTCTGAGGGCTCTTCTGGCCTTATTAGCAGCATCGTCCCAGTTTCTTGACCATGCTGTGACCTTAACCAGCAGACTATCATAGTAAGGTGAAATGACAGCACCGGCCTGTGCGTTTCCTGCGTCAAGTCTGATGCCGTATCCGCCCGGGCTGATGTATCTTGTGATCTGACCTGTATCAGGCGCAAATCCGTTCTCTGGATCTTCTGTTGTGACACGGCACTGGATTGCATATCCTGTCGGTTTGATCTTGCTCTGCTTGATGTTCAGTTCTTTTGATGACAGTCTGTAACCCTCTGCGATCAGAATCTGAGCCTGTACAATATCGATTCCGGTTGTCATCTCCGTAACCGTATGCTCGACCTGGATTCTCGGGTTCATCTCTATGAAGTAGTGATTTCCGTCTCTGTCGATGAGGAACTCAACCGTACCTGCACTCTTGTAGTTGACTGCTTTTGCAATCTTGATTGCATCTTCGCAGAGCTTCTTTCTGAGTTCATTGGTGATGCTGAGAGCCGGTGTGAATTCGATAACTTTCTGATGACGTCTCTGAATAGAGCAGTCACGCTCGCCGAGATGAACGACATTGCCATAGTTATCGCCGAGTACCTGCACTTCTATATGTTTCGGTCTTTCAATATACTTCTCAATGAATATCTCGTCTGACCCAAAGGCTTTGACTGACTCGGATCTGGCGCTCTCAAACTGGGGCGGTAGTTCTTCTTTGCTTCTTACGATTCTCATTCCGCGTCCGCCGCCGCCTGCTGCTGCTTTGAGCATGACTGGATAACCGCACTCATCGGCAAACTTCAGTGCAGTCTCAACATCCGGAATCTTTTCCGCGATTCCCGGAATCGTCGGAACGCCGACGGACTTGGCGACGATCTTGGACTGTACCTTATCACCCAGCTGATCCATCATGTCACCGCTCGGCCCTATGAATACGATTCCGTTTGCCTCGCAGGCTCTTGCAAAGTCTGAGTTCTCAGCAAGAAAACCATATCCCGGATGGATTGCATCGATGCCCTTTGTCTTTGCCAGTTCAATGATTTCATCTATTGCCAGATAGGCATCTACAGGCGCCTTGCCTCTGCCTATCTGATAAGACCGGTCTGACTTTGTTCGGAACAGAGTGTTCTTATCTTCTTCGGAGTAAATCGCGATGCTTCTGATATCCAGTTCCTTGCAGGCTCTGAATATTCTGATCGCGATTTCACCTCGGTTTGCGACCAGTACTCTCTTGAATTTTTTCTGTTCTGCCATGATGTTAATACCTCTTTCAAAAATAACTATGCATATCAAAAAATATACATAGTTATTTTACCACAAATCCATATGATTTACTACACTAAAGTTGCACGCGTTATTTATTCGTACCGTTCCTTCCGTGCCTGTCTGCGACGGTCGAGTTCGCTTAGAATCTTTTTGCGCAGACGGATATCTCCGGGAACGATTTCCACCAGCTCATCATCATCGATAAACTCCAGCGCTTCTTCCAATGTGAACACCCTCGGCGGCGTCAGTTTCACGTTTTCATCACTTCCTGCCGCACGCATGTTGGTCTGCTTCTTCTCCTTGCATGGATTGACCACCATATCGTCGCTGCGCGAATTCATGCCGACGATCATGCCTTCATAGACTTTGACCTGCGGTTCGACGAACATCTGCACTCTCTCCTGGATGTTGAAGATGGCGTATGGTGTGGTAACGCCCGCCTCCTGAGCGATGGCGACCCCATTAGTTCTCTGCGGAATCTCGCCGGTAAACTCATCAAAGCGGTCGAATCGTCTGACCATCGTACCCTCTCCATGAGTATCATTGATGAATTCGCTTCGGTATCCGAGAAGACCTCTCGTCGGCACCAGATACTCCATCCTGGTGTAGCCGTTCTCGCTGTTCATCTGCTGCATGAGGCCTTTGCGCAGATTCAGTTTGCTGATGACGGAACCGGTGTAGATATCCGGGACGCTCAGCACGACTTCCTCGATCGGCTCCAGCGTCCTGCCGTCTTCCGCTTTTCTCATGATGACTTCCGGTTTTGAAACGGCAAGCTCATAGCCCTCCCGGCGCATATTCTCAATGAGAATCGACAGATGGAGTTCGCCTCTTCCGCTCACCTTAAAGCTGTCTGTCGAATCCGTCTCCTCGACTTTGAGACCGACATTGACTTCGAGTTCCTTGTTCAGCCGCTCGCGGATGTGGCGGGATGTCACATACTTACCTGCTTTGCCGGCGAATGGTGACTTGTTGACCATGAAATACATGGACAGGGTCGGCTCTTCAATGGAAATCATCGGCATCGGATCTTCCTTGCCTTCTTCGCAGATCGTCTCGCCGATGGAAATATCGGATATCCCGGAAACCACGACGATATCACCTGCAACCGCTTCCTCAACCGGCACTCTCTTCAGTCCTCTGTAGACGAAGACCTGATTGATCTTGCGCTGTTCTACTGCGCCGCCTTCTTTGCAGACAGAAACGACGGATGCCTCACGGACCACGCCTTTTGTCACACGGCCGATTCCCAGTCTTCCAATGTAGTCATCGTATGCAAGAGCAGAGATCTGCAGTTGCAGAGGCTCATCAGCAAGTTCGGAAGGATATGGACTGCAGTGTTCGATGATTGTTTCGAACAAAGGCTTGATATCCAGTCCATTCATGCCTTTTGCTGATTTCTTCAGCTTCATCGGTTTGCCTTCATTGTCTGTGTATCCTCCCGTCAGTTCCACGGAAAGTCCCTCGACTTCCGCAGGATCTCTGACGACGATCCCCTGACGGGCGATTCCGTAGAGGATCGGGAAGTCCAGCTGCTCGTCGTTGGCTTCCAGATCCATGAACAGCTCGTATACCTCGTCGACGACTTCATCGATACGGGCATCCTTCTTGTCGATTTTGTTGATCAGCAGAATCGGGTTGATACCCTGTTCAAGGGATTTCTTCAACACAAATCTGGTCTGCGGCATTGGCCCTTCACTGGAATCCACCAGCAGAATGACCGTATCTACTGTCCTCATGATACGCTCCACTTCTGAACTGAAATCCGCATGTCCCGGTGTGTCCACGATGTTGATCTTTGTGTCGCCGTACATGACGGAGCAGTTCTTGGAGTAGATGGTAATTCCTCTTTCTCTTTCTATGTCATCGCTGTCCATGACGCAGTCCACAACCTGCTGGTTCTCTCTGAAAACACCGCTCTGATTAAGGAATGCATCCACCAAAGTGGATTTTCCTGCATCGACATGGGCGATTACTGCTATATTAATGATCTTCTGTTTCTCTGACATCTATGTCTCTCCCTTGCTGTTTTTTTGCCGCTGCCTCTTGACAGCACATGGAACAGTATACTACTTTTTCCGCACAAAAGAAACTGCAGCATCCGATTTTTCGGACGCTGCAGTATTCCTTCTACGTTTCATAAACGATTTGTTTCATAATCACTGCCCTTTGCTGCAGTCAGAATACTTGTGGCATTCTCCTGCATATGGGCACCCAATGCATTTGTTCCCCTTTTTCTTTTCTCTCACCAGATATCTGATGACCAGGAAGAGGACAACTGCCAGTGCCAGCACTGCGATCAATGTTGCGATATTCATTCAGCTGCCTCCTTTCTGTAGGTTATTTTATCACACTATGCTATTCTGCAAAAGCTTATGCGGCGTTTGCTGCAGCATTTGCGTGGAGCTGGTACTTCTGATCGAAGTGCGCTCTGATTTTTCTGGAAATCATGATGACTGCTAAAACCATGACCAGTACTGCGATTGCGCCAGGGATAAATCCTGCTGCGAAATGTCCCGTCGTAACGAGCGTTCCTACCTGATTGATCAGGAATGCTACCGTATAACCAACGCACATCTGAAGTCCGATAGCGCTCCACAGCCAGCCTTTGCTTCTCATCTCTGAGTTCATCGCGCCGATTGCCGCGAAGCATGGCGGTGTGAACAGATTGAAGAACAGGAATGCCATAGCGCTGACTCCGGTCAGCCCCATTGTTACCGCGATTGTGTTGGCATCGCCTGTCATTGCGAGTTCCTCTGTATCGATGAATCTTGTCAGTCCATATACTACTGCCAGCGTTCCAACTACGTTTTCCTTTGCAATAAAGCCGGTTACTGCTGCCGCTGCCAGCTGCCAGACGCCGAATCCAAGCGGAATCAGCAGGAATGCGAACGGTGTTGCGATGGTTGCCAGAATAGAAGTGTCTTCCATACCTTCCGGTACGACCTGGAATCTCCAGTTGAATGTCTGCATCAGAGTTACGATCAGATTGCAGACCAGGATGATGGTCGCCGCCTTGATGATGTATGCTTTCGCACGTTCCATCATGGACCAGAATGCTCTCTTCAGACTAGGCGCCTTCCACTTCGGCAGTTCCATAATGAAGAATGACTTTCTGAACTTCGCTCCTGTAACTGCTTTTACGAGCAGTGCGCAGAGGAAGATGAGCAGCAGACCTGAGAAGTAGGAAACGAATGTTACCCAGCCGGCTCCGGCGAAGAATGCTCCTGCGAACAGTGCGATGACAGGAATCTTCGCGCCGCATGGGATGAATGTGGTCAGCATGGCTGTCGCTCTTCTCTCACGCTCATCTCTGATGGTTCTGGAAGCCATGATGCCAGGAACACCGCATCCTGTACCGACGATGATCGGAATGATGGATTTTCCTGAAAGTCCGACTCTCTTGAAGATCGGGTCAAGTACTGCACTGACACGGGCCATATAGCCACAGTCTTCCAACAGTGCAATGAGGAAGAACATGACCATGATCAAAGGCAGGAATCCTACAACGGCTCCAACACCGCCGATGATACCGTCGCCGATGATCGTTGAAAGAAGCGCCGGGCTGTTTTCCATTGCGCCGCCTACGAATTCCTGGAATGTTTCGATCCAGCCTACGAGCCAGTCTGCAATCCAGGTTCCGAGGTAAGTCTGTGAAATGGCGAATACACACCACATAACTGCGGCGAAGATGATGATGCCTGCGACAGGATTTGTCAGCACACTGTCCAGTTTATCAGCTTTTGTTGTTTCACTGGATGCAGTTCTGCGTGTTTCCACTTCGTCGACAATACTGTTTACGAATGCGAAACGCTTTCTGTCTTCTGCATCAACGGCCGCTTTATCATGCAAATCGATGTCAGCCTGCAAATAAGGAGCTTTCTGCCCCTTGCCTTCCAGAGCCAGTGCCTTCTCTACGACCTCATTGAGTCCGTTGTTGGTCTTTTCTGTTGATACTGTCTTGACGACCGGACATCCCAGTTTCTGTTCCAATGCTGCGATATCGATCGTCGTTCCTTCCTTTTCGTTGATATCGCTCTTGTTGAGCGCGACAACAACCGGAATACCCAGCTCCAGCAGCTGCGTCGTGAAGAAGAGACTTCTGTTCAAATTCGTTGCGTCAACGATGTTGATGATCGCATCCGGATGCTCTTCACGTACGAACTCACTGGTGATACCTTCTTCCGGTGTGAACGGTGACATGGAGTATGCACCTGGCAGATCCACTGCCGTAACATTCTTGCCCTTTGTGTAGGTCTCTGCAAACGGGGCTTCCTTCTTGCCTACGGTAACGCCGCCCCAGTTACCGACTCTTTCGTTTTCACCCGTCAGCAGATTGTACATGGTTGTCTTTCCGCTGTTCGGGTTGCCGGCAAATGCAATTCTCATAAATTACCTCCTCATATCTTGAAAATCTTTATTGATTATTATTAACGAAATTGCGATTAACGATGCTCTACTGAGCAATATTCCTGAGCGAAACAGCCTCGGCAAGCTGGTTGTCAAAACTGTATCTGCCATCCTTGATTACTACGACACAACCCTTTCTCTTCTTTGAAATCAGGGTAATCGGTTCACCTTCATAACAACCGAGTCTGAATAAAAAGGATCTCATTTCATCATCGCCGGTATTGATACCACTTACTTCGTATGTCTTTCCTGCTTCGGCTTCTATCAGAGTCACCATAATCGCCTCCTTTACCTTTACTTCCTTGAACATGGTTAGACACTGCTAACAAAAGTTAGCTTATTCTAACTCCTGTAGTTATTTTAGTTAGCATGACCTAACCTGTCAACCTTTTTTTGTTTTATTCATTGCTCTTGGGGTTTTTAAAGACCCATGATGAGAGGTACGCCGACAGACGTTACGACGCACATGATAAGACCTGTCGCAAAGGCATAAACGACGATGTTTGGACCGCAGGATCTCTCAACGATCGGCAGACACACGTCCATGGCAGCAATACCCGGAATTCCTGTCGATTCCAGATATCCGATTTTCTTTGCAGCCAACGGGATAAATATGATTCCCGTCACTTCCCTGATGACGTTGTGCATGAATGATACCGCGCTGGCGATCATGTACTGTTGTCCTGCATTTGCGATGACAATAGGCGCATAGGTGTACCAACCGTAGCCAATGCAGATGGCGGAGCCTTCCTTCAGTGTGAATCCCATCACAAGGCACGCTGCGACACCTGCAATCATAGTTCCGACCATAGTCGCAACAGGAATCGCCAGAACTCTGAATCCCGCCTTCCTGATGCTTTCTATCACCGTTCCGGACCCGCCCAAATCTAGACCGACGAAGAACATGAGGATGCACAGAAGCACGATCAGCGTGTAATTTGACGCCACATCAAACTGTCCCAGTATCTGCGGCAGCCGCTTTAGTATCAAAAGCGCGCCAATCAGCATGCCGCAGGCAACTATTCCCAGGATGATGAAGGTGCTTTTCAGATCCATTCCCTTCTGATCCTTCTTGTTCTCAGATGAAGAGATTTCCTTTGTACCGGAAGCGTTTGCATCGTTGATAAACTCGCCGTATCTGTCCATGCGGAGCATCTTCCGTGTCAGGAAAATGGCGCCCATGCTTCCTAAAATACAGCATAACGTGATTACGAGAGCCATGACGCCGATGGATCCGAGATTGGATATGACCTGTTCGTTGGCGCCCATCCGCAGCCCCATGATAAAACAAAGGCCATACACCGTTCCCATCATCGCTCTCGCGACCCATGGGAATGACTTGCCTTTTTTCGCTGCGTTCCAGGACAGAATATAACCTATGACGAGAAAGCTCCAGTAGAGAATCAGCAGTTTCATTACTCGGCAATCCTCCAGTTGATTGGTTCGAATCCTCTCTCTTCCAGAAATTCGTTGGTTCTGGAGAAGTATCTGCCGCCCCAGAATCCATTGTGTGCCGAAAGAGGACTCGGGTGGGCTCCGGTAATGATGCAATGTCTGTCATTGGTGACAAGGGCGGCTTTTGCCTTTGCATTGGCGCCCCAGAGAATAAATACGACGGGATCTTCTCTGTCGTTGAGCAGACTGATCACTCTGTCGGTGAACTGTTCCCAGCCTTTGCCTTTGTGAGAATTGGCCTCATGTTCACGCACTGTGAGAACGGCGTTGAGAAGAAGTACCCCTTCTCTTGCCCAACTTTCAAGATTGCCGTGGGACGGAGGTGTAATACCGAGATCTGCCCTCATTTCCTTGAAGATATTCACGAGAGAAGGCGGCTGTTTGATGCCTTTTGGCACAGAAAAACAGAGCCCCTGCGCCTGTCCCGGCTCATGATAGGGATCCTGCCCGATGATGACGGCTTTGACCTTATCGTACGGTGTCTCCTTGAGCGCGCGAAATATGCTGTCCATAGGCGGATAAACCGTATGCGCCGCATACTCCTGCTTCAGGAACGCCCTGAGTTCCTGATAGTACTCTTTTTCGAATTCTCCTCTGAGAACATCGTCCCAACTGTTGCCTATTTTAACCATGGCTACAGTATAACACAGATTTGCAAAGGCAGACTGTTCCTTTTATAATAAAGCCATGAAGAAAGTATATATTTCACGCCATGCAGGGAGATCCCTCGCCCGGTTTCTCGCCATGCAAGGGTATGAATTGAATACGGTAACAGAATACGGGCTGATCAATGAACACACATCGGATATCAATGCAGCTTTGGGACTTGAGCGGTCGGAAGACGGCAGGCTGCACCCGACGCGTCCCGTCCATGTGGATCCCCGTATTGCTACACACCCGGACATCTACATGTGCCAGCTTGGACTCTGGAGTGAAGCGGGCATATTTTTTGGTGACGCCGAAAAACTGGCAGTGGCATATCCGCAGGACATCATCTACAATGCTGTCTGCACCAGAAACTATGTGATCCACCTTGTCGAGCGCACAGATCCGGAGCTGAAAGAAGCCATGATCACGTGGCACCAAAGCCTTCGCAGACTGCCGGGCGAAGGCGATCACAGAGATATTAAGATTCTCGGCGTACGTCAGGGATACACGAGATGCATGTGTCTTCCGGTTGACGATAACTCTTTTATTGTCTCCGATGATGCCATTGCTAAACCACTGGAAGCCAATGGCGCGAAGGTGCTCAAAATCAGAGACGGGAGCATCAAACTCAAGGGCTTCAAGACGGGATTTATCGGCGGAACTGCCGGACATATCTATGTAAGCAACGAAGAGTTGACGGATCAGCGAGCCATCGTCTTCAACGGCGATCTCAGCGTCCACCCTGATTTCGAAGCAATCACGGAATTCATCAGAAGCCGCAATATTCTGCCCGTCTGGTTCGAGGACTACGCTCTGGAGGATATCGGGAGCATTCTCGCTGTCGAATAGGTCGCATTACGGAGTCGATTATGAAGAAACACGCTATCATTCCAGTATTCATACCTCACCGCGGCTGTCCCAATGACTGTGTCTTCTGCAATCAGAAGGCAATCACTGCCCGTCAGCCTGATGTGAACCCATCGGACGTTCGCAGTATCATCGACACCTATCTTCCCACCCTCTCCGGCCGTGGGCTTCAGACTATTGAGGTGGCTTTCTTCGGGGGCAGTTTCACTGGGCTTCCTATCGAGGAACAGTCTGCTTTTCTGGAAGTTGCGGCGGAATACAAACACAAAGGCCTTATCGACAAGATTCACATGTCTACCAGACCTGATTATATTGATCGAGATATCTTGGATAACCTGCGCCAGTACGGTGCTGATACCATCGAATTGGGCGTGCAGAGCTTTGATGACGCTGTTTTAGTTGCTGCAGGCCGCGGACACACGGCAGAAGATGTTTACCGCGCTTGTGATCTCATCCATGAATACGGTTTTGAACTGGGCATCCAACTCATGATTGGTCTGCCTGGTGATTCTCTGGAGAAATGCCTCTATTCCTCACGCGAAACGGTCAGAATGAAGCCTTCCATTGCGCGACTTTACCCTACCATCGTGCTTCGGGATACGGCACTGTTTGAGATGTACAAGGCCGGTCTCTACCACCCTCTTACGACGGAAGAAGCCGTTGTCATCACCAAGGAAATGTACCGTATTCTGACCGGCGCCGGCATCAATATCATCCGTGTAGGGCTGAAATCCACTGATCTGATCAGCGGTTCAGGCGAAGAATCCGACCAGACCTGGGGTCACACCTACCATCCTGCCTTCCGTCAGCTTGTGGAAGGCGAAATCGCACGGGAGGATATCGAGGCGCAGATCAACCGGCTTCTTGAAGCAACAGCACAGCTTTCTGAAGCAACAGCACAGTTTCATGAATCAACTGCTGCCTGCGCACAGGACAGTGCCAATAAAAAACGCCGTATCACTGTTTCCAGCAACGGCGTTTCCTTCTCCAATATGATTGGCAACAGCGCCTGCAACCGTAATTACTTCGAGACCCATTACCCTGATCTCTCAATCCGTTTCACGGTCGATGACAGTCTGCCGGATATGACCTTCCAAGTCAGCGAATCCTAGCTGATGTGTTGCCTTTGCTCCTTACAGAGCCCCGCAGGTTCCTACCGGGCAAATACCTCCAACTGCTGCAATGACTGACTCTGTTCTCTCTTTGTCAAACCAGCTGCACAGTTCAATATCGTGCATGCCCTCGTCAGCCAGCTTCTTCGCTGCTGCATTTGCCTGATCCTGATCCTTGACGAAGATTGCCTTTGTATAAAGCTCCGGTTTGTCAACAACCACTTCTGTAGGCTCTTCAACGCCTCTCATGACGACAACGATGCCGTACTTTGAAAACTCAGGCAGTGCTTCCACCATGGCACCCTGCTCAGGCAGATAGTCAGCGTGCACGATTTTAACATCAGGTCCTGCAATCTCACGGAGCTCAGCAGTAATCGCGTCATCAAAATCACCGCACAGGTTCAGCAGTGTAAATCCGTCGGCCGCCAGTTTGCCGACATACTCCTTGGCCATGTCCATGTTGTCCGTACCCGCAATCACATTGTAGCTCTCGCTGTTCTCATAAACACCCTTGTACTCATCCGGATTCTGCCCCGGAACATTGATCAGAAAAGCATATTTAAGCATTTCATACCTCCTCTAAACGATTACTAAATGCCTTTGTAACATTATTGTTTCTCAAGATGCAATAATAGTATCACTATTATTGCGTTAAAGCAATGATGTTAACAGAGGCGAATGCAATAAAACCATTTGACGTTTTCCAAATAGATGGTATAATTCTATTCGTGGTTGCAAAGGCAACGGAATAAGTCAAAGGCTATGACCGGGAAGAAGTAAGTCTGAAGGTATCCGTCCAGAGAAATGCCGGGTGGTGCGAGGCAAAGGTGATATCAGACCGAATACATTCCGCGAGCTGCGTACTTCAAAGGTACGACGGGAGCGCCCGTGACAGCGCGAAGGTATAAGCAATGGCTCCGCTTAGACGGAAGGAACTGCCGTACCTGATGAGGCTGCTGCTGTGAGGCAGTATGCGAATAGAGGTGGTACCGCGATGATTCGCCCTCTATCCCTTACGGGAAAGAGGGCTTTTATTTTTGGAAGAAAGGAACAAAACAAAATGCCGATTACTGATTTGCTTGAAAGAAACGCTAGAGAATTCCCTTTTGACATCAGTCTTGTGGAATTGAATCCTGAGAATCTGGAGCGCGACAGACGCACCTGGAAGGATTATGAGCTCATCGAGTCCAATCCACACGAAGCAGGTCGCCGCGAGATGACCTGGAAGCAGTTCGATGAAAGAGCCAACAAGACAGCAAACCTGCTTTTGACCAGAGGTGTCAAGAAAGGTGATAAGATCGCAATTCTGATGATGAACTGTCTGGAGTGGCTTCCTGTTTACTTCGGTGTGCTGAAGACAGGCGCCCTGGCCGTTCCGCTTAACTTCAGATATACAGCAGATGAAATCAAATACTGTCTGAAAAAGGCAGATTGCTCCGGACTGGTGTTCGGATCTGAATTCGTAGGAAGAATGGAGAGCATCTGTGATTCCATTCCTCATGTACGCACTCTCCTGTACGTTGGAGATGACTGTCCTTCCTTCGCAGACAGTTATGACGAGTACATTGAGTACTGCTCCGACAAGAAACCTGATATTCATCTGACAGATAACGATTACGGCGCGATTTATTTCTCTTCAGGAACAACAGGATTCCCGAAGGCGATTCTTCACAGACATAGATCACTCACGCATTCCGCAAGATGCGAGCAGAACCATCACGGACAGACCAAGAGCGACGTATTCCTCTGCATCCCTCCGTTCTACCATACAGGAGCTAAGATGCACTGGTTCGGCAGTCTCTTCTCCGGAAGCAAGGCTGTCGTGCTCAAAGGCACCAAGCCTGAGTTTATACTCAAAGCGGTTTCAGATGAACGCTGCACCATCGTATGGCTTCTGGTTCCTTGGGCACAGGACATCCTGGATGCCATCGACAGCGGAGAGGTCAACCTCTCACAGTATGAACTGGATCAGTGGAGGCTCATGCACATCGGCGCACAGCCTGTACCGCCAAGCCTGATCAAACGCTGGAAGGAAATCTTCCCGCATCATGATTATGATACGAACTACGGTCTTTCAGAGTCCATCGGACCGGGATGTGTTCACCTCGGCGTGGAGAACATCCATAAAGTCGGCGCCATCGGCAAGGCCGGTTTCGGCTGGCACACCCGCATCGTCGACTCTGAAAGAAACGATGTACCGCAGGGTTCTGTTGGTGAACTGGCAGTAGCCGGTCCTGGCGTCATGGAGTGTTACTACAATGACCCTGAAGCTACCGCAGAGGTACTGGATGATGAAGGATGGCTCTACACCGGGGACATGGCTGAAATGGACGAAGACGGATTCATCTATCTTGTCGACAGAAAGAAAGATGTCATCATCTCAGGTGGCGAGAACATCTACCCTGTTCAGATTGAAGACTTCCTGCGTACCAATGACGATATCAAGGATGTCGCCGTTATCGGACTCCCGGATCCTCGTCTTGGCGAAATCGCCGCAGCGATCATCGAACTGAAAGAAGGCCGCGATGTATATGAAGAAGCGATCGAAGACTTCTGCGTCGCACTGCCTCGTTATAAGCGTCCGCGCAAGATCATCTTCGCTGACGTACCGCGTAATCCAACCGGTAAAATCGAAAAACCGCTCCTCCGCAAAATGTACAATGCCGAAGGCATCGTAGCGAAGGAAATTGAAAAGACAGAATAATACTCGAATGAGACTGACAAAGAACACAAAAATACTAGGCGTCATATGTGTCACGATCACTTCCATATGCTATGGACTCGTTCCTTCGTTTTCGTTCATCGCATTCGGCATGGGAGTTGAAACTGCTACACTGCTGTTCGACAAATTCCTGTATGCCGCGATCATCATGTGGGCCTACCTCTTGATAAGGAAAGTAGACTTCAAGCTTACACGCCGCGCCGCGATCACCATGATGATCACGTGCGCAGGTTACATCGGCATGTCTACTTCTCTTTATGTGTCCTTTGACTACATTTCCGGATCTCTTGCGACGATCATTTCCTTCACCTTTCCGGCTATGATCGTTGCCATTGAGATGATCACGAAGATGGAACCCGTTCGGTTTGCGAAGATTCTGGCTGTGATCCTGTCTTTTGGCGGACTTGTTCTCATCGTATGGGATCCTGATATGCACGCCAATTTCATCGGCGTCCTGTTTGCCTTTGGCGCAGCGGTCGGCTATGTCATTTACATCTTCGGACTCTCCGCCAAATCAATAAAGCACGTGGACAGTTTCGCCGTGGCAGGCTATGTCATGGCCTCAGCAGCCGCTGTGAACTTCGTCAGATGTCTGATGAGCGGAAAGCCGCTCTTTGCAACAGAACCGAACCAGATCGGCATGATGATTCTTCTCTCAGTAGTATGTGTCTTCATGGCCATCCTGTTCTATGCCATCGGCGTCAGACTCATCGGTCCCGGCAACGCAGCGCTGGTCAATACCATGGAGCCTGTACTGGCCTGTATCTTCGGCCACTTCCTGGTCGGTGATGTTCTGACCCATGTCATGTTGATTGGTTCTGCCCTCGTTGTCGCAGCGGTGCTGATCACCAACCTGCCGGAACGGAAACCGCGGGAGTGACATGGCGGGAGTGACGCAGTGAAAAAACAGTACACAAATACCAACGCATAAAAGCCAACGCATCAAAAAGCCCCGGATGATCCGGGGCTTTCTTATATAATGTTTTGTTTCCCTTATGCGAGTGCTGCTGTAATGATAGCCATTGTGTAAACTTCTTCAGCATTGCAACCTCTTGAAAGGTCGTTGATCGGTGCGTTCAGGCCCTGGAGTACTGGTCCATAAGCATCGAATCCGCCCAGTCTCTGTGCAATCTTGTATCCGATGTTTCCTGCGTTGATGTCAGGGAAGATAAATACGTTGGCCTGACCTGCAACCTTGGAATCCTTGCACTTTGTCTTTGCAACGACTGGTGATACTGCTGCGTCGAACTGCAGCTCGCCGTCGATATCCAGTTCAGGAGCTGCTTCCTGAGCAAGCTTGGTAGCTTCAACCATCTTATCAACATCTTCGCCAGCGCCTGATCCCTTTGTGGAATAGGAAAGCATTGCAACCTTAGGGTCAACGCCGAAGATCTTCGCTGTTCTTGCTGATTCAACTGCGCACTCTGCGATTTCCTCTACGGATGGTTTGATGTTGATTGCGCAGTCACCCATTCCCAGAATCTCAGGAGCGCTTCCATCTTCGTGTTCTCTTACCATGATAAACACGGAAGATACGCTCTTGTTGCCAGGCTTAGTCTTGATCAACTGCAGTGCCGGTCTTACTGTGTCTGCTGTTGAATAGGTAGCTCCGCCCAGCAGTGCATCTGCATATCCCATTTTAACGAGCATGGTACCGAAGTAGTTTCCCTTAGCAAGTGCTGCTCTGCACTGCTCTTCGTCCATCTTGCCTTTTCTCAGTTCAACCATCTTGGCTACCATTGCATCCATTTCCGGATATTCTGCAGGATCGATGATTTCAAGGCCTTCGATGTCGAATCCGCCTTCTGCTGCGGCTGCCTTTACTTCGTCTACTTTACCAATAAGAACAGGTGTCAGGAATCCGCCCTTCTTCAGTCTGTCTGAAGCTTCGAGGATTCTTGGATCCGGACCTTCTGTGAATACGATCTTTCTTGGGTTTGCTTTCAGGATTTCAATAAGGTTCTCAAACATTTTTCTTTACATTCCTTTCTATGTTCTAAATAGCTTAAACAAAGCGGAAATATTATACCACAGTTCTCATGCTAGTTCCAGTATCCTCCGAAACGTATGAGGAGATAAATGGTAGCCAGAACGATGGACATGATCATCATCGGTCCACCGATCTTCAGGAAGTCGATGAATGTGATTGGATATCCTCTTCTGTTGGAAATGCCTGTCAGAACGACGTTGGCAGATGCGCCGATGATCGTTCCGTTTCCGCCGAAGCACGCGCCGATGGATACAGCCCACCAAAGCGGCCATACATCGATTCCCTCTGAAGACATTGTCTGGATCAGCGGGATCAGTGTTGCGACAAACGGAATATTGTCCAGTACTGCAGAACAGAGTGCTGATACCCAGAGAATGACGATCATCAGGATGACGTAATGGGACCCTGTAGCGCTGATCATAGCCTCTGCCATCATATGGATAATACCTACTTTCTCCAATCCTCCAACGACGATGAACAGAAATGCGAAGAACACGATGGTCGGCCATTCTACATCATGAACGGTCTCTTCCACATCCTGCTTGCCGATCAGAATCATGAGAGCTGCGCATGAAAGCGCAATAACGCTTGTTTTCAGTCCCAGAGTATCGTGCAGAATGAACGCCAGAGCAACCAGACAAATCATAATGATGCTCTTGTAGAACAGAACCACATCTCTGATTTCTTCTTTCTCATCCATCTTCATGATGAGTTCCATCTTTTCCGGGGTGACGGTAAGTCCTTTGTGATACAGCAGTCTGAATCCAAGAATCGTTGCGATCATGACGATAACGACGATTGGTCCATCATAGAGGATGAACTGCAGGAATGTAATATCCGCTGCGCTTCCCAGCATGATGTTTGGTGGATCTCCGATCAATGTTGCGGTTCCGCCGACGTTGGATGATATGATCTGCGTCATCAGGAACGGAATCGGATTCAGTTCCAGCGTCTTGCAGATGCTGAATGTCATCGGCCCAATCAGGAGTACTGTTGTAACATTGTCGAGAAATGCAGATAATACTGCTGTGATGATCATGAAGTAAACCATGATCCTCCAAGGGTTTCCTTTCGCTATCCTGGCTGCCTTGACAGCAAGATATTCGAAAATACCTGAATTCTTGACAACGGCGACGAACATCATCATGCCAATCAGAACGCCGATGGTGTTGAAGTCGATGAATCCCAGTGCCTCTGCAGGTTCAAGTATCCCAATTAAAACGAGCAGCATCGCGCCGATGAGCGCGCAGGCTGCTCTGTGCAGTTTTTCGGATACAATGACACCTATCACAGCAACGAAAATAGCTAGTGCAATAATTTGTGATGCGGTCATTTGTTTGCCTCCATATATGATAATAATTATGATTGCCTCATCGTGTATACAATGTTCAATACACAAGTGTAATTATACTACTTAGAAAAAAAAGAACAAGTCATAGACTTGTTCTTTTTTGATCTTTATTTGCACATTTGCATTATTTGCAGTGTCTTCTATGCCCAGTATCTTCCGAAGAGTATGAGCAGATAAATCGTTGCCAGAATGATGGACATAATCATCATCGGTCCGCCAATCTTCAGGAAGTCGATGAATGTGATCGGATATCCTCTTCTGTTGGCAATACCAGTCAGAACAACGTTTGCTGACGCGCCTATGACTGTTCCGTTTCCACCGAAGCATGCGCCGATGGATACTGCCCACCAAAGCGGCCATACATCCAGACCTGCCTCTTCCATCTGCTGGATCAGCGGAATCAGCGTTGCTACGAACGGAATGTTGTCCAGTACTGCGGAGCAGATTGCTGATACCCACAGAAGCACGATCATGAGAATGACGTAATGTGTTCCTGTTGCATCCATGAGGGTTACCGCCAGCATGTGGATCAGGCCAACCTTCTCCAGTCCGCCGACGACGATGAACAGGAATGCGAAGAATACGATGGTCGGCCATTCTACATCATGAACAGTCTCTTCCACATCCTGCTTGCCGATCAGAATCATGAGCGCTGCACAGGAAAGCGCGATAACGCTTGTCTTCAGTTCGAGTGTATCATGCAGGATGAATGCCAGCGCAACCAGGAAGATCATCACGATGCTCTTGTAGAACAGCACCTGATCCCTGATCTCTGCCTTCTCGTCCATCTGCATGATCAAATCCATCTTTTCAGGCGCAACAGAAAGGCCCTTCTTGTAGATGAACTTGAACGCGAAAATCGTTGCAATCATTGTGATGACAACAATCGGTCCGTCATAAATGATAAATGAAATGAACGGAATATCCGCCGCACTGCCGATCATGATGTTAGGCGGGTCTCCGATGAGTGTGCCGGTTCCACCTACATTAGAGGCGATGATCTGTGTCATCAGGTAAGGAATCGGATTCAGTTCCAGCGTCTTGCAGATACTGAAGGTCATCGGTCCGATGAGCAGTACTGTTGTTACATTGTCCAGGAAAGCGGAAAGCACCGCGGTGATGATCATGAAGTAGACCATGATCTTCCATGGATTTCCTTTCGCTATCTTCGCTGATTTCACAGCGAGATATTCGAATATTCCGGAATTTTTGACAACAGCAACGAACATCATCATGCCGATCAGTACGCCGATGGTGTTAAAATCAATAAATCCCAAAGCCTCATGCGGTTCAAGAATGCCGATCAGTATCAGAAGTACCGCGCCAATGAGGGCACAGGCTGCTCTGTGAAGCTTCTCGGATACGATAACCGCGATTACGGCTACAAAAATAGCCAGTGCAATAATCTGCGAAGCAGTCATATCAAATGTCCTCCAAAACAAATAATCTAGTAGCGATACGCAAGTGCCATAAGTATCTCATATCCTGCCCTTTTCGTCAACATCAACCGATGACATCGAACATGGTGTAAGAGCCTGATTCTCCCGCTTCCCGGCGCGCAGCCAGATAGAGAATCGCATCACATGCACCGATGGCGTAGCAGCGCCAATCGTAAGCATCATGGGTGATCTGGAACATCTCTCCCTGACATCCGAAGAGCACATGATGGCTGCTCGGCGTGTTTCCGGCGCGGACGGAATGGAATGTGATATCTTCATATCCTTTATTCTTCATTCCCGAAGCCATCTCCTCTGCAAGCTCAATCGCAGTACCACTCGGTGCATCCAGCTTCGTATCGGAATGGAGCTCGATGATCTCCATGCCTGCTTTCTCTTCCAGAAGCGCCGCTGCTTCACGCAGAAGCTTCTTCATCACAGTGACAACATAGGATGTGTTCGCCGTCTGCATGAGCGCAATGCTCTGGGATGCCTTTGCAAAAGCATCAAACTGCTCGTCGGAGAATCCTGTCGTGCCGCAGAGATAAGCCTTGCCGTGATTCACACATTTTGCCAGTGTATCCATGCTGACTTCGATTCTGGAATAATCCACGACGACATCGCACAAATCGATGAGCATGCCGTTTCCGGTCTCTGTTTCAAGACTGTCGTAGACCAGCGCACCGATGTCCTGTCCGAGCCCGCAGACCTGTCCGGCATCCTTTCCGATGTAATCTCTTCCCGGCGTGCCTACGCATCCGATGACTTCAATGTTTTCGTTTTTGAATGCTTCCTGGACGATGAGACTGTCCATTGCGCCCCGCGGCGCCGTAATAACAACTTTGACCATGCAAAAGCCTCCTTCATTCTCTATTTCTGGTATATCTGAATTGTTTCATTGACTTAATTGTCTTAATTGACCTTTCCGTTTTTTCCTTCTGCAGTCTTGAAGAACTGTTCCAGTTCCTTGAGTATCCCCTGTGTGTAGTCCTCACTGGCGGGTCTGCCTGCCGCCCCTGACCGCACTGCGCTTGTCAGCCTGATGAATGGTCTGTTACCGCCGTTAAACCTGATGCGGTCGCCATACGCTTCCACGAGATTAGGGATGACATCCGGGCCGAAACGAACTTCAGGCATCAGTGAAAACTTGAGTTTAAATCCATCCTGGGAGATCTCTGTAATACCAAGCTTCTTCGCCTTCGATCGAATGAGGGACAATCTGATGAGATTCTGCGTGCGCAGCGGAGGATCCCCGAATCTGTCGATGAATTCATCCATGAGATCTGACGCATCTTCCTCCGACTCGATCATTGCGATTTTCTTGTACATCTGCAGTTTCAAAACTTCATCGTCGATGTAGCGGCTTGGAATGATCGCCTGTATCGGCAGATTGACTGCAGTCGCCTCTGCTTCGGTTGCGTCTGATCCAATATCGCCGGCAGGAGCTGCCTCCCCTGCTTCACCGGCGCGTTCTGCTTCATGCAGTGCTTCTCCCAGCAGTTTGCAGTAGAGTTCATATCCGATTTCCAGCATATGACCCGACTGCTCGCGTCCCAGGACATTTCCCGCCCCGCGCAGTTCCAGATCGCGCATGGCGATTTTGAACCCGGAACCGAACTCCGTGAAGTCACGAATGGCCTTGAGGCGTTTCTCCGCAATTTCTGAGAGCACTTTATCCTTCCGGTACATGAGATATGTATACGCGATCCTTCCGGACCGTCCAACACGTCCCCGCAGCTGGTAAAGCTGCGCCAGACCGAATCTGTCTGCGTCCAGTATGATCATCGTGTTGACGTTCGGAATATCTGTACCCGATTCAATGATGGTCGTTGAAACTAGCACGTCATATTCACCTGCAGCGAAATCCATGATGATGTTCTCAAGCTCTGTCTCTTTCATCTGGCCGTGTCCGACAGCGATGCTGGCGTTCGGCACCAGTTCCTGAATGGCAGAGGCCGTTCGTCTTATGGAGCTGACTCTGTTGCTCAAGACATAGACCTGCCCGCCTCTGGCCAGTTCTTTCTCGATGGCTTCGCGAATCAGGAAGGAATCCTCCTCCATCACGTATGTCTGGACCGGATACCGCCCTTCCGGCGGCTCTTCTATGGTGCTCATGTCTTTCATACCGGAAAGAGACATGTGCAGTGTTCTCGGAATCGGCGTGGCGGATAAGGTCAGCACATCCACATTTTCACGGAGCTGTTTGATCTTCTCCTTGTGTCTCACACCGAACCGCTGCTCTTCATCGATGACGAGGAGTCCGAGATCGTTGAATTTCATATCGGCTGACAGAATTCTATGGGTTCCTATGACGAGATCTACATCTCCATGTGCGATATCTTTGACGATTTTTTTCTGCTGTGCCGCGCTCCGAAAACGCGACAGCATCTCCACCCTGACCGGGAATTTCTCGAACCGTTCCTTCAGCGTGTAATAATGCTGATTCGCTAATAGTGTCGTAGGGACGAGCACCGCCGCCTGTTTGCCTTCTATGACACATTTGAACAGTGCTCTGGCAGCAACCTCTGTCTTGCCGAAGCCTACATCCCCGCAGAGCAGTCTGTCCATGGGATAAGGTCTCTCCATGTCCTCTTTGATTTCACTGATGCACCGAAGCTGATCGTCTGTTTCCGTATATGGGAAAGACTCCTCAAATTCCTTCTGCCAGACCGTATCTTCTGCAAAAGCATAACCGCCCGTATTGCGTCTGACGTTGGCTACCCGAATCAGTTCATTTGCCAGATCGGAAACAGCCGCCTGTGCCCTCGCCTTTGTCGCCTTCCATTCGCTTCCGGATAGCTTGTTGAGCTTCGGAGATATTCCTTCCCCGCCGATATACTTCTGCAGACTGTCCAGCTGATCCACCGGAATGTACAGCATGTCAGTTCCTGCGTATTCCACCTTCAGAAAATCCTGTTTAATGCCTTGGACGATCAGCTGCTGTATCCCTGTGAACTTTCCGATGCCATGGCTCTCGTGTACGACGTAATCCCCTTTCTGCACATCGGCAAAACTCTTGATCGGATTACCGCCCCTGACAGACTTTGAACGTCTTTTTGTCTTGCGGCTGCCCCCGAAGATATCACCTTCCCATATGTAGCAGAGCTTTTGATCCGTGAGTTCCATGCCGGCCGTGAGAACGCCGTTTTCAACGCTGACATGACCTGTTTCATACCGTCCCGGCAGGATGCGTTCATTGAACTCCTCATGCTGCACGAATTCCAGCATGTTCTTCATTCTGTCATCCGTACTGCAGACGATGCGCACGTCGAATCCTCTGGCGATGTACCCTTCCAGATCCGCCCGCAGCTGATCCATATGCCCGTCATACTGCGGCATCTGTCTGGTTTCGACCTGCCTCAGTTCCGTGAGGGCCGGACCTTCCGCGGAATCCTTACTGCCTCTGATGGTCATGACAAAAGGCGTGAAGATGGTGCACTCCAAATCCCGCTCTTCCGCCAGTCTGTATATCTTGAAAAAGTCATCCTCATCATAGAGCGCCGCGAAATCCTCTTTGATTCCCCTGCCGCTCTCGAGAATGCTCTCGATTTCATAATTACGCTCTTTGATGGACGCTTCCAGAGTTTCCAGTATTCTGGATGGATCGTCTACCATCAGCTGCGGGCGGTCCATATAGTCCCAGATGTACGCTGTTTCATCATAGAAGTATCCCAGAAACCTCTCCAGATACTGGAGATTGATCATTCCGTCAGCGTACTCCAGCAGCTGATTTCTGCGCTTTTCCAGTTCTGCCGCTATATTGACGCTGTGATCGTCTTCTGTGCTGTTTTTGCCTTTTGCCCGTTTGATTGCTCTGTCATAGGCTCGCCGGATGCACCCGGCTGCCTTTGCAAATATCTCTTCGTCCCTGGTGATCTGGGAGCACGGAAAAACAGTAAGATGCTCCAGGTTTTCAATGGAACGCTGGGAATCGATATCAAAAGATCTGATGGAATCGATTTCCGTATCGAAGAGCTCGATCCGGTAAGGGTCTTCTCCTTCCGGCGTGAAAATGTCGATGATGCCGCCCCTGATGCTGTATTCTCCGCGCGCTTCTACCATAGTAGCCCGTTCATACCCCAGAAGGGACAGCTTGCTGCGCAGCCCGGAAATATCCAGATCCTCTCCCAGTGAAAGCTCCAGTGTGTTCTCCGTGAAGACTTCTTTCGGAGGAATCCTGCGGATGGCTCCTGTGACAGGCGCGATGACGGTGCATTTAACACCATTTGTCAGCGCCTTGAGCACACGCATACGCTCAAGGAGGGAGTCGTTACTCTTCGCTTCGTAAGCAATGGCGCTGTCTTCATCAGGCGGCAGAATATAGACCGGTTCTTCTCCATTAAAAAAAGAAAGGTCGCTCTGCAGTCTGCGCGCCCTGTTCAGTGTAGGTACCACGATCAGGCACTGACCGTCACTTTCCCTTCTTGATTCAGCTATATACGGCGCGATGCGTCCTTCGGACGCACCGGCTATATTGATCATCTTCATTTCTTACTTCTCTGCATGCTCTTCGTCATGCTTTTTGCTGGTATTGAACCTGTTCATGGCGATGTCGATGCCATCTGTGAGAATGCATTCCAAAGCAGCTGCGGCATTTCTGATCGTCTCCGCCAGAATTCCGGCTTCCTTTTCGGTGACCTGTCCTGTGACATAGTCCTTCCATTCGTCACCGGAGGTGGATCCTATTCCAATGCGGATGCGGGGAAACTCGTCGGACTGGAGTTGGTATATCACCGACTTCATACCGTTGTGACTTCCTGAGCTTCCCTTCTTCCGTATGCGAAGGGTCCCGGTTTCCAGATCCATATCATCGTAAACAACGATCAGATTCTCCATGGGAACATCGTAGTACGACATCACTTCCCGAAGTGATTCTCCGCTCAGGTTCATGTAGGTCTGCGGTTTGACAAGCAGGATCTTCTCGCCTGCGATCCTTCCTTCCCCGATCAGCGCCTTGTGTTTTATTCTGCGTACGTCAATACCATGGGCTGCGGCGAATTCATCCACCACAAGAAAGCCCATGTTATGACGTGTTTTTTCATATTGTCTGCCCGGATTGCCCAGGCCGGCTATTACATACATTTAGAATCTGTTTCCTGCGAATATCTTACTGATGGACTCGTTGCAGTGGATTCTCGTCAGCGCCTCTGCGAATACAGGACCGACGGAGAGCACTTTGATCTTATCCAGCATCTTTTCCTTCGGAACCGGCATGGTGTTGAGGATAACCAGTTCTTCAATTGCTGACGCCTCGATACGTTCGATCGCCGGGCCTGAAAGAACAGGATGTGTCGCGCACGCCTTGACGCTCTTTGCTCCCATCTCCTTGATGGCGTTTGCCGCGTTCGTGATTGTGCCCGCTGTATCGATCATATCATCCAGCAGTACGCAGTTCTTGCCTTCTATATCACCGATGATGTTCATGATTTCACTGACATTCGGTTTCGGACGTCTCTTGTCGACGATCGCGATCGGGCAGTTGAGAGGTTCCGCCATATTTCTGGCTCTTGGTACACTGCCGTGGTCCGGAGATACGATAACCAAATCCTCTATGTTCTGCTTTCTGTAGTATTCTGTAAGGAGCGGCTGTCCAATCAGATGATCAACAGGAATCGTGAAGAACCCCTGTATCTGCGCTGCATGCAGATCCATCGTGATGATTCTGTCTGCGCCTGCCTTGACGATCATATCAGCTACGAGCTTGGCCGTAATCGGATCTCTTGCCTTTGCCTTACGATCCTGACGGGCGTATCCGTAATACGGAACAACTGCAGTGATTCTTCCGGCCGAAGCTCTCTTCATTGCGTCGATGGTAATCAGCAGCTCCATCAGGTTATCATTGACCGGATTACTTGTTGACTGAATTACGAAGCAGTCGACGCCTCTGACTGTCTCGCCGAGATTCACACATATCTCTCCGTCGCTGAACTGCTTAACTTCCAGATCACCCAGAGGTTTACCCATAATGGATGCGATTTCTTCTGCCAGTTCCGGATGCGAGTTGCACGCAAATACCTTGTAGCTTGAAAATAAGCTGTTCTTCATCATCTGACCTTCTCCTTCCTAGTCTTCGATTTTCTTGAATTCCCTTACCTTTGTCTTTCTGATTGCTTCTATCCTTGCTGCGTCCATGTCGAGAATCATTTTTCCGACTTTATTGATGTCGCCTGCTCCCATGGTGAGAACCAGATCCCCCGGACCTGCCTTCTCATATACGAAGCTGGCGATATCCTCAAAGTCCTCAATGTAGAAGACATGTTTGGATGGATCGTGCTCCAGTATCTTCTCCATCAATGACTTTGAACTGATCTTATATATATTCGTCTCTCTTGCAGCGTAAATCTCCGCGAGAATAATTTCATCCGCATTGTCAAAAGCCGCCCCGAAATCGTCCATCAGCGCCATTGTCCTTGTATAAGTGTGCGGTTGGAACAGGCACCAGAGGGTTTCATGCTTCATGTTTTTGACTGCTGCAAGTGTTGCCTTGATTTCCGTTGGATGGTGTGCGTAGTCATCAATAATTTTGACGTCCGTACTCGTTCTTCCCAGAACGTCGAATCTTCTGTGCGTCCCGTGATATTTCTCCAATGTTCTGACGATGTCGTCGACTTCCACACCGAGGATATGGCTGCATGCAAAGGCAGCCAGGGCATTGAGAATATTGTGCTCTCCCGGAATCTGCAGCTTTATGGTGCAAAGGCACTCTCCTCCGTGATTCACATTGAAGTACGGCATGCCTTCCGTATCGAATCCGATGTTGCTTGCATAGTAATCACAGCCTCTTGAGATACCGAATGTCACAACATTCGGGAGACCTTCTGTCGCACTGCTGACATAAGCGTTTGCATCATATGCGATGACAACTCCGTCTTCCGGAACGAGACTGGCAAACTTCTTGAAGGATCTGGCAATATGTCCTACATCCTTAAAGTAATCCAAATGGTCGGAATCAATGTTGAGTATGATTTCGATGTTCGGCCTCAGTTCCAGGAAACTATCCCTGTATTCGCAGGCTTCTGTGACGAAGAATTCATCTCCTCCCACGTAGCAGTTTCCGCCGATTTCATCCAGATTGCCGCCGACGAGAATCGTTGGTTCCTTGTCTGCGTCCTTCAGAATCAGCGATACCATAGATGTGGTTGTCGTCTTACCGTGGGTGCCCGAAATGGCAATGCTGCTTTTGTAACGACCCATAAGTGCGCCAAGTGCCTGAGCTCTTGTGATCGTCGGTATGCCAAGTTCCCGGGCTCTCTTGAGCTCAGGATTGTCATCGCCAACAGCAACGGTATATACGACGAGATCAGCATCCTCAACGTTCTTTGCTCTGTGCCCGAGGAATATCTTCGCTCCCTGCTCCAGGAGTCGTTCTGTGATATCACTTTCGCGCATGTCCGATCCGGATACTTCAAATCCTCTGGACATGAAAACTTCAGCAACAGCGGATAAACCGATACCGCCGATGCCGATACAATGTACTCTTCTATATTCAGATAAATTAATCATCGATGTCCCCCTATTTATGCACGTTAAGTATATCATAAAAACTGTCTCTATGTGAAAAAAGTAAAACCACTTATTTTATAATTGTCAGATTTTTTGCATAATTACTTGTTTTTTTACTGATTTGCATGTATACTCATTTTATTATTATGGAAGGGGTATGAAAGGCGGTAAAAGATGAATATTACAGACGTTCGTATCCGTAAGGTTAGCGATGAAGGTAAAATGAAAGCTGTTGTGTCAATCACCTTTGATGACGAATTTGTTGTACATGACATCAAGATCATCGAGGGACAGAACGGACTGTTCATCGCAATGCCTAGCAGGAAAATGGGAGAAGGCGATTTTAGAGATATCGCTCATCCACTGGTATCTGAAACCAGAAACAAAATCAGAGACGCCATCTTTGAGGAATACGACAAAGTGCTGGCTGAGAAAGCTTCAGAGGAAGCGGAAGCGCCGGCAGAGTTATAGCATTATAAGAAGTTCAATTTTGGTAAAGCAAAAGGAGCCGTTTGGGCTCCTTTTTGTGTTTCTTTATCCAATTATTACGCAGTCAGTTACTGCCTGTCAAAGTACCGTTTTCCGCTGTCCGGATAAAAATAGGTCCTGATATATCCATCTGTTGAAAGTACCACAAACTCGTTGGTGTCCTCCACATAATAGACCATATCTCCATCTTCTTTCTCTGTCTTTGTCAGGGCTTCAGGATTAGCTATGACAGCATTCGCCGCCGCAAGATACTCTTCCGGCGAATCAAATCCCATATATTTTCCGTGTTTCTTGTAATGGCTCTTCAGCAGGTCGTAGTTTCTGAACTTGTAAGCAGTCTTCGCAGCCTGCGTCTCTGTCTGCTCAACGGTCGTTGTCTGCTCTGTTTGAATCGTCTCAGTCGGCAGAGACTGAGTCGTACCCTCTTCTGCCATACTGCCGCTTTTCTTTCCGCAGCCTGTGCACACCAGCATTACAGAAAGCATGACTGCCAGAATGATGATCAGTCCTGTCAGCGCTGCCTTTGCATTATTCCTCGTCTTCATGGTATTCCCTTCTGGCTTCATTCAGGCTGAGCGCGTTGGCTCCGCCTGCGAAATCCGGATCCCTTCTCTGGACAGGATCATCCTCCCATCCGCAGACCGGACATATCTCATAGGCATTCTTCTCCGTAAAGTAATGCTGTCCGCAGCATGGGCAGATTCTGTCGGCAGCAAGCAGTTTCTCTGCAAAGGCAACAGCCTGCCTTTGCTTTTCCTCGTCCATAAAGTCGATGGTGTATCCTTCGTGCCTGCCCCAAAGCATCCCTTCGTATTCCAACTGAGAATGCTTGCAGTAACGACGCATGCCTTCCTCCAGCAAATCCGGTCCTTTTTCAGATGGGTATCCGCTGGTGGCAATGAGCGCTATACGCTTGCCCTGCCATAGTGACGGACCACGTTCTTCGCCGTAGTACATGTTCATGGCATAGACCAGGCGATCCAGCATGGCCTTCATCGGCGGCGTACAGTACCAGGAGTAGATCGGCGTTGCCAGGATGAGAAGTTCGCTTTCCATAATGGCATCAAAAATCTGCTGCATATCATCATCCTGTGCGCAGCTTACTTCCCTCCAGTCCCTCTGGCACGCCCTGCACGCCAGACATGGTTTGATATTCATTTCACTCAGATCGAACTCCCGCACGTCGCACTCGAGTTCTCTGAGCCGTTTGGCAACAACATCCGTCAGGGTGTTGGTATTCCCTTGTTTTCTTGGGCTGCTGCGGAATATGGTAATCGTTTTCATTTCAAACCTCCCGCTGATGGGAATCCATAGGCGCTTTCGGCCTTTTGGACGGCTCTCTTGATCGCCTCACTGATCACTTCTGCAGCCAGTACGCCGATCACATCGCGATCTGCTTTGAGCTCTCCGACCGATACAGCGTAGATGCTGTCGCCGTCTGCTGATGTGTGCACAGGTCGGATCGATCTGGCGTATCCGTCATGGGCCATCCCTGCGATTTTGCAAAGGGCTGCCTTATCAAATGCGGCATTCGTGATGACGATTCCAAGTGTTGTATTCTCCACGAATCGGTTCTCAACTGCTTCAATACTGCTCTTCAGCACTTCTTCCGTACTGCGGAATCCCTTCCTATCCTCTGTCAGAAGCCCCGCAATCTGCCCGCCGGTCTTCCAGTCAAAGATGTCACCGAGGGCATTGACTGCAACAACTGCCCCGATTTTAAGATCTTCAATCTGGACTGCATAGCTTCCGATTCCGGTCTTCATGCAGGTTTCCATGCCGCTGATCTTTCCTACGGTGCAGCCGCATCCCGCGCCGTAGTTGCCGTCTTGGTAATTTGGGCTCTCCAGAGCCTGTTTTGCCGCCTCATAGCCCATTTTCGCGTCCGGGCGGGTGAACGTATCCCCCACTGTCAAATCGAAGAGGCTTGACTGTACTACCAGAGGCACCTTTGTTACGCCCACATCAAAACCGATATCCCGTTCCTCCAGACAATTCATCACGCCGTTGGCGGCTTCCAGCCCAAAGGCGCTGCCACCAGCCAGGACGACCGCGTGGATTTCCTGCGCTGCCATCAGTGGATTCAGCAGCTGCGTCTCCCTGCCTGCAGGACCGCCGCCTCTGACATCCAAACCGGCACGCATACCTTCCGGACAAACGAACACCGTACATCCTGTTCCGGCTCCGCTGTTTTCAACCTGACCGATTCTGACTGGTCCTATCTCATTGATTGATATTTCTTTCATATCGTTCTCCTATCATCACGATGATCTTTGTATAGTATATCACGGCTTATCAAAGACATGCGGAAGTGTATATCTAAGTCCTCGGTCCAGATACTCGTTCCAGAAGAACCAGTCGTGTCTTCCTGGACCGTCTTCGTAATAATAATCCGCTTTTTCCGCGCGCAGGAAATCCGCAAATGCACGGTTCGCACCACAGAGATCATCTTCTGTTCCACATGCAAGGTATATGAATGGAATCTCACTCCCGGATTCTTTTAACCTGCGATACTGCACCTGAGGGTTCATATCCGATGAAACTAACTGGTCAGGATCACCAAACAGTTCCTTAGCCATCTTCAACGGGATTGCTTCTTCTGATCCGGCGCGCATCATTGACGCCATGTCTTCCATATGAATCGCAGACGACAGCGCAATGCACGCTGAAAAGGCCTCTGGGAAGGCCAGTGCCACATGGATCGCGCCATATCCTCCCATAGACAGACCTCCGATCATTGTATTTTCCCGTTCCATTTTTATGCCGAAGGTCGTTCTCAGATACTCCGGAAGTTCTTTGCCGATAAATGTGCAATAGTTGCCCCCGCAATAACCGCGATCCAGGTAGAATGTGTTTCCTGCTGTCGGCATAAATACATTCAAATTATATTGAATTGACACTTGCTGTGCGATACCGCCGTACAGCCAGTCTGTATCCGTGCCGGTTAATCCATGAAGCAGAATCAGATTTCTGGCATCCCGATCATAATACCGAAGATCCCGCACCTCTTCCATTTCCACATCGTTTGGAAACACGAATGAGAAATTCGTGTGCTGCATAATCGAATCCGCATGAAACTCCATTCTTCCTGTTGCCACTTCTGACCACTCTCCTTCCAGCTAAATCAGATTCATTTTATCACAAGAAAGCAGAAGCGAACATCAAATCATCCTCGCTTTGCCTTAGAAAGTAAAAAGACGAGCATTTGCTCGTCTTTCGCATTGGCTAGGGTATAATCATTCGAAAACTCTACGGCGCAGTAATGCCAATGGCCCGGGCGATTGGGTGTTAACCTATCTCCTACCCAATCTCCCATTATTACCTGTTTGATTTGTTTTCCCCTTGCTTCAGAATGGCAGCTCTTCTATACAAATCTGAGCATCAAACTCCATAACTTCTGACTTGTATATGTGCAATGCATTAAGGTAACCTATTTCTCGATATAGTTCTTCAAAACGGAATGCAAAAGGCCCTGGCCCATGTTGACTTCTACCAAAACCCATATCTGTATTTCTCATTAGATACCAAGTGCCGTATCCGCTTTCATCTTCTTCAACCAATAACAGATTATGGCCTCGCCCGTCATTATAATTTAGTGTTCCCCATGCGATAATATTCTTTCCCTTGTATTTCGGCGAATCACCTTTCTGAGATAGTAACCAATCCGAATCTCGCATCAGCATTCCACTTCTAGGGTCAATGCTTCCATATGGAACCGTTTCAACACTTATCCTCATGACCCATAACTTACCCAAATAAACTGTCATTTCATTACTATCTTTTTCAAGGGAATACCCATGCAAAGTGTACGTAATTTTGTCTTCACCTGCGTACTGATTGTTGAATTCTTCTATTAACTCTATTAAGGGTGTTTTTATTTGTGTGTTGAATTGACTCCAAGCCTTTTTATTCATATCACGGATTGAGTCTTCCAATTGTTTT
Source organism: uncultured Eubacteriales bacterium (assembly GCA_902763505.1). Taxonomy (GTDB): domain Bacteria; phylum Bacillota; class Clostridia; order Peptostreptococcales; family Anaerovoracaceae; genus Lentihominibacter. Next base: position 3,742 of record CACWSO010000015.1, on the reverse strand, counting down.
TTTCTGTTCAGGTATGTCTCCCTTTTATTATCAGCAAGTATTTTCTTTTCAACCGCGTTTTTTACAGCTGGTGTTATTTCCACGTTTTGAGTTTCTTCTTCCAAACAATCTATTATTTCATCCCAACTGTCAAAACGTCTTGCTGGGGATTTTTCAAGCATCTTATTAATCATTGAAACGATTCTAGGCGACACATGAGGATTATACGTTTTAATCGCTGTAGGCGTCTGATACATGTGTGCATCCATGTAAGCATTCTCATCTGTAATGTTTTCATAAGGATATTCGCCGGTAATCAATTGATAAAATACAATGCCCATCGAATACATATCTCCCTGCATAGTAAAAACAGCTTTTTCCCACGCTTCTGGTGGATAATACATTGATGTTCCAAAACCCTTGAAAGTTAGAGTCCTTGTTTTTTCGTCAACAGTTTTCGAAATACCGAAGTCAGATATCTTATAGACGTCCTGGAAAACCAGCACGTTTTGAGGCTTTATATCACGATGTACTATATGCTCATTGATAGCTTTCATTCCGTATGCTAATTGCGTACAGATATCAACAATCTTTGGAACATCATTATGATCTATGCTTTGAAGTGTATTGCAAAGATCTCCATCTTCTGAATACTCCATTACAATAAATGGTGGCAAATTAGGATTGTCTTCTCCATCATGTGTATAAAAGTATTTTACAACGTGCTCATCATTGTTTTTTTTAGCCATTTCTATTTCATTTTTGAATGACTGATATTGTTCAGGTGTTCCAAAGGAAGAATCAAGTATTTTAACCGCATAATTATCATCCGAATCATTTATCTGAGCTTTAAATACTTTTGCAAAGCCCCCTTTGTTGATTTCTTCAATTAAGCTATATTTGTTTCCCTCAGAATCAAAAATGTCTGTTCCTATTGTTATTATCACTTTATTTATCCTTTGCGATGTATTGTTTTCTTCTATTTACTGAATTATACCATACCTGTTTGTGTGATGTAGAAAAGCCCATCCATTTGGACAGGCTTTTCGAAAGGAGATGATATATGTTAGCACAGTAAACACATCAAACTTATATTGCATTGATATACTTATCGAATTTGTCCAGGGCTCCATTGTTCATGGAACTGAACACATCTGTATAGACATCCAGCGTCATATGGATATCCTTGTGCCCGAGCCAGTTCTTCAGCACCACTGCTGGAATACCGGATTCGATGCACCTTGTAGCGAATGTGTGCCGCAAAGCGTGCTGTCCCATACATGGAATGTTTGCGGCTTCGCATATTCTGTGATAGTAGCAGTTTACCTGGCTCGTCTGTATCACTGCGTCCTTGTTATAGTCGTAGAAGACTAATCCTTCCGGATTGTCCTTCTGCTGCTCCAGAGCCTTCTTCAGAAATGGTCTGAGCTTGTCACCAATCGGGATATCTCTGACTCCGTTTCTTGTCTTCGCTCCTCTTTTCACAAATATACGATTCCCGATTCCATGTGAAATGGTTCCGCGGACATGTATTACGTTTTTCTTTAGATCGATGTCCTCCGCTCGCAGTGCATTGATCTCTCCCATACGCATTCCGCTGTATAGCTCAATGAACAACTGCAGACGATAATCATTTCTCCCGCATGGGGGCTTCTTTGCTTCCATGACTTCGACCAATCGTTTCTGTTCTTCCACAGTCAGACCTCTAATGTTTACGTCCTCTTTGTTGGACTTCGGACACCTTAGATCCCTTGACAGCATCAGGTTCTGCTCAACGATTCCTTTTTCGATGGCAATCTCAAAGGCCAGACGGAGCTGCCTGTATATCTTTGTAATTGAACTGTTTGAGTACTTTGTCATGCTCCTGAGGAACATGTCTATCTCATGGGGTCGCAGCTCAGCAATTGGGATGGTGCCGATTATGCTGTTTTCAATCCTTTTGACACTATCCAGATTACGTCCGTACCCCTGTTCTCTGACATAGTTCTTCTTATAATCTGAATGGTATCTTTCATACAGAAGCGATGGAATTGTCGCTTCTGGGTTTATTCCGGCTCTAAGCATCTCCATGCGTTCGACCCATTGATCTGCCTTAAAAAAGCATTCCCGTTTGTTTTTTCCGGTTACAGACTTTCTCTTCTTATCTCCATATTCATCGGTGTAGTAAAACCTGTACTCAAGTTTTCCTCCGTCGGTGGTACAGAACGTACCCTTCCCATTCGGTTTCTTCTTTTTCTTCTTGCTTTCATCTGCCATTGTTGGACCTCCTACTGCCAATACCTTTCATTCTCCTTTTCGTGTCTCTTTGAGAAGTAATCGATCAGCGCGTGAACCTCCACGACCTTGCGCTTTCCGAAGTCCGCTGCCGGAAACTTCGGGTCATTAAAGAGTTTCTGCACTACGTTCTCGCTCCATCCCAGCATCTTCTGAAGATCTGCGATTGTATAGAAGCGAACCTCACTGGCCACGTAAAGTTTTCTGATATTTGTATTTTCCATCTTCCCAATCTCCTTTCGGGTGTTCCAATCATATGCTTTGTCTTCATTTTTGTTTATGATGCGGCAACCTGCATCGCATCATTGCTTTACCAGTTTCTGCTCTCCTTATCGGCTTCTTCCGCTTTGTGGCACGCTCTGGTTACTTTCCTCATGGTTTCTTTATCGAGTGTGCAGCAGTAGCTGAGCAGTCTTTGCTTATCAATGGTCCTTCGCTGCTCACAGCAGACCATGGACTGTTTTGGAAGACCTTTGATCTTGGGAAGAATCACGTGGCAATCCATCTTTTCCTTTTTTATCTGGCTTGTGATGATCGCCACGATGATTGTTGGTGATTTTTCATTCTGATCATTAGATTGGGTGACCAAAATCGGGCGTACCCCAAATTGTTCAGAGCCGATCACATCTTCCTCTTTTCCCAGGTCTGCATAGAACACATCTCCGCGAAGCACATCGAAGGGTTTCTTTTTCTTCTTCATGACAGCCCCCTACATCGCTTTGAGGAGCGTTTTTCTCATCTCGCGAACCTCCATGCGAATCTCTCTGACGGACAGTCCCAGCTCATACTTGAGATTCATGGCGCTGACTCCGTCAAAGGCTACTGCTTCGATAATTCTGATCTGCATCTCGGTCAACTGTAAAAGACCGTCTCTTAAGTTCTCATCACCTACAAACCGAATCCACAAACGGTTCCTTCTATTTATATAGGTCAGCCTTACGCAATCCTGACTGATGAGAAAGTCGATCAGTTCACTTATCTGATCATCAAAGAGGATCATTCCATCACATCTGCTGTATTCCATCGAATCCCGCCTCCTTCTGCAGTTTCTTCATCAGAATCTCCGGATCAACGCTGATGATCGTTTCACACCAGACCGAACGAAAAAAACGTTCACAATCGTCCATATTTACGTTTGCATCAAAGTCATCCGGATCCTTTTTAAGGTCTCTCAATGCTTTTCTGTAATCTTTTGCTGCCTGAACCACGATATTGAGTGCGAGTGATTCATAGCCATACTCCGTATCAAATCTCATTTTTCCTTACCTCCGTTTTCTCCGATACACACTTTCCCAGTGTCAGGAGCGGCTTGGTTGCAAATCGAACCGATGTAACATAACCGGCGCTCAGAGACGCACTGCATCCCTGCCGCGCCGGATTATATAACTCATTATTCGATCTGCATTTGTCCTCGACACCCCCGATCACCGGGAAACAACCAGGCAGGAAATGGCTAGATTCCCTCATGAGGCTCTCACCTCCCGCAGGG
>CACWSO010000014.1 GCA_902763505.1 uncultured Eubacteriales bacterium | reverse complement strand
ACTGAAAGACATTGCATCAACTCAACAGGCATTGCTCGATGCAGCATAAGCAAATATGCGGGATGAGCAATTTACACCACAATTAGGACTTGACCAAAAGCAACAGCATTTAGCATAAGAATGGATACTTTTACCCCATCGGACATTTAAAAACCCCGCGATGCGGGGTTTTGTTTTCGGACTCTCATTTCTGTCGTATTAATCTCTATCGTACTCATCCGGTGTGTGCTCGTCTTCGCTCACTGCGGCCTGCCTTTTGTCATCACGTGAAAACAGGTTTCTGATGTCTTTACGCTTGAGAATCGCAGTCGCAAGGAGTTCACCGAGCACATAGCATCCAATGATCTCGCCGATGGCGATGTAGATAATCAACAACCAGATCGACATATCGATGCCGTATCCGTACTTCAGGATGAACGGGATAATGACCGAATTGGATACGATGGTTGGAATCGGTACGAGCCAGCGGTTGAAGCGGAGCAGGTAGCCGAGCGCAGCGCCAATCAGTGTGGCGATGCTTCCGAAGATGATATCCCAGAGGATAGCGCCGCCGAGGATATTTGCCAGAAGGCATCCAACAAACAGTCCCGGAATAGCTGCTGGTGTGAACAGCGGCAGGATGGTAAATGCTTCGGAAATACGTACTTGCACTGCACCGTATGAGATCGGTGCGAATATGATCGTCAAAGCGACATACATCGCTGCAATGATAGCGCCAAGCGCCATGAATTTTGCGTTAAATTTTGTTTCCTTCATAGTTATTGTTTTTTGTCCTTCTTTTTTCGCGTTCCACAACATCATAACAGTACGGTTGAAAGATAGCAAGAAAAACGTGATGGAAAGGGGTATAATATAGAGAAAGAAGCAAAGAAAGGGGATGCTTTCAGATGAGTGAAACAAGACCATATATTCCGTGGGAGACGATCGGTGCGTTCATGAAGGACGCTTTTGTGGCCTACGGCGTGCCGGAGGAGGATGCGGAGATCTGCGCCGATGTACTGATGGAGTCGGACCGGCGCGGTATTGAAAGCCATGGATGCAACCGGTTCAAACCGATATATTTAGATAGAATCAAAAGCGGAACACTGCTTCCGGTGACGGAGATCGAGATTCTGAGAGAGACACCGACGACGTTGGTGATGGACGCCCATGACGGAATGGGTATGGTCGCCAGCCACAAGATGATGAAAAGGCTCATCGAAAAGGCAAAGCAGTACGGGATGGCCGGCGGCGCAATCAGAAACTCCACCCATTACGGAATTGCGGGATACTGGACCAACATGGCCTGCAAGGAAGGTCTGATTGGAATCTCCGGGACGAACGCCAGGCCGTCTATCGCACCGACTTTTGGTGTGGAGAATATGCTGGGCACGAATCCGTTCACATTTTCCCTGCCGACAGATGAAGAATTCCCGTTCTGCATTGACTGCGCGACGTCCATCATGCAGCGCGGTAAGGTGGAATACTATGCGCGGCAAGGCAAAGACACCCCGCCTGGAACGGTCATTTCTCAGGATGGCGAAACGCTGACCGACAGCAACCAGATCCTTGAGATGCTAGCGGCGGGAACCGCATCGTTCGAACCTTTGGGAGGCAAAGGCGACGAGCTCGCAGGATACAAAGGCTACGGATACGCAACCGTTGTGGAGATTCTGTCCGCAGCGTTAGCGGGAGGCAGCTACATGAAGGCTCTTTCCGGTAAAGATGCCGATGGAAACAAGCAGATGTACCATCTAGGACACTTCTTCTTCGTGGTAGATCCGGAAGCTTTCATGGGCTTGGAGACATTCCGCAAGATTGCAGGCGACATCTGCAGGCAGCTCCGCGCATCGAGGAAGATGCCGGGATACGACCGCATCTACACTGCTGGGGAAAAGGAGTACGATGCATGGCTCGACCGCCGCGACAAAGGCGTTCCAGTAGGTGAGTCCGTACAGCGCGATCTGATTGCAATACGGGACGAAAAGAATTTGCCGTACCACTTCCCGTTCGAAGATAGAGCATAAAAGATAAGGAATCAGAATAGAATAGATAAGAGCCGCTGACTTGCGGCTCTTTTCAAGTCCTTAGCGACTTTAGCGGCTCATTTCTATTAGTATGTTCCGCTTGATCTTACCATTGAAGGTGCGAGGAATTTGGTCGATGACCTCGATGACCTTCGGCTGTTTGTTGGCATCGAGGACTTTCGTCAGGAACGACTTGAATGCCTTTGCATCATATTCGGCATCTGGCTCCAGAGCGATGAAAAGCTTCGGTGCCTGACCGGTCACGGCGTCGTCCATAGGGATGCAGGCGCAGTCGCGGACGACATCGGACTTGATGACCTGGCTCTCGATTTCCTCAGGGCTGATTTTAACACCGCCGAAGTTGATGACGTCGTCTTTGCGGCCAAGCATATAGACGTAACCGTCTTCATCGATGTAGCCGAGGTCCTTGGTGTAGATGTATTCGCCGTCGGTTGCCTTTGCAGTGAGCTCAGGCGCCTTGAAGTACTCCTTCATGTTGATGGCGCCGCGGCTTGCCAGGAAACCGAGATTGTCACGAGAAGACTCAATTGGGTTGCGGTTTTCGTCCACGACGATGAACTCGGCGTTTACAGCAGGGCGGCCGATGCAACCGGGAGCACGCTGTGTGTTTCCGGACACGCCGCCGCTGGTTGAGCCGCCGGCACCGGCAGGGTCGTCGTTAAAATCCATCAGGCAGGAGCATCCTGCCTCCGTGCTCCCATAGAAGTTATACAGTCGTGTTTTTGGCAGAATACGTGACAGGTGGGCCTTGTCTTCTTCGGAAAGCGGTGCGGAGCCGAGCTGAATGTAGTCGAGGACATCCGCATAATCTCCGAGACGGTCCTTACTCAGCTTAAAGAAAATGTTGAGAATGCTCGGTGACAGGTCCATAGCGGTCACATGGTACTTATCCATCAGTTTGAAGACATTCTTCAGCAGCATGATATTATCTGCAAAAACAACACTGCTTCCGTTGGCTAGGTTTGCGTAAGTTCTGCGCAAGCCGTGGGAGTGGGAGGTCGGCATTGGCACCAGCTCTACATTGTCAGGGTTCATCTTGACGCCGCAGCAGACATTCTCTGCGAGAGCGACATCGTTGGCATGCGTAAGCACGATGCCTTTGCTTTTGCCCGTAGTGCCGGTGGAAAAGAGAATTTCCGCCACATCTTCCTTTTCCGGGAATGCGATGAGTTCCAAATCTTCAATAGATCCTCTATAAACATTATCTACGATTTGCCCCAATGCAAAATCAGGGACAGTTTTGATGTCCATGTGCGAAATACCCAACTCGCTTTCAAGTTCAGGAATATCCCGGGCACCGATGTGCAGCACAGCTTCTGTTTCTGATGAGATCTCAACGATGCGACCGGTTGCCGCGTTCTTTTCAAGAGGCACGGAGATGGCACCGAGAAGTTGAACTGCAAGAACAGTAACCAAGTAATCAACGCTCTGGTTGCACTCGATGACGACGCAAGATCCTTTCTTGATGCCGCGGTTGCTGAGTTCCATAGCGAGGCCGCAGATGCCGTCCCAGGCTTCTTTGTAGGTGATGGACTTACGCTCATCTGCCATGCAAAGCTTATCCGGATTTCTGACGGCATTCCGCGCCAGATTTTCAACGATGGAAGGGTAGAAAGCGTGCGCTGGTGCCTTGGATTCTGCTGTATTTGCATTGACTTCCTTTAGTTTCTTGATGAATTCCGCAGCTGCTCTCGACAGATACTTGTTGCGTGGATAAGCAACGTACATGCTGCGGTTGCAGATGGTTTCATCAGCCAGATAGAGTTCCGGCAACTTGGCCAGCCCGCTGGTCCGGATGCTGTTTTCAGTAATCAATGAAACGCCGACGCCAGCCATGGTGAGCGCCAGCGAAGTCATGGTTTGCTCGACATGGATCGTCTTCTTCGGGCGGCAATTGTACTTCTCAAAAAGCTGCTCCATCATCTTGCCGATGTTCTGATCTTCGCGGAGTAAAATGAACGGACAATCGCAAAGTTTCTTAAACTCATCCTTTGTGATGCTTTTGTCGACGACGGTTTCGCCTGCGCTGCCTATGCTTGTGAAGCTCTTGTTGATGTCCCAGTCAGAAGGTACAGCCAGGAAGACGCGCTCCTTGAGGAGTTCCTCGTATACGAAACGGTCCGGTTCGTCCGCGTCAGGCGTGATGAACAAGTCAAGCCTGCCCTTGAGTGCTTCTGTTGCAAGGAACGGTACGTTGCCGTCGACGATTTCAATTTTCACGCCAGGGTATTCTTTTGCAAAAGCACCAACGGCTCTTGGAATATATGCGATGTTAAAGAACACGGCGCCACCGATGGTAAGGCTACCGGTTTCGAGGCCTTCGATATCTGCGATGGTCTGTTCCAGTTCTTTCTCCAGTGACTGGGTGCGATCCAGATAGTTGAGGTACGCCTGGCCGGCCTCCGTCAATTCCAGAGGCTGGCGGCTCCGGTCGAAGAGGACAGCGCCGACTTCTGCTTCCGTTTTCTTAAGATGGGCACTAAGTGCTGGCTGAGAAATGCCCAGACTCTCAGCGGCGGCGGAAATACTCCGCATCTCAGCAATGGTTTTGATGTAATTGACAGTCTTTTTTTCCATGTTGGTTGCCTTTGCCTCATATTTGCAAATAGTTATAGTTATAAAAACAGCATAAGGATAACATTATACCTTCGACATGTCAAAAAATCTTGAACGTTGTGAGAAAAAACCTTGACGGGGCAGGTGTGAAAAGGTATACTACATTTGGTTAGCGAAGACTAACCAAATGACAAAAGGTGCTTTCGGCACCATTTATTTTAACAATTGGTTAGTTATAACTAACCAATTCAAATCAGAAAAGGAGATGGGATGTCTGAAGATTTGATCGTAAGACACTGTGCGCCAACGCTAGCGGGTCTCAAAACAGGGAATATGTTCAGTGCTTCTTTCGCTGACGAGAAGGAACTCAAAGCGGAAATGGAACGCCTTAATTTAATGCTGACTGAGAAGGGGTTGCGGATTACCGCTCTCAGAATCGGCTGTCATGCGAACTGTGCAAAAGGTTGTATTCGTGCGTTGGTGTACATCTATCGTCCAGGTCAACTGCAAAGCGACCTTAATGAGGCAGAAGCGAAAGCAATTCTAGCGGATTTCGGTTATGAAGAAGGTGACCATGAGAACTGCATCAGAAGGCTGACCGATAGGATTTGTGAATGTGAAGAGTTTCCTCATGAAATCGGTCTGTTCCTCGGCTATCCGCCCGAAGATGTCAAGGGTTTCATCGAACTGGGCGGCAGGCAAAGCAAAGCCAGTGGGTATTGGAAGGTCTATGGTGATGTGGACCATGCGCAGAAACAGTTCGAACGTTTCAGCAAATGCACAGGCGTATATCTCAAATGTTTAGAAAGAGGACTGCCGTTCACAAAACTTGCAGTCAAAAAGAAAGTTACTGCTTAGGGCTACAGATTGGAGGTAAAGAATGAGCAAAGTCGCTGTAGTTTATTGGAGTATGACAGGTAATACAGAAGCAATGGCAAACGCTGTTGCAGAAGGTGCAAAGGCAGCAGGTGCTGAAGTTGATTTGCTTACGGCAACAGAATTCGGAGTAGACAGACTGGCTGACTATGATGCTGTCGGATTCGGATGCCCGGCAATGGGCGATGAGATTTTGGAAGAGGATGAATTTGATCCGATGTTCACAGCATGCGAAGGATCCCTTGGCGGCAAGAAAATCGCCCTGTTTGGTTCTTATGATTGGGGTGATGGTGAATGGATGCGCATTTGGGAAGGACGGTGCAAAACAGCAGGTGCTGATCTAGCATGCGACTTCGTGATTTGTCATCTTGAACCAGATGAGGACGGGAAAGAGGCCTGTCGGAAACTCGGTGCTGCGTTGGCGTAGGGAAGTTGGATGTAAATAATAAACACACTTATAATGGATAGCCGGAAAGTGCGCCGAAGGGAGAGAAACCTTTGGCGTACTATTTATGTTGGATTGGGTGTTGGAATGGGTTGCCTTTGTGTTAGAATACGAAGTATGAACGCATTTATCGCTATCATGCTGATTTTCGCATGCATTGGATTTATAGATAAGGCTATCGGCGGCAAGTGGGGACTTGCTGATCAATTTGAAAAAGGTCTTTATACGATGGGTGTCATGGTCATTCCGATCGTGAGCATCTGCACTGTGGGAACGGAGTTCATCCGCAGGCATATCGAGCAGGTTTCCGCGCTGTCAGACCATCTGTTTTTTGATCCGTCCATGATTATCGGTGCCATTCTCGCACCGGATATGGGTGGATATTTCATTTCTCGTGAGATTGCGGCGACCCCGGAGCTGCTCGTTTTGAGTGGGGTTGTTCTGGGAACGCTCCTCGGTCAGGCTATCACGTTCCAGATGCCGGTGTTTATGGCTTCTATCCGGCGGGAAGATTACCCGTTCATGTTCCGCGGATTCATCGTAGGAATCATCATGATTCCAGCAGGGCTGATTGTGGCGGAACTGATGATCAGAATGCCTCTTGGCTTGTTCATGCGGCAGTTTCTGCCGATTCTTGTGATTTGTGCCGTGCTGGCACTGTGCTTATGGAAAGTGCCCGAAGGGACGACCAAGTTCTTTGCTGTTTTTGCACGGATCGTAAACTGGGCTTTTTATTTGATGTTTGCCGTTGCGGTCATCGGTGTCTTCATTCCGAAGCTCGCATATGCCAGCCTTGATTCCGTGGAGGAAGCAGTTCTCATCGTCTTTAAGTCCGCGGTCATCATTGCCGGCTCCCTCGTAATGTCCGAGCTGATTCTCAAGTTCTTCCGGTCGCAGATTCACACCGCGGCCAGCAGGATAGGCATCAACGAGATTGCGGCTGTCTCACTGCTCATGACATGCGCGACATCGCTGGCTGTTATGCCTTTATTTGAGAGTATGGATGACAAAGGCAAGGAAGTCGTCGCGGCATTCAGCCTGAGCGGCTCCTTTGTCATCGGCGGATCTCTGGCGTTCGTGTCTAATGTTACAACAGGTTATAACGTCCTGATTTTTGTCGTCACGAAGCTCGTCTGCGGCATCATCAGCGCTTGGGTGATTCATAGGATGTGGCGTAGGAAGTAGGCGCTGCATGTGTTTGCATGAGCGACACGTGACAGCTGCTAGAGGCGTGGTACGACCCAATCCAAAAGAATGTGTTTGATTTCGACAGCGTTTAGGCTGTCGTCTTTTGAATAGATGTAGCGGATGTTGTTCCACTCATTGATGCCGTTACGCTCGTAGCGACTGCGCTTGATGAGGTGGTTCCGTACATAACCCGAATCATCCATCATACCGCAGTATTCAATGTAGAACTCCTCGTTGTATTTGTCCTCAAAAGAAAAATCAGGCGAAATGCTTGACCCATCCTCCATTGTGATAAGCTGATCGTATCTGAAAGGAATTCCAAGAGAATGCGCCACTTCTGCGATAACAATTTCGCCTCTTGACCGGACCCGCAGCCCGAAGTCCGTCAAATGCAGACTTTTGAATGGATAGGGATTCCTTGGATAATCCCGTTCGGCCCATTCTTCGTGTTCTTCGCAACGGTATCTGATCAGATCATCCGTGAGCATCTCCAGGTTTTCAACCGTCTCCCAAAGCGCATTTTCATGTTTATTGCTGAAGAAACTGTTCTCTTCAAGAAGTCGGTACGCCCGCTTGGATGCTGCGATGATATCCGCCGGGTCAAGCGAGTAGTAGCGTGTCAGCATTTGCTTGAGCAACTCAATGTTCTTGCGGATATTTGGGAGGCTGAGCCTGAGATACTCCTTGCGCGCCAGAATTTCGATCATCGGATTGCCAGCGCAGAGGTAAATCCGACGCCATCGACCCTCTTCATCATTAAATGAGTGGTAGAATCGCGGGATTCCCTTGTTTTGATTACATAGCAGACTGCCCGATGGGCAGCTTTTTAGCTCTGCGGTGTAATTCTCTTCAATATCCTGAAGGTTTCTCACTACTTTCTCTAATTCATCTCTTACAAAATCCATAACTAACCCCGTTTTTCACTTTCATAGATGAAAGAATTGTATAAGATTGTAAAACTAAACTGTTCAGTAATGAAATCTCATCACATTTAAGGTCTATTTCTACACCAAATTGTTTAAGAAACTAAAACAATTCTATTGGTGGAATAGAGTGGTAGTGAGATTTTGTTCTGTTACTGTTAATTATTACACCTGCCTTATGTTCAACACCATAAACATAGCACAAAAAGCACCAAAAATGTAAATAATATCCAAGTCATTATAACATGATCCATACCAAATCTGTCAATCATTAGCTGCAGTAGGCCACAACTGCCGAATTGCCTTGCACCCCTTGACTTTTAACGGCTCAAACTGTAGAATGTCATGGTAATTGAATAAGAGACTGTGACGAGGACAGTAGCCCCGCGTAAAATCCTTACAGAGATGCGCTGCGAGGCCGTGAGAAAGCATGTTGCAAAAAAGCAATTAAAGCTGCAGAAGCAACAAAAGCAACACGGCCGGAGCTGAGACAGTGCTGGTGAGGCGGCAAGTGAAAATCACCTCTGAGTCTGACACAATAGAGAGACGGGATGATGGTCCCGTAACTAGGGTGGTACCGCGGTTTATAATCGTCCCTAACTTTTTGTCAGGGGCGTTTCTTTTTGGGAAAGCAACTGGCGCAGACAGGCAGTAGCATACTGGGCGTACAAGCGTGCAAGCACACCGTTCGGGCGCACCGGCACTATGCAGCTGCAAGCAGCTAATAATACTTATAGAGAGAGGAAAGAAATGATCAAAAACTTATCAGAAAAGCCTATCGCAGAAGTGCAGAAGGAACAAGCAGAAAAGTGGAATCAGGAAGACCTGCTCGGCAAGTGCGTCAGCACAAGAGATGGTCAGCCGAAGTTTATCTTCTATGAGGGCCCTCCGACGGCAAACGGAAAGCCGGGCATTCACCACATGATGGCCAGAACCCTGAAGGATTCCGTCAACCGTTACTGGACCATGAAGGGTTACAAAGTAAACAGAAAGGCAGGATGGGATACCCACGGACTGCCTGTAGAAATAGAAGTTGAGAAGAAGCTCGGCATCGAAGGCAAGCAGCAGATCGAGGATTACGGCATCTCCAAGTTCAATGAGATGTGTAAGGAATCCGTTTTCACTTACACAGACCTTTGGACACAGATGAGTGAACGCATGGGTTACATGTGCGACCTGGACAATCCGTACATCACACTCGACAACAACTACATCGAGTCCTGCTGGTGGATCATCAACGAGTTCTTCAAGAAGGGTCTGATCTATGAGGGTCACAAGATCCTGCCGTACTGCCCGAGATGTGAGACGGGACTTGCTTCCCACGAAGTTGCACAGGGCTACAAGGACGTCAAAGTCAACACACTGACCGTGAAGTTCAAGCGTAAGGATGCTGACAATGAATACTTCCTGGCATGGACAACAACGGCATGGACGCTGGCTGCCAACGTAGCGCTGACCGTTGGTCCGGATGTCGATTACGTCAAGTGCCGCATGATCGGCGGCGAAGAGGACGGCAACTACTTCTGGGTCGGCAAGGCTCTGGTGGACAAGGTTCTTGCCAACGACGAGTATGAAATCGTAGAAGAAGTCAAGGGTAAGGATCTGGAGTACATCGAATACGAACAGCTCATGCCATTCTGCGAGGCAGACGGCAAGGCGTTCTTCGTCACTTGCATGGATTACGTCAGCACAGAAGACGGTACCGGTATCGTACATACCGCACCTGCTTTTGGTGAAGACGACTATCAGTGCGGACGCAAATACAACCTGCCTGTAGTACAGCCTGTGGATGAAAACGGAAACTATACAGAAACGCCTTGGAAGGGCCACTTCATCATGGAAGAGGGTCTGGATGTTGAAATCATCAAGTATCTGGGCGAAGGAAACAAGGTTTATTCCAAGCAGAAGATCGAGCATAACTATCCGCACTGCTGGAGATGCGGAACTCCGCTCGTATATTATGCAAAGCCATCCTGGTACATTGAAATGACGAAGCTCCGTGACGAGCTGGTCGCTAACAATAATGAAGTCAACTGGTATCCTGACTTTGTCGGTGAGAAGAGATTCGGAAACTGGCTGGAGGAAGTCAAGGACTGGGCAATTTCCAGAAACAGATACTGGGGTACACCAATCCCAATCTGGAGATGCGAATGCGGACACCTGGAATGCGTCGGCAGCAGAGAAGAACTGGTCGAAAAGGCAAATGAGCCAATCGACACTTCCATCGAGCTGCACAGACCGTATGTAGATGACGTGACATTCACATGTCCTGTCTGCGGCAAGCCGATGCACAGAATCCCTGAGGTCATGGACTGCTGGTTCGACTCAGGCGCGATGCCTTTCGCACAGTGGCATTATCCGTTTGAGAATGCAGACATCTTCGACGAGGAACTCTTCCCGGCAGACTTCATCTGCGAAGGTATCGACCAGACAAGAGGATGGTTCTACTCACTGATGGCTATCTCAACCTTCGTCAAGGGAACGGCTCCGTATAAGAACGTTCTTGTAAACGACCTGATTCTGGACAAAGAAGGCAAGAAGATGTCCAAACACGTGGGCAACACTGTTGATCCGTTTGAAATGCTGGACAAGTACGGTGCAGACGCGACCAGATGGTATCTGATGCACACCTCACCTGCATGGGCGCCGACCAAGTTTGATGAGGACGGACTGATTGATGTCGTAAGCAAATTCTTCGGAACGCTGAAGAACGTATATAACTTCTTCGTACTGTATTCCAACGAAGACGATGTTGATTTTGCAGCTCTCGAAGTCCCTTATGCTGAGAGACCGGAACTCGACAGATGGATCATCTCAAAGTACAACAAGCTGGTCAGAGACGTCCGTGGGGCAATGGATGAGTACGACCACATGAGAGCGACAAGAGCGATCCAGGAATTCGTAGGCGAAGACCTGAGTAACTGGTACATCCGCCGTGCGCGCCGCCGTTTCTGGGGTGAAGGCATGACGGATGACAAGAAGGCCGTTTATGCGACGACGTACGAACTGCTCGTCGGCATCGCGAAGCTGATTGCTCCGTTCGCACCGTTCCTCTCCGATGAGATGTACATCAACCTGACAGGCAACGAATCCGTTCACTTGGATTACTTCCCGGAAGCAGATGAGTCACTGATCGATCCGGCAGTAGAGGAGAGAATGGACCTCGTCAGAACTCTCGTAGCCCTCGGCCGCGGAACGCGTGAAAAGGAAAAGATCAAAGTCCGTCAGCCGCTGGAATCCGTTCTGATCGACGGTAAGTATGAGGACATCATCAGCGACCTGACACCGCTGATCAAGGAAGAACTGAACATCAAGCAGGTTATCTTCGAAAAGGACCTGGACGAATATATGAACTTCTCCCTGAAGCCGAACTTCAGGGTAGCGGGACCGGCCCTCGGCAAAAACATCAAAGCCTTTGGCGCGGCGATGGCGAAGGCAGATCCGAAGGAAGTCATGGCGGCGTTTGACGCCGACGGCAAACTGACTATTGAACTGAATGGTGAGAATGTTGACATCACGCCGGATATGGTGGAAGTCCGCATCGACGCCAAGGAAGGTTTTGCAGTGGCTATGGAGAACAACGTATTCACGATTCTGGATACGACGATTACTCCGGAGCTGGAAGCAGAAGGCCTCGCCCGCGAACTGATTTCCAAGGTTCAGCAGATGCGTAAGCAGAACGATTATGAAATGATGGATAACATCAAGATCTATCTGGATGCTGATGAAGACGTAGCAGCTGCTGTTGATACGTTCAAAGACTACATCATGAAGGAAACTCTGGCTGTTGAGATCTGCGGTGCAGATGCAGCCGGCGTGGAACTCAACAAGGTTAACCTGAACGGTCACAAGAGCGGCCTTGCGCTGGAGCGCATTTAGCCCGACGGCAGCCTTTGCATAAAGGGTATTGTAATGAGTACGAGTATTGAGAATTTGAGAAGACTTGCAGAGCGTGATGTGAAGGACCACACCGCGCTCTTCGATTTGTATGTCACAGTAGGGCGCGATATTGATTATCTCTCCATCAAGTTCGGTATCGATCCTGAGGATTTAATCGACTTGCTGGAAGGCTATGGCGAGAAACTGCGCATTACGGCTTCCGATGTTGCCGCTGATCCGAAACTTGCGGCGGCCATTCTGGAAGATAAGGAAACTGCAAAGGCAATCGAGGAGTTTGGAATCGCTTTGGACTATTCCGGCAAAGGCCGTCTGAAGAAGCTGTCCCGCCTTTTGATTGAGGAGTATGTTGGACACTTCTACCCGGGCATCGCTTCCGAGCACCCGGAGAACGACTGGATCTGCATTGAGGCCTATCTCGACCAGATGCATCCCGGATGGAGAGGGCAAGTGGCTGCAGCAGGCGGTGATGGCGGAACCGGAAACGCCGACGGGACCGGCAACCAGTCCATGCAGGGCAAGGTCAAGTCCAGCAAGCCGAAACGCAAAGTCCGCAACAACTTCCGCTTGTACTGATCAGAGCGATCGTATTGATTTGCGAGAGACGAACACATGAAGAATCTACTAGGCATGACAATGGAAGAGTTAAAACTGTTTGCCGTTGAGATGGGCGAAAAGCCTTTCCGCGGCAAACAGATTTATAATTGGCTAAATCAGGGTGCCAGAAGTTTCGATGAGATGACAAACCTGCCGAAGACCCTGCGGGAAAAGCTGAAAGCCGAAGCGCAGATCGGCGGATGCAGAGCTATCAGAATGCAGGAGGACAAAGGCGACGGCACCTGCAAGATTCTCTTCGAAGCCGATACACCTGCGTCGGGCACACCAGCAGACACCTTCGAAGGCGTTTTCATGCGGTACAGCTACGGCAACTCCCTCTGCGTATCATCTCAGATCGGGTGTAAGATGGGTTGCAAGTTCTGCGCATCGGCTTTAGGCGGGTTCGTGCGGAATCTGGATGCCGGCGAGATGCTGGGACAGGTGCTGGAAGCGGAGCGCGTCACCGGTTGCACAATCAGCCGCATCGTCATTATGGGCATGGGTGAGCCTTTTGATAATTACGAGAATGTAGCGAAGTTCCTCAGGCTGCTGCATGCAGAAGAAGGCAGGAATATGAGCTGGCGCAATATGACTGTATCGACTAGCGGACTTATTCCGGGGATTCAAAGGTTTGCAGAGGACTTCCCGCAGGTCAATTTGGCCATTTCCCTGCACAGACTGACAAATGAAGGCCGTAGCAGAATCATGCCTGTCAACCAGAAGTATTCGTTGGGGCAGCTATTGGAAGCAGCACGGGATTATACAGACAAGACACACCGGCGGATCACCTTTGAGTACGCGCTCATCGAAGGGGAAAACGACACGGACAAAGATGTGGAACTGATGATCAAAAAGCTTGGCGGCATGCTGTGCCACGTGAACCTCATTCCGCTGAATAAGGTGGATGAAACGGGCTTTAGCGGGTCCAGCAGGAAACGGGCGCACGAAATCGCCGAACGGCTTGAAAATGCGGGTATTCCGGCAACTGTACGCCGGCAGCTGGGCAGTGAAATAGACGGCGCATGCGGGCAGTTGAGACTCCGCCAGCAGGCGACCGAAGCCCACACAAGCAAGCGGCGATCGGCTGAACATTCAGACCAAATATGAACAATATTCAGACCATCAGACACAGAATTATAGGTTGCCCCAAAAAGGCAGATGGTTTATAATTATGGCAAGCTAACGACAAGAGAAGCGAACGATGAATCAAATCACTGGAGGACAAGAGCTATGGTGCAATTGCTTATAGGACATAAAGGAAGCGGTAAGACTAATAAGATGATTCAGATTGCTAATGAGAGCATCAAGACCTGTGATGGCAGCATCATTTTCATTAACAAGAATCACAGACTGATGTACGAGCTTTCCTATAGGATTAGAGTTATTTGCATGGAGGATTTCGAGCATATCACGAATATCGATGAGTACATCGGGTTCATCTACGGCATCATTAGTTCAGATCACGATATCGAGACGATTTTCATCGACAGCATCCTGAAGCATGCGGATGTAAGTCTTGGTGATCTGCCTGAATTCATCGATAGGCTCAAAGCCATTTCCGAGATCTATGGCGTTGACTTCGTCGTAAGCGTAAGCGCTGAGAAGGAAGAGATGATCGGCGTAAACTTCGACGGTTGTGAGATTCTGAACTAGGAGAATACACAAGAGAAATAGCTACGAGTGGCGGTGGGTTCACCGCCATTTTTGACGGATACGCAAAGGCAGCAAACAAGGGCAGCAAGCAAAGGCAACACAGCACATCTGAATGAACAAAGCATACATATACGTAGTCATAACTGCATTATTGTTTGGAACCATGGAGGTTTCGTGCAAAATCGGCGGAAATGATCTGGATCCGTTCCAGCTGACATTCCTGCGGTTTTTGATTGGCGCGCTGATACTTTTGCCGTTCGCGCTGAAGCAGATGAAGAGCAGAGGGGTTCATTTGACAGGCAGAGACCTGTTGGAACTGACGGGCGTGGGAATCCTCGGCGTCACCATCAGCATGAGTCTGTTTCAGATTTCGGTCATGATGTGCAATGCCTCGACAGTATCAGTGCTGATCTGCGTCAATCCGTTCTTCACGATGGTGTTTGCTCACTTCCTGACCAGTGAGAAACTCAACGGCAGTAAACTGGTTATCCTGGCAGTAGCCCTTGCGGGTATCATGTTCATGTTCCGCCCGTGGGACATCCAAGCAGGCAATTCCTGGGCCGGCATGATCATTATGGTCATATCGGCGCTGTTCTTCGGACTCTACACGGTGTTGGGCAAAGTCAGTCAGGAGAAGCTGGGACCATTCGCGCAGACGAGCATCAGCTTTCTGCTTGGCGCAGCGGCCCTGCTCGTGGTAATGCTGATTATGGGGCGGCCGGTGGTCACAGGCATCATGGACAATGTGCCGATTATCCTGTACACTGGCGTTATGGTCACGGGACTTGGATACTACTGTTACTTCAAAGCCATCGAGTTGGCAGATGCGGCGACAGGATCCTTTGCCTTTTTCCTGAAGCCGGCCATTGCACCGATTATTGCAGTTATCGTACTGCATGAGACGATCCTGTGGAATACGGTGGTAGGCATCATTCTGGTGCTGATCGCATCGCTGATGAACATCCTGTACCGCAGAAGAGTGGCAGATCAGGCAGCCTCGAAAGAAGCGCGTGAGGCATCACTGGAGTCAGACGGAGACAAGTAAAATAGATCGAATGTTTACAACAGATAATATCAAAAAGAAATATGAGAATCACGTTCCCATCGGTGAGAGCTGGGCGCATCACTTCGCGGTGATTCTGCCCCTTGTTGATTTTGCTGATGGGAAAGGGCCGCAGATTCTGTATGAGGTGCGGGCTATGAAACTCGACCGACAGCCGGGCGAGGTATGCTTCCCGGGAGGTCAGATCGAGAAGGGTGAGACACCTGTTGAAGCGGCGCTGCGGGAAACGGAAGAAGAGCTGGGCATTTGCAGGGATGACATCGAAATCATCACGGAGCTTGTGACCATCTGCACCAGGGCAGGTTCGCAGATCCACTGTTTCATCGGCAGCATTAGCGAGGAAGCTTTTGCAAATATGAATGTGAGCCGGGCAGAAGTGGCGGAGGTATTTACAGTTCCGGTAGAGGATTTGCTGCACACGGAATGTGAAATATACTGGAATCCGCTGAAAGAGGTACCGGTTGAAGACTTCCCATACGACAGAGTTACAAGTGGGGAAGCGTATAAATGGAAAGACGGCAGGGCGCCGGTCCCTGTGTTCGATGTGAACGACAGGATTATCTGGGGCCTGACCGGAAGAATGACGAAGGAATTTCTGGAGGGTTTGACATGAGAAAATCGTTGATAAAAAAAGCAGGTGCTTTAATCGCAGGCGGCGTGGTTGCCTTTGCATTCGCAGCAGTACTCAGCGGATGCGCGAATGAAGAGGAAGCGCTGCCAGAAGAGAACGTGAAATATGAGATCGCCCTTGTGACGGACGACAGCCTTGTCATGGACGGCGGCCACAGCGAGACGGCTTGGAACGCGATAACGGAGTTCGGTGGAACCCACGGCATCTCCCACAAATACTACAAGGCAACAGAGCAGACCGATGCGGCGTTTGAAGAAGCCATAAAGGCGGCTATCAACAAAGGTGCAAAAGTCGTAATCGTCGACAACAGCGCAATTGCAAACGCAGTATATGACATGCAGGAAGTCTATCCTGAAATCAAATTCGTCATGCTGGATGCCAATCCATATGACCCGGACAACGGCGACATTCTGATTACACAGAATACCGTCGCTGCAGATTTTGACTCAGCGCAGGCAGGGTATCTGGCAGGTTATGCGGCTGTGATTGACGGATCGACGGAACTGGGATTCATCGGGCAGAGCGGTGCGGAGGATATCAAAGCCTTTGGATGCGGATACGTAATGGGCGCAGAGAGAGCTGCCGGCGAAATTGGCACACCAGTGACGATGGATTACAAGTACTGCGAGGATGCATCCGACAGAGATGCTGTTTATAATCAGGCGGCTGCGATGTATGACAACGGCGCCCAGGTGATCTTTGCAGCGGGTCCGAAAATCCAGGAGCCTGTCATTGAAGCAGCTGAGGCAAAGGACGGCAAGGTCATCGGCAGCGAAACAGATCAGAGCGCGAAGTCAGACAAAGTTATCACTTCCGCAATCTACAACATTCGCGGTGCTCTCAAGGAAATCCTCGGCGATTATTCCAAGGATAACTTCAAAGGCGGAGAGGTTATTCAGTACAACGCCCGCAACGAAGGTGTCAGTCTGGAGCTCAAAAACAATAAACTCAGCAACCTGACAACCGACCAGTATAAGGAAGTTTACGACAATCTGGCATCCGGCGAAATCAAATTCAACCTGGATCATATTGAGTCTGTAGAAGATATCATCACAGTCAACCTAACATTCAAATAGATTGGAATGGAACGAAGAGACCGGCACAACGCCGGTCTTTTTTTTATTGCGAAAACATGGTATAATTAAGAGCTTTAATTCGTTAAATCAGCATTATGAAAGGGGTTCAGAATGCTCGAGAAATTAAGAGTAAGAAGAGACGAAGTTAAGAACAAAGTCAATAAGGGTGAAAAGAAGCATAAAGGGTCGCTGGAGAGTTTCTATGAGAACGGCGAGGCAAAACTGAAAGCAAGAGACCGCATTTCAGAAGAGCTATATATAGAGAATGACGTCAAACGCGGACTCCGTAATTCCAACGGGACAGGTGTTGTGGTCGGACTGACGCATATCGGCGAGGTCATCGGTTACGATAAGGATGAGCAGGGGAACAAGGTCCCGCTCGAAGGAAAGCTCTATTACAGGGGCTATGATATCGAGGATCTTGTCAATAATGTGCTGCTCGAAGACCGCTTCGGCTTTGAGGAGATCTCCTATCTTCTCATGCTCGGAGAGCTTCCGACGAAGAAGGACCTGAAACTGTTCAACGATATCCTCGGTGATCACAGAGAGCTGCCGATGGGCTTTGCGCGGGATATGATTTTGACTGCTCCGTCCAACAACGTCATGAATAAGCTGGCGAGAAGTGTGCTGGCTCTATATAGTTTTGATGACAACCCGGACGATGTGTCTCTGAAGAATGTGCTGCGGCAGTCCATGAGCCTCATGGGATATTTCCCTGCGATCATCTGCTATGCGTATCAGGCGAAAAGCAGTTACTATGATAAGAAGAGTCTGCATCTGCATGATCCAATCAGGGAGCTTTCCACATCGGAGAACATCCTTAGGATGCTCCGTCCGATGGGTGAGTACTCCGATCTGGAGGCGAAGATTCTGGATGTCTGCATGATTCTCCATGCGGAGCACGGTGGTGGTAACAACTCATCCTTTACGACCCACCTGATTTCGTCTACAGGAACGGATACGTATTCGGCAATCGCTGCGGCAGTCGGTTCTCTCAAAGGTCCGAAACACGGCGGCGCAAACATCGCAGTTATCAATATGATCAATGACATCAAGGCTCATGTGAAGGATATCGGCAAACAGTCGGCGCTTGATGATTACTTGGTTAAGATTCTAAAGGGCGAAGCCAATGACAGGACAGGACTGGTCTACGGTATGGGACATGCCATCTACACCAAATCGGATCCTCGTGCGAAGATTCTCAAGGGAATGGCTAAGAAGCTGGCGGAGTCCAATGATAGAATCGATGACTTTATGCTCTGCGATTACATTGAGCGGCGCACGCCGCAGCTCTATGCGGAGGTGCATGGCAAGGAGATCCTGATGCCTGCCAATGTGGACCTGTACTCCGGATTTGTTTACAGCGCGCTGGACATCGCAAGGGACGTTGCGACTCCTTTATTTGCTACGGCAAGGCTTTCCGGTTGGTGTGCACACAGACTGGAGGAAATCGTAAACGTCGGCAAGCTCATGCGTCCGGCGTATAATTCCGTTCAGGAAAAGCGCGACTATGTCGCGATGGAAGATAGAAAATAGGCGGGGGAATGAACGACGAACAATTCAGGATAGCCTGTGAAAAAGAACTGAAGTACATAGCGAAACAGGAGCGGAAGCTGCAAAAGCAGGCCATGAACTCTGGTTCGAGCTGGAAGAACGCCGTCGAGAGTCTCATTCCTGAGAAGATCTACATCAACCTTCGTGCTGCCTTTGCAACAGCCTTCAATCTGATTTTCGAGAAAGGCCTCGATGTTATTGAGAAGACTTACAGTAAAGACAGGCTGATGAAGGATTTCGAGAACAATGATCTGGCGGTGGATAGCATCCAGACGAGAAGAGAGCTCAGGAAATTCCGCAGCAATGTTTCTTCCTCTAAAAGGTGGAAATCCATTATCACCACGGCAGAAGGCGTGGGACTTGGCGCGCTTGGAATCGGTCTGCCGGATGTGGTTCTGTTCATCGGATTCATCCTGCAGTCCATTTATGAGGTTGCACTGAAGTACGGTTATGACTACAATAAACCTGAGGAGAGGCTGCTGATTCTCAAGATGATGTCGGCAGCGATCGCCAAGCAAGACAAGTGGTTGAAATCAGATCTTGAAGTGGAAGAACTCATCAGGAATCCGAAGGAACCGGACTATGATGAAGTTGAGACGCAGATCGGTATTACCGCGGATGATTTCGCATTGGATATGCTGGTGCTGAAGTTCATTCAGGGGCTGCCGGTCGTCGGTGTCGTCGGCGGACTCAGCAATCCGGTCTACTACAACAAGATCATGGAATATGTAAGATTAAAGTATCACAAAAGATATCTTCTGAATAAGAGGGAAGAGAATAAGGAGGAGATAGAATGACACTTGGAATTATTATTGTAATTATCATCATCATTCTTCTGATTTGGGGAATTGGTGCATACAACAAATTCATCAAGATGAAGAACAGAATTGAGGAAGCTTTTGCGACGATGGATGTTTACCTCAAGAAGAGATGGGATCTGGTTCCAAATCTGGTGAACACTGTACAGGCGTATGCGCAGCATGAAAGCAGCACCTTCGAGAAGATCACCAAGCTCCGCACAAGGAACTATGATGCCATGTCACCGAATGAGAAGATCGAAGCAAACCAGGCGCTGGGCGCTTCACTCGGTTCGATCGTTGCTACGGCAGAAGCGTATCCTGAACTCAAAGCCAACGAGAACTTCATGACGCTGATGAAGCAGCTGAACGACTTTGAAGACGATATCGCAAACAGCCGTAAGTACTACAACGGATGCGTCAGGGAGATGAACACTGCGGTTGAATCATTCCCGACCAACCTGATTGCGAACCAGTTCCACTTTGAGAAGTACAACATGTACGAAGTGGATGATGTCCGTGAACGTGAGAACGTGAAAGTGGACTTCGGCAACATGCAGTAACATACACACGTCAGACGAGGGGCCGCAGCGCCGGAAGAACAAGCCGGACTGCAGCTCCTTTTTTCAAGCATGAAATACGAAAAAATCAAAGATGCCAAGTTCATAGAGAGAATCAACCGGTTTGTCGCCGTTGTGGAACTGCCGGGCGGTGAGGTCACAAAAGTGCACGTCAAGAACACGGGACGATGCAAAGAGCTGCTTTTGCCCGGAGCAAAGGTGTATCTGGAGGACTTCGAAGGCCGCATGGGAAGCCGGCGGATGCAGTACTCGCTGGTAGCTGTGGAGAAAGCGGTGAAGCAGGAAGCCGCCCAGGAACGCGACCCGAAGTCGATTCTGATCAACATGGATTCGCAGGCGCCAAACAAAGTGGTGCAGGAAGCGCTGTCTGACGGCCGGATCCGTCTGCCCGGAATGAGTTCCGTCAGCGATGCTGCCAAACTGATGATCAAGCCGGAGACGAAGTATGGTGATTCCAGATTCGACTTTTATGTAGAAGCAGGCGAAAAGGAAGCGGGCGAGAAGCGCGGCTTCATCGAAGTCAAGGGCGTGACCCTTGAAGAAGACGGACACGCGCGGTTTCCAGATGCGCCGACAGATCGGGGTGTGAAACACATCAACGAGCTGATCAGCGCCCACGAAGAAGGGTATGAGGCGTACATCCTCTTCGTAGTCCAGATGAAGGGCATGAAGGATGTGGCTCCGAACGATGTGACGCACCCGCAGTTTGGGGAAGCTCTGGCAAAGGCAGCAAAAGCCGGCGTCAACATTCTTGCCTTTGACTGTCTGGTGACGCCGGACAGTTTGACGATCAACAATCCGATTCCATTTCGGTTATGGTAAAAACCGTTTTGGTTCCTGTGAAAATCCATTCCGGTTTTGATAAAAGCAATTGCAAAGACAACTTGGAACATTTAGACTAGCAATATGGGTCTTATTATCGCATTTGTCATTTTCATAGCGAGCATGATATTTATGCTGATCACAGGGCACTCCATGGTGTGGGCGCTGTTGATCGGCCTTTTGTTGTTCACCGGACTTGGATTGAGGCAGCTGGATATGCCGGTCAGCAAAGGCATCAAAGAGCTCAGCTCGAGCAGCTGGGGATCCATCCGCGATTCCCTCATCGTGATTGAAGTCATGCTGATTATAGGACTCATTACAGCAGCCTGGAGAATCTCCGGGACGATCACCATTTTTGTTTATTACGGCATGAAGGTCATCGTGCCGCCGCTCTTTTTGATTATTGCGTTCCTGCTATCCTGCCTGTTGAGCTATGCGCTGGGGACATCTTTTGGCGTAGCGGGCACCGTAGGCGTCATCTTCATGGCGCTGGCAAGAAGCGGGGGAGTGGATCCTGTTATCACCGCCGGAGTCATCATGTCCGGCATCTATTTCGGCGACAGAGGATCCCCGGTTTCCTCCTCCGCCAACATGGTGGCAGGCATCACAAAAACAGATATCCTGACCAATGTCAAAATCA
The DNA here is from genome assembly GCA_902763505.1 of uncultured Eubacteriales bacterium. Taxonomy (GTDB): domain Bacteria; phylum Bacillota; class Clostridia; order Peptostreptococcales; family Anaerovoracaceae; genus Lentihominibacter. The sequence continues at coordinate 34,157 of CACWSO010000014.1, read as the reverse complement.
TGATGAAGACAGCGGCGCTGCCTTTTGCGCTGACCTTTGCGGCATACATAGTCGTATCGATCATGAATCCAATCAGCCACGTGGATTCGGCGCTGATGGATGCCTTCAAGAGTGAGTTCACACTTTCCCCTTGGGGGTTTGTGCCGGCCGTTCTGATGCTGGCGCTGCCGCTGCTGAAAGTCGGCGTCATTCTGTCCATCGTTATCAGCGTATTGGCAAGCAGCATTATTGCATTCGCTGTTGAGAAAATCTCAATCCTCGAAATATGCAAAGTTCTCCTGCTCGGCTATCACCCGACAGGCGAGGGACTGTCCGCAATCCTCGATGGAGGAGGACTCGTTTCAATGATCGAAATTGCCATCATTTTGATTATCTCATGCGCCTATTCCGGCATCTTCAACAGAACCGGCATGCTGGAAGGTCTGCTCAGCCGCATCACAAAATGCTGCACAAAGATCGGCCGGTTTGCCACGTCTGTACTCGTGGGGCTGGCTTCCTGCGTGCTCTTTTGCAATCAGACCATTGCAACACTGATGCACAACGACCTGTTGACCAAGCCGTACCTGGATACAGGCGGCACCAAGCAGGAACTTGCAATCGATATCGAAAACTCAACCATCATATTCGTAGGTCTCATCCCATGGGCAATTGCCTGCTCTGTTCCGCTGACATTCTTCGGCATAGGAAACGAGGCCATCCTTTGGGCGTGGTATCTCTATCTGGTGCCTTTGTGCTATCTGTTTACGAAGAAGCGCTGGTATGAAGATAAAGCTCCCGCCGCATAAGGCCGATCCTGCTGGTGAGCTCCCGCATATGGTAGTTGTTCCGGAAGACCAGCAGTGCGAATTGATCCAAATATTCCTTGTATTCATCCATCACATCTGCTTTAAGCTGAGAGATCAATTTCAGCAGATTTTTTGCTGCGCCGGCAGGTTCCTCCTGCACCGGAACGTAGGCGATTTTGATGTCACCCGTTTCCGCATTGAAGAAAACCGTATCCGTGCTCAGCGATACCTTCGCAGGCGCAATCAGATACTCGATGGTGCTGCTGAGAATGATCAGGACTTTTTCAAGAATATAGAGTGCATCCTCTGTTTTGTCGACGCGGTACCTGCTCAAAGGCGCAAATCCTTTGCAGTCATAGTAGACCACGTGTTTGGAGTCGCCGCTGATGAACATCATGGGCAGCAGGTCCCTGCACTCACCGGATGAGAGCATCGCCCGTTCAAAGTCCAGGATGGAATCTTCCCTGAAACACATTCTATACTCGTTGTTTTCCCACATAGTAATTCTCCTTTTGTCGTTGCATTAGCCGCTCTAATCCGCCAGTTGAAACGCTGTCATCCGCCGCATTTGCTACAGGGCGTGTATCCTTTTTCCTCTGCTTCACCGCGGTCGATGACGATGGAGTGCCGCTTGATGGAACGGCAGTCCGCCCGATGGTAACAGGTGTCTTCGCCGTAAAAGCAGAAGACGATGCAGCCTGTCGGCAACTTTCCGGAACCGCACATGCCGCACGGCGTATACTGTTTTTTTAGCGTGTTTGTCAAAATGCAGCTGTGGACAGTCGCTTTGACATAGGTGCAGCTTTCATCGTGATACTTTCTACCGCACTGCGGAAAAATCCACACCTCGGTGGAATCCTCCGTCTGTTCCAGTCCTTCAGCACCCAGCGCATGGCGGGTGTATTGCAATCCCGTAAAATCCCTATATTTGATTGTATCTTCATACTCAAATTCCCGACCGAAGTGCAAAGGCAGCGCCAGGTCCACGTCGGCACCAAGCCGGAAGGAATTCAAATCTGTATGTCTGCCGTCAGAATAGTTGTAACGCTGGTGGATCAGACGCAGGTTGACATCCTGTCCGAAGTCCATGGACTCTCTTCTTAGCTTCATTCCCATGGCGTATTTGGATAGGTCAAGTCCGGAGGCCTGCGCGTAAGAACATTCTTTGAACGCCGCATTCATACAGTTTTCCCATGCGGAGTCAGCCTCGATAAAATATCCCAGCGTAATGACAGCGAGCATGACGAGAGGCAGACAGATTGCAGCTTCTATGGTATATACCCCTTTTTTGTTTCTCGTTAACAGTGTCATTTAATAACCCCTGACATCTCTAATAGACCCTATTATATGACAGTTTCCTGCCGTATACGTCTGCATCGATGGAGACACCTGTCGCACACTCCGGAACAAGGAAGAACCCATCGTGATCTTTGCGCATGTTGATCTGGATGAGGTCAAGAATACGGGCTGTTTTAATGTTTTCATCCTTGGCGTACAGGAGAATGCGCAGGTAATCATCGTATGTTCTTCCCAGATTCACCTGTGGGCGGATGCAGCCGTCCTCACCGCTGTAACCTTCCAAAATGGAATCGAGATCAATTGCCCAACTGGAAGATGTTTTGACAATCGGAACCTTATACCCTTTATGCAAAAGCTTCACATCGTTAACGGATTCTGCTGCCGCCCAGGCAGCAGCAATGGCAAGTTGTGTGACAAGGGCTGCTGGTCCAGGCGTGATAGCTTCTGCAGCTGTCGCAATTGCAGACACCTTCTCAGGATCTGAATAAATGTGAGTGAGATTCAGACCAGTCCGCACAGCTTCCAGCGCCAAATCGGTCTGCCGCTTGTTCTTCGTATCGGACAGTTCACCGCAGATGATGTATTCAACTTCACTGCTGAAGAAGTGGTCTGCTGCGCGAACCGTTTCCGCGCGATTGAATTTCTGTAGAATGTATTCCGACATGATGAACTTGCTGGTACCCGTTCTGAAAATAGCATCCGGGTTGGTCAGATTCTCACCCAGTTTCCTGGCTGTCGTGATGATGTCAGTATCCGGAACAGCGCGGGAGGGGAGACCAGTTATGGTCGGCCCATGACGCAGAGTCCTGTCCGGCATGCTTCCACCTGTTCCGCCTCCGTTTGTATCGCTCTCATCGGACAGTGCATCAGTTACGATGGAAGCGGCGCCGGTTGACTTCATGTAATCCAAAATTTGCGTACGAATCGGTTCCGTATCGACAACACAAAAGCGGCTGGCGGATGCCTTGGCGGCAAGTCCTGTGTAGTCACGCACTGCAGAGGAAAGGTAGGAATCTGTTCCGTTGAGCAGGAACAGTCCGTAATCCCGCTGCACATAGTAATCGTATTCAGACAGCAGGGAAACAGATGCGAGATTCAGTGCACCGTCGGCAATGCTGATTCGTACCTGATTTCTTCCCGCAAAAACAAGAACGAGGGTAATGGAAATCAACGCCGAAAGAATCACAGCCAGAAAGACCGCGCTGCTGCCTTGCTTTTGCATTATATTCACAAGAATCTACCTCCTAAGAATCATCAATCTGTTTGTCCATTGCATCAATTTCGATCATCTGCTGCATCTGACCGCACGATCTGCCGCAGCCTCAGCAGGCTGACGGGATCGACTGCGCGGAGTTCAGCGGAAAGCTGCCTCCTGCCGGTGTGCGACAGGAGACCCTTTGACATCATAGAAACATCATCATTGGCGCTAATGCGTTTCGCAGGAGCAACGCCGGATGTGGTGATGGTTCCATTCCAAATGCTTTCAGGTGATAGAATGCCTCCATCAGCCGAGTAAGCAGTGCACTTTTCTGTCACAAGACCGGCTTCACAACGAAGAGCCATGTGCATCTGACTTTCGGAAACAGAGGATTCATAGAAATACATAATTATCAGCACCGTCGTGATAACTGCGAAAATGACAAAGGGCAGGACGACGGCAGCTTCCGCGATATAGCTGCCGCGCCGGCTTAGAAGTTGTCCAGACCTTCGAAAGTCCTGTTCACGAAATCCGTGATCTGTGTTCTGAATATGAGCCCCAGAGCGACGGCGATGGCGACCATGATGGCGACCTGAACCAGCTCCATGCCGGAGCGCTGCCGGAATAATCCCAATTGATGCCGCAGGGCGAAAGAACCCTTTATGAATAATCTTCCCATCTCAATACCTCCTGTTAACAAAAGTTTTCATACCCCGAAAAAAGTAACCCCGTAGACGTGCAGAGCGGGTTGCAATGACTCGCCCTTGATGTCCCTGATTATAACATAAATGGAAATAAATAACAATACAAATACGATTGCTGAACACTAAAAAAACATGGAGCATGGTATAATATTAATGAAGAAAAAATTGGCAGAAGGATCAACCGATATGAAAAAGAGAAGATTATTACTAACCTGGATTATTGCTTTTGCAATGGCATTTACTGTGATTCCGTCAACCGTTGTGTGCGCATACGGTGTAAATGAAGAGCCGACGAAGCCTGCGCCTGAAATGACGAGAAGCGATGGAACCGGAACAACGGAAAACACAAATGAGAATCCGCAGGAAGGGGGAACCACAGACCCCACAAGTGAGATTGGGTCGAGCAGCGAGGTAAATCAAACGGAGGAAACGTCCGAAACAGTGACGGAGAGCACAACAACTACCACGGCTGCACCAACGAAGATATCAACGACCATCAACACTTCCGGCAAAAGATGGTTCACGCCCAAAGGCAATAAGGGCCTTTCGCTGACGATCTGCCGTAATTCCGACGGTACGGTATTCGACCTCATGAGGCAGGCAGGTCAGACACTGTACGCCTATGACACGCTGCAGGGCGCTACGGCCGGCAAAGGCTTTGGATATTTCAGCCTTTATAACAGAAAAAACAATACCGCGAAAATCGTGAAAGTCAGGCTTTACGACATGAAGGTAATCAAGGTGTCCGGCGTGCTGGACGTAAGACATGCCAATGAGCTGGCTTATAATAGCAGAAACAATACGATCGTCGTAGCGAACGCTGATCCAACGCCAAAGAGAATCACCGTGGTGGATGCGAATACGCTCGGAATCAGATTCCATAAGATATTAAAGATGCCGAAGAAAATCAAGGGAATGTCCAAGAAACAGTGTAAGAAGTTCAAAGGCATCGGCGTCATCGCATATAATGAAAAATACAACTTCTATGTCTGCCGAATGAGAAAGACCAACGACCTGCTGCTGCTTAACGCGAATTTTGTACCGTACAAGAGAATCAAGCAGAATGCAAAGGTCAAAGGTATGCTGTTCCAGGGTCTGGACAGCTACAAAGACTGCATTATGGTCTGCCAGAGCTTCAAGGGTAAGAAGAGGTATAATCTGATTACGGTCTACAACATGAAGGGGAAGAAAATCGCCAGATTCACAATGGCGCTCGGCAGTCCGGCGAGAGAACTGGAGACGGTCTTCCATGATGGAAATCAGTTCTATGCAGGGTGCTACTGTTGTTACGGTGCGAAATCCGATCTTCAGAAACTCCATATAAAGAGAGAGAACTATATCTATAGAATCAACAATCTTTAATACAATTTACATACTTTGCTACGCTGCTTTAATGTGATAAAATAATAGCGGGTTGCATTTATGTAATGCTTTTGGTACAATGACTCGGTATTGTCAAATCATTATTATATTTATATAGGAGGTTATTTTTTATGGGCGCTATTGATAGTGTTGTTCTTGCAATCAGCAACATTCTGTATCAGCCATGGTGCGTGCCTCTCATCCTGATTGGCGGCGCGATTTACCTGACGTTCAGATGTGGCTTTCTGCAGATCGGCATGTTCAGAGAAGCATGCAAAGTAATCATGGAAAAACCGCATGAAGGCGGCGTATCCTCATTCGGCGCTTTGATGGTATCGACAGCATCAAGAGTCGGTACAGGAAACATCATCGGCGTTTCCACCGCAATCGTATGCGGAGGTCCGGGAGCAATCTTCTGGATGTGGATCACGGCATTCTTCGGCGGAGCATCAGCATTTGTTGAGTCAACTTTGGCTCAGATTTATAAGAAGAAAGATGACGACGGAACATTTAAGGGCGGACCTGCGTTCTACATGAGAGATGCTCTCGGTCAGAAATGGCTCGGTGTTATTTTCTCTTGCTTCATCATCTTCACTTACATGATCGGTTACAATATGCTTGCTGCGTACAACCTGCAGTCAACATTCGCGGTGTTTGATTTCTACAATGAATCTTCAACGCCTGCGATTATCGGCCTGATTCTGATGATTCTCTTCGGCGTCATCGTATTCGGCGGCGCAAAGAGACTGATCAACGTTACAGAAGTACTCGTTCCGGTAATGGGTGTTATGTACATCATCGTAGCAATCATCGTTCTGATCATGAACATCGGAAACATCGGTCACATGTTCGGAATGATTTTCTCAAGCGCATTCGATTTCGAGGCGATCTTCGGCGGCTTCGCCGGATCATGTATCATGTACGGTGTTAAGAGAGGTCTGTACTCCAATGAAGCTGGTATGGGTTCCGCTCCAAATGCTGCGGCAAGAGCAGACGTATCACATCCGGCTAAGCAGGGTCTCGTACAGATGCTTTCCGTATTCATCGATACACTGCTCATCTGTACAGCGACAGCATTCATGTGCCTGTCAACAAACGTTATTCCTACTGATTTCCTGGCGGAAGACGGAAGCGCAGACGCAGCAGGATATGTTCAGGGATCACTGGCAGATGTATTCGGCGGATTCGGACCGGTATTCATCTGTATCGCGATGATCTTCTTCGCGTTCACAACTCTGATTGGTAACTACTCATACTGCGAAGGATGTTTCGAGTTCATTATCAACAGAGAAGCGAAGACTTCAGAACTTAGAGTAATGCGTATCATCGCATCCATCCTTATCTTCCTGGGTGCTGTTGCATCGGCAGGACTCGTATGGGATCTGGCCGACATGGCACAGGGCCTCATGGTCATCACAAACGTACCAACGATCATCATACTTGGAAGGATCGCATTCAAGTGCCTGGATGACTACAAAGCACAGATGAGAGAAGGTAAGAACCCAATCTTCAAGGCAGCGAACATCGGTCTCAAACAGGAAACTGACTGGTGGAACTAGAAAGTTGCTTTGGGACAGATAAGTCACAGAAGAAACAAGGAAGGGCGGAGCGAAGCTCCGCCTTTTTTCATGCTTACAATTCCGGTGGGTTTCATGCTTACAATTCCAGCAGGGCAGGGCTCACAGTCACGACGACGAGGACGAGAAGGAAAACTGTAAGGGGCAATGTCAGTTTCGTCTCGGCCAGCCGTCCGCGCTCTTCGCTGCTCCTTTTGCGGGAGAGCCATAGCATTTCACTCTCGGACTGGAGTTTGTCTGCAAGCTCCACGCCCTTGCTGATATTGTCACTGATAATATTGCTGATTCGCATCAGCTCACGGTCGCCTTCACCTAAGCCAAGGCCGCTCCGCGCAAAAGCTCTGAATTCTTTTGCCAGAGACCCATTGGTTTCTTTGATCCGGGCGTATATATCACCCATGCAGCGGTAGAAGTAATCGTCCTGCCGCGCATCAGGTTGAATCCCGTTTGATCGCGGCCCATCCGATCGCAATCCGTTCGAAGAAAGATTTTCCTCGACAATCGTTTCGAAGGCTGAACTCAGAACAAGGCCAGCTCCGAGCAGAAGTACAAGTCTGTTGATGAATTCCGGAAGCTGCCGCCGCACCGAGTCCTGCTGCTGAAGTCGAATCTTCTCTAGCGGATCAAGCCTCCGCACGTAGATGAGCACAGCTAGGAGCATCATTCCAAATGCAATCACAGCCGTGTTGGTTTTTCTCTCTGAAGTCCAGGTGATTTTTTCTCCCGTACGGAGGTGCTCCGGTAGGGAAACACGCTTTGCGCTTTGGTCATCATTGAGCGAGCCGATGACGCTGCGCATCTCATAAGCCAGGAGCTCATCTTCTGACATGGCGCCTGCACCGTCACTGCTGCCATCGTTTCTGCCGCTATCGCCGCTGTTGAACAGACCGTTGGAGCTGCCGGACGCGGAACCGCCTTGACGCGCATATGGATATAGAGACACATCATACTTCTTCGTCACAGTGCCATCATCTGTTTCGATGTCAGCTTTGAGACTGATGTGCCCGGCGCTTCTTCCTTCCCCTGGCCTGACAAGATACACACCGTTATCTCCCCGCTGCAGGGAGAGGGATGCGAAGTCAAACCCGATGAAGAAATCAAAGAGCAGAAACAATATGCCCGCTGTGATCACAATCATAATTCTCTTTACAGCCAAACGGTTCAAACTGTCTGTCGTCAGGACAGGATTTGGTTTCGCAGCATGGTCTTTCCTAAATTTCAACATTGGATATCCGCTCCATCATGAGAAGAGCCCAAAGGCCTGCGCCCAGGCAGCCTGTCATAATCAGCCGCCCGGGCACCCCTGCATAAAGAGGAACAATATAGGATGGCGAGAGAAGGTTCAATATGAGCAGCATTGCCACAGGCATGAGCGCAATCAGCCTTCCCTCGAATTTTTTCTGTGCAGTCACCGCCTTGATCTCACGTTCGATGTTGATTTTGTCGGTGAGTATGGCAGAAGTGCGCGCAATGATCTTTCCCAGGTCCCCGCCGAGGTTTCGGCTTATGATGTAGACTTGGGCAAAGTTACTGATATCTTCACAGCAGCTCCTTGCAGCGAAGTCAGACAGAAGCTCCCGGTCGCTTTCATTATTTTCGAGGATGCACCGTTTCATATGATTCAGTTCCAGCATGATTGGCTCCTCCGGCTCGTACATCACGGAGAGGGATTCCGCTGCTTCGATGAGAGCTTCCGGCATCTGTCTGCCTGCTGCGATAGAGGAGGACAGGGAGTAGAGCATATCCTTGAATTGAAGGTTCAGCTTCTGTATACGCTGCTTCGCCCTGTATGATTCATAATATGGTTTCAGTTTGACAATCAGGACTCCGACCGCCGCGGAAAGAATGATGCTGTGGTAAAAGAGAAACACCAGAGCTGCCACTGCCAGATATCCGCCACAAAAGAACAGCAGTCGTTCCTGATCTGTCATTTCATATTCTGAGTAGTTCCGTATCATCGGCATCTCCAATCTCAAGTTTCTCCCTGTGCAGCAGACGGTTGCCCGTCATACCGCAGCCCAATCGGTATAGGCTGTTCATCTGAATCTGCCCGTTTCGGACATCATCCAGTTCAGCGATTTCAATGACCTTGCGGCTGCCATCTCTCATACGGCTCATGTGGATCATGATGTCGATTCCTTCGCTGATCTGCGCCCGTATGGCGTCCACGGGAAAGTCGGCGGCTTGCATGAACAACGCTTCCAGTCTCTTCAGCATTCCTGAGATGCTGTTGGCGTGTCCGGTACTCAGGGAACCGGCGTGACCGGTGTTCATCGCGTTGATCATATCGAATACTTCGCTGCCCCTGACTTCCCCGACAATGATCCGGTCCGGCCGCATGCGGAGACTGGCTTTGACCAGCTGCGTCATATCCACCTGACCTTTGCCGGATACGTTGGCGCTGCGGCATTCCATGCGGACGATATTTTTGATCTGGCGGATCTGCAACTCTGCGGAGTCCTCGATTACGATGACGCGTTCATGGTCGGGAATGAGCTGCGCAAGCACGTTGAGCATGGTGGTCTTGCCGCTTGAGGTTCCACCGGAAACGAAACAGTTGTAGCCGCAGCGTACCAGAATCCTCAGGAGTTCTGCCGCTTCGGAACTTACCGTTCCGTTTCTGATGAAATCCCTCATAGTCATGACTGTTTCAGGAAATTTACGAATGGTCAGAATCGGTCCATTCAGAGCGATGTTTCCGTATACCGCGTTGACTCTCGATCCATCGCTTAAGCGCGCGTCTACTATGGGGTTAAGCTCATTGATCTCACGGTGGACTCTGCCGGCGATACGTCTGATCAGTTCCTGCAGGTCTTCCGTGGAATCAAAAGCAAGAGGAACTTGTGTAATCACTCCTCTGCGCTCAACGAAGATGCTGTCAGCGCCGTTTACCATGATTTCTGAAATGGACTTGTCATCTATATAAGGCTGCAGGATATCCATCTCGCAGCGCAGGGACAGAAACAGTCTCTCAATGAGGGAAGTGTTGTCTCTGAAACTGCAGGAAGAGGACCGTTCCTGTGAAAAAACATACTCTTCGATGATCGTAAGGGCTTTCTCATCTGTCATTTCCTCCACGGATTCAGTAAGCAAAAGCCTTATATCCCGAATGTAATCTTTCACATCTTCCTTAGTATAAAATGACATAATAACCATTTATTTCCTTTCGCTATGTATAATAACATAAATTCCAAAATTTAGCAATCCCATATTTCAAATTTTTCGAATGACTTCGGGAGATGCGCTATTCATTTTCGCCCAACCGTTAGTACAGCCCTTTTTATTGAAATTCAAAAGTTGCTATGGTAACATGACTATGTACGTTTATAGTTATTATTTTGTTTTATGAGGTAGATATTATGAGTCAGCAAGAGCCGCAGCTGCAGGGTGTAGCCGGACTGAAAAAGCATGATATCAAGGTTTCAGGAATTGTGTTCATGCTCTACTGTCTGGTAGCTGCAGGTGCATTTGGTATCGAGGAGATGATTCCGGAAGCAGGTCCAGGTATGACTTTGTTGCTTTTGTGCATCTTCCCGTTTATATGGGCATATCCGATCAGTTCACTGGTAGCGGAATGTTCCTCTGTTATGCCGTCTGAGGGCGGTGTGTACGTCTGGGTCAAGGAAGCCTTTGGTGAATTCTGGGGATTCCAGACCGGTTGGTGGGCAACCGTTTCCACCTATATTACAAATGGAGTTTATGTAGCGCTGGTATCAGGTTATGTCAGCCAGATGATTCCAATGTCCTATGCGGGTTCTCTGGCACTGAAAATCGGCATGATCGCCATCTTTACCATCGTCAATCTGCTGGGCCTCAGAGAGGTAGGAACTGTCAGTACGGTTCTGTCTCTGCTGATCGTCGCAGCCTTCCTGCTGGTTGCAATCGTTGGATTCCTTAATTGGAACGCTAACCCGGTTGAACCATTCATGCCGGAAGATTACACGCTGATTGATGGACTGGGCGGCGGCATCTGCATCTGCATCTGGATGTACTGCGGATATGAATGCATCTCCAATATGGCAGGCGAGGTCAAGAACCCTCAGGTTATCCCTAAGGGACTGAAAATCGCTATGCCGCTGGTAGCACTGACATACGTACTGCCTACATTGGGCGGACTTGCTACTCTGCCGCAGGGTTCATGGGAGATGTGGTCCACAGAGGGCGGATTCTCTGGCGACCATGTAGGATACGCTACAGTACTTACTGCAAACCTGGGACAAGCTTGGGGTTATGTATTCCTCGTCATCGCGATCATCTCACAGTGCGCGATCTTCAATACGTATCTGGCATCAGGATCCAGAGGATTCTTCGTTCTGGCAGACGACCACCTCTGCCCGCAGTTCCTGGTCAAGGTCAGCAAGAACAGAGGCGTGCCATATGTTGGCATCCTTTCACTGGCAGTCGTTACATTCATTCTTTCATTCAATGACTTCACGACGCTGGTATCCATGGAAGTTGTATTCATGCTGGCACTGTACATCATTCTGCCGATTTCAGTCATCAAGCTGAGACATAAGCTGCCGGTTGAAGAGAGAAGAAAGAGAAATCTGTATATCATCCCAGGCGGCAATAAGGCGTTGATCTTCTACTGCGGATTCCCGATCGTTATCGCGATCATCGCACTCCTGATCAACGGAACAGACTATCTGACCACAGGTCTGATGGCACTGTGCTCCGGACCGATTGCCTACATTCTCTTCCGTAAGATCTGCGGCGGACTGTCCGTCAATGATCCAGAAGGAAATCCGGTCAACGGATTCGGAATCCCGAAGGGCGACACTGTCAGAATCGGCGTGTTCTCCCTGTGCGCAGGCGTAATGGCATTCTTCGGTCAGTTCTGGCTGAGATGGTATGAGATCAGCTGGGGCGAATGGGAACCGGAAGACTATGACGTCTTCTCGAATTGCATCCCACAGGTACAGACAGGTCTGGCCATCGGCGGAGCGATCCTGATCGTATTCGGTCTGATCATGTACTTCGTTGGCAAGAAGAATGACCCACCTCTTCCAGAGCATGAGTTGGATGTTGAAGCAACTCTCAACAAGTATCTGATGGAAGAGAAGACAGAGACATTCTTCGACTAATATAAGGGAATAGCTACAGAGGCGGTGTTTGTAAAAGCACCGCCTTTTTTGTATAATGATTCCGTATCAAAAAAGAAAAGAGGGGAGTATTGATGATACCACTTTCCACAAAGATGAGACCCTCAAAGCTGGAGGATTTCGTGGGGCAAAAGCACTTCATGTATGAAGGCTCGCTCTTTTATAATTCCATACGGAACAAGACTTTTGAGTCGGCCATTTTCTTCGGACCAAGCGGCACCGGCAAGACTACGCTGGCCCGCATCATCGCCGGGGAACTGGACGGCAGTTTTGTTGAAATCAATGCATCGACAACGGGGACGAAGGAACTCAAGGAGATCCTCAAGAACGCCTCCGACCGTTTCAATGGTCTGCTGCAGGAGACAACAGTTCTCTATGTAGACGAGGTGCACAGATGGAACAAACTCCAGCAGGATTCTCTGCTGAAAGCAATCGAGGACGGCGTCATCAAGTTCATTGGGAGCACGACCGAGAACCCGTACTTTTCGATTAATAATGCAATCATTTCCCGCGTCAGAAATATCTATGAATTCAAGCGTCTGTCTGCTGACGAAATACTGATCATACTGAAGCGGACGCTCGCAGATACAGAGAAGGGGTTCGGCGGTCTGGACGTAAAATACGATGAAGACGCGCTGCACACTCTGGCCGCAATGGCGGGTGGAGACTGCAGAGTGGCTCTTGATGCGCTGGGGTTCATCGTGGATAACCTGCAGGAAGGGCAGCTTCTGGACAGAGCCATTGTCGCCGAAGCAATGCAAAAGCAAACCACCTTCTACGACAAGGAAGAGGATAAATACAATCTGCTGTCAGCCCTGCAGAAATCAGTCAGGGGATCGGACCCGGATGCGGCCATTCATTATCTGGCTCGTCTGATTGACGGCGGTGCAGATGAGATGATGATCGGAAGGCGTCTGATGGTCATGGCCAGTGAGGACATCGGTATGGCATATCCGAACGCCATTTCCATTGTAACTTCCTGTGTACAGGCGGCGCAGATGATCGGATTCCCGGAGGCGCAGATTCCATTGGCACATGCTACGATTCTGCTGGCGTCCTGCCCGAAATCCAACCGGGCAAATGAAGCACTGAACGCAGCGCTGGCAGATATTCACTCAAGAAAGATCGACGACGTTCCGGCCCACCTGATGGACTCCCATTACGGCGGCGCGAAGGATCTCGGCAGGGGCATCGGTTACAAATATCCGCACGCCTACGGTGGGTACATCACACAGCAGTATCTGCCGGATGACCTTTACAGGGAAGGCGTCAAGTACTACGAACCATCTACCAACGGCAGTGAAGGCGCCTTCAAGAAGTATCTTGATGAGCTTAGAGAAATCGACCGGAAGAACGGCAAGGGCAGATAACGCACAAACAGGAGAGCATATGATTATCAACGCAGGAGACAAGACAATTACATTAGCCGAAACCGCAGGCTTCTGTTTTGGTGTCAAAAGAGCCATCGACATCGCTTTGGAGTCGGCTCCTGCGGCAAGCCTCGGACCACTCATCCATAATGAAGCAGCAGTTGCACATCTCCGTGAAGAAGGTATCCGTGTGATCAACGACCTCTGTGAGGCAGCTGTGCTGGACAGATCCTGTGGAACCAGAAAACTTCCTGTCATCATCCGCTCCCATGGAGAGGGCAAAGCGACTTACGAAGAAGCAAAGACAAAAGGCATCGAGCTGATTGACGCCACATGTCCTTTTGTAGAGAAGATACATATAATCGTCAGAGAAACGGACCGCCAGGTCGTGATCGCGGGAGACCCGGATCACGCAGAGGTCAAAGGTATCGCCGGCTGGTGTGCGGAAGAGAGACCGGCCATCGTCTGCCGCTCCGCAGAGGAGGCTGCAAAAGCAGCAATGCCTGCGGATGATGGCGGAGATGCGTTGCTTTTGGGTGAAGTTCTGCTCGTGGCGCAGACGACGATCAAGGAAGAAACCTTTGAAGAAGTGGCGCGGGCTCTGGAAGAGGCAGGCTGCGATGTGGAGAAACAAAACACAATCTGCAGCGCGACATCGAAGCGTCAGGAGGAGTGCGCAAGGCTCGCACAGGAGAATGAACTCATGATTGTCATCGGCGGGAAGGGCAGTTCCAATACACGCAAGCTTTTCGAGATTGCCTCAAAACACTGCAAGAGCACGTATTTTGTTGAAAATTTAGAGGATTTACCGTTGCACGAGGTTATGAAATGTAATAAAATAGGCGTGGTGGCTGGTGCGTCAACACCAGACTACACAATTAAGGAGGTTATTGCCAATATGAGTGATGTGACACTTGAAAACAAAGACATGACGATGGAGGAACTGCTTCAGTCAGAAGAGTTCAACAAAACACTGAAGCTGCCAAGAAACGGTGAAATCGTAGACGGCAAAGTTCATCAGGTCAACAATGAAGAAGTTATCGTAAATCTTGGAGTCAAAAAAGACGGAATCCTGCAGAAATCAGAAGCCAGCCTTGAGGAAGGGCAGACCCTGGCCGATGCTTACAAAGTAGGTGATGAGATCAAGGCTAAGGTAATCAAGACTGATGATGGAGACGGCGGGATCCTGCTGTCAACTAAGAAACTCGAGTACATTGCCAACTGGGAAGAAGTTGTCAAAGCGTATGAAGATAAATCCGTTATCGAAGTCAAAGTTACAAGAGCTGTCAGAGGCGGCGTAATTGCTGAGTACAAAGAGTTCTCAGGATTCATTCCTCTTTCACAGCTTTCAGATCACTTCGTAGTAGATGCAGAAGAGTTCGTAGGACAGACTATGAACGTAAGAGTCTTCAGAATCGATCCTGCTAAGACTAAGGCTGTATTCTCACACAAGATGTATCTGGCAGACGAGAGAAAGAAACTCGTCCAGGAGATCTGGGAGAAGCTGCATGTTGACGACGTAGTGGAAGGTACTGTAATGAGATTCACTGACTACGGCGCATTCGTAGACATCGGCGGAATCGACGGACTGCTCCACATCTCAGAGATTTCATGGGGCAAGCTGAAGCACCCTCAGGAAGTCCTCTCAATCGGCGAGAAGATCAACGTCAAGATCCTTTCCATGAACGAAGAAAAAGAAAAGATCTCACTTGGTCTCAAGCAGAACACTCCGGAACCATGGAGCGTTATCGATGAGAAGTACGAAGTTGGTCAGGTTATCGAAGGTAAGGTCGTTCAGATCAAGGAATACGGCGCATTCGTTGAACTGGAACCAGGACTCGACGGACTCGTTCACATCTCAGAAGTTGCTCATAAGAGAGTTGAGAACATCAACAATGAGCTTCAGGTAGGACAGGCAGTCAACGTTAAGATTCTCGAGATCGACAAAGACAGAAAGCGTATCTCCCTGAGCATCAGAGAGACAATCGAGCCTCCTACACCGGAAGAGATCGCTGCAGAGAAGGCTGCAAAGGCTGCAGAAGCAGCTGCTGCTGAAGAAGCACCTGCAGAGGAAGCTCCGGCTGAGGAGCCAGTTGCTGAGGAAGCTCCTGCAGAAGAAGCTCCGGCAGAAGAGCCAGTTGCTGAGGAACCAGCTGCAGAAGAAGCACCGGCGGAAGAGCCAGCTGCTGAAGAAGCACCTGCAGAAGACGCTGAGTAATTTACACAAGGCAAGCAAAGAGCCGCTCATAGAGCGGCTCTTTTTGATATTGGATTTCGTTGTTGCTTTTGCAGCATCAACTGCTTTCTCAACTATTTCAGGTCGTCGATCTTGTCTTTGATCTTGTCGTCGATGTCAGTCTTTTCGAGCGCTTCATCGATTTTGCCTTCTGCTTTGTCTTTCAGTTCTCCTGCCTTTGCGAGAAGCTTGTCATCGACATCAGTCTTCTCAAGTGCGTCGCCTGCCTTGTCCTTTAAGTCCTTTGCACCGGCTACGAGTTTATCGTCGATGTCAGTCTTGTCGAGGACGTCTTTTGCTTTTGCAGCAATCTTATCGTCGATATCCGTCTTATCCAGAACGCTGTCGATTTTGTCTTTTAAACCCATTGTGTTTCTCCTTTCGTGCGGTGGTCCAATACCTTCCTAATGTCTTATCTATGCGTATATTATATTGCAAGGGTTCCTGCAAATCAATCAAAGGATGTGAAAAACTGATGCAGCGGAGCCAAAGTAATAGGGTTTTATTTCGATGCTTCGATCAGTTCCTGTGCCGACGCCAGCGTGGTCGGGGTGATGTTTTCACCGCCCAGAAGACGTGCGATTTCACGGACTTTTTCCTCCGGACCGAGCGGGTCGACGGAGGTGTAGGTCATCGCTTCGTCGGAGTGCTTCCAGATGCGGTAGTTGCTGGTGCCGAATGCCGCGATCTGCGGCAGGTGGGTGATGCAGATGATCTGGTGCCGCTTGGCAATCTCACAGAGTTTGCGGCCGACAACAGAGGCTGCTATACCGCTGATGCCGCTATCGATTTCATCGAAGATCATGGTCGGGATGTGATCATAATCGCCGATGATCTTCTTGAAGGCCAGCATGATGCGGGACATTTCACCGCCGGATGCGATTTTGCTCAGCGGTTTGAGCGGTTCACCGCGGTTGGTGGTAATCAGGAACTCGACGATGTCGGTGCCTTCTGCCGAGAATTGGGTGCTCCCATTGGCGTCAACGGCCTTTTTGAAGTCTATTGCAAAGGCAGCATCGCTGAAATTGAGTTGGCTGAGCTGCTCCGTAATGAGCGTTTCCAGTTCGGCTGCGGACGCACGGCGTAGTGCGCTCAGTTCTTCGGAAGCCCTTTCAAGGGATGCGGCCGTCTGTCCAATCTGTGTCTGGAGAGCTGCGATTTCCTCATCGGCATTGTCGATGGAGGAAAGGCGGGTGCGAAGCTCCTCCGCATACTCCAGCAGCTCCGGAATACTGCGGCCGTGCTTCTCTTTCAGGTGCTTGATCGTTTCGTAACGCCCGATTGCCTGATCCAGGGCGGCAGGGTCGAATACAGTGCCGTCCCGCAGGTCGCGGATGCTCACGCAGGCATCCTCATATTCATAGTAAAGGCTTTCCAGACGCTGGCTCAGATCCGCCAGGTCCTTGGTGTATGATGAAGTCTCACCGACCATATCAGAAACCTGTTTCATGGCCGAGAGAATAGAATACTCACTGTCGGATGCCACCTGATAGGCGCCTGCCAGAGAGCTGAAGATTTTTTCACTGTTCTGAAGGAGAGAAATCTCTTCTTCCAGCGCCTCGTCCTCGCCGGTCAACAGGTGAGCGTCATCGATTTCCTTGCGTTCGAAGTCCATAAAATCGCGCTGCCGTTTTCCTTCCGCTTGATCACGCTTCAGACGAGCGAGCTTTTCCCGGAGCTGCGTGTACTCGTCAAAGAGCGACCCAACCGTTGCCTTTGCAGGAGCTGTGGCGTCTTTGCGGTAGAGGTCGACGAGGCGGATGTGGTTGTCAGGATCCAGCAGGGACTGGTGGTCATACTGTCCGTGGATGTCCGCGAGGGTTCGGCAGAACTGGCTCAGGGTGCCGAGGGTGACGATCTCGTCGTTGATACGGCAAAGGCTGCGGCCTGCGGCAGATACCTCACGGGTGATGATGTATTCTTCTGCATCGCCTGCGCCATCGGGGCTGTCCAGGGTTGCGACCAACTGGATGACGGCCTTATCTGTTCCGGAACGAACAAAAGCAGTGTCCGCCCGGCTTCCCAGGGCGAGACTGACTGCTTCGATGACAACAGATTTACCGGCGCCTGTTTCGCCGGTGATAATATTAAGACCATCATTGAAGTCGATCTCGACATTTTCAATGATGGCGAAGTTTTTGATGCTGATATGTCTGATCATGTTTTTGTTGCTATTGCAAAGGCAGCAATTCTACTTTTGGAGCAGGCCTTCCAGGACTGCGACGACTTCGTCTGAATTTGCCGGGTCATCCACGACAAGAAGCAGGGTATTATCGCCTGCGACGGAGCCGATGACATGATGCATCGCCATGGAATCGAGGGCTTCACCGGCGGCGTTCGCACATCCGGAAAGGCACTTCAGCAATACGATATTGCCGGACTTGTTGATGGACCTGACGGTGCTGCGGTAAATATCTATCAAACGCGAAGGAATCGGACCGTCATCGCTTGGCGAGACGGCGTATTTGTATTTGCCCGAGGATGTGAGTGTCTTCACAAGCTGGAGTTCCTTGATGTCCCTGGAGACTGTCGCCTGTGTGACTTCAAATCCGTATTCCCGCAGTAAAGTTGCGAGCTTATCCTGCGTTTCGATCTCATACTGTTCAATGAGTTCAAGAATCTTGTTCTGTCTTGAAATGCGCACGAGAAACCTCCTATCGAAAATGCTCCCCTTTTGTTAGGTCATTATAACATACGGTAAACTAATATAATGCATAAAATTGAATAAAATTGCATTTGAATTGTTCAAGCACATGGAAATAGCGGTAGACAAACACTTGTTCGTCATGTTATAATTGAGCAACAGAAAGAGGTGAAATATGATCATTCTTGGAATCGATCCGGGCTATGCGATCCTGGGGTGGGGCGTCATCGAGAAGACCGGCAACCACTTCAGAGCAATCGATTACGGTTCCCTGACAACGGATAAAGATATGGAGATGCCTGACAGGCTGGAGAGCCTGTACGACGGGCTCAGGGACATCATCGAGGAGTACAGACCGGAGGAGGCCAGTATAGAGAAACTGTTTTTTAACACGAACGTGACGACGGCCATCAACGTGGGACAGGCTCGCGGGGTCGCCATTCTGGCGTGCATCAAAGGCGGGCTTAAGGTGGCGGAGTACACACCTCTCGAGATCAAGCAGGCCTTGGTCGGATACGGCAGGGCGGACAAGAAACAGGTTCAGTTCATGGTGAAGACCATGCTCAATCTGCAGGCAGTTCCGAAACCGGATGATACGGCGGACGCGTTGGCAGCGGCAATCTGTCACGGCCACAGCGCGGACAACAGACTGAAGCAGATGACAGGTTACAGATAGCGACAGAATACAGATGACGGCAGACCGTCACAATACATAATAGGAGATCATACATGATAGGATTTCTCAGAGGGATCCTCGCCGATAAGGGCGATGGTTACATAATCATAGATGTCAACGGAGTGGGATATCAGGTCTTCGTACCTGCTAACACCACTGCGTATTTGAATGCGGAAGGAGAGGAGGTCCTCGTCTACACGTCGATGATCGTGCGGGAAGACGATGTCAGCCTCTTTGGCTTTTCAGGAAAAGGTGAACTGGACGCATTCAAGAAGCTCATCGGCATCAGCGGTGTCGGCCCGAAGGCAGCTATTTCTATCCTCTCGGCATTTACCCTTGACCAGCTGAAACAGGCCATTGTCTTTGAAGATGCGAAGGCTCTGCAGCGGGCGAACGGCATCGGGAAGAAGAGCGCCGAGAGAATCGTGCTGGAGCTGAAGGACAAGTTCACGGCTACGGCGCCGGATGGCTCCTATCTGGATACGGATGCGCAGAGCCCGGCTGCGGCGCAGGGTACAAGAGGCGAAGCAATCAGTGCACTCGTTGCTCTTGGCTATTCGCGAGGAGAGGCTTCGAGCGCACTGTCGTCTGTCACGGAGAAGGATCTTACCACAGAAGAATACATTAAACGTGCATTGAAAAACCTGTTCTAACCGGAAACGGTATCAGACAGGAATAACGGAGATACAGAATGGATTATGAGGAGAGAATCACATCGGCTCAGCTGGGCAGAGGTGAGGAGAAAAGTGAATTCAGCATCAGACCGAAGACACTGGCTGAGTATATCGGACAGAAGACAGCCACGGACAATCTGAAGGTCTTTATTGAAGCGGCCAAGATGAGAGGGGAACCTCTCGATCATGTGCTGTTTTATGGACCTCCGGGACTGGGCAAGACGACGCTGGCCGGTATCATCGCCAACGAGATGGGCGTGGATATCAGAATCACGTCAGGACCGGCCATCGAGAGAGCCGGAGATCTGGCGGCGATCCTCACGAACCTCAACGAGAACGATGTTCTGTTCATCGATGAGATCCACAGACTGAACAGGAGCGTCGAAGAAGTGCTCTATTCAGCCATGGAGGATTATGCGCTGGATATCATCATCGGCAAAGGCCCGTCAGCCCGCTCCATCAGACTGGATATCGCGAAGTTCACCCTGATCGGAGCGACGACGAGGGCAGGCAGCCTGAGTGCTCCGCTGCGCGACCGTTTCGGCGTCAGCTGTAAGTTTGAAATGTACACGCCAGAAGAACTGGCGGATATCATCAGAAGAACCGCAGGACTGCTTGACGTGAAGGTGGACGAACAGTCTGTCTTTGAGATGGCACGACGTTCCCGCGGAACGCCGAGAGTTGCCAACAGGATCCTCAAGAGAGTCAGGGACTTCTCCCAGGTCAAAGGCAGCGGCGCCATCGATATCGATATCACGAAGACGGCGCTGGAAGCTTTGGGCGTGGACTATATGGGCCTGGAGAATCTGGATAGAGAGATTCTGCGGAATATCATCGACAGGTTCGACGGCGGCCCGGTCGGCATCGATACGATTGCAGCATCCATCGGTGAGGAGAGAGTCACCATCGAGGATGTCTATGAACCGTACCTGATTCAGATCGGATTCCTGAACCGCACGAAGAAAGGACGTGTCGTTTCCGCTGCAGCATACAGGCACCTCGGTCTGGAGTACACCGGAGAAGATTTGACAGGTGATGATGACATGCAGCTGGAACTTGATGTATAATTGATGTGCGGCAGACGCACATGGGTGCGCTGCCCGCGCACAAGAAGAATTTTGTCTGTGTTGAGACGAAAGGATAGACATGAGAATAGAAGCATTCGATTATGATTTACCGAAGAGTTTAATAGCACAGAAGCCTGCAGAGAAGCGTGATTCCTCCAGGCTTCTTGTTGTACACAGAGATAAAAACGAAGACGGAAGCTGGGCCGATGTAAGGGTCGAGCACCGTCACTTTTTTGATATCCTGGAGTACCTGAAGGAGGGCGACTGCCTCGTCCTCAACGACAGCAAAGTCATCCCGGCTCGCTTGTTCGGCCGCAAGGCGGTCAAAGAATCAGCGGGGAAAAGCGCAGCCAAAGAGGGCGGCGCCCATGTGGAGTTTTTGCTGATCAAAAGAGCCGGCACTGGAGATACCTGGGAAGTCATGGTCAGGCCGGGCAGGAGACTGAAACCGGGTGATGATGTGATCTTCAGCGGACCGGGAAGCGACCTGAAAGATATGCCTTTGCTTAAGGCGCACATCCTGGACTACGGCGCGGACGGCACGCGTATCGTGAAGTTCGAGTACGAAGGGATCTTCATGGAGCGTCTGGAGGAAATCGGCAGCATGCCGCTGCCGCCGTATATCGAGCGGCCATCAGGGGACGAGGATAAGGACAGATACCAGACGGTCTACTGCAGAGAGGAAGGATCTGTAGCGGCACCGACAGCAGGGCTGCATTTCACAGAAGAGTTGCTTGCCGCGGCAAAGGCAAAAGGCGTTGAACTAGCGTATGTCACTTTACATGTGGGCATCGGAACCTTCCGGCCGGTGAAGGTAGATAACATTGAGGATCACCACATGCACTTTGAGGAGTACACCGTTTCAGAGGAGGCTGAGGATACTATCAACCGGGCAAAGCAGGAAGGAAGACGTGTGATCAGCGTTGGTACTACATCAACACGTACAGTGGAGAGCGCTGCTTTTTACGATGAAGAAGCAGGATGCTGGCAGGTGCGTGCAGGATCTGACAGTACGGGTATCTTCATATATCCGGGCTATGAATGGAAGATCATTGATTCACTCATTACGAACTTCCACCTGCCGAAGTCTACGCTGCTCATGCTGATTTCGGCCCTCTACGACAGAGAAAAAATACTGGAAGTATATAAAGAAGCGGTGCAGGAAGAGTACAGATTCTTCTCGTACGGCGACGCAATGTTTATAGAATAATAAGGTATTGATGAGATAAGAATATGAAAGAGTTTCTTTGGAAGACATTTGTCAAAGATTACGAAAACTACAAAGACCCGGAAGTGCGCGCTGGGTATACGAAACTGACAGGCGGGCTGGGCGTTATCGTGAACAGTGTGCTTTGCATTGCGAAGATCATTCTGGGGTTCGCGATCCATTCCATCGCCGTGGTGGCTGACGGATTCCACGATTTCGCCGATTCGCTTGCGGCTGTCATCACGCTGATCGCATCCCATATCTCAAGGAAACCGGCGGACAAGGAGCATCCATATGGGCACGCCAGAGTTGAGTATCTGGCCAGCCTGATGGTGTCTGCAATTATCTTCATCGTCGGTTATCAGTTGATGCGGTCGTCTATCGATAAGATTATCCATCCGGAGCCGACCCACTTCACCTGGCTTATGGTCGGGTTTATGGCCTTTGCAATCCTGCTCAAAGGCTCGCAGGCTCTATTCGTCATTGCAACAGGCAAGCATATCAATTCCCTGCCGGTCATCGCAGCGGGAATGGACAACCGGAATGACGTGATTACCAGTATCGTCATCGTGCTCGGGATGCTTTTGCATCATTTCACAGGCATTGATCTGGACGGTTACATGGGATGTCTCGTTTCGCTGTTCATCATCTTCACAGGCTTCCAGATCATCAGGGAGACGGTTCATCCGCTGCTTGGCGAACCGCCTGACAAGGAAACGGTAAAGAGAATAGAGGAAATCATCATGGAACAACCGGAAGTTCTTGGTGCGCATGATATCGTCATCTATAACTACGGACCGGGCAGGGCCTATGGCTCATTCCATATACAGGTGGATTCCCGCAAGGATCTTCTCTCGGCGCATACGATTATCGACCATATTGAACGACGCCTGAAAGAAGAGATGAACTTCGACGCTGCAGGGCACTTGGATCCAATCGTAATCGATGACCCGGAGAGACTCAAAGTCATCGAGATTCTGGACAAGGCAGTTTCCGGTATCGAGGGCGTGGAAAGCTTCCACGATGTTCGCGTCATTCCGCGCAAAGACCACAAGCACGTGATATTCGATGTGGTGCTGGAGCCGGAAGCACTCGCGAAGAAAGATGAAATTGCAGAGAAACTGACGGAAGCCGTTGAGGCAGAAGATAAGAATTATCAGGTGATCATTAATTTCGATCAATCATTTGTGTAGATAGGAGACAATATGACAGCGGTAACATTTGATCTGCTGAAAACAGACAGCAGAACCAAAGCGCGCAGGGGCGTCGTTCACACGCCTCACGGCGATATCCAGACTCCGGTTTTCATGCCGGTAGGTACGGCTGCGACGGTTAAAGCCATGCGTCCGGAGCAGGTGGAAGAAATGGGAGCACAGATCATTCTGAACAACACCTACCATCTCTATCTGCGTCCAGGTCATGAGATCGTGCGGGAGGCCGGCGGCTCTCATAAGTTCATGAACTGGAACAAGCCGATTCTCACGGACAGCGGTGGTTTCCAGGTGTTCAGTCTGGGCAAAATGCGCAAAATCACCGAAGAGGGCGTCAAGTTCCAGTCCCACATTGACGGATCCCGCCACATGATTTCACCGGAGAAATCCATGGAGATACAGCATGCGCTGGGTTCTGACATCATGATGGCTTTTGATGAGTGTGCGCCATGGCCCGCGGAACGCAGATATGTAGAGGAATCACTGGAACTGACGACACGCTGGCTGGCGCGGTGCAAGAAAGCACACGACGATTATGCGGCCTCCCTCGGCGGGGAGAGTCAGGTGCTGGGCGAGGGCTGTAATCAGTCCCTGTTTGGCATCATGCAGGGCGGTACCTACAAGGATCTGCGTGAACGGAGCGCGGAACAGGTCGTAGCCATGGATCTTCCGGGATACGGCATCGGCGGATTGTCTGTAGGCGAGCCGAAGGAGCTGATGTATGAAGTCATGGATGACTGTGTGGAGCTTTTGCCGAAGGAAAAGCCTCGTTATCTGATGGGTGTCGGAAGTCCGGACTGTCTGTTCGAAGGCGTTGAACGGGGTGTCGATATGTTCGACTGCGTTCTGCCGACGAGAATCGCACGCCACGGCATGGCCATGACCTCCCAGGGCAAAGTCAACATCAAAAACAAAAAGTACGAACGCGACTTTACGCCGCTGGATCCAAACTGCGATTGCTACACCTGCCGGAATTACAGCAGGGCGTACCTGCGGCACCTGTTCAAATGCGATGAGATCCTATCTGCTATGCTGATGACGAATCACAATCTACACTTCCTGATCAAGACCATGGAGAATATCAGACAGTCTATCGAGGAAGATAGATTTACAGAATACAAAAAGGAGTTCTTTGATGCCTACGGAATATAAAATCGAATCAGTTTACGGGCAGGATCTCGGATTGTGCCGCGACCATGAGCTCTGTGGCGGCTGCGTCTACCAGGGCGTGCCATACGAAGAGCAGCTTCGCATCAAGGAAGACGAAGTGCGCGGACTCCTCGATGCAAAGTCAATCAAATACGGCAAATTCCTGCCGATTCAGGCAGCACCTTCCCGGTACGCCTACCGGAACAAGATGGAGTACACCTTTGGAGATGAGGTCAAGAACGGACCGACGACTCTGGGCATGCATCCGCGCGGCCGTTTCATGTCTATCATCACCGTGGATCAGTGCCAGCTGGTGCATGAGGATTTCAATACGATTCTGCGTGCCACCCTCGATTTTGTGGAACGCAAAGGCTACAGCCACTACCACAAAAAACGCCATACAGGTCTCATGCGTCATCTCATCGTGCGCAGAGGCGTGCGGACAGGAGAGTTGCTGGTGAACATCGTCACCGCATCGGATGGAGCAGAGGTGTTCGATGAAGCGCGCTATGCCGAGATGATTAAAAGCCTGTCTTTGGGGAATCAGGTGGTGGGAGTTTTGCGTACCATCAACGACCGCCTGGCGGACGCTGTATACTGCGACGAATTGCGGATTCTGAGCGGACGCGATTATTATAACGAAGAAATCATGGGACTGAAGTTCCGTGTCAGCGCGTTCTCCTTCTTCCAGACGAATGTGGAAGCGGTGGAGAATCTCTATACCTATGCTGTTTCACTGATCGATGATTTTGCAGGAAAGGATGCTTTTGATTTATATTGCGGCACAGGAACGATCACCCAGGTGCTCGCCCGCAAAGCCAGAACAGCCCTCGGTGTGGAGCTCGTCGAAGAAGCTGTGGAAGTGGCTCGTCAGACTGCCGAGCTGAACGGACTGGACAACTGTCGGTTCATCGCCGGTGACTGCTTCAAAGTTCTGGATTCCATTGATGACAAACCGGACGTCATCGTCGTGGATCCGCCGCGTGTCGGCATTAAAAATGACGCGCTGGATAAGATCATCAGCTACGGCGTCGACCAGATCGTCTACGTCAGCTGCAATCCGAAATCTCTGGCTGAGAATCTCTATTATCTGCAGTACTACGGATATCAGGTAGAGTCAGTCAAACCTTTCGATAACTTCCCGGGCACGAAGCATGTGGAGTGCGTATGCCTCTTGAGCAACAAAAAAGCAAAATAGATCAATGATCATTGAAGATCTCGGTACTGAACTATAGGGGCACTATTTAAAGCAACTTTTTGAGAAGGAAAAAATATCATGGACGTAAATACAAATATTATTTCAATTATTTCTGCATTATTTGCCTTAGTTATCTGTGGAATTATTTACCTTCGAATGATCAAAAGGGAAGATCCTGAGCCTATAGGGAAACTCCAGGCAATCCTGCCGGTAATTATGGGTGGCATTTGCGTGCTGGTTTCCGGTCCTGCCGGTGTTGGTTTGTTATATGCATTTAAAATCATTGGGGTAACGGGTGAAACAATGGCAACTCTGCCGGCATCTTTTTTTACAGCCTTCTTCGTGGCGGGAGGAGTGGAGGAACTGTTTAAGTTTCTTGCAATCATAATCACAATCGCCATCTTAAAAAATAAGGTAAAGAACGTTTATGAGTATATCATCCTTGGTGCAGCTGTGGGCTTTGGCTTTACGGTTGTGGAAGACTTTACTTTTGGAGAGTCGATGGTTGTATTATTGATCAGAACGCCTTTAATGTTCACTCATATGACACTTAACATGATCATGGGAGAGTTTATTGGCAGGGCAAAGTATAACAAACAAAAAGACGAAGGACAGACTGCATTATACTGGGCTTGTGGGCTCATCATCCCAATGGCTTTACATACCCTGTATGATGCTGGAACAATTTTTAATTATCCTGTTATGAAGGGTGGCGATTTTGTTGTAGGTGGCATACTTGGCGGCGTAGCAATTTTGACAAATGTTGTTCTTTTGATTTATGTGCTGGTAAGAGCCAAGAAGAATGCAGAAAAGTTCTCTGCTCTTTCTATCTTGCCTAAAGACGCGCAGTAAAAGAGGAGGCTGCCGATGCTTAAAAAGCACATTGACTTCTGGTTTCCTGTTTGTTATGAGGAAGAAGGGCAAAAGTTCTTGTCCGCAGGGAACGAAGTCGAGACGGTAGTTCTTTTGCGTAAGGAAGGTGAATCAACAAGGAGGAGATGAGGTGTGAAGAAGAATAAAGATAAGATTATTTTGAACCTTCACTATCAAACCGATAAAAAAGAATCTGAGATCAATCGTTTGAGCAATGACGGTACTGCTTTTGAGATTGTTGACGAAAAAACGGTAATTCTCTCTCCATCACATGATGAGCCTGTTAAACTTCATGTAATATTTAATAACGAGCAGGATAAAAACTGTTTCAAGTTTTTGGCCAGCATAGATGATTTATCCAGACTGCAGCCGACATTTCGTTTGAACAAAGACAAAATGCAAATTACCTTTTTTATCACGCGTTTATCAGAAGAAGAAAACGATAAAAAACTATTTGAAGAGGGGATTCATCTGTCCGATATTGACGCAAAGGCATTAGTTGGATTGTTTTTGGACAATAGATTCCACGGGTAAGGAGGAAAATGAAACTATGGGAGAGACGAAAGACAGTCTGAGTGCGGCTCGCGAGAGAATGAGAGCTCTGTACGGTGAAAACAAAAAGATTACCGATGATAATTATGATAAGTCGCTGGCAGTCAGGTGCATCAACGGTACCTTCGTCGGCAGAAGAACGGACGGCGTCATCGCCTACAAGGGCATTCCATTTGTCGGCCGGCAGCCTGTCGGGGAGCTGCGCTGGAAAGCACCGGTGGACGTGGTTCCGAATGACGGCGTATACGAGGCGTATTACTTTGGAAAATGCCCTCGCCAGATAGAGAGTTTCGCCCAAATGGGTTCCCTCTACGTTCAGGGTGAAGATTGTCTGTATCTGAACGTATGGAAGGCGGAAGAAGATTCAGTGAAAAAGAAGCCAGTCATGGTATGGATCCACGGCGGCGCTTATGAAATTGGCGGGGCAGCTGAACCGCGGGAAGAGGGTACAAATTTCGTCAAAGAGAATCCGGATGTCATCTTTGTTTCCATCGAGTACCGGCTCAGCGTTTTCGGCTTCCTTCATCTGTCCCACCTGCCGGATGGAGGGGACTATCCGGACGCGCAGAATCTGGGAATGATGGATCAGGTTATGGCACTTAAATGGGTCCATGAGAACATTGCAGCCTTCGGCGGAGATCCTGACAATGTGACGATCATCGGCCAATCCGCTGGAGGAGGGAGCGTAACCCTGCTTCCATTGATTGAAGGAACCCATGCGTATTTTAAGCGAGTGATTGCCCAAAGCGGGTCTCCTGGCTTTTCGAGATCAACGGAACAGGCCATTGAGTGCACGACAGAATTGATGGAGGCATTAAATTGCAGAACCGTTGCTGATCTGCAGAAGATCGATGCCGAGAAGATGATATATGAAGCAGAGGAATTGATTTCCATGCGCATGGCTCCGGAAAGAGACGGAAACTATCTTCCGCTGGATACATTTGATGCTTATGCAAAGGGTGCAGCAAAGGATATCGATATCCTGCAGGGTTGCACAAAGGATGAATTCAATTATTTCATTCTCGAGATCGGAGAGGAAGTCTACAAGGAGTGGCTTTCCATTATCAAGCCGGAGAAACTTTCCCAGCTGACGGAGGAAGAGAAAGCGCTTGTTTTGAGCTTCTGCAAGGATGTGGAGGCAGAAAAGGGTAAAAGCTATGAACCCGACAGCCGCCTGTTCAGCCAGATCTGGTTTAATGTGCCGTTCATCAGGACGTCGGAGCTTCAGACTATGGCCGGCGGGAAATCATACAGCTATTATTTCACAGTGGAATCTTCTGTGCCGATGGTAAAAAGCGGACATGCGATAGAGCTATCGACAGTGTTTAATCATCCTGAGGAGACCTATGTGACGGGAAGAAGATTTGACGAAACCTTCGGGAAGACCATGCGTAAAATGTGGGTCCAGTTCGCAAAGACCGGAAATCCGTCACTTCCTGCGGACATCTCTCCGGACGGCAAAGCGAAGGAGTGGCCGCTTTACGACCTGAAGAACAAGTACGTGATGGTCTTTGATGAATTCAATATCCATCCGGAAAAGGAATCCGAGAGAAAGATCGTAGATTGGGACAGAACCTATTTCCTGACCAAGTATTACGTCCTTTAAAAATATCGTAGATTTTTTGGTGATAGCTCTGATACAATTTTCAGAGAAGAGAGATATGGAAAAACTCGCCTTTATCACATTGAGAGATAACCCTGCACTGAAAGAAACGGCTGCGGAATGGTTCCACAGTAAATGGGGCGTGCCGAAAGAAGCGTATTTGGAGTGCATGGAAAGCTATCTGAATAACGAAACAGAATACGGATGGTATCTGTGCTTGGATGGTAGTAAAATAATCAGTGGACTGGGCGTGATCGAAAATGACTTTCATGACAGGAAAGATTTAAGTCCAAATGTTTGCGCTGTGTACACGGAAGAAGAATACCGTTGCAAAGGCATTGCAGGACATTTGCTTAATATGACGGCAGATGATTTGAAAGCCAAAGGCATTACGCCTGTTTATCTGGTAACAGACCACACTGGCTTTTATGAAAGATATGGCTGGCAGTTTCTCTGCATGGTTCAGGGAGACGGAGAACCGGAGATGACGAGGATGTATATCCATCGATAAAACCTATTATGCATGAGTAAAGGAGCATGGAACATGGAGAACCAAAATGCAGGTATGGTAAAACCGCTGGATCGATATCTTTTCCCTGCAGATGTGTGGGCGATTGCTTTCGGGTGCATGGTCGGCTGGGGTGTGTTTGCCATGCCGGGAACGACATTCCTTCCGATTGCCGGTCCGTTGGGAACACTGATTTCCATGGTGCTGGGGATGGCGTTTATGCTGCTCATCGGTGGGAACGTTTCTTATCTGATGGGACGCTCTGCCATAACAGGCGGTATTTATTCATTTACAAAGGAGGCATTTGGCCGCGATCATGCTTTCCTGAGCGCATGGTTTCTGTGCCTGTCCTACCTGACTATTGTGTTCCTGAATGGCACAGCGTTGTTTTTCATTATCCGGACACTGTTTGCCAATACCGTTTATAACGGCTTCCATTATTCCATAGCAGGAAACACCATATACATTGGAGAGACATTAGTATCCGTTCTGGTTCTGGCAATTGTAGGAATTCTGTTTGTGTTTGCGAAACCGCTGCTTCAGCGTGCTTTTACAGTTCTGGCATTTGTACTGTTCATCGGCATTGTCGTGATCAGCATCTTTTGTATCCCTGCAGCAATTTCCAGCGGTGCACTGGATTCCTTCGGCACACAAGGGCTGAACAAAGGGTATGCGGTTCTCAGCCTTGTTGTTTTGGCACCCTGGGCTTTTGTTGGTTTTGAGGTAACTGCCTTTGATACAGCCCATTTCAAATTTCCAATCAAGAAGTCCAAAAGCATCCTATTCAGTTCCATAGTTGCGGCAACATTTGCTTATGTAGCCATGGCATGTGTCGGTGTTTGCTCCGTTCCGGACGGTTTTACGACTTGGCAGTCGTATATTGAAGGGCTTGACGGTTTGGAAGGTGTTGCGGCTGTTCCGACATTTTACGCAGCGAAATCCATTATGGGAACTGCTGGTTTGTGTATCATGACGATTACAGCTGTTGCAGCCATTTTGACAGGGATCATCGGTGGCTATCGGGCAACAACTCGTGTGCTGGCAACGATGGCGGAGGATCGGATTCTGTCTGAAAGGTTCCAAAAAACCACCTACAGCATCGTATTTATTCTAATTATATCTATATTCCTTTCTTTGTTGGGAAGGAACACACTGAATTGGTTTGTTGACCTGACATCTTTCGGTGCAATTATCGGGTTCGGGTACTGCTCAGCGGCGGCTTACAAGCTGTCCAAGGCTGAAGGAAACAGAAAAAGGGCAGCAGCAGGACTGATTGGCGTACTCATTTCAGTATTATTTATTATTGTACAGTTGGTTCCACATGTAGCAGCACTGGATGCTATGGCAAGCGAAGCATTTCTCTTGTTGGCATTCTGGTGTCTGATAGGATTTGTATTCTATTGGAGGACGGTAACCAAGAGTACGCTTACGGAGTACAGTGGGATGTCCACTTCAGGAATTGCTTTGTTTACTCTGCTGGTGTATTCCGTTCTGATGTGGTTTATAAAGCGTATTGCTGCCGCGGAAAGTATTCTGCAGGTGAAACAGACGCTTGTTCTGGATGTAATCATCTTGCTGGTGATGATTTTTATCGGTCTTGCCGTTATGTTGTATCTTCAGAATGTTGTAAGAAAGAAGCATGAAGCTATGGAACGGGAAAAGATCCAGGCGGTAGAGAGCAGTCTGGCAAAGAGCCGGTTTCTATTCAATATGTCACACGATATCCGCACTCCGATGAATGCAATTATTGGTTACACAAACCTGGCACGAAAGGAAGAAGGCATCACTAAGATACACGAATATCTCGATAAGATTGAAGGTTCCAGTCAGCACTTGCTTGCGCTGATCAATGATATTCTTGAGATGAGCCGCATTGAAAGCGGAACAATCGAATTGGAATATTTGCCAATCGATTTCCGGACGTTATTTGACAGTATCCGGGATCTGTTTTCAGAACAGATGAGAGAGAAGAATCTGGATTTCCAGGTTCATACCAATCAGGTGCAGAACCCATATGTCTGGTGCGACAGTAAAAACATGAATCGTGTGCTGCTGAATATCATCAGTAATGCGTATAAGTTTACTCCGGAAGGAGGACATATTACCACTTCACTTTTTGAAGTCGGCAGTGAGGAAAACGGATACGGTTCCTATGAGATAAGGGTGCAGGATAGTGGCATTGGCATGTCCAGAGAATTTGTTGATAAGATTTTTACAGCCTTTGAACGGGAACGTACTTCTACGGTAAGCGGTGTAGAGGGAACCGGGCTGGGAATGTCGATTACCAAAAGCATTGTTGACATGATGGGTGGTACCATTGAAGTAATCACGGCGCCGGGATCCGGCACAACCATTCTGATACGACTAAAATTGAAGCTTGCTGAAGAGAAGGATGTAACGAATGTTCAGTTGGAAACAATAGAGCATATGGAAGAGGCGCAGGCAGAAACAGTCGTTGACTTCACCGGTAAACGTCTTCTGCTTGTTGAGGACAACATGGTCAACATGGAAATTGCCAATATGATTCTCCAGGATAATGGTTTTGCGGTGGAAACTGCTGAGAACGGCAAAATCGCGCTGGATATGGTTGCCTCTTCTAAGCCGGGATACTATGACGCTATATTGATGGATATCCAGATGCCGGAAATGGATGGATACGAAGCGACCAGGGAAATCCGCGCACTGCCTAACAAAGACCTGGCGAACATACCAATCCTGGCGATGACGGCGAATGCGTTTAAGGAAGATGAGCGCGCGGTCATGGAAGCAGGTATGCAGGCGCATATCGCAAAGCCGGTGGATGTAGATCAACTGTTGAAGACACTTTCATCGGTACTTCGGAAGACAGAAGATAAGAACAGTTAGAGATTTGCATAGAAGGAGTTTGAGAGTATGTCAATAAAATGGGCGATTATATTTCTGTTATTGTTTGCGGTAGCAAGCATAGGCGTTGGGTTTATCAAAGGCGCGATCCAGCAGCGAAGGACCAATAAAAAAGCAGCGAAGAATGCTCCAACCGAAGAGAAGACTTCAGGAAAAGGCGAGGAAAAAAACAAAACTCCGGAAAAGGACAACACGGAGAAACCAGCTGATAAGAAACCTGAAACAAAACCTGAGAAGAAAACGAAAAAGAAGCCGCCGGTCAAGAAACCGAAACGGCTGGTTAATGAAGCAGCGGAGAAGCCGGCTGACGAGCCGGAGAAAAATGAGCAATAAACTGCGACGAAACATAAAAAACGCAGCTGTATCTGGAAAGGGATACAGCTGCATTTTCATTTTGCCAATTCTTACTTTCGTTTTTATTCTTCTTCTGCTGCGCCTACTGGCTCGAAGTATTCTTTACCAACTCCGCACTTAGGGCAGAACCAGTCTTCAGGAAGGTCCTTGAATGCTACTCCAGGAGCAACTCCGCCTTCGACGTCGCCCTTCTGTGGGTTGTAAACGTAATCACATGCCTTGCAACAATATTTCTGTGCCATACTGCACCTCCTATTTGCCTAACTGATTGAAGTATAACGAATTGATAATAGCATTTTACCATCTGCACGGGTGATGTCAACTACAGTATGTTATGGTATAATAAATCAGTATAGTTATTGAATATACAAGGAGGGGTCATATGAAAAAGAAACTTATGATTTTGCTTGGCATGATTACCGTCATTGCCTGCATTGGACTTGCTGCCTGCGGAAGCAGCAACAGCGAAGCAGAGGCGCCGGCTGAAGAGACTGCAGCAGAAGATGCCGTTGAGGTTGAATCTATTGATGCAAGTATCTACGGCTATGCAGGAGAGGATCCTGTTGAGGCGACTGTTTATGAGTATGCAGCAACAGCATTTGCTGAGGAATTTGACATAGAAGAAGGCATGGTCAGCATCCCGACAGTAATGATTATTGACAAGATTGAAAATGAGGATGGATCAATTGATGTGATAGGTGACTTTTGGATTGACAACTACACCATTGAGGGAGACACGCTGGTGGATCAATCAGGCGGAAACTTCCCGGGCAAGATGCACATCGTGATGGATGGAGACGCATACAAGGTTGAAAGCTTCGAGGGCGTCGGTGACGGCAGCGAATTTGAACCAACTGCTAAAGCTATATTCGGAGACAGCTATGATAAGTTCATGGAAGTCAACTCCGACGATCAGGCTAGAGCCGAGCTAAGAACAGAGACCATAGCCACCTTTGTAAAGGCTAATAATCTCGAGGTTACGAAATACCAGGATTACGGATGGGATCCGGTGGAACTGCCTCTGTAGCAGTGACTAGCGATGCGGACGATTAGAAAATTTCTTTCGTTCATAACGATTGTCATACTGCTCGGGCTAGCTGGGTGGTTTCTCTGGAATAATGACCACAGCGACCAGCCTGTTTCAGAGCAGATTGAGCAGACCTATGACATCGAGCAACTGCCGGATTACAGTGGTGATCCGGCAGTTGAGATTAACGGCGGCATTCCTGCTTTTGCAGAAGAAGAGTTCAAAGCGGAATTCTATCAGAAGCTAAGCGACCTGGACGGCAAAGGCAGGTGCGGCGTTGCTTTTGTATGTGTGGATAAGCAGCATATGCCGGAAGGAGAACGGGAGGAAATCGACACGATCAAACCATCCGGATGGGCAGGCGGAAAATACGATTTCATCGATAACGGCGGATTTTTGTTCAACCGGTGCCACTTGATTGGCTGGCAGCTAACCGGAATCAATGCGGAAGAGCGGAACCTGATTACGGGAACACGGTACTTCAATGTTGAAGGAATGCTTCCCTATGAGAATCGGGTGGCGCACTATGTCCGCAGAACAGGCAATCATGTGCTGTACAGGGTAACCCCGATCTTCATCGGGAATGAATTGGTGTGCCGGGGCGTGCAGCTTGAAGCGGCGTCTGTTGAGGACAAGGGAGAAGGATTGCGTTTTAACGTGTTCTGCTACAATGTGCAGCCAGGAGTGGAAATCGACTACCGGACTGGTGAGAACTGGCTGGCGGACAATCATCAATAGAGAGTAATAATGAAGACTAAAAGCATTGAAAAGCCCTAAATTTGGGGCTTTTTTGTTTTTTCTTTAATTGAATTTTGAACTTCCGGTTCCCACCATGGAATCGGAAGTTTCTTTTGCGAAACAATATGAGATAATGACGGTGTATCCTCCTGCAGATAGG
>CACWSO010000013.1 GCA_902763505.1 uncultured Eubacteriales bacterium | reverse complement strand
TCCGAATTCATCCCATTGGATGAACGAACGGCTGCGGCTCAATATCGGCGTCAGACGATATTCTCCATCTTTGCGGATATACGGACCGATTGCCTCGATTTTCCCGTCTTTTTCTACAGCTGCATAGAATTCATAATATGTGCTCATACCTTTCCCCTCCTTCATCTTCAGTGATAATGTAGTAGCATAATACGCCGTGAGCACAAAAGTCTGTACTCAGAGTCAGAGAACTAAAAAAGACGCCAGAACCATTGAAATATCAACGTTCCAGCGTCTGATAAAATCGCTGTATTTTTAGAACCATTTTAGAACCATGGCTCTATGCCCGGTTCATGAAACCCAGTCATACCAAGGGTTTCAGCGATGTGGCAAACCACTTGCGACTACTCCCACTCTATCGTGGACACCGGCTTATCTGAAATATCCCAGAGCACTCTGTTGATGCCCGGAACTTCTGCGATGATTCTGTCGCGGATGATGCAGAGCATATCCCAAGGAATCTCGACTGACTTTGCAGTAACGGCATCGACAGTGTGGATTGCACGGATGACTGCAGCCCAGCCCATGTAGCGTTTGCCGTCTTTGATGCCGGTTGACTTGACATCCGGAATTGCTACGAAGTACTGCCATGGAGCCGGATCCATCTTGCCGATTTCCTCACGAACGATGGCATCTGCTTCACGTACTGCTTCCAGTCTGTCGCGGGTGATCGCGCCGACACATCTGACGCCCAGACCAGGACCCGGGAACGGCTGTCTGTAAACCATGCTGTCAGGCAGTCCCAGCTGCTTGCCGACAACTCTGACCTCATCTTTATACAAAAGCTTAACCGGCTCAACCAGTTCAAACTGCAGATCTTCCGGCAGACCGCCTACATTGTGGTGCGCCTTGACGCCATCGGATTCCAGAATGTCAGGATAGATCGTGCCCTGTCCCAGGAATTCGATTCCTTCCAGCTTGGACGCTTCTTCCGCAAAGACATCGATGAACTCTTTGCCGATGATCTTTCTCTTTGTTTCCGGATCATCAACTCCAGCAAGCTTATCCAGGAATCTGTCGACGGCATCGACGTAGATGAGATTCGCGCCGAGTTCTTCCTTGAACACCTTGATGACCTGCTCCGGTTCACCTTTGCGCAGGAGTCCATGGTTGACGTGGACACATACCAGCTGATCGCCGATCGCCTTGATCAGCAGTGCTGCTACAACAGAGGAGTCAACGCCGCCGGACAAAGCCAACAGCACCTTCTTGTCCCCTACCTGCTCCTTCACTGCCGCGATCTGCTCATCGATGAATGCCTGCGCCAGCTCCGGATTGATGATTCTCTCCATAGTTTCCGGTCTTACATTTGGATCCATTTCATTTCCTCCTAATTTATATCAATGCATTATTTACACAATTTACGCAGTTGATGTGCTTCAGCAAATACTCATATGCTTTCACAAATAATAATTGATTATAGCACAAAAGTCATACTGCGAAAATATATTATGACGCTTTTGGGTGTTTTGCTTTAGCGCTTTTTGGTGCGTTGCTTTTGTGTTAGAATCTTGTGGAATGACATTTTAAGAAGAGGCCTTTTATGACAACAAACACATCTTTGAAACCATTGCTCGCAATTCTATGCGTGAATTTCATCTGGGGATTTGACTTCATCGCTATCGAATATATGATGCAGTTCATGTCCCCTGCCGTTTTCACGCTCATCAGACTCCTCATCGGCGTGATTGTTCTGACTGCAGGTGTCTTTATATTGAAAGGCGGCCCGCATTTCAGAAGAGAAGATATGCCCCGCATCTTTCTTTCCGGAGCCATCGGAATGGCTGCCTATTTTACCATTGAGAATCTGGGAACCGGCTTGACTTCCGCGTCGTTTTCATCACTCATTATGGCGACCGTTCCGATCTTCGGCATGTTTGGCGACCGGATTTTCTTCGGGAACAAAATCACTCCTCTCAAAGTCATCTGCATCATCGCATCGATCCTAGGCGTATTTCTGCTGGTGTCCGGCGAACCGATGGGAATCAGTACGCTTGGCGTTATCGCCATGTTCGCAGCTGCCATTTCCTGGACTTGCTATCTCGTCCTTGTGAAACCGCTCTACGATAAATACGATCTGCTGACGCTCATGACAGGGCTGTTCTACTCAGGAACCATCGTACAGATTCCTACTGTTATTATCAGTCAAGCGATCACACACACGCCTGTCACACTGACCCCTGCCGGAATCATCGTTACGCTGGCCACTTCCATCGTCTGCATTATCATGGGTGAATTCGGATATGTTTACGCGGTCGGCAAACTTTCCACGACGCTGGTCGCTGCCTTTGAAAATGTACTGCCGGTCACAGCGGTCATCTTCTCCATTTTCATCTTCGGCAAAATCCTGACCGCCACACAAATCATCGGCGGTGTTATAATACTGATAGCTGTTACAACCATTGCATTTCTTGAAAGGAATAAAGAATAAAACGCGAAAGGATACTACGTATATGACCGATAAAATCATACGCGCAACCGCCGCCCAGGAATATATCAGAGCTTTTGCAGTAGATTCCACGGAAATGGTGGCGCAGGCCCGCGAAATACATAAGACCTTCCCTGTTGTCACGGCAGCTCTCGGCAGACTCCTGTCGGCAGGTGCCATGATGGGATCCATGATGAAAGGCGACGACGACCTGATCACACTGACCATGAAAGGCGACGGCCCCATCGGCAGCATCACTGTTACCGCAGATTCTCACGGTAATGTGAAGGGATTCCCCGGAAATCCTTCCGTTGATATTCCTCCCCGCGAGGATCCGCTCAGCGGCGCGGTCAAGCTCGACGTGGGCGGTGCCATCGGACAGGGTATTCTGACCGTGAGCATGGACCTGGGCCTCAAAGAGCCATACAACGGACAGGTCGAACTGCAGACCGGCGAAATCGGCGAAGACCTCGCCTATTATTTCACCGTCTCTGAACAGACGCCAAGTGCTGTTGCCCTCGGCGTCATGATCGGTAAAGACAGCAGCGTCCTTCACGCAGGCGGCTTCATCATCCAGCTGATGCCGGACGCACAGGAAGAAGTCATCGCAGCCCTGGAAGCCAAGCTGGCTGAGCTGGAACCAGTCACCACACTGATGGAACGCGGCCTCGGCCCGGAAGAGATCCTGCGTCTCATCCTCGGCGATATGAATCTCATCATCACCGAAGAAAAGCCTATCCGCTTCCACTGCAACTGCTCCCGCGAGCGCATTTCCCATGCCCTCGCCACCCTGAGCACCGATGACCTGGAGTCCATGATCTCCGATGACGAAGAGCTCGAAGTCAAATGCTTCTTCTGCAACTCCGCCTATAAGTTCGGCACCGATGAGCTGCAGGAGATTCTGCAGCAACGAAACACACAAGAAGCGGAATAATATTATGATCCGTACGCATTATGATCCGTATGCGGGCTGTTCAATCTGACAGCCCGCTTTTCTTGCGACGCTAACCAATGTTTTGTTCCATGGCGGGCTGGCGGTGAGCACCTGAAACAATACTTCTTTAACTCTGGCCTCCTCCCGGATATCGTGATGAAAGGTCATGAAAACATTTCTTCCAATCATCAGGCCTATGCTGTCATAAGCCTGAAGTCGTGTAATGAGGTCCTCGTCATATTCCCTCAAATCCATCCTGCCCACGTGTTCTAGAATCACTAGTCTCCCATCAGGCAGCATAATAATGAAGTCCGGATGGTATGCCCGATTGTTGATCGTTACACGAGTTTCATATCGGTACGGAATATGCAGTCTCTCAAGAAGGTCCCCGATAAACCTCTCTGACTGCGTACGCATATATACCCCTCCCCTCGTTGGATAAATCAGTTCCTCTCTCCTGTTCTCCTTCTGGCTGTGCCGGTCTGAATTCCATATTCTCTGGTTCGGTGTCATCGTGATCTGGTCAATGTCCAATCCCGCATCCTCGTATTTCTTTAGAAGAGTTTCGATTTGAGGGTAGAGTCGGGCGATGACTTTTTCTGTTCTCGGTGTCCAACCCTCCTCTAAAATTTCATCGATAAAAGCCATCTGAAGCTGTAGATATTCACGGCGAGCCAACTTGTGCACCAAATCACGATTTCTAGTTATGCCGAATAGCTTGCCTTTGCATCGTTCCGTAAAAAGCACTAAATCTCCGCGATATCTTATATAAAGCTTTCCTTCTGGCAATGACTTATGCTCATCGCGAAGTTCATACAATTCACTGCTAATTCTTTTATTGATTCTATCAATCTGACTTTTCGCAATGACGGGCGTTAAAACAAGTGTTGATTTCCTAGTATAGTTATCCTTCGTCTTCAATTTCTTCTTTCCTGCTCCATTATTTCAATTGCAGAGCGCCTTTGATTCCTTATTTTACCATTATTGATATTATTTTACAACAATGCTTTGAATGATGTCTCATTTCTTAATAATCAATTCTCTCAAGTACAAAAGCCTGACGAAGTTTCAGGGTTTTGTCTCCCATTGTTTTGTACTTTTCTATAGATTCCTTGATGCAAGTACAAAAGTCTGACGAAGTTTCAACTGTCACAGCTTTAGTATTTGTACTTTTCTTATAATAAAAAACAAAAGGTACAAACACTTTACGGAGGTACAATTGTTCTAAGCTTTATCTTTTGTACTTTTCCTGATGCGGAATGACAAAAGTACAAAACACTTACGAATATTCAATGGAGTTCAGTTCCATGTTTTGTACTTTAACCCCACAACAAAACCCCGATCCGCGAATCTGCAGACCGGGGTTGTTTGTTTCTCTATATTTTGACAGATCTACTACGGAACTGTCACAAATTCAGCGCCTGGACTGGCCGGCTTACATCATTCCGCCCATGCCGCCCATTCCGCCGCCGCCCATTGGTGGCATTGGAGGCATGTCTTCCTTCACGTCAGTTACGCCTGCTTCTGTTGTCAGCAGCATTGCGGATGCGGATGCTGCGTTCTGCAGAGCGGATCTTGTAACCTTAGCCGGGTCAACGATACCTGCGCCGATCATGTCGACATATTCTTCTGTTGCTGCGTTGAAGCCAACGCCTTCTTCGCTGTCCTTGACCTGAGCGACAACGACGCTTCCTTCATAACCAGCGTTCTCCGCAATCTGTCTTACCGGCTCTTCGAGCGCTCTTACGATGATCTGTCCGCCTGTCTTAGCATCGCCGTCCAGACCTTCGACGTAAGCTGCTACTGCAGGGATTGCATTGACGAGAGCGACACCGCCGCCTGCAACGATACCTTCTTCAACGGCAGCCTTTGTTGCGTTGAGTGCGTCTTCGATTCTGAGCTTTCTTTCCTTCAGCTCTGTTTCTGTCGCTGCGCCGACCTTGATGACTGCTACGCCGCCTGCCATCTTAGCGAGTCTTTCCTGTGTCTTCTCTCTGTCGAAGTCGGAAGTCGTCTGCTCAATCTGTGATTTGATAGCTGCAACTCTTGCCTCGATATCTTCCGGAGCACCACCGCCGCCTACGATAACAGTGTTTTCCTTGTCGACTTTAACAGTTGCTGCTGTTCCCAGCATATCCAGTGTCGTTTCCTTCAGTTCATATCCCAGGTCGCTTGAGATGACTGTTGCACCTGTCAGAACTGCGATATCTTCCAGCATTGCCTTACGTCTATCGCCGAAGCCCGGAGCCTTAACTGCTACGCAGTCGAACACGCCCTTGAGCTTGTTGACGATGATGGTTGCGAGCGCTTCGCCTTCCAGGTCATCACAGATGATGAACAGCTTTCTGCCTGCCTGAACAACCTGCTCGAGCAAAGGCAGCAGCTCCTGGATGTTGGTGATCTTCTTATCTGTAATCAGGATGTAAGGGTTCTCGGAAACAGCTTCCATCTTCTCAGTGTCTGTTACCATGTATGGTGAGAAGTATCCTCTGTCAAACTGCATACCTTCAACGACATCCAGAGTTGTTCCCATTGACTTTGACTCTTCAACGGTAATAACGCCGTCTTTGCCGACCTTGTCCATTGCTTCTGCAATCAGTCCGCCGATTTCATCATCTGCTGCGGAAACGGAAGCAACGTTTGCGATGGACTCTGAAGTGCTTACTTCCTGTGAAAGTCTTGCGATTTCATCGACTGCAACATCAACGGCACCAGCGATACCTCTCTTCAGTACCATTGGATTTGCGCCGGCTGCAACGTTTTTGAATCCTTCTCTGATGATGACCTGCGCCAGCAGTGTAGCTGTCGTTGTTCCGTCACCTGCAACGTCGTTTGTCTTTGTTGCAACTTCCTTAACGAGCTGTGCGCCCATATTCTCTACTGCATCTTCCAGTTCGATTTCTCTCGCGATGGTAACGCCGTCGTTTGTGATCAGCGGTGAGCCGAATGTCTTGCTCAGAAGTACGTTTCTTCCCTTCGGTCCCAGTGTGATCTTAACTGTATCTGCCAGCTTATCTACGCCTGCCTGCAGCGCTCTTCTGGCCTCTTCGCCATAGTGTAATTCTTTAGCCATATGTCATATACCTCCTTTTATTCAACCACGGCCAGGATATCTCTCTGGTCCATGATGATCACTTCGTCACCGTTGTATTTCACTTCTGTTCCGGCGTACTTGCTGAATATTACTTTGTCGCCTACCTGAAGTTCCATCTTCACATCTTCACTTCCTGGTCCTACAGCCAGTACCTCAGCGATCTGAGGCTTCTCCTGAGCGCTGCCCGGAAGTACGATTCCGCTTGCTGTTGTCTCTTCACTGGCAACTTCTTTGATAACTACTTTTGTGCCGAGTGGCTTGATTCCGTAACTCATACTTGTCATCTCCTTTTTATTTTTCAAGGGCCGTCAAAGCCCCATTCTATCGGGCCTCTAATCCATCCCTTCTGTTGTTGTTAGCACTCCCCTTGTTTGAGTGCCAAGTATAATTTAACTCTATTGCACGTGTTTGTCAACCTGTTTTCTCATCCTTTCGACAAAAAAAGTACAAATAAAAAACGGCCCATCAAATGGGCCGCTGCAAGCCGTCTTTAAGGCTGTCATTATGGCAGTCTTCCCTACACGACTTCTTTGACATCGATATTGACTTTGTTGACATTGAAGGCTGTCATCTCCTCAATAATCGTGGCGATCATGGCCTGGAAAGTTTCAGCTTTTCCCGGCAAGTCATCACTGTAATCCATATTGATAGTGACATTGAGTTCGATACCTTCATTTCTCATTTCCCGGTTTTCTTTGACAGTTACCATATCGATTTCATTGATGCTCTCCGCATCCTGTCTGATACAGTCGATAATGTCTGTCATGACTTTCTCCGAAATGTTATACCGACCCATATAACTGTAAGAAGGACGAACCACGGATTTCTCGGCACCCTCCTTCCAATGATCCAGCGGGTTGAAATCCTTCAGCAGTTTCATCGGCTTCATAAAATATCCGGAGAACTGCTTTTTCAGCTGGAACGTCGGCGCAGGGATAACATGCTGTCCCATTTCCTTGCGCTGCTTGCGGGCGATGACTCTCTCTTCATCGGTGGTGATCTCTTCGATGTAGATGCGCTCCTCCGGTTCTGGAAGTTCGAGTCTCTCAATGATCTTATCAACCATTCTGTCCGAAGTTCCGATGATCAGGATCGAATTCGGTTTCATGCGCGCGATGGCTGCTTTTGCCTCTTCCGCTCTGTCGTCATCATCAAATACAGCAGCCTGCACGGCGCGGATGATTGTGCGTTCACGTTTGGCGGAAATACCGGAGATGACCTTGTTCCGGTATATGAAAAGGCCGTCGTCGATGATGCTTTCTATATTCCTTTCTTTGCACAGGTTGATAGCCTGGAAACTCTTACCTGTTCCGCTTCTCCCCGATAATGTGTAAACTTTCATATTGAATTCTTTCTATGCAAATGCTATAATTCAGTCATCAAATGCAGAATCTTTTAAGGAGGTAATATTAATGGCTTACAAAATTACTGACGAATGCATCGCTTGTGGTGCTTGCAAAGACGAATGTCCAGTAGAAGCTATCTCAGAAGGCGACATCTATGTAATCGACGCTGAAGCTTGCATCGACTGTGGTGCTTGCGCAGGTGCATGCCCTGTAGATGCTCCAGTAGAAGAATAGTCTTTTACCAAGGAACGTAATTCTATGACCGCTTCATTACGAAGCGGTCATTTCATTTTAAAGCCATATCTTATCTCTTTTCGTCCGATGCTCTGCTCATGTGATAAGCCAGTGAGTGGAGGCTCTCGCTGATGTGTACATTCTCAACAGCCACATGAGACGGAGTCTCAATATCGATCGGCGCGAAGTTCCACAATCCTCTGACACCTGCGAAGCAGAGCTTGTCTGCAACTTCCTGGGCGACTTCTTTCGTCGTGCAGATGATGCCTATGTCGATGTTGTTGTTCTCAACGAACTCAACAATGCCTTCATAATCCATGACTTCAACACCGTTGATCTCAGTTCCGATGAGTTCCGGCTTAACTTCGAAGATGCCCTGCACAACGAAACCCGTCTTATAGTAATAAGTGTGGTTTACGATGGCTTTGCCGAGATTACCGGCTCCTACAACGACCATCTTATACTCTCTGTCCAGTCCGAGGATGGAGCTAATCTCGTTGTAAAGGCCTTCTACGCTGTATCCATATCCCTGCTGGCCGAATCCGCCGAAGTTGTTCAAATCCTGTCTGATCTGTGATGCAGTGTAACCGATGAGGCTGCTGAACTCATTGGATGAAATTTTGTCCACACCCTTCTTGCGGAGCTCGTTGAGATACCTCCTGTAACGAGGAAGTCTTCTAATTACCGCATTGGATATTTTCGCCTGTTTTTTCATATCGTTCTCTCCGAATTACCAATTCTCTATCTTTCAGAAGCACTCCGTAAAGTGCCCGTGATCTTACCAAAATTATACCGAAATCACTCCTGCAATTCAAGCCACTGCTCATAGCAGGCATCGAGTCTGTCCTTATCCTCCGCCATCTTATCGCTGAGAGACTGGAGCTTCTCATGATCTGTCATCACTTCCG
Source organism: uncultured Eubacteriales bacterium (assembly GCA_902763505.1). GTDB lineage: Bacteria > Bacillota > Clostridia > Peptostreptococcales > Anaerovoracaceae > Lentihominibacter. Next base: position 46,685 of record CACWSO010000013.1, on the reverse strand, counting down.
GCTTCTGCAGCTCATCATGGGCTTTGCTGATTTCCTCTTCAAGCTGCTCGATTTCCTTCTCCAGGGATTCTCTCTTTCGGCGCAGCCGGCGCTCCTCTGCTTCTATTTCTTTCTTGCGCTTTCGTTCTTCTGCAGCGGACAGCCCAGTCTTCTCTTCTGCATCCTCCGATGCAAAGGCAACACCTTCTGCCGCAGTCCCTTTTGCAAGTCCGGCCACATATTTGCTGCCCGACTCAATCAGCTGCTGTTTCTTCTCTACATAGTAATCGTACTTGCCGAGATAATTCACCAGTCCGGTTTCCGTCAGTTCCATGATCCTCGTCGGAATCCTGTTCAGAAAATATCTGTCATGGGAAACGATCAGGCATGTCCCCGGAAACTCCAGCAGAGCTTCTTCAAAGACTTCCTTCGATTCGATATCCAGATGGTTCGTCGGTTCGTCCAGGATGAGTGTGTTCGCTCCGGACATCATGAGCTTCAGCAAAGACAGTCTTGCTCGCTCGCCGCCGCTCAGGGACCCAACCTCCTGGAAGACCTCTTCGCCCCGGAAGAGAAATCGACCGAGGATATTGCGCAGCTCTCCCTCTGAGTAAAGACTGTATGCGTCCTGCAGTTCTTCAATAACGGTATTGTTGTCGTTCAGGAGCTGCTGCCCCTGATCGTAGTATCCGAACTGAACATTATGCCCGACCCTAATGTGTCCTGTGGTGCTGACCAGATCGCCCATGAGCATCCTGATCAGCGTGGTCTTGCCGATGCCGTTGGCGCCGACGATGCAAACGCGTTCGCCCCGTTTCACATCGATGGATACGCCCCGGAATAGTTCCACTCTGTTTATGCCGTATCCGAAGCTTTTGCTTAAGTCTTCGGCCATCAATACGTCCTTACCGCTTTGGAAGTTCTGCTGGAAGTTCAGTTTGAGCTTGCCTTTGCTCTGATCCGGCCGCTGCATCAGTTCCATGGCAGAGAGCCGCTTTTCCCTTGAAGCCGCACGTTTGGCCAGTTTCTCGGTTCCGCGCTGTTTGAACCTGCGGATCATCTCCTCCTGGCGCTGGACTTCCTTCTGCTGCTTCTCATATTGGCGCATCTCCGCTTCACGTCTGTTCCTGCGTTCGGCGGCATAGAAGTTGTAGTTCCCTTCGTAGATATTCAGTCGTGCGTTTTCGATTTCGAAAATCCTGTTCACGGTCTCATTCAGAAAGTATCTGTCATGAGAAACGATGATCATCGTTCCTCTGTACCCCTTGAGGTACTGCTCCAGCCACTTCAGTGTTCCAATGTCCAAATGGTTTGTCGGCTCGTCCAAAAACAGGATGTCTGGCTTCTCCAAAAGCAGGATCGCCAGTGCAAGCCTCGTCTTCTCACCGCCCGACAAAGTCGAAATCTTCTTATTGTACATGGACTCATCAAAGGACATGCTGGTGAGAATGCCTCTGATCTCACTCTGATACATGTAGCCGCCCATGCGTTCATAACGCTCACGGAGCTGCTCGTAGCGGGTCAGTTCTTCCTCGGCAAGCAGCCGCTCCATCTCCTTTTCCATCTCAGGGAAGTGTTCAAACACTTTGTTTACTTCCTCGATTACTGTCCTATCGGAATCGAACCCGCCGTCTTGTTCCAGATATCCGATCCTGAGATCTGAGGACACGAAAAAATCTCCCCCTTCGTGAGGGAGCTGACCGGACAGGATCTTCAGAAGCGTCGATTTGCCTGCGCCGTTGATGCCGATGATGCCGATGCGTTCGCCCTTGTTGATGGCGAAGCTCACTTTATTCAGCACCGTGTTGGAACCATCATATTCTTTTGTCAGATTGTTTGCGGATATTACGATCATAGTCTAAGTTCTGCGCGTTTGAATACTCCTGTTCTCCTACAGCGGCAGATTCGGAATGGCGTCCAGGGTCAGATCATCCGGTCCTTGCGCCTGGTATTTATAATAGGCTGCGCATCCGATCATCGCCGCATTGTCAGTGCAGAGAATCGGTGACGGATGATACAGCTTCAGTCCATGTTTCTCACATTCAGCGCTCAACATGCCGCGGAGTCTGCTGTTTGCAGCCACGCCGCCGGCAACGACGATTTTATCCTTGTTCAGAGACAATGCTGCGTCGATTGTCTTTGCGACTACGACATCCAGCACGGCCTGCTGGAAACCGGCGGCAACGTCTGCGATGTTGATCTCGCGGCCTGCCTGTTTCTCGGAGTTGACGTAGTTCAGCACGCCGGTCTTGATGCCGCTGAAACTGAAGTCCATGCTGCCTTTTTCAAGGAACACCCTCTTGAACTCCACTGCATCGGGGTTGCCTTCTTTCGCGATCTTATCGATGAGCGGTCCGCCCGGATAGCCGAGTCCCAGCACGCGGGCAACCTTATCGAAGGCTTCCCCTGCCGCGTCATCACGGGTTCCGCCGAGCACATGCAGCTCATTGTAGTCGGTGACTTCTACGATGTTCGTATGGCCGCCTGAGATGACCAGCGCCATGAACGGCGGCTGAAGGTCTTTGTGTTCGATATAGTTTGCGCAGATGTGTCCGTGGATGTGGTGCACGCCGATCAGCGGCTTTCCCGTCGCCAGCGCGTACGCTTTTGCCGTAGCCAGTCCGATGAGAAGTGCTCCTACAAGACCAGGTCCGTAGGTCACGCCGATGGCATCGATGTCATCCATGGATGCCCCTGCATCTGCGAGTGCTTTTTCACACACCCAGTTGACGTTGTCCAGATGATGGCGCGATGCGATCTCCGGAACAACACCTCCGTAAGCTTTGTGGATATCGATCTGTGAAGAAATGACATTGGAACGTACGTCGCGCCCTTCCAGCACGACTGCCGCCGCTGTTTCGTCACAGCTTGATTCAATTGCAAGAATTGCGAATTTACCGTCTATCACCTTTTACTCCTCTGTCTCGGTCTCTTCTGTTTCTTCTGCCTCGGTTTGCTCTGCCTCTTCGGTCTGCTTGGCGAGTTTTTCTTCCCATGCAGCGAGCTCTTCCTCTGTTGCATGGCGCCACATGAGCAGAGCATCTTCATTTTCAAATTTATAGTAACCTTTGCGGACGCCTTCTACTTCAAAGCCAAATTTTCTGTAGAGATTGATCGCCGCCTCGTTGCTTCTGCGCACTTCCAAAGTATGGTGCAGGATTCCTTCCTGCGCTGTGTGTCCAATCAGCACACTGATGATTCCTTCGGCGATCTTCCTGTTCCGGTAGCCCGGACGTACTGCCACATTCGTAATGTGCCCCTCGTCCATGATCCACCAAAGACCTGCATATCCGACTACCTTGCCGCTGTGTTCCGCAACAACATAAAAGGCTCTTGGGTTCTCCTTCAGTTCATATCTGATGGAGTCCATACTCCAGGGATCCGGGAAGCAGATCTGTTCGATTTCGAAGATGTCCTCTGCATCCTTTGACTCTGCCTGCCTGATTATCACATCAGCCATTCGCTTTCACCTCAGCCTGCTTTGCCCTGAGCTTTCGTTCCGCCTCCGCCATCCTCATGTATTCCGGTTTGAGCATATCGTAAGCAACGCTCTGACCCGCTGCGAACTTCACTGCACCGAGCATTGCAACTTCTTCTGCTCTCTGGTATCTCATTTCCTCCGGTGCAAAGGCAACGCCTTCTGCTCTGTTTGCTTCTATCTTCTGTCCGCAGGTGTCCACGCCATCACCCAACATGTAGATTTCATCATATTCTCCGGCGAGTTCCATGAATTCATCGATGGTGTACGGACCTGCTTTGACCGCTTCCTGAAGCCGTACTGCGCCTTCGCCCGTATTCTCAAGAAGGTATCCTCCGCCGTAGACCTGGCTTCTGCGCGCATCGAGAATCGGGCAAATCAGTACCCCTTCTTCTGGCGCATCTGTGCTGCCGGCCACCTGCACGCATCGCTCAGCCAACGCTTCAAGGCTTGATACCGGCACACATGGAATGCCTTTGACCTGAGACAATGCTCTCGTTGTAGAAACGCCGATCCTGATTCCCGTGAAGGACCCCGGTCCATTAGCAACTGCAATGGCGGAGAGATCATCCATCGTGATTTCCGCATCGGAAAGAACCAGCTGGATCTGCGGTGTCAGATTCTGCAGGTGTGAATATCTGTCATGGCCTTCCAAATGGGCAAGGATGCGGCATTCGCTTCCATCCTCAAGTGCTTCAGCAACAGCCACTGATGCGAAGGCTCCTGTTGTTTCGATTGCTAGAATATACATATGTCTTCTTCGCCCTCTATTTCATATTCTCGTTCTTCATCAGATGCACCCCGGTCAATGGATATGACCACCGCATCTTCCGGCAGCAACTCTTCAATGATGTCCGCCCACTCCACGACGCATACGCCGTCTCCGTAGAAGTATTCCTCGTAACCCAGTTCGAACATCTCGTCCGGGTCACCGATTCTGTAGACATCAAAATGGTACAGGGGCAATCTTCCGCTCCTGTACTCTCTGATAATATTAAACGTCGGACTCGTTACCGTTTCCGTCACGCCTAAGCCTCTGGCGATGGATTTGGTCAGAGTTGTTTTGCCGGTTCCCAGATCTCCAATGAGTGCGATCACAGTGCCGGGCTGCACCTGCTGGCCGATTCTCTCGCCTAGTTTTTCTGTATCTTTTTCGTTTGCAATATGAATTCTTGTCATCCTATTATTCCGTACGTTTTACACGGCTATTCGTACATCTCATAAACGGCTTCCATGGTCATGTCATTCATGTTCATCGGTTTGTCGCCGTGTACTTTTTCACTCTTCTGTTCCGGGAACGGCTCGAGCATTTTGAGTCCGCCCTTCGGAACCGGTTCCCATGCATCATCCACCTGTTTCCCGAGAATGTTGTTCTCCAGTGCGCGGATGACGCCGCTGTGCGCGACGATGATAATATCCTTCGCGTCATCATTCCGCAGGATATTTCTAAGTGCCGCCTTGACTCTGTACTGCATGTCGTAGAAGCTCTCAGCGCTCCTCATCTTGAATGCGAATATGTCTTTGCCTCTGCGTTCATATTCTTCCGGATACGTTTCTGCAATTTCCCTAATCGGATGTCCGTTCCAATCGCCGAGACTGATCTCCCGGAGTCCTGCATCCAGTTTCACCTTCACTGGGCCTCCTGTCATCTCCGTAAGCTGCGGATAGGCCTTGTTGACGGCCTCTGCAATGATGTCCGCAGTCTCCTTCGCCCTCACCAGATCGCTGGCGTAGATCCGCTCGATGGCAGGCATCGGTTCTTTGCCGAACTTATCCATGCCCAGCATTTCCGCTTCCACATCTTCTTTCATGAGACCCACGATTTCCTGCCCTGCTTCTGCCGCCTGCGCACGGCCTTCGTCAGACAGCGGAACATCGTACTGCCCGATGAACATTGGCTCTTCGTGCTGCTGTGTTTCTCCATGGCGCACGAGGATGATTCTCTTTCTCGCGGTCAGAAGATCCAGTTTCTCCCTGGCGAACCCCTTCGCGACAAACCGCTTGATATCTTCATACCCTTCCGGCGTATCCATATCCAAAAGGCATCCTTCCTCGCCTGTCTCAACGCGGATCATGGTATCTGCGTATTTGTCTGTGATTGCAGCAAGGCCGCCTGCCCCCTCCGACGCCAGAATCTCATCGATGTGGCCTTTCGGAATGTAAAGCGGATGGCCCTTCTTGCCTTCAAATACGGCAACTGCAAAGGCATCACCGCCTGCACCATCTTCTGCGGCATCTGCCTCAGTGACGCCGTCCATGACCGCCCGCATGACGCTGACGCTGATGAGCGGACAGTCCACCGGCATGAGCAGATAGCCTTCTTTGCCGGATTGTCTTGCCTTTGCAAGTCCTGCCTGTATGGAAGAGAACATGCCGTTCTCGAAGTTTTTGTTATATGCCTCGGTAACGCCAAGACGCGCAAGCTCCGGGGTCAGCGTTTCTCTGTTGTAACCCGTGACCACGGTGATATCGCTGAGTCCTGCCGCCTTCACCGTTTCGATCAGACCTTCCAACGCCGGTCTTCCATCCACAGGAAGGAGCGGTTTGAACGCTTTCATGCGCGTCGACAGTCCCGCTGCCAGAATCACTGTACCAAACCGTGTATCATATTGTTCTGTTTTCTCTCTGTTGTAGCCGATTCTCATATGTCTTTTTCTTTTGTTTTATTCGTGAATCTTACCCATTCCTTCTGCATGACGTGCTGCCGCTGCCGCTTCATTGTGTTCGGCGCGGACCATGATCATCTCCGCCGCGATGCTGATGCTGATTTCTTCCGGAGTTTCAGACTTGATTTCAAGACCGATTGGGGTGTAGACCTTGTCCAGTTCTTCCTGGGTAAAGCCTTCCGTCAGAAGCTGGTCTACCAGCAGTTGGTTCTTGCGGCGACTCCCAATCATGCCGAGATATGCGTGCGGTTTCCTGAGCGCCTGACGCAGAACTTTCAGGTCCCCTCTGTGTCCTCTTGTCACGATAATGAGGAAGCTGTCCCCATCCGGTTCGATTTCATCGAAACAATGATCGAAATCATCACATACAATCGTTCTGGATGCAGGGAAACGCTCTGCATTGGCGTAATCCGCACGGTCATCGATGATGGTTGTCTCGAAATCAATGTGCCTCAGCACCGGGTCGAGAGCCAACGCCACATGCCCGCCGCCGAAGATGTATGCCTGTGAGGATGTCTTGAAATCCTCCACAAAGTTTCCCGGGTTCTGCGGATCGATATAGCGAATCTGAATGGTAGCGTCTCCGCCGCAGCCCATGGCCAAAGCGCCTTCGCCTGTTGCCTTCTCATCAAGGATGAACTCGTACGTACGAAGCGGTTCCCTCGTCTTCAGCTGTTCCCTGCAGTGGCGTTCCGTCTCTGCTTCCAGCAGTCCACCGCCGACTGTTCCCCATGTCTTCTCTTCGAAGTTCATGAGCAACACAGCGTCGCGCTTACGCGGGGCGGATCCTTTGGTTTCAATAACCTCCGCAATGACGAATGGAACGTTTTCCTCAATGAATTTTCTGGCTATATATGAAATCTTATCTGCCATGTTCAAAGTTCTCCTATTTATATGATGACACTGTATCACGCTGTTATTTCTCTTCCGGCGGATAAACCTTGTCCAGCCGCTTCAGCCAGCTGCCGCAAGGGCATTCTCCGAAGATCCACCGACTGTAGTACCCAGTTCGATATCTGACAAGCGGCGCGCTGTCTCTGTTGAGCGTGGTGAAGACGATTTCGCCGTAGTTGCTGAAGCCCGGTGTCTTCGGTGACTCTGTACGGACCACTTCCCCTGTTACCGGATTGATCAGTTCAATAAAGATATCTGTTTCACGGATGTGGCTGCCTTTGCCGTAGCCGCAGCTGACAGCAAATCCAAGTCCAACATCAGCAACATCGCTGAATTCAAAGATCATGGCCTGGAAGATTTCCTCCAGCATCATGACGGTCTTGTTCGGTGCCAGTCCGCCGCTCAGCAAAATGCTTCTCAGATAAATTTCATCCGCTCCTGCTTCGGCCTGACGAGCCGCTGCTCTGGCAAGCGCCACCATATGGGTCGGGCTGGCGATCACACAAGTGATGCCCTCGTCCCGAATTAACTGCAGAATCTGATCTGCTTCCTCCCGTCCGCCTGACTCTGTCCGGGTGAATGCTTCTCCGTATTTGATTGTCTTCGCACCGATATTGTCTGCGGCATCAGAGAAGAACTTTCCTGTTCCGCCGTCCTCAGTTGGAAGGAGAATCAAAACCGTGTCGGTCTCGTCGATGACCAGTTTCAGGCCACCAGTGTAGAAGTCCAGTTCATGCTGCAGATCTGCTTCGCTAAGCTTCAGGGATGCACCCTCCTCTGCGTTCAGCTGCTCTCTGGTCGTAAACGGAACATTCGCCCATCTGTCGCAGTCGGTTCCATCCAGTATCTTCTGCAGTTTTTCTCTTGTGTAAATATCGATTGCCTGACGCAGCGTCGCAACAGCCAGGTCAGGTCTGCCGCCCAGTTCTTCACTCAAAAATTCTGCTGTCCAAATGTCTAAATCAAGTGCCATATCTGCTCCTATACGATGGCCTTTTGGGCCACAAGAATGAAATATCCTATATCACGTTTCTTACCGCCGACCTCTGTCTTCACATCGGTATAGATATCGTCTGCTCCAACTTCGATCCCGGCATCTTCAAAGGCCAGCACTTTCATGCCCAGCTCGTCTTCGATCATCCTGATCAGCGGTTCCTTGAAGAACGCTCCTTCAAAGCAGAAGTTGGTGAAGTGACTTGGTGTCCCCGCTTCACAGTCCCCTTCGTTGTGCGGCAGACGCGCCTGACGCGCTGCTTCAATGGCAACTGCTTTCAGCTGCTTAGGATCCGGATCTTTTTCATAGTAGTCTGTAATGATGAGCCTGCCGCCTTTTTTCAGTACACAATAGACCTCGTGAAGGGCCTCGTCCGGCTGCAGCATCGTACTCAACGTGCATTCACTGATGATACCGTCAAAGGTATAGGACATATAGTCATCCATAAATCCGCCGTCGCCGAACTTAACGTTGATACCCGGGTAGTCTTTCTTCGCCTTGTCGATCTTGGCCAGATTGATGTCGATACCTTCTGCTTTCAATCCCATTTTATTGAGACGATCGACGGTATCGCCTTCTCCGCATCCAATATCCAGGATGCGGCTTCCCATTTTATAGTTAGCAATTTCAAGGGCTCTGTCTGTCAACTCAAATCCGCCCGGTCTTGCAATTGTCATTTCATTCCTCCGGTTTTGTCGTTTCAATAACCTATTATCCGAATTTATATTATACCATGAAAAGGACCGGCGTGTCTTATGCGCCGGCCTATAATTCTATTATTCCTTATTACAGATATTATTTCCCAATCATGACTGAAGTAGCCTTGATGACTGCAGTCGCTTCACTGCCAACTGTCAGCCCCAGCTCTTTAATGGCTGCCATGGAAATGGTCGCGCTGATTACATTGTCTCCCAGTGCCTTGATCTTCACTATTCCGTTTACTGCGCCCTCTTCCACTGCAACAACTTCACCCGGAAACTGATTCCTTGCGCTCAGGCACAGTTTGCCCTTGCCAACCATGACTTCTGTTGCCTTGATGACAGCAACCGCTGTATCTCCCACTTTCAAATCGAGTTCTTTAATAGCTGCCATGGAAATAGTCGCGCTGACCTTGCTCCCGTTTACGTCGAGTGCCACGATACCGTTCACTGCACCTTCATTTACTTCCACTACTTTTCCTTCAAACTGATTTCTTGCGCTTAATGTATATTTCATGTCATTTCTCCTTCTGTTTCTTATCTTTGTCAGAACGTAAACTGGCCGCTCTTGCCGCCTTCCTTGCTGACAAGGTGTATTTCTTTGATCACCATACGTTTGTCGATGGCCTTGCACATATCGTAAACAGTCAGGAGCGCTGTAGAAACGCCTGTCAGCGCTTCCATCTCCACACCTGTTTTCCCATCCGTAACAGCCCGGCAGATTGCCTTGATCTCGCAAACTTCTTCATCCACCTCAAATGTTACTTCTGCGTTTGTCAGCGACAGTGGATGACACATCGGAATGAGATCCGGCGTGCGTTTGGTTCCCATGATTCCAGCCACCTGTGATACGGTCAGCACATCGCCCTTCTTGACTTTGTTGCCTGTGATCGCATCCATCACTTCGCGGCTGACGGAAATGATTCCTTCCGCGACTGCAACACGGTGTGTCACTTCTTTGCCCGAAACATCTACCATGCGGGCGTTTCCCTGTTCATCGAAATGTGTGAATTCCATAATACCTTCTCCAATGCAAAAGCAATAACAACCCTATTTCCGCAAAAGCATCACTGACTCTTCGTTAAACTGCAAATAATCCGGCACAGGTTTCCCATCCATCTGTGTTCTTTCACTGTCCTGAATGAACCAGCAGATCAGCTCACTGGGATCCTTTCGAATCAAACTGCCTGCAGCACCATCCTCCTCCGGTAGGAGATAATATCTGCGTTCAAAAGGCAGTTCATCTACTCCGGAGAGATGGAACGCCAGACAATTCTTCTGCCGCTCTCCCCATACCGGTTGAAAGGCGTGCGCCCGATAGCCGACCGAGTTGATTCCTTCTGGTATTTCCCGCTCAAGTTCCAGCGTGATACCCCAGTCTATCAGCTTAAGATGATGGGTATCCAGACGCTGTGCCGCAGAGAAGTTCTTGCATCCCGTCATGCGGGCTACTGACACGGTACCCGGATCGTCGAACAGCTGCGCTGTTTTCCCTTTCGCCAGAACATGTCCCTCCTGCATGATGATGAGCTCTTCACTGAACCTGTATATTTCGTCCCTGCTGTGGGAGACGAGGATGACTTGCCCTTCGTAGTCTTCAAGCATTGCCATCATTTCATGCTGCAGACGTTCCTTCAGGTGTTCGTCTAAAGCTGAGAACGGTTCATCCAGAAGAATGATATCCGGTTTGTACGCCATGATTCGAGCCAGCGCAACTCTCTGTTGCTGTCCTCCGGACAGCTCCCCCGGATAGTGTTTCTCAAGGCCTTGCAGATGAAAGCGTTCTACCATGTCGGTAATACGCGCATTTCTGTCATCTTCGGAAAGTCCCAGCCCTGCGCCGATGTTCTGCACAACGGTCATCGTAGGGAATAGCGCGTAGTTCTGAAACATATAACCGACTCTTCTCTTTTGAGGCTTCAGGTTGATCTTCTGCGCCTGATCAAACAGCGTGCGTCCATCAATCCGAATCTGCCCGCTGTCAGGTTTTTCAATGCCTGCGATGCTTTTGAGTGTCATACTCTTTCCGCAGCCTGACGGGCCTAGAATCCCGATGCGTTTCGCGTCAGAATCAAATGATATTTCAAGGGAGAAATCTCCCAGTTTTTTCTTGATATCCAAACAAATACTCATAGATTACCAGCGCTTGATGTTCTTCATCCTGCTCCCTGTCACCAAGTTTACCAAAAAGATGATGACAAAGGCAATCAGCAGCACCACGACGACCCAGAAGCCTGCTGTTACGAAATCTCCATCCTGAATGACCATGGCGATTCGCTGGGAGATGGTTCCTGTCTTTCCCGGAATGTTTCCTGCCAGCATAGATGTTGCACCGTACTCTCCCATGGCTCTGGCAAAGGTCAGAATGGTTCCTGAAGCAATCCCCGGTCCTGCTGTCGGCACGACGATTCTCCAGAAGATGTTCATTTCCGACATGCCCAGCGTCCTCCCTGCATAGACAAGGTTGGCGTCGATTTGCTCAAAAGCTGCTCTGGCGTTCCGGTACATGAGCGGGAATGCGATGACCGTTGCTGCCAGAATACAGCCCAGCCAGGTGTGCACCACCTGAATATCCAACTGCTGATCGAGGAAGATTCCAATCGGTCTCCTTCTGGAAAAAATGAGCAGAAGGATAAAACCGGCGACTGTAGGCGGAAGAACCATCGGCAGCGTCAGTATGCCGTCGACGACTGCCTTTGCTTTATAGGAAAGTTTGATGACTTTCCGTGCGGCGAACAGCCCCAAAAAGAATGAAACGATCGTCGCCACTACGCCGGTTTTGAGCGAGATGATGAGCGGACTCCAGTCCAGGCTTTCAAGAAATTCCATCATGAGATAACGTCCTTCATTTGATTCTAAAAGCACAGAGCCCCAGTCAGAGCTTATTCTGACCGGGACCTGGTATGCTTTATTCATCAGTATGCTTCCGCTTCACGCCGATGATTATTCTACATCGATGTCGAAGAGATGCGTTTCATAAACTGACTTCGCATTGTCATTGGTCAGGTATTCAAGAACCGCCGCTGCGGCTTCGTTTTCTGCGTCATCCGCATCCTGGTTTACGATCTGTGCGATCGGATAGATGATATCGCCTGCAACATCATAGGAGACGGTCTGCAGAATCTTTACGGAATCTTCCTGTCCATAAGTGTCGGACAGATAAACGGTTCCAACTTCTGAGGAGCCTTCCTGTACTGCTGCCAGAACCTTGCTTACGTTGCCCTGTTCGCTGATTTCAACACCGCCCAGTGCATCGGAGACTTCCTGTGTCGTGTAGACAGCAGGGTCTTCTACTTCAGCGAGAACGCCAAGATTCATCAGTGCTCTGCGGGTGTACTTACCTACCGGTACACTGCCGTCGGCCAACGCGATGCTCTCCGCGTCTCCCAGATTTTCAAGACCTGTTACAGCTGTCTCGCTGTCCGGCTGGGTGATGACAACTAGCTGATTGTTCAGTACATTGGAGCGAGTGCCTTCTACAACGAGTCCCTCTGCTTCCAGATTGTCCATGTTCTTCTGCGCTGCGCTGAAGAAGATGTCACAAGGAGCGCCTTCCAGGATCTGTTCTTCCAGTGTCCCGGAGCTGTCGCAGTTGAGCACTACGTCAATCCCGGGATTCTCTGCTTCGAAGCTTGCTTCCAGTTCTTCAAGGGATGACTGCATGCTTGCAGCAGCAAAAACAATAACTTCCGTGCTCTCTTCCGGCGCTGCGGCTTCTTCGTCACTGCTTCCGCAAGCAGTGAACGCGAATACCATCGCCAGACAAGTGAGCAGCACCAATAATGATTTCTTCATTCCTACCTCCTGATTACTTTCTCGCACAGTCGGAGGTTCTGCCATTCAGGATCTCCAACCCGTGCTTTAATGAAGACATAATAAATTCCATGCTCTCTCTGACCGCCTTCGGGCTTCCCGGAAGATTGATGATCAATGTTGTTCCGCGAATTCCGGAGACTGCTCTCGAAAGCATCGCACGGGGAGTCTTGGTCATTGAGTAGGCGCGGATCGCCTCCGATATCCCCGGCGTCATGCGCTCACAGACTGCTTCTGTCGCTTCAGGCGTGATGTCCCGCGGTGAAAAACCAGTTCCACCCGTTGTCATCACAAGATTTACTTGCCGCTGATCTGCAAGTCTTATGAGCTCCTTTTTTAGTATATCTTCATCATCAGGAATGAGAATTGTCTCAACAACATCGTAGCCGTTTTCTGTTAGTATGCTACCAATCAGGGGACCACTTTCGTCTTTTCTTTGTCCCTGGGCGCCTTTGTCAGACAAGGTGATCCATGCCGCGGTGAACGGTCTCGCCGGATCCGGCTCGATCTGAACGACTTCATCGCCAACCCTGATTTCGCCTCCGTGTACTACCTTCGCGAAGACGCCTTCTCTTGGCATGATGCAGTCCCCGACCATATGATAAATCGCGCAGTGGGTGTGGCATTCCTTGCCGATTTGCGTCATCTCCAGAAGCACATCGCCGATACGAAATCTTGTCCCGACAGGGAGATTCCGGAAATCGAATCCCTCAACGACCAGGTTTTCACCGAAAGCGCCAAACTCTACATCTGCGCCTCTCGCTCTGAACTCTTCTATCTTTTCAAGGCCCAGAAGGCTCACCTGCCTGTGCCAGTTTCCCGCGTGAGCATCCCCTTCGATGCCGTGGTTTTCTCTGAGCACAGCGGTTTCAACCTGCTGTTTCTGGGTGCCTTTCTTTTCACTTGTGCAAATAGCGATAAGCTTTCCCAATTTATCCTCCAATCTGAGACATGGCCTTTGGTTCCACTGTCGTTCTGTCATAAAAAGTATGTCCTGCAGGCTTCATACGGATTGCCTTCTCCAATGCTTCTCTAAGCGGATCATCAGAGTCTGAAGCCAAAGCAGGTCTGAGGTCAACACCATCCTCATAACACAGGCATGGTTTGATCAGTCCCTGCGAAGTGAGTCTGATTCTGTTGCAGCTTTCACAGAAACTGTGATTCATGGCGCTGATCAGTCCGATTGCACCGTTATTGCCCGGCAGTCTGTAGTAAACCGCCGGTCCGTTGCCGTGTACCGTTTCATCTTTTGTAAGGGTCGGATATCTTTCCTGAATCACCTTCAGGACGGCATCGTTTGCGATGCCGGCTTCTGGATTGCCGAAACCGACCGGCATAATTTCTATGAATCTGACATCGATGCCCTTCTCAAATGCAAAGGCAGCAAAGTCCGGAATTTCATCTTCATTGAGCTTCTTTTGCAGGAGGCAGTTGACCTTTGTTCTGATTCCTGCGCTGATGCTCTTATCTATGGCTGTGAGCGTTCTATGAAGTTCCCCACCGCCGGTTATGAATGCGTATCTGTCCTCCCGGAGGGAGTCCATGCTGATGTTCAGTCCATCAACTCCAGCCTCCGCAAGTTGTTCGATCATTTCAGGGAGCTGCTGTCCATTCGTCGTCAGTGTGATCTGTTCCACACCCGGGATCTTCTTCATTTCACGAATCAGATCCATACAGCCTTTGCGAACGAGCGGTTCGCCGCCCGTGATCTTGTATCTGCTGATTCCCATGCCTGCCGCCGATTCACATACCCGCAGGATTTCCTCGTAGGACAGAATGCGGCTCATCGGTACCTTCTCGATGCCTTCAGCAGGCATGCAGTACCGGCACCTCAGATTACACCTGTCGGTGATGGATATTCGCATATAATTGATTTCTCTGCCGTAAGTGTCTATCATCTTATTTGCCAAATCCGCAGTTCGGGAACGTGCATATATCGCAGCCAAGGCAGAGTCCGCCCTGACCCAGTCTGTTGAAATCTTCCTTGGTAAGAATCTCTCCTGCAACGACGCGCGGCAGGACCAGATCGAAAATCGTTCTCTTCGCATACATGACGCAGCCCGGAAGTCCCATGACCGGAATCTGCTGATCACCATAATATGCAAGCAGGAACATGGCACCCGGAAGCACTGGCGCGCCGTATGTAACCACATCGCCGCACACGTTTCTGATTGCCAATGGCGTCTTATCATCCGGATCTACGCTCATGCCTCCTGTGCAGAGAATCATGTCGGCGCCTGCGTCAAGCAGTTCTCTAATGGCTTCTTCTATGTGCTCGTTTGCGTCGTCACTATACTTGTGGCCGATAACTTCTGCGCCGAACTCTTTTACTTTATCTATGACAACCGGCGTGAAGGTGTCCTCGATTCTTCCTAAGAACACTTCATTTCCCGTTGTGACGATTCCTACTTTTTTAGGACGGAACGGAAGTATATTAAGGATTGGCTCTTCGCCGGCTTTCGCTTTGACTGCTTCCATTTTTTCTTTTTCGATGACAAGCGGAATGATACGTGTTCCGGCCAGTTTGTCGCCCTTGTGTACCGGGAAATTTCCATGCCTTGTCGCAATCATCATCTGACCGAAGGAGTTGACCATGTCCAGCTTCGCTTCGTCGATTTTCAGCAAACCATCACACTCAGCCATCAGCTCAATCTTTCCTTCTTTTGCTTCGCCGCGGCTGATGTTATCGCCTTTGCATATTTCACACAGCACTTCGGCGGCGTCATCTTCGTGCATCATCGTCTCATCGTTCTCCCAGACGTAGATGTGATCCTTCCCCACACTCAAAAGCACAGGAATATCCTCTTCGCGAATGATATGCCCTTTTCTGAACACGGGTCCTTTGGTGACGTCTTTGATGATCTGCGTAATATCGTGGCACAGAACGTGACCAACTGCATCAACTGTTTTGATTTCTTTCATATATGATTCCTCCTGTCGTTCGGATTTCATTATATATTAATTGCGTTCTCAAAAATGTTGTTTTAACAACATTTAAAGAATCGCACCCTGTTTTTCTCATCGTCTGCTCGCTTTTCTTCTGATTATTTCGTTGTCCTGACAAAACAACAGCGGGTTTCCCCGCTGCTGTTCATAAGTCATATAAGTCAATAATCAAAACGTTTCTACGTCTTAAGGCATGTCAATGATACTTCTTTGAAGAGCTTTTGTATGTTGTTTCACCAACATTCTTCGTTTTTTCTTATCTTTTTTTCAATATGGTAAAGCTGGAGCCCTTAAAATCTATGATTCCGTCTTTCTTCATCTTGCTGAGCTCATTGGAAAGCGCAGATCTGTTCACACATAGATACTGTGCCAGCTGCTCTCTGCTCATCTTGATCGTTACAGTATCTGTCCCGGACTTCGCCTGCAGAACATGCAGGTATACCATGATTCTCTCCCGCAGCCCTCGTTCTGCCAGGATCTCAATCTTATGGCTCATCTTGATATTGCTGTCTGCCATCATATAATTCAGCGTTGTGTTCATATCGTTAGAGAAGTTGCTCTTACGAATTGAATGCATTGATACAAAGACGATCTCCGATTCCTCATTGCTTATGAAATCAAGGGCTGAGATGCGACTTTTTGACAACGCAAAAGCAAGACCGAACACCGATCCCTCATCAAATAAATCTACAATGTGGACTTCACCATTCAGATAGGTCTTCTCGCTTCTTACGCTTCCCTTTCGGACGATGCAGAATTTATCTATGATATCTCCTTCGAAGAAAATGGTCTCTCCGGATTTATAGTTTCTGCCTGAAATCTTGAGCTGCTCGAAGGCCTCCACGTATTCTGATTTCTTCAGTTCATTCAGCAGACCGCTGTTTATCACGCTTTCAAGATACTGCATATGTGCTCCTTCGCTCTTATACTAGCACAATTATACAGCATAAAATGTTTGTGCAACAACATTTATTCGTATATGGTCTTGATGTTCCAACTTATGAAAGCCATGGAACTATTGTCATTGTGATCAAATTGCCAGAAGCCGTCCATCTCTTTTCCATGAAAGACTCCTTTTTCAGGATGAAAGATGAGGTGCTCCTCCAGATAGGCGCTGAACTGCTTCTCCTGTTCCTCTGTCATGTGGGAAAAGGCGCGCCTCAGTTCCTCTTCGGCCTCTTGCCGGCTTTTATACTTTTCCAACCTGAAAGGCGTATAGATATATTTCATCTCCGGGAAAACATCTCTGTCCATGAGTTCCCCCATGATCATGTAGTGCGTGCCTATGCCCGGGCGTTCATATCTGATGGCCTTGGCAAGATGCCGGTCGTAACCGCCTGCCGGAACATCCCATGCACCAATACAAACCCTTCGTTTTGCTACAGATTCCAGTTTTTCCAGAGAGCTGGTCAAATCCCGTGTAATAAAAGATCGTGATGAAAATGCGATATCGCACTTCGGAAGATCGCGCACACTCCAGTCCTCATTCCAATTGAGTTCAATGGGATGAATCCGGTCTGCGACACCGGCTTCTTCCGCGCCTTCCATCAGATACTTCAACATTTCCGGCGAGAAATCCGCCGCAAAAACTTCATGCCCTTTCTGCGCATAAGGAATGGCCAGCGTGCCTGAACCGCATCCCATGTCAAAGAGCGTCTCTTCAGGCTCGGCTTCCATATATTCATAAAAGAGCTCAATATATGGATCCGGCTCTCCTGTTTTATTTCGAAATCTGGGAGCGAAGGCATTCCAGAACTCCAGATTGTTAGACCGTTCGATGGAATCTTCTGTATTCCGCCACATTTCATTCCAGTTGATTGCTGTCATCGCTGCTTCTCCTTCACAATAATCAGTCCGCCGCGTTCCTCTTCACCTGTTTCCCAGAACCGGTCGAACCTGATCCAGTGAGCCTTTCCATACGTAGCTGCCTTTGCATAACACACCACCTTCTCCCCCTCTTTCCTGTCTTCATATCCAACGACGAGAAACCAGTGCCATTCAAAAAAACTGAATTCCTTACGTTTGTGATTCAGCATCAACATTGGAACCGGTATTCCGGCGTCGATCTGGTTTTTCAGAACAAGCTCCGCCGATTCATAAGACCGCGTTCCGGGAAACGCTTCCAGCTCAATTCCCTCTATGCTGTTGTTCTTCAGATAATCCTCCGCGCCATCCATAAACGCTTTCAGGTCTTTGATCCCCGTCTTCCGTGGTTTCAGGTAGGGCTTCATCTGCATACCGAACCGAACGTAGCTTCTGCGCGTCAGCTGATCAGTTGAGAAAGGAGTACACTCGGACCTTGCGCGGTGCATGGCCATGTAAATCATCAAATCGCACATGGTCAATGCCCCGCAACCACCGATGTGCATCCAGAAATCCAGAAACCAGTTCTGGTTTCCGCCGTAAGATCTGCTGATATTGAAATATGGTAATTCTACTCTGCTCATTCTACTTGATGATCACGCAGCTTCCGTGGAGATCGCCAAGCGGCACCAGCTTCAGCGGCTTCTCGCCGAATTCGACCAGCTTCCGCTCATATTCCTTGACCGCCTGATGGATGCCCTTAAAGCGCGTGTTGTTGTAGTCGTGTATGATTAAAATGCCGCCCTCATTGAGCCTTGGATAGAAGAACTCGATGCCGGCTTTGGCCGGTTCATAGAGATCGGGATCGATGCTGACGAAAGCGAACTCCGCATGAGCCAGCCCTGCTGCCGTTTCAGGGAAATGGCCCTTTCTGATGTGGCATTTCTCAGGATGCGGCAGACGGTCCAGAACAGCACCGACGGTTGTATCGGAGAATTCTCCTTCTTCCGCAGCCGACAACCGGAATGCCTTTTCTGTCGCAATGTCCTCTTCCGTAAATCCTTCAAATGTATCGAAGAGATAGAACTGTCTGTCCGGCAGCAGTGCGTTGATCTGCCATGCAATATCACCCTGATAGACGCCCAGTTCCGCAACCGCACCGGGAACATAATCGATACGCCCGGCAAGTTCCTTCAGGCAGCGGCTTCTAATATCGAAGTCCTCGTATAGTTCATGCAGTTTCATGATGTTGCCGTAGAACCGGCAGACCTTCAGCTGTTCCTCAATAGCCCGCGCGCGTTCTTTCCCGATGGCGCTGATGATGAATTCGTCCGGCGCCAAATCGACTGCGGTCTGAATGGAAAACACCGGTGCTTTCTCCGATGCTTCAGGATAACTGCCATCCTCCAGCGTCCACTTCGCCGGATCATTATCTGCAAAACCAAGAAACTCGACCCTGTTCGGGTCTAGCAGTTTTGACGCTGACAGACCCATATGGCCTGCGCCTGCGATTACGATCTTTTTCATAATACCACCTGCTTGAAATAAAAGAGATGTGATGCCTTTGCATTATTATACATCAAAAGAAGGGTTACTTTTGCTGAAGATTCTTTATGATTTCCGCGTGCTTCGTGCGGGTGATCGGATACCGAATCATCATGAGCAGTGCGAGCAGCGCGAAAAAGGCCGGTATGAATGTGAAGGATACATGTATGCACTGCATCGTTTCCAGACTCTGCCGGGCTGCATCCGTTTGAAATCCTGTCAGATGGAGCAGGATTCCCAGAATCTGAAATCCGACCGCTTCAAAGACGGACTCTGAGAGACCCTGCATGGAGATGATCAGGCCGGCTCTGTCGGTGCCGTTCGCAAGCTTGTCGGCGTCACACACATCGTAGAGCATGGAAGGAATCAGCTGCCAGTAACAGATGCTCCCGATACCGTATATAAAGAAGAGTAACAGAAGGTGCGGAACGCTGGATACGCCGATAAACCCGTAGATGGTCAGGCAGGCAACGGACATTCCGATCCCGCCGATACAGAGGGTTCTCTTGTCCAGCACCCGGTTGATTCTGATGAGCGGCGGAACGAGCAGCACCGAAACGACCTGCATGACGAGCATGATGAGACTGACTTCTTTGGCTGTCAGTTCCATGTTATACGTGAAAAAGTACATTCTATCCGCCATCATAATGGAGTTGGAAATCAGATAAAATACACTGGTGAGCACAATGAGCCTGGCAGGCTTGAATCGTAAGACCTGCCCGTAGTTGCGAAGGATATCCGCCGCTGCAGAAAGGCCCTTGAATCTGCCTTTGCCCCCGGAGGCAGAATGCTCTGCATCGTCTTCATGGTCTGCAGCAGCCATATGCTCCGGATCATGTACCATCCATCCGGTGATGAAAATCGCGGCGGCTGAAACAACGCCCACGAAGATACCTACGCTTAGCCATCCGGTTTCGACCCGCGCGCCCCATTGCATAAGAAGATCGACGATAATCGGCGGCAGCGCTGTTCCAAAAGCACTTCCGATAGAATAAAAGATATAGACGATTCCTCTCAGTTCCGTTCTCTCTTCATAGTTGTCAGTCAGCTCTGCTCCCCATGCCGTATAAGGTACGAAGAACACAGAGTAGCCTGTCCAGAATGCGATGAACATGAAGATATAATACGCATAGCGAACAGCCTGCGACGCGTCTATTACGATAAAGATGAGACTGCAGCATACCGCCAGCGGAAATGTCGCCGCAAGGAGAAAAGGCTTGCGCCGGCCCATAGAGGATTTGGTTTTGTCGGAGATATAGCCGACAAAAGATCCGCTGACCACATCCCAGACGGCGCCTATGGCAACAATAGCCCCTGCAACGGCGGGGTCTATCCCCGCAACTGTCGTAAAGAAGAACAGGGCGAAGTTTCCCATCAGGCTATAAAGAGCGGAGTCACCGATTCCCGCCACTCCATATAATAGTTTTGTTTTTCTGCTTAAGCGATTCATCTTATGAGGAAGATTGTTTTTGATAGAACTACTCTTTTCTAGTTTACAGCGTTTACCTCCAATAAAAAACAGGCCAATTGACAGTTTTTACTGTACCAATCAAGGCCTGCTTTATATTAACTATATTTCATTTACTCGACTGGCTCGTCTACAAATCTTCTGATTGTAAGAATTCTTCCCGGTGCATGCACATTGCTCACGCAGATTCCTGCGCGGGAGTTATATGCGTGAACGATCTTGCCATCACCTGCGTACATCGCATAGTGACCAGGGTAGTAAACGACATCTCCCGGCTTCGCTTCGTCGAGGCAGACGCCTTTGCCCATCTTGTAGAATCCAAGTCGCGGAACGTTATATCCAAAGTGATTATAAATCGCATAGATAAATCCTGAACAGTCTGTTCCATTGGTCAGGCTTGTTCCGCCATATCTGTAAGGATTTCCAACGAACTGCATGCCGTAGTTGACCATTTCGATTCCGTTATCCTCACCGAGGATGGAACCGCTGTAATCCTGCCAAGCTGTATCTGCAGGCCTTGATTTTGTTCCCAGATAAATGACCTTGTCCACAGGATCTTCTGTGACCTTTTCGTTCACCGCTTCCACATCTGTCTCTACGCCGTTGACCTGAGTGACTTCGTTGGTTACGATTTTTTCACCTTCTGCTCCTGCACTCTTAAGTTCCATGTTGCCGGAATAGAGATTATCTGTCTTTTCATAAACTGTTTCCGGTTCCACTTTCTCTGTGACATCCACATTCGTCTTTGTCGTGACATGGATCATTGGATTATCAGCATCATTGGCTGCAACGATCTTGTCGACCGCTTCTTCTTTTGTAAGAACTCTTGGAGGTTTGACACCGACGAAGAGTGTCTTGTCTTCGATCTTCAGCTGCTCATCGATCTGAATGGAATCCAGATCCCCGTCTTCCGCTACGTAGCTCTCCATGACATCACGGATGACATCACCGGCGATTTCAGGATTCTCAACAATGAACAGTTCCTTGCCATCAGCGGAGACGATACAAGGATCTTCAACCTTGGTGCCATCCGCATAGACCGCATAAGGCTTAACAAGCATGTTAAATGTAAACGCGCCTGCTACAGCAAACGCCAACGCAACCAAAAGCGCTATATACATTTTTTTATATGCTCTTATATTCTCAAGCATAAGAAAAACCTTCCTATCTACTGTTTGGTTTCTACCGATTATCCAGCCAGTTACCGACCGTTACTTTGTGATTCTATCTGTGCCCATGTACTCTCTGAGCGCTTCAGGAATCACGACTGATCCATCCGCCTGCTGGTAATTCTCCAATATCGCTGCGACTGTTCTGCCAACTGCCAGCCCGCTTCCGTTGAGGGTGTGTACGAATTCAGGTTTGCCTTTTTCTTCCGGTCTGAATCTGATGTTCGCTCTTCTCGCTTGGAAGTCTTCGAAGTTGGAGCAGGATGAGATTTCTACGTATCTTCCGTAGCTCGGCATCCATACTTCAACGTCATAAGTCATTGCTGATGAGAATCCGAGGTCTCCCGTGGAAAGCCTTACCACTCTGAACGGAATGTTCAGCTTTCTGAGTACTTCTTCCGCATTGTCGGTCAGTGACTCCAGCTCTGCATAGGAATCTTCCGGCTTTACGAACTTGACCATTTCGACCTTCTGGAACTGATGCTGACGGATGAGGCCTCTCGTATCACGGCCTGCGCTTCCCGCCTCGGCTCTGAAGCAAGGAGTGTACGCCGTGTGATAGATCGGCAGCTGGTCAGCGCTCAGGATTTCATTGTCGTACAGATTCGTTACCGGAACTTCTGCCGTTGGAATCAGGAAGAAATCCTTCTGGGGAACATAGAACATATCTTCTTCAAACTTCGGAAGCTGTCCTGTTCCTGTCATTGCCATTCTGTTGACCATGAACGGAGGCAGGATCTCTGTATATCCATGCTCCTCTGTATGCAGATCCAGCATGAAGTTGATGACGGACCGCTCAAGACGGGCACCAAGTCCCTTGTAAACGGTGAATCTGGCGCCGGCAATCTTGGCTGCTCTTTCGAAGTCAAGAATATCAAGGTCTTCGCCGATATCCCAGTGGGCCTTCGCTTCAAAATCAAATTCTGTCGGCTCGCCCCATCTTCTGAGTTCAACATTATCGGAATCGTCAAGCCCTTCCTGCACATCCTTGTATGGTGTGTTTGGAACTCCCAGCAGAGCGTCCTTCAGATTCGCCTCTGCATCGCTTACCTGGCCATCCAGTTCCTTGATCTCATCACTGAGTTTCTTCATCTCTGCCATGAGCTCAGTCGTATCTTCCCCATTCTTCTTCATGACAGGAATCTGCTTTGACTTCGTCTTCTGCTCATTCTTCATCTGTTCGACCTTGGCGAGGATCTCGCGCCTCTTCAGGTCGTACTCTCTTACCTTTTCGATTCCGAAATCGCCTTTGCCTCTGGACTCAACAGCTTTCTTTACTCCGTCAAAATCTTCTCTAATTCTTTTAATGTCCAGCATGAATAACCTCCGGTTTACTGCTAAAATAAGTTCTTTCTGTATTTCACATAAAGGTCTCTCATCTCTTCGACCTTTTCCTGCATTTCAATCTGCAGATCGGATGCCTTTGCATAATCTCCTGCCTCGAGGGCGTCGATAATCTGAGTCAGAAGACAAATATCTTCCAGTGTGTTCTTGCCGATATAGTTGCGGATTCTTACGAACTTGCCCCAATAGTGACGGTCGTAATCCACACAGTCTTCTTCCTTGTGCATCTTTCTGCAGTGGCGAAGCAAATCCATCGTTTCTGGAACGATTCTTCCCTGCAGCTCCATGGACCACTGTCCGAGGACGGCTTCCTTGTAAGAGAGGAGCGCCATATCTGTCATAACGTCATCTCTCTTAAAGATTTCCAGCTTCTCCGGATACTTGTCAAAGGCGCACATGTTCTCCCATACGGTCCTTGGAACTTCTCCGAAGAACTTGGTCCTCTCTTCCTCAGTGAAGTCATCGAAGACATTGAGCTCACTTCTGTACACTCTGTCTTTATCCAGATAGAAATCTTCTTCGCCGTATTCCTTTGAAAGTGATTTTTCCAGATCCTCCGGCGTCTTGCTGTGCTCAAGGGCTTCCTTGATGCCATCCAGCATGGCCATATAGGATGCAGCCAGAACAAGATATGTGTTGCTCATCGGGTTCGGAGATCTCAGCTCAAATCTCGTAGCGAGCGGATTCTCAAGCTCCCTGACGAGACCTACGAGGACCGTTCTGTTACGGGACGGCATTCTGGCGTCGTGTCCAAGAGACGTAACAACGCAGACAGGCGCTTCATAACCCGGCTTCTGTCTGTTGAACGCATCGTTGGTTGAGCTGACGAACGGATTGATTACATCGTAGTTCTTCAGCAGCCCCATCAACGCTCCGAATCCTACCGGGCTGAGGAACTGCTTGTCAGCATCTTCCGGCGCCGGTGAAAAGAGGTTCACTCTTCTTCCGTCTTTCAGCACAGCGGCAACACCCATGTGTGTATGTTCTCCGCTTCCGGCAACGCCTTCTATTGGTTTTGCCATAAAGGTAACGTCGAGTCCGTATCTTCTGAAGATATCTCTTACGACATACTTGATGTGGTTCTCATTATCCGCTGCCTGAACTGCCGTGGAATACTTCCAATCGATCTCCAGCTGTTCCATAACATGGTCGTAACGTCCGGAGTTGCCGAACTTGGCTTTGACGCCACCGACCTCTTTATGGCCCATTTCCACTTCAAATCCGTATCTCTGCAAAACCTGCAGTGCTTCTTCCAGAGCCGTTCTTACAGGTCCTGTCGTTCTCTTCCAATACTGCTCCTTCAGCATCTGGGCCGTTGATAGCTGCTCTCTGTCAGCGTCATCATCCGGTGTCTTCACCCAGAACTCCAGCTCTGTGGCGGCAGTGATGTCCAGTTTCTCGATATCATCCACACTATCGATATCCATATAATCGAACACGTATGGATTCTCTTTCAAAAGCTCCAGCAGGTCTTCCTTGAAGTTAAAAACAGCGTCACGAAGTATCACCCTGGATCCCACTCTGTCTGATTCATTGTGGATCAGGCTGGATGGAATGCGGAGGGTGCCGATTGGAAGTCCTGTCTCCGGGTCTGTGTAGTTGAAGTTGTGATCTACGAACCAATTGACGGTGCGGTCAGGTATGATATCTACCTTACCGTTATTGAGATCTGCAATCTTAGGCAGTACAACGGAAGAGCCGTCAGTCTGCACGCCATTCTTCAGGAACCCTTCTATGTCCTTAAGGAACTCCTCAACAGGAATTTTTTCGTCTGTATCATTTCCCCCTACATCGATACCTACAACAGATATAAATTTAATCTCCGGGTGGGCTGTTAAAGCCCCCCGGATTTCTTCTTCGCTGTGCTTATCTGCTGGTATAGTGTAGAGCATTCTGTCGAAATCAAATTCAAGCATACTACTCTCTTATTGTTATTTCACGAGCTTGTTCAGATACTGCTCAAGCTCATCCATGTGCTTGCCGTACTCTGCCCAATTGCCGTCAGCAAGTGCTTCCTGAGCCTCATCGTAAGCAGCCTGTGCTGCCTGGATCAGCTCTGTCTGAGACATTTCAGCAGGTCCTTCAGACTTGCCCTCATTATCTCCTGCTTCTTCGCTGCCCTTGCTCTCATGAGCACTTCCTTCTCCGAACATGGAGTTGAGTGCTTCTGCAAGCGTCGGTTCGTACGCAATGTCATCTCCAAATACTACGATAACTCTCTTAACTTCAGGAATACTGGAGTTCGTAGCTTCCAGATATACAGGTTCTACATAGAGCAGTGAGTCTTCGATAGGAATAACGAAGAGGTTTCCTCTGCTGTATGTTGATCCGGATGAATTCCACAGTGAGAATTCCTTGGAGATCTCTGTATTCTGGTCGATCTGTGCCTCGACCTGCATTGGACCGTAAACGATCTTGCTCTTCGGCATCTGATAGAGCACCAGCTTACCGTAGTTATCGCCATCGTTTCTCGCTACCAGAAGACCCATCATGTTCTTCTTGTCCTTCGGTGTGAACGGAATGGAGTTAACAAATTCTGCACTCTGTTCACCCGGCAGCTTCATGATGTAGTAGTTCGGCGTCATGGACTGCTCTTCCGTTCCGTAGATTTCGCTGGCGATCTGCCACAGGTCCTCATTCTGATAGAATACCTTAACATCGTTCATGTGATATCTCTGGTAAATCTGAGCCTGAATGTTCAGCAGAGTTCCCGGATATCTGATGTGCGCTCTGATACCTTC
This sequence comes from uncultured Eubacteriales bacterium, assembly GCA_902763505.1. Lineage (GTDB taxonomy): Bacteria > Bacillota > Clostridia > Peptostreptococcales > Anaerovoracaceae > Lentihominibacter. The sequence goes on along the minus strand of CACWSO010000013.1, from coordinate 21,147 downwards.
CGGCATTTCCTTGAAATCCTTGAAGAGCTTCGGGTAAATGTTCTGGAATGTCTGAGCGATCGGATCTGTTGGGTCGACGATGTAGTAGTTGGTCTCACCAGTGTATGTATCAATGACAACCTTAATGGAGTTTCTTACATAGTCGACATCCGTCTCTTCACTGTAAGGTTCTGAATAAGGATATCTGTTGGTTGCAGTATACGCATCGACGATCCAATAGAGATGTCCGTCAACTGTGATCATGTATGGATCCTCATCGTAATCAAGATAAGGCATGATCTCGTGTACTCTTGTCGCGATGTTTCTGTTGATCAGAATCTTGGAATCGCTGTTGATGTTGCCGGATACCAGCATCTTGAGGGATTTTTCTCTTACGGAGAACATGAATCTTGTGAGCAGATTCATCTTGATTCCGTTATCTGCCTTATACTGACAGTACTTGTTGCTGTTTCCGTCAGGATAGTCGAATTCATCCTCGTCTGTATTAACAAGAACGTAGTCGTTCGTGCTCTCTCCGAAATAGATTTCAGGATCCGTGATCTGTACATCTACAGCGGATTCAGGAGGGATGTTCTGAATCAGCATATCCGGCTGACCGCTGGCGGTGATCTTATCTACTCTGGAAAGGGTCGCGCCATATCCGTGGGTGTACTTCAGATGTCTGTTCAGCCAGGTGTTACTGATCTTTTCTTCGTTGATCTCTCTTGCTGAGAGGAATGTCTGGGTGTAATCCCCGTTGATCGTGTATCTGTCGACGTCTACGTCATTGAAGTCGTAGTACTGTCTGATACTCTGTGTCTGGTTGTAGAACTTCTTGGCCGGAGCATAGTCGTTGATTCTGATATTGGAAATCGTCTCTTCGTTCTTGGCGATATCGTTGCTGGTCAAATCCTCCGTCGCCTTGAAAGCCTTGATGTTTACACCGTCAAGTCCATACGCGTACTGGGTGTATTCGATATTTCTCTCAAGGTATTTGCTCTCCTTGTTGATTTCGTCAGGAGATACGATGAAGTTCTGGACAACAAGTCCAACACCTGTTCCCAGGAGACCAATTGCGATCATGAGGGCCGGGACAACTGCTGCCGGTTTGAACTTCTTCTTGGAAATACCATATGCAACTCCGATGGCCGCAAATACGGACAGTACGATGAGGATGCGGTACATCCAGAGTGTGATGTTAACATCTGTGAATCCTGCGCCGTAAACGGCTCCGCCGGCTGTGTTGCCGAAGAGCAGGTCAAACTGCTTGAGCAGGAAGTATACGCCGATCATCAGGAAGAACAGCACGCCAACGACGATGAGCTGCTTCTCAGCGATGTGCAGAATCATCTTCACATTCTGATTATCCACCTGCGTGGTCTTCTTCGCCGGGCGCTTCTGCTGAGGACGTCCGCCGCCGAACATGTTGCCGAACATACCGCCGCCCTGCTGGCCTCTGCCCTGCTGACCGCCGCCGGTGAACTGCTTGGTGAACTTGCCAAACATATCGTTGATTTCACTGAACGGATTGTCATCGATCGGGCGTCCGCCTTCTCCGCCGGTGTATCTGTCTTCTTCGTATTCGTACTCGTCTTCTTCGTCATCGTACTGGAACTCATCAGCAGGCTCCGCCTCTTCCGGTTCCGTATCCTCTTCAACCGCCTCAAAGATTCTCGGCGTTCTGACTGACAGCAGAACAGAGTAATAAATAAATGTGAGTAGTGCAAAAGCAACAATCAGCAATATTACAATCTGGTTCAGCTGTTCAATGAAGTTCAGTTTGAATACATAGAAAGAGATGTCTATGTTGTACAGCGGATCTTTGATGTCAAAATCCGTACTGTTGGTGAACTGCAGCGTCTGGAACCACAGTCTGGTGACTGCGAAATAAGTGGTGATAACACCAAAGGCTCCCGCAAGCCCCCAAGTGATAAGGTTCAGTTTCTTGTTGTCAGGCAGTTCATCTGATTCGACCCTGTGCACATATCCTTTCTTGATGAACTTCAGATAGATGTACGCCAGGAACGTTACCACAATGAACGTCGGTATTCCTATCTTCAGCTGAGTGAACAGTTTTGTCAGAAATACAGAAATATAGGACAGATCATTGAACCACATAAGATCTGTCAGCCATCTGATGAGAAGGACAAAGACAAGTACTATGAGAAGTACGATAATGATAATGCCTTTGACTCCTATCTTTCTCTTCTTCTTGCCTGCATTCATGTTTGTGTTAGTGCTCTCCAATTCTTTTTAACCTCCTTGATTATGGCTATACTTCGTAGTCAACTCCCGGAACCTGATAATCGATTTCACTTCCGGTAATAAGGTGAATAACTTTGTTCAGCTGATTGTCTATGAATTCAGCTGCTCCGCTGTCAGGTGCCAGCCACTTGATTCCGATACCGGCCAGCTCAATGACAAATATGATAATCAGGATCACGAGCAGGACTTTGAGTATGGTTCTTCCTGCTCCGCCCTTTGCTTTCACTGGTTTTTCTTCTATTGCTACTTCCGCTGTTTCTTCAACGGCAGGAACTGCAGTTTCCACGGTTTCAACCACCTCTGCAGGTGCTGCAGCCACTTCTTCTGCAACTGCTTCTGCCTGCTGCATCTGTCTCAGCTGCTCTGCTTCTTCCTCGCCATAGTTTGCGAAACTATCATCTGCATCCTTCTCAATGTCCAGTCCTGTCATGACCATCGTATCATTCAAGCCAGGCTTTAATCCCTCGCTCATGACTTCATCAGGAACCGCTTCCGGTTCTTCCTTCGCGACGAGACCTTCCGCAATTTCCGGCTCATCACCAACGACAGGTTCTTCCGTTTCTTCAGGAACCGCCGGCTCCTCGATTGGGGCCACTTCCGGTTCCGGAACTGGTGTAACTTCAACTTCCGGCTCCGGTACGGCTGGTTCCACTACCGGCTCAGCGACTTCTTCCGGCTCTGTCTCAGCCGCTTCACCTGATGCTACATCCGCAAGTGTGAATGCTTCATCTTCAGGTTCCGGCTGCGGTGCAGACTGCTGCTGACCAAACAGAACTGATCCCAGTTCGCTTGTAACGGCTGGTGAGGATAACTCTTCCAGCATTTCTTCTACAGTCTTTGTGTGCTGTATTTCGTCAATACTTCTGAGCGGCTGCGCTTCCATCTCTTCAGCCGGAATCACTTCAACAGCCTTCAGTTCGTCTTTGCTGATTCTTCTTGTGTTTTCAAGCCCTCTGATAACATCTTCTTTGCTGACAGTCTTCGTCTGGATGTTGTCGATTGCCTTAGAGATCATCGTCTCTCTGCCGGTTACCGGCTTCTCACCGAGCAGTTCCTCTACTGTTGCAGGAACAGGTTCCGGTGCCGGTTTCGGTTCTTCTGGAGCCTTTCCTGAAATCGGATCTATGCCAAACTCAGCCAGGAACTGTGCCCTCGCCTGAGCCATCTTGCTGAGATCTGCCTGTGTTGCTCTGTGGGCGTCCTGCCTTGCTGCTTCTTCTCTTGAAACACTTGGTCTGACCTGAGGTGCAGGCTTCGGTTCCGGTTTTGCAACAATAGTCGGCTCATCAACTGCCTTTGCGACAGGTTCTTCTGCCTTTTCCATCGCTGCCTTGAATATATCTTCACTGAAGTGAATGGTCGGTGCTGTCGATGTCTTCGGTGCTGCTGGCGTTTCCGGAACTGCCGGCTTCACCGGTTCCGGTTTCACTGTTTCGCCCTTGAGTCCGGCGATCGCCGCTCTGATTTTCGCAGCTTCCTCTTCTCTCATCTGCTTTGTGCTTGCCAGAACTTTTCTGGCCTCCTCAGCAGCTGCCGCAGATTCTGCCTGCAGACGCAGATCCGCCTGCTTCTTCTCAAGATTCTTCTTGAGCTCTTCTTCTTCCTGACGGCGTCTCTCTATTTCTGCGATTCTCTTTTCCTTTTCGGTGGCAGCCTGCCTAGCTTCCTGCTGCGCTCTGATCTTCTCAGCCTGCTGCTGGGCTCTGAGTGCTTCTGCTGCCTCGATTCTCGCCTTTTCTTCTGCTTCTTTTCTTCTAGCTTCTTCTTCGGCTGCCAGTCTTGCTTCCTCTTCCGCCTTTGCTCTCGCTTCTTCTTCAGCTTTGATGCGGGCTTCTTCTTCCGCTCTGGCCTTCGCCTCTGCTTCTGCTCTTTCTCTCTCTTCTGTCTTGCGTCTAGCTTCTTCGACAGCTTCTTTGGCTTCTCTCGCATCCTCCAGTCTTCTTGCTTCTTCCTCAGCGGCAAGTTTTGCTGCTGCTTCCGCTTCCAGTCTGGTGGCTTCTTCTTCTGCTCTAGCTGCTTCTTCTGCTGCCAGTCTTGCAGCTTCCTCAGCTCTTCTGACTTCTTCCTCAGCGCGAGCTCTCGCCTCCGCTGCGATTCTCTCTCTCTCTTCCTGTTCTGCTTTGAGACGGGCTTCCTCAGCAGCTCTCATCTCTGCCTCAGCCTTTGCCCTCTCTTCTTCAATCATCTTCTGACGAGCTTCTTCTTCCGCGCGCTTCTGCTCAAGAGCTCTTTCGTGCGCTTCAATTCTCTCGAGTACATCTGACTCGAATGCCTTCGGCTCGTACTTGACTCCTTCTCTGCTCAGGAATGCTTCCATGGAAGGCTCTTTATCTCTTGCCTCGAATCTCTCCTCAGCTGCCTTATCTGCAATTGCCTTTTCCTGCTCTATCGGGTTCCCGCCTTTGATCTTGTCATATTCTTTGTTGAGCAGCTGCTGGAATTCTTCATTCTTTCTGCTGAAGGTATAGAACTTGTCGATTTTGTCAGCAGCACTGATATCATCCGGCACTTCCGGTGCCGCAGGCATCTCCGGCTGTACCGGTTTGGAAGGGATCAGATCTTCGACGTTAAGGGCGTCCGCTCTTTCATTGACTTCCGCTTTCACCTCTGCAGGATATTCCCTTGTGTATCTGCTTCTGATTTCGGCAGGGTCCGCACCCCAGTCAAAATCTATATCGTCTGTCTTTTCGATTGTGTCTGTAGCCGGATACTCATTGACATTCCAGTTGATCTCCTCTATGAAAGGTTTTCTCACAGGTTCCGGTTCTGCCGGAGCTTCAACCTCTGGCTCCGGTGCTGCTGCCGGAACTTCCACTTCCGGGGCGTAGCTGTTCACTTCTGCCACAGGTGCGCCGCAAAAGCTACAAAACCTTGATCCATCTGCAATTTGATTTCCGCACTTACTGCAATACATTTGTTGTTTCCTCCTCTAGTTTCTTTTCAGTTACTAGTTCTTAGTTCTATTCTCTGATCAGCATATTCAGTTCTTCTGCTGTGTATCTTCTTCCGCTTCTCCCAATGTTGTATCCCTGATGGTGTCTGGCTTCTCCCAGAATTTCCTCGGCCGGTTGCTGAACCGGCTGTACCGGTTCTACCACCGGCGTCTGTACCGGCTGTGGTGTCGGCTGTACTGGCTGTACCGGTTGTACCGGCTCTAATACCGGTGCCTGTGTCGGCTGCGTTACCTGCTGTACCGGTTGTGGTGCCGGCTGCGGGATTTCCGGTTCCTCCTGTACCTCTGAAGCCAGTGCGTTCAGCTCTCTCAGAAGTTCCTCCAGTTCAACGTCATCACCCAGTTCTTCTATCTCTTCCGGCTCTTCCGGTTGATTGAAAACATCTTCCACATCGTCCGGAAAATCGATTTCATCAAACCTGCTGAGTCGTCTGACTTCCTCTTCCAACAGTTCTAACCGTCGTTCCTGGAAATCGTTCGACTGCTGCTGCTCAAGGTGCTCGATCAGCTGACCTGTCTGCTCTTTTATTGAATCACCGAATGAGCTGAGACTCTTCTCAATATCCCTAATGGCCTCACTGTTCGCTCTGGCCTGACGTCTGTTGCCCAAAATGACCGCAATACAAACAACGCAAAGAATACAGAGAATGCCCATCACAATAATGGCGATTATTCCAACAATCGTCATATATGGATTCCCCCATATTTTTCTTCCTACGAATACACATATTTATAGTTAGTAGCATTATACACCAAAAAAACATGCGTTTCCACCTTTTTCCTAAAAAAAGGAAGCCCCTGCGGGCTCCCTTTTGTTGCCTTTGCACATATTGTTCAGGCCTTTACAGCTTGAGCGCTTTTTCTCTCTTTGAAGCAGACGCTCTCATGAGCTTATTCATCGCTGCAGCTTCTGCTTCTTCATCTCCGAATTCTCTGAATTCGAGTACGCCCTTCTCGCGGGCCAGGTCTACGAGCTGTTGACCTTTCGCGGAACGGACGATAAGCTGATTCCAGCCTTTATCCACATCCCAGCCTTCTGCGCTTCTTGCGCCGCCTACGGAAAGATCCGCAAACTCGGCCGTCATATCATCACAGTACTTACAGGCGTTTCTCACGAGAGGAAGAACTTCGTCAAGATCAACCTGACGGTCATCCATATCCATGCGGTGGAACTTGCTCGGAAGTATGTCAACGTGGTCAGCGTCGCCCAAAGCAGCGAGGCCCTTCCAGTCCAATCCCCATCCACAGAAGAGACCGAATACCATGCCGATGTTATCCGCATTGTTGTCGTTCTCCTCAAACGGTTTCGCCTTCATCTTTGCAACGGCAAGTGCCTTGCAAGGTGTTCCGACAACGCCGATCTGCTTGTATTCACCCTCTGCAAGAGCCTCATTGAGCACTGCCAATGTCGGAGGAATCTGGAAGCTTGAGCCGCCGCATTCTCTGACCTCTGCCGGGTCTGTTACGAGACATCCGACTGGATCGAGGGTTCCTTCTGCCTTCGACAGAACTGCCGCATCGATAAAGCCTTCCTGAAGCGCGAACTCTACCAGTGCAGTCATCGTACCGCCGTGCTGCGCATTCTTTCTGATTTCAGGATCTGCCGCCCTGGTCAGATAGAGCGCTCTGAACGGTCCGATCTCAGGAATAATCTCACATCCGTCTTTTCCGAAGAATCTATCACGGAGCGCATCGAGATCCGCCGGCATTCTAGGGCAGAAGTACTTGCAGCGTCCTTCTTTCCTGTCGCAGTCATAATCTACGAAGGTGCGTCCTTCACATGATTTCCAGTACGGGCACATTCCCTGGCAGGCGCCGCAGTTTGTGCAGATACCGGTTTCTACTACTTTTCTTTCTAGTTCTAAAATACTGTACATCACACACCTCCTATGTCAGAACAATCAGGAGTCCGTGGATTCTGATTTCCATACATTCCTCTCCTTCAGGAACGTAATCAGACAGCGGAGCTGCCAGCTTGCACATATGATCCTCAAATATGAACTGGTATCCGCCTACTTTCGCATCTATGAAACCTTCTTCGATCAGTTTTCCCTCGATTTCCTTGAATGTCATGTCCACAGGAACTTCCGTCTCATAAAATGTCCTGCGCAGAGGATGGGAGAATCTGCATTTCTGTTTCTTGATTTCAGTCATTACTTTCTCCCCCCTTCTTTGATCCTTCTGTATCCTGTCATGAACACTTCTTTGTTCAGTTCGAGCGCCTTGCCGTGGAAGTTCTGCTCCAGAACCTTGAAGAAATCATCCGGTCCGAGCGGCATCTCGTCAAGAGCCGCCAGCGCGCCCATCATGAGGATGTTCGCAACCTTGGCGTTTCCGGCTTCCATTGCCATCTCCGTTGCCGGAAGCGGGTAACTCTCGCTGCTGCGCGCCTTGATTTCCGCATCGATGTCTTCGATGGAAGGATACTCGTCCTCTCCAATCAAAACGCCAAGCGGATATGCCGGACGCGTGTCGTAGATTACTTTCGTGTCAGGGTTTCCGTACACACGCAGAATTCTCAGCGCCTCTACAGGTTCAAAGGCAACAACGATGTCTGCCTTTCCATGTGGAATGAGTACGCCTCTTTCTACATCATCGGATACTCTCAAGTGACTCATAACAGAGCCGCCTCTCTGGGACGCGCCGTAGGTCTCGCCTACTGCGACCTTATATCCCATCTCTACAAGGGCGGAGCCCATGAGGCCTGATGCCAGAATGTTTCCCTGTCCGCCGATTCCGCAGATAACTACGTTGGTCATCATTACTCATCGCCTCCTTCCACTTTGATCGCGCCGGATGGACAGATGCTCGCGCACGCCCCGCATCCTACGCATACGACTTCGTCAATTGCAGCGCAGTTTTTCTCAAAGTCCCAGATGTTGCCCGGGCATCCCCAGACTCTGCTGCAGTATCCGTCGCATCCGCAGTTTGAGCCTCTGCATATATCAGTGTCTACCCAGACTTTTTTCTTCTCTCTTGTCTTCGCTGCGAGCGTTGCGCACGGCTGCTCAAGAATCAGCACCTTGAGGCCTTTCATTCCAATCAGCTCACAGATGAGATTCTTCGTATTTTCAACATCGAACGGATCCGCTCTCCAGACTCTGCATCCCAGTGATTCACAGAGCGCTGTGATGGAAACCTTATCGGTTTCGTATCCCATCGCGGTCTGTCCTGTACCAGGGTGCGGCTGGAATCCGGTCATTGCCGTTGCTGAGTTGTCGAGTACGATATGGAGTATATTCGCCTCATTCATCTTGGCGTTGATCAGTCCCGGTACGACGGAATGGAAGAATGTAGAGTCACCGCAAAGGCTGACGACCGGCTGATCGAAACCGTAGTTGGTCAGCTGACCGAGGCCTTCCGCCGCACTGATTCCTGAACCCATGCAGCTCATGAAGTGGTAACCGTACTGGCCCGCTCTCTGGCCGGCCATGGTATAACATCCGATGTCTCCCATAACGACGCCCTTATGGCCTTCCATTCTCAGCGCCTGCTTCAGAATGAAGAAGGATGCTCTGTGCGGACAGCCCGCGCAGAACGTAAGCTCTCTTGCCGGAATATTCACGCCTTCGATGGCCGGGCATCCTTCGCCGCAGCACTTCGGCTTTTCACCCAGGAATTCGCCGACTGCCTTGAATACGACCTCCGGATTCAGCTCGCCGATCGGAGGAATCAGGTCTGCTCTTCCGTTGATTTCCACGTTCAGTCTAGCCTTACCTGCGATGGCCGAAATATGTTCCTCAAGGAACGGATCGACTTCTTCTACAACGAGGACCTTTGATGCCTTTGCAAGATGCTTCAGGATCAGTTTCTCAGGGAGCGGCCACAGACATCCGAGGCTGAGTACGCCGACTTCGCCTTCCTGACCAAATTCCTCCAGCGCTTCCTGAACGTACTTCATTCCGGTGCCGCCAGTGATGATCAGCTTGTCTGCATCTTCCTTTCCCATGTAGTGATTGAACGGGCTTACTTCAAAAGCTTCCCTCGCTCTTTCGAGCTTCTCCAGCAGGAAGCTGTGCAGCCAGTTGATTCCAACCATTCTGTCCCAGAGTCCGATCGGGGTGAACGGTCTCTTCTCAGGAATCTCGCCGAGGGTAACGCTGCCTCTGCCGTGGCAGATTCTAGTGGTGACTCTGATCAGCACCATCTGTTCCAGTTCCTCGGACAGTTCAAAGGCATACGGAATCATGTCCTTTGTTTCCTGTACGCTCGCAGGCTCCAGCATCGGGATGTTTGCTGAAACCGCCATGTGTCTTGAGTCAAACTCGTTTGTACTTGAATGGGAATCAGGGTCATCGGAGCTGATGATTACCAGTCCTCCCTTGACTCCTCCCAGCGCTCCGCAGTGGATCGTATCACCATGAAACAACAGTCCGTTCTGCTTGACGATGCAGATCGCTCTGCCGTTCGCAAAGGACGCGCCCATGCACGACTGCAGTGCTGTGGTCTCATTCGTCGACCATTCAGCACGGAAGCCCTGGTCTTCTGCGATGTGTCCCAGCATTCCAAGAACCTGGGACGATGGTGAGCCCGGATAGGATGATGCGAAATGCACCCCGCCTTCCAGAGCTCCCCGGACAATTGCTTCATTACCTTGCATCAGGTAAGTTTTGCCCGGTTCATTCTTTGTTGTCATCCATTCCACGTTTTTACCTTCACTTCCTTATTGAAAACAATATTTGATCAGGCTTTCGCCTGTTTTTAACCATGTTTGTCATCTGATGATTGTCTGTAATCAGATTCTATCTGAGCTTGAACACAACGCCAAGCTCTGCTGCCTTTGCGCGGCATATGTTGATGGACTCGCTCGATATGGCAGATGTCACGACAGATGCTGCGACATAAGGAACGTAATCTCTCACATCTTCAATGTATTTGATGACTGCATCGTAGGACTTCAGCCCGAACTTCGGGTGGCAGAGATCGTAATACTTCTGCGCATCTGCTTCATTCATGCTCACTGAAACGGCGTCGACCACGCCTTTCAGATCCGGCGCTGTCGGACGGCCCCATATCAAATCTGCAAGCCCATTTGTGTTGATTCTGATCTGCCTTCCGTACTTGGCTTTGATGTGACGAGCGAGTTCCAAAACTTCCGGCAGCCGCTCCGTCGGTTCGCCGTATCCGCAGAAGACCACTTCGTCATAGGCGCGAACATCCCAGCTCTCCAGCTCCTTCTTCACTTCCTCGACAGTCGGATCCTCCTTCAATACGAGGCTGTCCGCGTCGCCGAGTGCGTTCGTGAAATTCCTGATGCAAAACTCACAGGCGTTGGGGCATCTGTTTGTGATGTTGATATATAAACCGCCGAAATAATCGTAAACTATTGACATAACTTGCTGACTTAACTTGCTGACTTACTAAATACTTTACCTCGTTAACATTACGAACTCTATTTTAACACCAGCATATACTGTTCGCAATTGTCAATCTTCTTCATCCAATCCTTCCAGATATGCATCGATTTCTTTTTCCTTATCATAGAGCATCAGGTCCTTATTGTGTCTGAAGTACTCTTCACATCCGTACCGTGACAGGAATCTCGTTCCGTGGTCGCTGACGGTCAGATTGTTTGTCACGAGGAACAACTCCTGTCCCTCGCCAAAAGCTTCCTCGCAGAACCGGAACATGTTTGAAAGCTCCTGCTTTACGTTCTGTGCATCGTCTTTTGACGATTTGACGATTCCATCGAAATCTCTTTTGACAACTGCAAAGGCAGGCTTCCCGTCTTTTTCTCCCGCAATCAGGTTCATCTGCCTCGTCAATGCTTCTATTTCATCTGTGATGATGTCGTACTCGTCCTGTGAAAGGGATCCTGCCTTCCTGCCTTTTGTCAATTCCGATTCCCTGCCGGCAATCAGCTCTCCCATAACTTCAGAAGGGTCTTCCTCCAAAGCTCTCTTCCGGAACACCTTCAGCGTCTGCAGAAGATTCTTGATCATCGTGTCTTTGTCTGTGACCCGCTTCATTTCACGGGAGACTGCATCTGACAAAAGCCCTATGAAAGAGATTCTCTCATCGAAGTTTGCTGCCTTTGCTCTCGCTGTAATATCTTCGGAGATTTCGCCCTTTAAAATCGCTTCCACCTGATAGTCCGATTTGTATTTGTTGAACAAATCGTAGTAAACAGAAAAGCGCTTGGCGATCTTCGGATCCTGCACATACTGCCGCACAAGTTTTTCGTCTACTGCGATGTCGTTATATTCATACAGCAGAATCATCTGCGACAGGTCGTCCCATCCTCTCGCAGTGACGAAGGTCTTGCCGTCGACGGTGGATTCGATGCTGTAGAAGTCTTCCGGTCTGATCTCGAGATAGGTCAAAACGGATGGGTGCACCCCGGCGCCGATTGCGTACTCCTTCCAGACTTCAAAATCCGGTTCGCAATCGATCCGCTTCAGGCGGTCCCATGTGACGATGTCAAATTCTCTTACCGACTGGTTGTATTCAGGCGGGTTGCCCGCTGTTACGACGATCCATCCCTCCGGCACACTATGGCGCCCGAAGACTTTGTACTGCAGAAACTGCAGCATAATCGGCGTAAGCGTCTCGGACACGCAGTTGATCTCATCGAGAAACAGTATGCCCTCCTTCGTTCCGGTGCTCTCCATCAGCTCATATACAGAGGCGATGATCTCACTCATCGTGTATTCGGAAATGTCGAATTCCTGCCCCTGATATACTTTGTGCTCGATAAACGGAAGCCCCAGCGCAGACTGTCTGGTATGATGCGTCATGGAATAAGTCAGAAGGCCGACTCCCATCTCCGCGGCGATCTGTTCCATGATCGCTGTCTTGCCGATTCCCGGAGGACCCATCAGGAAAACAGGTCTCTGCTTCTGGACCGGAATTACATAGTTTCCGTGTTCATCCTTTGTGAAGTACGCTCTCATAGCATTTTTGATCTGCGTTTTTGCGTCTTTAATATTCATGCTTGTTTCTCCATTTATTGTTTATGCTACAGTTCATGACTTTGCAGTATTATTTTGATCGCCCAGGAAGGTACATTGTAATTATTGTACTCATCGTCGATAAACACAAATGCGGTTTGATAATCCGGAGGCTTCGAAGGATATGTTCCGTAACCGTCCGTGAAATAAATCAGTCCTTTGAAATCCGTGAACTCCCCTGCGCTGTTCATCTCATTCACAAATTCAAATATAGGTCTAAAATCTGTGCCGCCAAATCCCTTGAGAACCATCTCCTTCAGGTAACGGTCGACTTCAAGCTTCGAAGTGAGTTTGACATGCTCGTGAATCTCCGTATCGCATTGAATGATGTGCAGGTTGACCTTGCGGAAGAAACTGTCCTCCTGCTGCAGTATATTATATGTCTTATCGATGAATTTCTGAACCAGTTCTCCTGAGACGGAACCCGATGTGTCGATTGCGATCACGAAGTCCCGTATTCTCCTGGATTCTTTGTATTCCAACGGCTCGATCAGCGGCATGTTCTGATAGAGTTTCAGCCCATATGTATAAAAGATATAGTCGAAGTCCTCATCGCTCACCGTCATCTCTTCTCCCATGACGGAGAATTTCTTCAAAAACGTGGCATAGTCGTACTTCTCTCTCGTCGATTCTCTCAGGTTTTGGAGCATGTCTCCGGCGGTGTCTCCCTGGCGTTTCGCAAAACTCTCCAGTTCCATCAGCATCATTTCCGCGATGTCGCGCCACTTATCTTTTTTCTTTTGGACGCCGCCTTCTTCGCTTTCACCTGAACCAAAGGCAAGCTCGCCTTCGTCGGATTCTTCCTCGATATAGGAATCCCCGGTGCCATAGGTTGTAATGACAGTCCGTGCTCCGCTGTCCCTGTACCATCCTATGTGATCATCCGCTGCGAATGATTCTTCCAGTTCCTCGATCTCTTTTTCCGGCAGCTTTTCTTCTGCGAAGTACCGATACAGTTTCTCAGCCGTGATCGTGCTCACTTTTGTCTTCAGTTTTTCCAGCTGCCTTTTCTCGTTAACGCCTGTCTCACAGTAGATGCTCCCAAGGTGCATCCCGTCGATTATATTTTCGACGGTGATATCACAGGCCAGATTCCAAAGCCGCGCGTCTACAGGTGTTTCCTCAGGAATGTGGTGAAACACGCAGTGGAATACCATGTGCAGGTAAAGGCGCGGGAGCATGCTCTTGTCTGCCCTGTACTTTGCAATCACAAATTCCGGGTCGAACGAAATCGCCTCTTCGTCAACCGCAATCGTGCCGCGATACTCCTGCAGTTTCAGACTGCATATGGCCATATCCATGAAGCGGAGATGCAGAAGCAGTGTATTACGGGCCAGGTCCAGTATTTCACGGGCGATTGTGCCAGTGTTTTTTTCTGTCGGTTTATTGATGTTCATTCTTTAGCTTTACCCACATGGCAGGACGGATTCCGAAACCATCCTGATCGTTAAAGCAACCGTGTGTATTGATCATTCCGTTTGTGCGGATATACGCATTATAACACCCGCCTTTATATCCCGGTGTACGGAGCCGCCACGGTGCCGCTTCCGCATCGCCGGCGAAGCCGGCTTCTGCTGTTGCGTATGGCGTCGCCATAACCTGACGGTCTTCATCGCTTGTGTAGTATTCTCTGGCCTCTTCCATACTGAGCAGAAAAACGCTGTCTTCCGTGTCCGGCCCAGCATCCGTTCCGAACATATCATTCTTTCTGTTACGAATCGATCCGCGGGCGATTCTATACCGTTCCTCTTCTGTAAAGGCAGTCTGCAGGAAGTCTTCATTGAGCCATTTTCGCAGAGAACAATTCTCCCATGTCATCCTTCCCCAGTCTTCATTAAAGCGCTTGAACGCGAGTACTTCCCGGCTTACGATCAGCGCCCTGTCCTCAATGATGTCAAGTACCTGCCAGACGATATCCCGTTTCTGCCCGGAAGCATCATAACAGTAGCTGCCCAATCTGAGCTCTTCTCCAACGGCGTGTTTTTCCGCCGGCAAAGGATCCCTGAGTTCAAATTCCAAATCGAACTGGTCTGCTTCCGCCTCATCTATAAAGGCATTGCCAAAGGTTCTGTTCTTGTACTCTACAAGCCAGGCACGAATCTGCATGCAGTTCTCTTCGATTGCTCTCTGAATCAAACTGTCGATCACGTCAAGATAAGCATAGTCGCGCTTGATGCGTTTATCTATGCTCCGCTCAATGAAATCCTTTCGGACCGTCAGGTAATTCTGCATCCACGCCACCTTGTCCTCCCAGAAGATCATCTCTTCGATGCTCCGCTTATGGTGGATGATGTACTCTCTGATGCTTTCATCATTAGATGCATTCTGACTGCCGAGCCATTCTTCAACCGCAGGATCCGTGTTGATCGTGCTTTTGTGAAATACTGGTCTGATATTTTTCATGTTCTTCTGACTGAACTGCCGTCGATTATTCGATAGAAATAACCGTGTAATCCTTCGCCTCTACAGCGTTCTTCAAGACGTCATCTGCCACATCTGCATTCAATGTTACGACAGCTTTATCCTGCTCATGGCTTACTTCTGCGGTTTCCACGCCATCAATTGCCTCAAGCGCCTTTTTCACCGTCGCTTCGCAGTGTGTGCACATCATGCCTTCAATGTTCATCGTTTTTTCCATTTCCTGTTCCTCCGTTTCTACTGTCTTGATCTTTATTTTCTTATCTCTTTGTGTGCTGTGGATATCAAATAGATTGAGTCTAAGCGCATTCATACAAACACAAACGCTCGATAAGCTCATCGCTGCTGCTCCGAGCATCGGATTCATTGTCCAGCCTGTCAGGCTGACATATGCTCCCGCTGCAACCGGAATCAATATGACGTTGTATATGAATGCCCAGAAAAGATTTTCATGTATGTTCCTGAGCGTTGCCCTGCTCAGCCTGATTGCAGCAGGCACTTCGGAAAGTCTGTTGTTCATCAGCACGACATCAGCGGCGTCGATGGCCACATCGGTTCCGGCTCCGATGGCGATGCCCACATCTGCTCTTGTGAGCGCGGGAGCATCATTGATGCCATCTCCGACCATCGCGACTTTTCCTTTTTTCTTAAGTTTTCGAATCTCCCTGTCCTTGCCGTCAGGTTTGACCCCTGAGATAACTTCATCCACTCCTGTCTGCTCGGCGATTGCACGTGCTGTCCGTTCGTTGTCTCCTGTCAGCATGACGACACGGATACCCATATTCTTAAGCTGGCGAATCGCCTCAGGGCTGTCCTCTTTTATCGTATCTGCAACTGCTATGATTCCAAGGAACCGTCCGCTCTCTGCGAAGTAGAGACAGGTCTTTCCCTCTCCTGCGAGCTTCTCTGCAAGCAGTGTATATTTCTCTTCAATCTCGATGCCGGATCTCTTCTGAATGAACTCCTGATTTCCGCCAATCAGCTCCTGTTCACCCAACTTGCTGGTCAATCCGTTTCCGGCGACTGCCGTAAAATCTGTCACCTCTTCCGGCCTCAGGTTTCTTGCCTTTGCAGCTTCTGTCACTGCCTTTGCGAGAGGATGTTCGCTTTTGCATTCAAGTGCGTAAGTCTTCGCGATGAATGCGTCTTCATCCATATCTTCTGCCGGAATTACATCCGTGACAACCGGCTGTCCTTCTGTAATCGTACCCGTCTTATCTAAAACAACGATACCGATGCGCCCTGCCTCTTCCTGCGACTGCGCGGTTTTGAAGAGAATTCCGTTTTTAGCGCCAAGCCCATTGCCAACCATAATCGCAACCGGCGTCGCAAGTCCCAAAGCGCATGGACAGCTGATCACCAGAACGGAGATACCGCGGGCAAGTGCGTAACCGATCTCCTGGCCTGCTATGATCCAGATGATGATTACGATGGCTGCGATAATCAGCACTGCAGGTACGAAGATGCCGGATACTTTATCTGCAATCTTCGCAATCGGTGCCTTCGTTGCAGCAGCATCGCTAACCATCTTGATGATCTGTGATAGGGTTGTATCCTGTCCCACTCTCGTGGCTTTTGCCCTGATGTATCCCGACTGGTTCAGGGTCGCTGCGGAAATCTGATCTCCTTCGGCTTTATCGACCGGAATGCTTTCGCCCGTCAGCGCCGCTTCGTTGACTGCGGTGCTTCCTTCGATGATGACGCCATCTACCGGTATGTTCTCTCCCGGTTTCAAGGCAAAAACATCACCGACCTTGACGTCTTCGACTGGTACGATTCTTTCCTCATCGTCTACGATGATCGTCACTTCTTTTGGAGACAGTTTCATCAGGCTTTTCAGCGCATCGGTCGTCCTGCCTTTGGACATGGCTTCCAGCATCTTGCCGATGGTGATGAGTGTGACGATCATGGCTGCCGTCTCAAAGTACAAGCTGTGTCCGCCTTCCATCACGGCATCCATATTACCATCCGTCAGGTCTCTCGTCATTTTAAATAACAAGAGCATGCTCCAAACAAATGAAACTGATGAACCCATAGCCACCAGCGTGTCCATGTTTGGTGCCCTATGAATCAGCGATTTGAAACCGCTGGTGAAAAACTTCTTGTTGATCAGCATGACCACAAAGGCCAGTATCATCTCCACCATACCGACTGCGATGTGATTCCCCTCGAAAAAACCAGGAAGCGGAAAGCCCATCATGCTGTGGCCCATCGAAAAGTACATGAGCACAACAAGAACCGCTACGGAAGAAATCAATCTCTTCTTCAGTACCGGTGTCTCCGTATCGCGCAGCATCTCTTCGTCGGCTGCAGATGCGCTTGCCGATGTGTTCTTCGCTCTTGCTCCGTAGCCGGCCTTCTCTACTGCTTCTATAATGTCATCCGGGGAAGCTGTCCCTTCGACTCCCATGGAATATGTCAGCAGACTGACTGAACAGCTTTCAACGCCCGGCACATTGGATACTGCTTTCTCCACTCTCGCCTGACATGCTGCGCAGCTCATCCCTGTCACGAAATACTGTTCCATTTTTCTGTTTGCCTTAATGATTTCTGCCTTACTCAACCTCTGTCTTACTCAGCTTATTTCATGAGCTTCTGCAAAACGCCAAGAAGCTCATCCACTGTTTCATCATTTCCTGCTCTCACGTCATCGATCACACAGCTTTTGATGTGATTCGACATGAGCACACGATTGAAACTGGACAATGCCGCGCTTGCCGCCGCGCTCTGGTTGAGTATGTCCGGACAGTATGCGCCTTCTTCTACCATTCTCTTCAATCCTCTAATCTGACCTTCAATGCGGCTGAGCCGATTGATCAAATCTTTATATTCCGCCTGGGATCTTTCTTTCGTTCTTGTCCCACAGCAGTTCTCTGTTTGTCTGCTGCAGCAGTTATCTTGTATCGCTCTGTTCATTTTTTTGTCCTCCTGACGGCACTCATTATATACCCCCTAGGGGTATGTGTAAAGGCCTCCATTGAACTAAACTTCCAATTAATAAAATAGACCCAATATGCCGCATGACCGGTTTTTGGGTCTATTTGCTGTTGATTTATCCGAGTGCGAAAGCGGTTGCTTTACCGGACGATGAGGTCCGTTAGTCCTTCCGCTGTCATTCCACTGATGTAATCGCCGAGCGCAATGCCGGCAAGCACCTGTCTGATGGCGTCGGCCCGGTATTCAGTGCCGACGAGTAAATCCTCAAGTTCCGAAATACTTCTAACGCCAAAGAAGTCACCGAAAATGCGAATCTCTTTGATGCAGCCGCGTATGACATTCAGTCTGACATCAACGAGTCCGAAGTCATACTTGTGGCTGGCGCTTACTCCAAAGGCAGGAGAGGCGCCGTAATTCCACTCCCAGGTGGAATACTTCTCATCCGTCAGCTGCTGGATGGCGGTTTTCTCTTCCTGTGTCAGTTCATAAGGAACGGCTTCCGGAAACCGACGCAGGAAATAATGATACAGCCGGTCCATGAAGTCTTCAACGCTCATCCTGTCATACGGCAGGTGAGAGGAAATGTTCGTCACATGGGACTGAACAGACTTCACGCCTTTGCTCTCCGTCTTCTTTCGGTTCGGGGTGAGGGCTCCGGAAATGTCTTTCACATCAGAACGGAACATGAGTGTTCCATGGTGCATCATTCTGCCCTTTCTGACGCACTGGGCATTCCCGGAGAATTTTTTCCCGTCAATCATTAAATCGTTTCTTCCGCTTAGCTCAGCGCTAATGCCGAGTCCCTGCAAAAAATCACGGACTGCTTCTGTGAAGTACGCATAGTTGGAGAACAACCCCTCCTGATAAGGCTGGATGATCGTGTAATTCACATTCCCCATGTCATGGAAGACGGCACCGCCGCCAGTCAGACGTCGGACAACGCTGATGCTATGCTCTTCCACATAGCGACTGTCGATCTCCTCTATAGTATTCTGATTTTTTCCTACAACAACGGTGTTGTCATTACGCCACAGCATCACAATGTCCTCATCGAAGTTGTCGATGAGATATTCCTCTGCTGCCAGATTGTAATATGCATTATTGCTGTCGTTGATAATCAGAAGCATGTCTTCCTTCCGCAATGATTTATAAATGATTCGTCTTATTCGTTTGTTACAATTCCATTCATCAGCTTTGTGGCGTTCTGGATGCCGGCCAATTCCTCTGCATATACTTCTTTCAGATAACCTTCCTGCTGGGCTTTGATTGCTTTCAGTGCCGCAATTTCTTCGCTGACATCTGCGCCTTCTTGATCGTATTTATCTCTCAGGGATACGACGATGGCATTGGTATCTGCATGAGGATACTTGATGAGGTCTGCGCCCCAAGTATCATCACGCTTGCTGAAGAGCTGGTTCTTCATGTAATCTGTTGTCCCTTTATCAAAGAACATATCGTACCATGACCAGTCGATTGCCCACAGATACTCGTCATAGGCTTCCTGGATATTGCCTGCCTCCAGTGCTTTGATCGTCTGGTCAAGATACTCGATATTATCTTCATACATGTCATGTCTGATGATGGCGTCTACGTTGATAAAGTCGAGTCCGAGGAGAGAATTCTGGAACGCCAGATACACTTCCTGTGTCTGTTTATTCAGCTCCGTTGCCGCAGCGTCATCACCGGATTCCTCCACTTCATCCATGACAGCCTTAAGTGCGTCAGCCGCCGCATATGCTTCTTCAAGTGACTCTGCGAACTGATCCTTCGCATCGTCATTAAGCGATTTCTCGAAATTCTTGATTCTCGCCTTGAAGTTCATCGGTCTGACGAGGCAGGAATCCAGATCCATTGTGACCTTTCCAAAGGTTCTGATCATCTCCGCCATACCCTCTTCATCCAAAGGCTGGTATTCCCAACTGTCGTAGGTGGAGTGATAACCGTTGTCATCATAACTGGTTCCATCGCCATCTCCTGCGCAGATCGCCGGAATACCCATTCTCGTCCACTGGAAATCCTCTGTGTATGTGCTCAGATTCTGATGCTTCCATGTGTACTTGGAGCTGTCTGCAAGTTCATCTATGCTGCTCTTGGCAAAGGATTTCAGCTCGATAGAGCTTCTGGTGCCTTTGTTCGGTTCTCCTTCAACGGTATATCCACTGTCGTTGTTTACGATTGCAAATCCACCATCGACCCAATCAGGGTGATTGGTCATGATGTCCTCATAGGCTCCTACAGACCAGTCGTATTCACTTCCTTCACGTCCCCATTCTTCTGCGCCGTGTATGCAGAAGCGAATCGTCTTATCCGGCGTGTAGCCGCTGTCGATCATAGCCTTTGCGATAGCCATGCTGACAGCAACGCCCCACGCATCATCATATGCAGCGTGGAAATATCCATCCATGTGAGCAAATACAAAGATCGTCTCGTCTTCCGCTCCCGGAATCTCTCCGTAGAGATTGTGGGACGTCGCATTCTCCGTCACCTTCGAATCCGCGTTGAATGTGACCTTGATGGAATCCTCACCGGATGCTTTGATGGCCTTCTTCAGAGCATTGCAGTCTTTGCGGCTGATTGCAAGCGCCGGAGCATCCGCAGGCCCGCATACATCCTGCACGCCGATTCTCGTTCCATCTTCATCCTTGTTTGCAAACTCCCTCATGGCAATTGCGCAAAGGGCACCCTTCTCCTTTGCCTGATAAGCAGGGTAGTTGATCCACCAATCTTCTTCCTGGTTAATTTCAAAGAGCACCAGCTTACCGGTAACATCCAGTCCCTCGTAGTCTTCTTCCGTTCCGCGATTGACGTATACGAGCTCGACCTCCTGATTGTCAGCCTGGATCGTCGTCTGATATCCGCCCAGATCGATCTTTTGCTCTTCACCCTTCGCATTTGTGAATGTGATATTCGCGCCGTTGAAGGTCCATCCATCGACGGTAATGTTATCAACTGTAACGTTGTTCAGTCCGATATCATTCATCACGCCTTCCAGATAATCACATGTCTCTTTTTCGGCCGGGGATCCTGCGGATCTCATTCCTACTGCTTCGTCATCCCCGAAGGATGCAACTGTTTTATTAACTTCCTTGGCGAAATCCATGTCAACCGCATCTGCAAAGGCAGTATACTCTTCGCTGAGTTCCACTGCCGGTTCTGCTGCGGCCTCCTCTTCCTCCATCTGAGCCTCTTCGTTTCCACATCCCGAAAGACCAAACATGGTGAATGCAAAAACCAAAGACATCAATATGGCCAGTAGTTTTTTCATGTCCGTTACTCCTCCTCTCATATGGTTTGCTTTCGTTTTTACTTTATACATTTTACTATATCTTTATCGGTTTAGCACAATAAAAACACAGATAAAACAAAATCCCGCAGAAGCGGGACCATTGCGGTCTCTGCTCTGCGGGATATCGCTGTTTGTTTAGACTGCGCTTATGCGCTTCTTCTTATTTAGCAGCTTCTGCCAGTGCTTCTTCGAAGATCTTCAGTCCTGCTTCCAGCTGCTCATCAGTTGCAACCAGTGGGCAAAGGATTCTGATAACGTTATTGAATGTTCCTGCTGCTTCCAGCATCAGGCCCTTGTTCATTGCGTTCTGTACGATCTTGCCTACGATCTCTGCATCCGGTGTCTTCTTCTCGTCCTTG
>CACWSO010000012.1 GCA_902763505.1 uncultured Eubacteriales bacterium | reverse complement strand
GTTCACAGCATGTCTGCTGTGCTCCATCGTATCACTGGCAACAGGTTCATCATGGTCAACTGCTGGTTCCATGGGTGTTGCTATCATCGGTATCGGTACTGCTCTGGGATTCCCATCAGCAATGTCAGCTGGTGCGGTAGTATCCGGCGCATACTTCGGAGACAAGATGTCACCGCTGTCCGATACAACAAACCTGGCACCTGCAGTAGCTGGTTCCAACCTGTTTGACCACATCAGACACATGATCTACACCGTTGCTCCATCATGGATCATCGCTGAGATCGTATATCTGATTCTTGGTTTCACTCACAGTGGTGGAAGCGCTGACGAATCACTCGTTACCACTATGCTGGAAGCAATTCAGGCTAACTACACTGTAGGAATCCTGTTCCTGATCCCACCGGTATTCGTAATCGTAGCTGTAATCGTTAAGATGCCGGCTCTGCCAGCTCTCGTTGCAGGCGTACTCCTCGGTGTTCCGTTCATGGCATTCCAGGGCGTTAAGCTCGTTCCTGGCGGCGGTGAGCTGTCCAACGTAGGCTATGTACTCAACTACGGTGTTGAAGAACTGCCGGTTGGAACAGACATGGTAGACGATCCGCTCGTAGCTGAGCAGATCGGAAAACTGCTGACCGGTGGTGGACTCCAGTCCATGATGTGGACAATTTCCCTCATCATGCTGGCAATGTGCTTCGGTGGTATCGTAGACGTAACCGGTATCATGGGCAACCTGGCTGCAGCTCTGCTGAAGCTGGCTAGAGGCACTAGAGGCGGACTGGTAATCGTAACAGAACTTTCATGCGTATTCGTAAACGCAATCTGCTGCGACCAGTACCTGTCAATCATTCTGCCAGGCAGAATGTACAAGGAAGCTTTCGAAGACAGAAGACTGGCTCCAAAGAACCTGTCAAGATGTCTGGAAGACTCCGGAACAATCACTTCAAACTTCTTCCCTTGGAATACTTGCGGAGCAACTATGAGATCATTCCTGGGTGTAAACAGTGCGTACATTCCATTTGCTGTACTTAACTGGATCAACCCACTCATCTCAATGTTCTATGGCGTAACTGGACTGTTCATGCCTGAAATGACTGAGGAAGAATATCAGCACGTTCTCGAAATGAGAGAAGCTGACAAGAAGGCTGCTGAAGAAGCTGCCGAGGCATAAGCACAAGCTTAAAGCCAAACAAGACAATAAGTATACGTATACACCAGAAAGCGGCGTCCCAGGATGCCGCTTTTTTCATGTTCTGAATTACGTCAAATATCTTGTTCTGCCGCATTGAAAGGAAGTGGGTTTTATGATACCATGATTAGGATTTGGAGGTGAATCTATGTCATTCAGAAACAACGGCAGAAAAAGAAATCCGAAATATATCCTGAGCGCATTATTCATGCTGCTGGTAGGAATTATAGTTATTATTCTGGCACAGACATCCGACTGGGGATTTCACTGGAACGTGATTGGCGCAATCGTGATCTTCCTTGGCATCATCATGTTCAAGAACGCCAACGAACTATGACGTGCAAACTGTGACGCGGCAAATAAAAAGTGCCCTGCGAAATCAGAGCACTATGTATTTATCACCGTATTTCATTATCTCGTGCTTCACACCCTTTCGATCAATCAGGTAATCGGTATCGAAGGGGTGTTCTGTTATCATCAGCGGAACCTTACCACCGAAGCGCTTGCCCGAAGTCCTTCCGTCCCTGCATCGCTCATAAGATGTGTGCAGCATCTTCACTCCCATCTCTTCGTAGGCCTTTATGCTTTGTCCGTTATAAGCGTTCAGACCGTAGTCTCCATATACCTGCACGCCTGCATCTGCAAACTGTTTGATCCATCCCAAGTTGCCGATGAGTACCCCACTGTCACGATACTTGTCAACGATGGACGCGAAGTTGTCTTCTATATAATCGTCTAATTTGCCTTTGCTGACATTCAGAATGTATGGCAGGTCATCCTCTACTGTCATGTTTTCGATGCGGTTTACTTCATCCTCACTGCCGAGCTGCTCGGATGATACGATTGCGCAGATCTCCTCTTCTGTCATCGAGCGGCGCTTCTGCGTGACCGCACCGCGCAGCCCTTCGCTCAGATCTTCCGCTGCCTGACGGCGCATCTGATTGATCACGGATACTGGTATCATAATATCCGAATCCATTTCAATGAAGATGTCCTCCGCTTCCGTACGGAATCCGGTGTCTCCGAGTTTCATCAGCTGTTCTTTGATCTTCTCTTCGGTAAGCGCTCTCTTCAGCGCCTTTTCTACCGCAAAATCACCGGAGACATTTGCAGCGCTAATGCTGCCTGCGAAAGTTTGATCGTCCGATTCCTGCAAGGTCATTTCCAGCGTAGGTTCCTGCCCCAAGTGCGCGCGGAACTGCATCCTGACCGGCAGCTTTTTCTCTGCCACCGCCAGCGCCTCCTCACGGAGCGCCCGATCCGTCACCTTATATACTTTATCGCCGGCACGGATGCCTTTGTCGAAATCACCGATGCGCAATGTGTGATTCGCAAGCTTTTCTACGTAGGTTGCCACACTGCTGCCTGCCGCAGCCTCCGCCGATGACCGCTCCATGCGGCGTCTGATTTCCACACCGTCTCCCTGCGCGATGGACCCGCCGTATTCGTCCTGCTGCAGACCTTTCTGCTGCAGACCTTTCTGCAGCTGAACATCCACCAGAACTTTATCTCGTCCTGCGCCGGCCTTTCCTTTCACAGGGCTGACGGCGGCAACTGTTCCAATATATATCCCCTGGTTCTTTGGACTTGCTCCGGAGAGAATCTTCTGCCCCGGATTGCCCTCGAGATAGCCATGTGTGAAGCCGCCCCTATTGAAGCTCCGCTTCAGCTTCTGCATGTCTTCCGGATCGATCATCGTCTTCCATTCACCAGCGGCTGCGCGGCTGCCAGCTGCACCAGCGATAGCGCCGCTGCTGTTTGCCCCGTCGGCATCTGCAGCCTTCACGGCTTCCGCGTACAAGTCAAGATACTTCCTGTACACTGCGGTGGTCACGGCAACGTACTCTGCAGACTTGAGGCGTCCTTCGATTTTGAAGGAATCGACGCCTGCTGCAATCAGCTGTGGCATCAGATCCAGTGTGCACAGATCCTTCGGGCTTAGGAAGTATCCCTTCCTGCCTTTGTCATCTGTGTAGAGCAGTCTGCACGGCTGTGCGCAAAGTCCCCGGTTACCGCTTCTTCCGCCTCCGCCGAAGGCTCTGCTCATCTGGCACTGCCCCGAGTAGCACATGCACAAAGCGCCGTGAACGAAGACCTCCACATCCATCTCCAGCTCATGGGCCTTCTCTGTTAGACGCCCGATCTCTTCCAGCGTCAGCTCTCTTGCCGGCACCACTCTGCTGAAACCCATCTGTTTTACCAAATCGAGTGCCTGCACATTGTAGACCGTTCCCTGGGTTGAAAGGTGGATCGGAAAATCGGGAAGATAGTTGCGCACCAGACGGGCCAATCCCATGTCCTGCAGAATCAGAGCATCCGCACCGATTTCATACAGGTGACAGGCATATCGGAACGCCCTCTCCAGCTCGCTGTCCTTGATGAGAGTATTGAACGTGATGTAGACTTTGACGCCCCTCTCATGGGCGAAATCAATTGCCTCCGCGAGGGATTCTTCTGTGAAATTCTCCGCGTTGATGCGCGCATTAAAAAGGGAGCCGCCCATATAGACGGCATCCGCTCCATGATTTACTGCAGCTTCCAGCTGCGCCCGGCCGCCGACCGGTGACAGCAGCTCCGGCAGCTTATTTACTTCTGAATGATTCTTCAGATCAGTCATTGTTATTTCTTAACCTTAAAGGATGACTTGAGTCCAACGATCTTGTTGAAGACTTTTGTCTCTGAGCCATCATCTTCTGCGCTGTTCAGCACGCTGTCCGCGATGTAGTAGCCTTTGCGGAAGAACTGGAAACGTTCGCCTGGCTTCGCCTCGCCGAGCAGCGGTTCTGCATAGCCCCAGGATTCCATGAGCGAATCCGGATTGAGATCCATCTCTCCGTTCTCATCTTCAACCATCAGATAGTCGTAGTTTCTGATTCTGATTTTGACTGCTGTCTTCGCATCGACCCAGTGGATGGTTCCCTTGACCTTGCGGTTTGCACCTTCTGTTCCGCTCTTGGTCGTTGGATCATATGTGCAGTGCAGTTCTTTAATCGTTCCATCCTCATTCTTGATCACATCAGTACAGGTGAGG
This sequence comes from uncultured Eubacteriales bacterium, assembly GCA_902763505.1. Taxonomy (GTDB): domain Bacteria; phylum Bacillota; class Clostridia; order Peptostreptococcales; family Anaerovoracaceae; genus Lentihominibacter. The sequence continues at coordinate 75,349 of CACWSO010000012.1, read as the reverse complement.
AAGTATGCGCCCTTGAAGCGAACTTCGTTCCCTGGGAAAAGTCTGAAGTACTTCTTGACCGGCACTTCCATGAAGTCATCACCGTCGATCCACAGCTCATTGCTGAACGGCACCTGACGGTCGCCCATCTCCGGTACTTCACGGTTGTTTTCGATCGGCATCATTTCTGTCTGATCATCCGGATAATTGGTGATTACGACCTTGATTGGATTCTCAACGACATTTCTGTTTTCCACTTTGTTCTTCAGATCATCGCGGACACAGCTTTCTAGAAGCGCAACGTCTACCGTTGAGTTTGCCTTTGCTACGCCGATCCTCTCGCAGAAGTCGCGAACTGCTTCCGGCGTATATCCCCTGCGTCTGATGCCTGCGATGGTCGGCATGCGCGGATCATCCCATCCGTCAACAATACCATCGTCAACGAGTGCCTTGAGGTATCTCTTGGACATGATCGTATTGGTGATGTTCAGACGCGCGAACTCGATCTGCTGCGGCGGAGTCGGCCACTTGCCTACTGCCTCAAGTACCCAGTCGTAAAGCGGTCTGTGATCCTCAAACTCCAGCGTACAGATGGAGTGTGTGATTCCTTCGATCGCGTCCTCGATCGGGTGAGCGAAATCGTACATCGGATAGATGCACCACTTGTCGCCTGTATTGTGGTGGGACGCATGGGCGATACGGTAGATAACAGGGTCTCTCATGTTGATGTTAGGAGACGCCATGTCGATCTTCGCACGGAGTACTTTCTCTCCATCTTCATACTTGCCGTCGCGCATCTCTTCGAAGAGCTTCATGTTCTCTTCCACGCTTCTGTTCCTGTAAGGAGATTCCTTGCCCGGTTCGGTCAGTGTTCCTCTATTCGCTCTGATCTCCTCTGCGCTGAAATCGCATACATACGCCAGACCCTTCTTGATGAGTGTCACTGCGCAGTCGTACATCTCATCAAAGTAGTCCGAAGCCCAAAGTCTTTCCTTCCACTGGAATCCTAACCACCTTACGTCTTCTTCAATGGAGTCGACATATTCCATATCCTCCTTCACCGGATTGGTGTCATCGTATCTCAGATTGCAACCTCCGTGATACTTCTCTGCCGTCATGAAGTTCAGGCAGATGGACTTGGCGTGCCCAATGTGGAGGTAGCCGTTTGGTTCAGGCGGGAATCTCGTCAGAACCTTGTCCCCATACTTTTCGTTTTCCAGATCCTTGTCGATAATATCGTGGATAAAATTTGTCATCTCAATAACTTCAGCCATCTTGCTTCTCCTTGTCTGATTGTATTAGATTTATTATTCGCTTTCTTTTATATCCTTCATCAGCGCTGCAAATGCAGGCATGGAATTCACAATCGTATCATAGCCAACGCAGTACGCAATCCGCACATATCCCGGGCACGCGAAGGATTTACCAGGCACGATCAGAATATGGTGTTCCTTTGCTTTTGCGCAGAATTCCACATCATCGTCTATTGGCGATTTAACGAAGAGGTAGAACGCGCCCTCCGGGAAAATGCATTCATAACCGGCGTCGACCAGACCCTCGTAAAGCGCTCTCCTGTTGCGGTCGTAAGCCTCGATGTCGACCTTGCTCTTCAGGCATCTTCCTGCGACCCTCTGGATCAATGTCGGTGCGTTGACGTAACCGAGTACTCTGTTTGCAATATTTGCCGCCTGAACGGCGTTTTCGAAATCCGCCATCTCGCTCGGGAAGACCAGGTATCCGATTCTTTCACCCGGGAGGGACAGGCTCTTGCTCCAGGAATACCCTACGACGGTATTATCGTAATACTTGGTCACATACGGAACTTCAACACCGTCATAGGCGAGTTCTCTGTATGGCTCATCGGAGATGATGTAGATCTCCTTCCCATATTCCTCCTGTTTCTCCTCCAGAATGTGGGCCAGTTTCCTGATGGTCTCTTCGCTGTAAACAACGCCTGTCGGGTTGTTTGGTGAGTTGATGATGACAGCACGTGTCTGAGGCGTCATCATTTCCTTCATCGCATCCAGATTCGGCTGGAACGTTACCGTATCCGCCGGTACTGCGCGGAGGCTTGCCCCATGGTTCTTCGCGTAGTTTCCATACTCTACGAAATATGGTGCAAAGGCAAGAATCTCCTCGCCGGGATCGACCAGCGCCTTAATGGCTACGTTCAGCCCGCTGGCGGCGCCTACTGTCATGATGATGTTTTCAGAAGCAAAGTGTGTTCCGTGGAGCTCATTCAGATGCTCTGCCACCTTTTGCCTGACATCCTCATATCCGGAGTTGCTCTTGTTGTATCCGTGAACCAGCAGCGTAGGCTCTTCTTCGAGTATATCGCGGATGGCCTGGTTCACTTCTTCCGGCGCAGGAACACTCGGGTTCCCCAGACTGAAGTCGTAGACATTCTCTGCACCGTATTGGGCAGCCATCCGGGCGCCTTCTTCAAACATCGCCCTGATTGCTGAGTTGCCTTCTACATAAGGCATCATTGATTTTGCAGTCATGCATGATCCTTTCTTTTCTCTGTGTCGCATCTGCGCTGCGGCACATGATGCTTAATATCTGTAATCGAAAACCCTCGTTGTCTTCTTCTCACTTCTCGGCAGGTCGCCGATATCTACTGCCTTCGGCGTTACGCCTACATTGATGACGCTCTTGATCTTGTCTTTGATCTGCTTCTCGAGACGGCGGCGTTCGCCCTTCTTCGTGAAGATGGTCTCGACGAAGAGATTGATCACATCCTTGCCGTCTTCATGGTCGATAAAGATTTGGTACTCACTGGATGCGCCCTCGATATCCTTCAGACAATCCTCGATCTGTCCCGGGAAGATGTTGACGCCTTTGACCTTGACCATGTCATCGGTTCTGCCCAGAATAACATCGATTCTCGGCAGCTTGCGGCCGCATGGACACGGAACATCGTCAGGGATGATTCTCGTTAAGTCGTGGGTCCTGTATCTGATGAGCGGTGCGCCCTCTTTCTTCAGTGTAGTGATGACCAGTTCTCCCAGTTCTCCGTCCGGAAGCACCTTGCCTGTCTTTGGATCGATGATCTCGAAGTAGAGGTAATCGTCGAAGTAGTGCATGCCGGTCTCATACTCGCAGTTGATGGCGATGCCGGGGCCGTACACTTCCGTCAGTCCATAAATATCGTAGAGCTCTACGCCCAGTTCATTGGCGATACGCGCACGCATCTTAGGACCCCAACGTTCCGAACCGATTACGCCCTTCCTAAGCTTAATGGTATCCTTGACCCCGCGCTTTTCGATCTCTTCGGCGAGGAGCAGCGCATAGGATGATGTTGCACAGAGAACGGTGGATTCCATATCCTGCATAAACTTGATCTGCTTATCTGTATTCCCCGGACCCATCGGAATCGTCATTGCGCCCAGCTTCTCAGCGCCCAGCTGGAAGCCGATGCCGGCTGTCCACAGACCATATCCCGGCGTAATGTGGATCCTGTCTTTATTCGTAATTCCTGCGATCTCGTAGCAGCGCTTGAACAGCTCCGCCCAATCCTCGACATCTTTTTTGGTGTACGGAATGATGCACGGCAGTCCTGTCGTTCCGCTGGACGAGTGGATTCTGACGATCTCCTCGTCAGGCACCGCTGCCAGCCCGAGCGGATAGGCGTCTCTCAGGTCATCCTTTTCGGAAAATGGCAGCTTCTCGAAATCTTCCTGGGTCTTAATGTCCTCAGGATCAATTCCTTTGAGCCTCTTCGCGTAGAATCCGCCTGCGGCCTGCACACGCGCGATCTGTCTCTTGATGTCTTTGAGTGTTGCTTTTTTCATCTTCATTTTGTTACCTCTCCGCAGCGCGCTGCGCTCCCATTTGCAAAGCCTTCTTGTTCATCTCAAGCAGTTTCGGCTTCATTCTTATCTTAAGAGCCTCTTCCATATCTTCTATTCCAAGATCCATTGCTCCGGTCTGCGCAAGGGCCCCTGTCATGGCGACGTTCAGCACCTTTGGTGAACCGCATGCTTCCATGATCTCATCCGGATCGATCACAATGCACCTTCCGACGTTTTCCTTCAGCCAGGCGAGGCATTCCTCGCCGTCATAAGCGCTTTGGCCGAGGGACGCAGTAACCGGTTTGACCTGTTTGCTGCTGACAATCAGGACGCCATCTTCCTTCAGATATTTGATGTTTGCCGCTGCTTCCCCTGGTTCAAATCCAATCATTACATCGGCTGTGCCGAGCGGAATCGTCGGCGATGCGATTGCCTCTCCGATCCGCACATGGCTGACAACGCTGCCGCCTCTCTGGGCCATGCCTATGGTTTCGGCCGTTTTAGCACGGAGGCCTTTGGCCATTGCCGCAGCAGCTATGATTCTCGACGCCAGAACTGTCCCTTGTCCCCCGACACCACAGAGCAGACAGCTCTTCACTTCTTTTTCTGACATATATCTTTCCTCATCCAATCGCGTTCACCGGGCAGATCTGCGTACAGAGTCCGCAGCCCGTACAGAGCGATGTGTCTATTGTTGCTTTTGCATTCTTTGTAATCAGTCCGGGGCATCCGATCTCATTGATGCACTGCATGCAGCCGATACAGGTCTCCGCATCGACGCGCTTCGGTTCATCCGGCTTGATCAAGGCGATGCATGGTGATTTGAAGATGATCGCACGGACACCTTTCTCTTCCATAGCGCTCTCCACAGCTCCCACTGACTGTGCGAGATTCTGCGGATCTACCGTGCGTATCGACTTCACGCCGATGCCCTCGAGCAACTTCTCGATATCAACCGGTTCAACCCGTTCACCCATCATGGTCACGCCCATTCCCGGATGGGGCTGGTGCCCTGTCATGGCAGTCGTTGAATTATCCAGAACGCATAGAATCATATCGGACTGATTGTAAACAGCGTTCACTGTTCCGGTGATGCCACTTGCGAAGAAGGTCGAATCCCCGACAAAGGCAAACGCCGTTGTTGGCTCTTCTGCACCGCCTTCGTTTCCCAGTCCGTTGATCGCATGATCAAGACCCTGAGCAAGGGTGATTCCCGCGCCCATGCAAAGGCAGGTGTCAACCATGTCCAGCGGAGCTGCGTTGCCAAGGGTATAACATCCGATGTCGCCGCTGAAAATGGCAGGCTTCTTACCGACTGCTTTCTTGACTGCATAGAACGCGCCTCTGTGCGGACATCCCGCGCAGAGCACCGGCGGTCTGACAGGCAGCGCAGGCGTGTCTGCCGGTTCTTGATATGGTATTGAAGTTTCGATCCCCGTTACGTCTTCTATGACGCTGCCGACCTCAGCTGCGCTGAGTTCGCCGCCGAGGCATACTGTTCCGGTTCTCTTCCCTTCTATGAAATTATCTATTTCAAGACTCAGATTGCCGTATTCGTAGATCAGTGCATCCTCGATATACGGATCCAATTCTTCGAAGCAAAGCACCTTCTCCACGCCCAGCAGAAACTGTCTCGCCAGTTCCTTCGGGAACGGATACGGGGTTGCAATTTTGAGTACTGTAAAGTCTTCTTCATGACCGCGAATTGCCTCTTTGACAAATGCGTAGGAGATTCCTCCGCAGGCGATACCAATGGGGCCGTTCCCTTCGATCGTATTGCCTTTGTATTCGGAAAATTCACCGGACAGTTCCTCCTCACGTCCGGCCACTCTAAGCTTCGCCTCATAGGCGAGCTTCGGGAAGATGACCCACTGCGGATCTTTCACAAATCCGTCCGGCGGCTCCGGCGCTTTGATCTCCGGCACGTCAATATCCGCGCATGCATGGCAGACTCTCGTCGTTGATCTCAAAATGACCGGCGTTCCCTTTTCTTCAGAAAATGCAAAGGCATCCTGCACGGCCTGAAAAGCCTGCTCCGGGGAATCACAGTCAAAGCATGGTATATGCGCGTATCTTGCGAAGCTCCTCGTATCCTGTTCCGTCTGTGAGGAAATCGGACCCGGGTCATCGCAGACATAGATGACCATACCGCCTTTGACGCCGATATAGTTGACGCACATGACAGGATCAGAGGCGACGTTGAGACCCATCTGCTTCATGGTAACAAGACTGCGCGCTCCGGCATACGCTGCACCTGCAGCAACCTCGGCGCCAGCCTTTTCATTGACCGACCATTCCACGTATACATTTCCGGGGTTTCTCTTCGCAATTGTTTCCAAAGTCTCTGAAGACGGCGTGCCCGGGTATCCGCTCACCACCTGCACTCCTGCAGCCAGTGCGCCCAGAGCCACTGCTTCATTTCCCATGAGAAGTTCTTTCATTCTTACCTCTTCCTGCTTCTTTGTATGGCCGCGGATTGTTCCTTCCGCTGCACATACATATACAGAATGTATTATAACACAAAACCGGCAGAATGATTGCCGGTTCTTCGTTGTCTCTTTTATTTTTCTGTTTCTTCAATCGTTTCTGTATTCCCGATTTCTGTATCTTCAATTTCTCTGTTTTTGAATACCCATTTCTTCTGGGTGAAATAGCTCACGATGAACAGGCAGCAGTCTGTGCAGAATTTGAGGCCGGTCCGGTAGATGCCGTCCGCTCCGGTAAAATGCACGAGGATCGTCACGAGCAGCCATGACATGAGCATGATGAACGCCGCCAGGATATAATAGCGCAGCATGGACTTCCCTACTGCAGCATTGCTGGCGAAGACCCATTTCCTGTTAATCGCGTAATTGATCAGTGAAGATATAATCCTTGCCGTCAATGTGGCGATAAAGATTTCCAGTGCGGCCCGCTCAAAATCAAGGGCCATTCCCATACCGTGAAAGATCGCCAGATCGATCACCATACAGATGCAGGATGAAACCGCCAGCCGTATGAAGTCCGCCCCGAGGACAAACACAAGAAGGGCTCTTGCCTTGTCGAGTATGGTGATGCCGTCCTCCTCCCCCCTGCACTTGAGCAGTGTGTGGAGTGTGAGTGCCTGGATGCCCGCGAACGCAATACCCATCAGAACGCACCGCAGACCGTAGGCGTACAGACCGAGCAGAAGCACAAGGATGTTGATGGCGTACATGGCGTAAGCCACTGGGATCTTCTCATTCCGTTTATGTAAGATGAGGGCGATGGTGTCCATGCCCACTGCGGTAGAATCATTGCTCAGGCAGAAGTAATAGCCTGTTCCGACGACGATGGCATCTATGATCAGCTCGACGGCCATGCCGATCGGAATCACCGGGTTGTCTCCCATGGAACCAATTTTGACCATGGCGTCGATCACGCCTTCCGGAATCACAAGGGTGAAAAAATTGAACGCCGCCACGCCCACTACGCAGCTGTACAGACTCGCAATAAAGATGTCTCTCCCGAGAAAGAGAAAGCAAAGAAGCGCCAGCAGCGCTGTCACGATCGTGACCCATGCGTTGACCGGGAGCAGTTCCGTAAGCGGCAATTTCGACAGAATCATGCTGAAGCTTGTGACACCGCCGTTGATGATGCCGTGTGGAACTGTCACCATAACATAAGCGAAATTGAGAATCACCAGACCGAAGCCAATCAAAGCGTAGCGCCGTATCTGCGACGCAGCTGTTTTGATGTTGCTTCCGCTGTTGACAGTATTCTGTTCCTTTTCTTTTAAGTCGTTATCATTCATTGCAAAAAAATTATATCACACATACCTGCAGATATATCCGTTCATCCGCACGTTCCAGCCGAGGTCGTTCTCTTTCATGACTTCTGCGCGAAGGGCTTCACGCTCTGCCGCACCCAGCCGCTCCATATCTCCCAGATCATAGGCGCGCAGTGTCCTGCGCAAAAGCTGGAAGACTCTGCGGTCAGCTTCCGGCATGTCAAGGTAGCGGTCGATCAAGCCCAACATGTGTTCCCGGTCGCCGGCAGTATCCTGGTCACCAGCTGCACCGCAGCCGCCTGGCGCGATGTAACCCTCCACCGATTGCAGGAGGTTGATCATGTGGTCGCTGACGAGATACGTCAAAAGGTCCTCGTCTGCCAGTTCGATCACTCTGCGGATCTCACGCACTTTGTCATCGTCACTGCAAAGTTCAAACAGCCCATCCTGCCAATCCTGATAAAGTTCCGTTTCGGGTTTGATGGCTGCTGTTCTGACTCTGACGAAGTCGGGATTTACTGCATTGATGACTTCCGCAGTGCCTTCCGCATTGTCAGCAGACAGATCTTTGCCCCCGACGCCCGGCATGAAATAAATGCTGAGTTCGATACCGCCGGCTTTGATGGCTTTGCCCGCGCGGATCTGCTGCTCCTGCGTAACGCCTTTGTTGATTCGCTTTAATACAGCATCGGAACCCGTCTCGAAACCGGAGTGAATCCGGTCAAGGCCCGCGGATTTCAATTCCGCGAAATCCTCAGCGGTGGAACGGGACAGATTTTCCGCTCTTCCGTAAGAGGTGATGCGCTTGATCTGTGGGAAAACCTGCCGCAGGTAGACAAGTACATCCGTCAGCCTGCCGCTGCTGAGTGCCGTGCTGTTGCCATCCTGCAGAAAGACATTTTCACCGCCGCCCACCAGCCAGTTTGCAACCGTATACATGCACTGCTGCTCATCGGCATCGGTCATGTTCGACAGCTCCGTATTGATGCCCTCTATATCCCACGCAAAAGCACTCACACCTTTGCGCTCATATTTTCTCACGCGCTCCGCCCAGTAGGCGATGTTGTCAATGTCGGCTCTGATGCTGTCCGCGCTGTAGGCTTTGAATTTAGTGTGCCGGTAGAGTTGGCAGAACTTGCATTTGTTCCAGGTGCAACCGTTGGTCACCTGAATCAGCAGGCTGTTCGCCTCACTTGGCGGGCGGATCGGTCCGATTCGGAATGTTCTATCGCTCATTGTTTTCTCCTTGCCTTCATTATACCTTATACCTTCTGCAGATTGCGAGGCGAAGAAAAAGAAGGTGCCGCCTGAAGCGACACCTTCCGTTTTGTTATTATTGCTTTTGCAAATCTTACATCTCTACGATGACGGATGTTCCCATGCCGCCGCCGATGCACAGAGTTGCGAGGCCATAGTGGCTTCCTCTTCTCTGCATCTCGTACAGAAGAGTGATCAGGATTCTGCAGCCGGATGCTCCGATTGGATGTCCCAGAGCGATTGCGCCGCCGTTTACGTTAGTCTTTTCAGGGTCGAGTCCCAGATCTTTTCTAACTGCCAGTGACTGTGCTGCGAATGCTTCGTTTGCTTCTACCAGATCCATGTCTTCGATGGTCAGGCCAGCCTTTTCCAGAGCCTTTCTGGAAGCAGGTACAGGACCAACACCCATGATGGAAGGATCTACGCCGCCTGATGCATAGGACTTGATGGTAGCCATTGGCTTGATGCCCAGCTCGTCAGCCTTTTCCTTACTCATTACTACTACTGCAGCACCTGAGTCATTGATTCCGGAAGCGTTAGCAGCTGTTACGATACCGCCGTCCTTCTTGAATGCAGGTTTGAGCTTAGCAACCTTTTCCATTGTGGATCCGCGAGTGAGGTGCTCGTCTGTATCGAATACGATCGGATCACCCTTTCTCTGAGGAATTGTTACAGGAACGATTTCGTCCTTGAATACGCCGCTGTCTACAGCCTTTTCTGCTCTCTGCTGTGAGATAACTGAGAACTCATCCAGTTCTTCTCTTGTCAGTCCCCACTGCTCAGCTACGTTTTCTGCAGTCATTCCCATGTGGTAGTTGTTGAATGCATCCCACAGACCATCGTTTACCATCATGTCTGTCATCTTAGCATCAAACATTCTAGCGCCCCATCTTGCAGCTGGCATTACATAAGGTGCTGATGACATGTTCTCTGCACCACCTGCAACGACTATATCAGCATCTCCGGCCTTGATGATCTGTGCAGCCAGTTCAACTGCTCTCAGACCTGAACCGCAGACCTTATTGATGGTGAAGCAAGGAATTTCTACAGGCAGACCTGCATCGAGCATCATCTGTCTTGCAACATTCTGTCCGAGACCACCCTGGAGTACGCAGCCCATGATGACTTCATCAACCTGATCCTTCTCAACGCCTGCTCTCTTCAGAGCTTCTTCGATACATACAGCGCCGAGCTGTCTTGTTGGGACGTTCTTCAGAGTTCCACCGAACTTACCGATTGCTGTTCTTGCAGCACCTACGATTACAACTTCTCTCATTTTTTTGATTTCCTCCTTAATTAATATACTTATTCTGGGTATATCTTTTGGGCTTGTGAATATTTTAACGGCAACGCCGATAAAAACAATTTTATTTCTGCAGTTGCTATAATACCTTTAATATCAAGGGTTGTCAATAGTTTTGGGCTAAAAATGTTAATTTTTTAACAGATTTCTAGGTGCACCTGTTGATCCTATTGCTCAATCCGGGAATACGCCGATGTACTTCTCCAGAAGCTGGCACGGGCGATAGGAGAGTTTCGCTTTCCTCAGATTCGGAATTCCCATGTCCTCTTCCCTGTTGATGTACTTGGCCCAACCGGCCACGTGTTTGCAGAATTCGTTGTTGATAGCCTGATACAGACCCCTGTATTCTACATTGGCCTTCTCAACATGTTCCGTGATCATCTTTGTGCCGAGGTGCCCGCCCACTGCGATGGCTTCGATTTTTCCATTGATGCGTATGACTCCCGCTTCATAGCCCACTGCTTCCAGATTTCTGAACACATCGTCCATCGCCTCTTCTTCCATCTTCAGGAGTTCCATCTCATGTGGCGGAATATCCTTGCGGCGGTTGAACTCATCGATGAACTGCATCGCCTCGTCAGCCATATCAGATGTCATTTTAACATACTCATACTCATATGTCTTCTTAAAATAATTGAGGTGGTTCTTCTTCTTGTGGAAGTCTCTGCCCGCGAGTTCGATCAGATCCTTTGTCAGGTAGATATAATCGTAGTTCGGGCGGTCGTCCTGCCACTTCAGCTCAGGCACTGCTTCCTTAATGATCTCCAGGATGTGGAACGGCACCAGACGCAGGCTGAACGGGTAGCCTTTGCGTTCGAAGTACTCCTTGGCTTGGAATATGGTTTCGCGCAGAGACTCCTTGTCATATGACCCCGTCTTCGTCAGCGGCGGAAACATGAACGGGAGCTCGATTCCCTGCTCCAGTTCCAGATGGCTCACACCGCTCATGCACATATAGTCGCCAATCATCTCCCAGCTGAACTGGTTGATGTCGCGCCACATGTAGAGGGCACTGTAAGAGAGCCCGGAGGTTTTGTACTCGAACCCATTCAAATACTCCTCCAGTATTTCTCTGTTTTCCAGTGTGATTCTGTTATCGAATAAAAACATTTGCTTCTCTTTCTTTTACTTCACGATTTTCGAAATCTCCCGGAAGCCTTCCGCTTTGGAATCCTTGAGGAGTTCATAGAGTATCGATTCGTACGTAGTCACAACAGCGCCCGCTTTTTCCATTCTCTCCGTCGCCCAAAGAAAGTCGTTCTGGCTTCTCGATGAGATACAGTCTGCAGGGATGTAGACATTGTACCCTTCTGCCAACAGCTGTTCCACGGTCTGCTGCACGCATATATGCGCCTCAATACCGCAGACAATGATGTTTTTCTTTGCTTCGATTTCAAGCTGGTTGATGAAATCCACATGGCTCATGCAGCTGAACGTCGTCTTGTCGATTGGTTCAAACTCGCCAATCGCCTCGGCAATTTCAGGAATCGTCTCCCCGATTCCTTTGGTATACTGCTGTGTCACAATGTGTGGAATTTCCAAGACGGCAAGTCCTTTCGCAAGTCTGCACGTCTTGTCCTGCAGTTCCTCTTTATGGAACATGACAGGCATGAGTTTTTCCTGAAAATCAATAAATACCGCTAACGTGTCTTCTCTGTTCATCGTCATTTTCCTATCCTCCAGTCTGCCAGCATCCTGCCGGCTTCATATGCCGTCATATCTTTGTGCAGCGCCGATATGGACGCATACCCATTTTCGAGAGCAACCACGTCGTACTGGTTCTCGTCGCTCTCATAAAGCACCGGGTCTCCGCCGTAAACGAAGGTCGTCACCTCGCCTTCCGTCTCGACCTGCACGTCGTTGATGTATTCTCTTCTGCCCATGATCGTATTGCTGATGCCTTTGATCTCGTCTGCCGGCAGATTCGGCGTATTGATGTTGATCATAATGTCGCTGTCCCACTCACCGCCGGTCTTTCGAATCAGATCCACCGCCAGATCACAGGCGTAATCGAAATGGGTTGCGCTATGGCTGTCAACGGAAACGGCAGCCGATGGGTACCCTTGTATGGACCCTTCCAGCGCCGCGCCGACCGTCCCTGAGTACACGATGTCCGTACCCACATTGGCTCCGTGGTTGATACCTGCGAAAACCATGTCTACTTCAACGCCTTTCAGCCGCAGCATCTTCAAACCCACCGCCACACAATCCGACGGCGTTCCGTCCAATGCAAAAGCCATAGCCGCCCCGTCGTACTCTACGGGCCAGACGCTGATTGGCGCATGCAGAGTAATCGCATGAGAAGCTGCGCTCCTCTGTCCGTCAGGCGCAAACACGTATACCTCTGCGCCTGCACGCTGTGTCAGCGCATCCACCAGCTCCCGCAACCCGCGGGCCTCTATTCCATCATCATTCGCAACTAATATCTTCAACTTCTTCATATTATCTACTGTTCGCTACGTTATCTCAAAAGCAGGAATTGCAGCATTATTGCGGAAAGTGTAGAGCTGACATCCGCAACGTCGGTTCTTAGCGAATTCAAGCACTGGGCGCAGAATGAGCTTAGAACCGTTACGTGAGGACAGAGCGCAAGCGGTCAGCGGAATACTTTTCGCAATAACGCTGTCCCATATCCTGCGGATGAGGACGGCTCTACCAAAAGCCGCCGCCTCCGCCGCCGCCTCCGCCGCCGGAGAATCCACCTCCACCGGAGAAGCCGCCACCACCGGACCAACCGCCGCCCATATCGCTTCCGCTGAAGGTTCCAGCAGGAAGGTGCGGCGCGATTGAAGTGGTAACTGCGTTCGTCATGCCGCCCATGGAATCGCCGATGTAGAAGATCGGCATATAGGATCCCGTATTGTAAGTACGATACCAGTCAGGCGTTGTGACGTTGATATTTTCAAACTTCTTGATCCACTTGTTCGTGAGGCCCATGACATACGCGTACGGCAGAATGCTGTAGAAGTATTCCGGGTCTTCCTCTACCAGAGCCTCTATCCTATCGACCTCAGCCGTCCTGATAAAGTTTCTGAGGCCGAGCACCTGACCCATGATCTTCGCCGCGTTGTCAGAAAGTCTGCCGCAGTATACATTGAAGAACTGGCACGCGCCGAAGCAGATGAGGTATATAGCACCTACGATCACGCTTTCAAAGGCACTGCCAACACCGACTGCAGTTGCCAGAAGCGCTGCCGCGTCGATTACCCAGAGTATGATCCGATAGACCCGCGATCCTGTCTTCTTCCCGGACATCCTGTTCCGATAGCTGTTTCTCAGCCGTCCTGTAAGGAACATCGCAAAGAATGCGGTGATAATCGCACCAAAGACATATCCGTCCGGCCGCAGCATATAGCCGATTCCCATAATCGGAACGGCAACAGCCAGAATGATCATCGCGAGACCGCTGAGTCTCTGCAAAACTTTGGTCGATGTTGGAATCACATCACCAAATTGCGCTTCCAGCGTGTCGCATGCCGCGCGATAGCTGTAGGCAAAGTCTTCCCCCATATTTTTCGTATATACGACATCTTCATCTTCGAACAGCCCATTGAAGAGCATCTTGGCGAATTCCTTCTCGCTGTCATCGATGTCCTTCACCTTTGTGAATATGAATCTCTTCTTTTTCTCTTCTTCAATTGTCATGTAACCCTTGTGGGCGAAGTAGACGAACATGGATACCATGTCCTTCTTATCCAGAACGCCGTCGATGATGAGACCGATCTCCGCCGGAGTAACCCCTTCAGGCGGATGGAACTCAACCGTCTCAACGATGTGCTGTCTCCTGCCGAATCTGGTCCAAAGAGCCCCCAGCAAAAGCGCCAGAATTGCAGGCAGTGCAGTTGCGGTTGTTCTGGTGCTCTGACCATCTTCTGCACCGACCCAGTAGCCTTCCGGCAGCTTGGTCAGAACCGTAATGCCCACGCCCTGATCTAAATCTTCCGCGCTGATCCTGATCGTCCTGTTTCCTTCCAGCTCCCAAGAGTCCGTTGTATCGTCGTACTCAGCACCGTATTTTCCAATGTATACGGTCGTCCAGTCTTCTTCGATATCCTTCGGCATTGTGATGGTGATCTCCGAGGATTCGATTGGTGTCTGCCAATCGGTTGGCAGCACATCTATATACATATAATCGCCCGAATCATCCCTGTCATCCCGGAAGGCCATTCTATATCCATACCTGAACTCATGGTCTCCGTAGATGTAACTCGACCCGGACCCCATCTGCATGACGTAGTATCCGCCTTCTTCATAAATCTCAACAGGGTCCGTCGCGCACCAGCCGGAGTCGACTCTCTCGCTGATCCCATCGAATTCTGTCGGCACATTTCTGTAAATGCCGTGGCCTTCTGTATTGAATACCGTTCCTACGGTTTCTGTGAATTCGTAGCTGTTGTCCTCGTTTACCTTGACGTCCACATTAAAATATTTGGTGACTCTTGTCGGAACGGTTGAACCATAGTCCTCTGCAAATGCCGCAGCTGGCACCGCAAGTGTCATCACCAATATGAGAATTATTCCAAGTATTGTCGCAGGAATCCTGCGTCTGGAATTCTTCATTACAATCACCTAGTAAGCTGTTCTGATAAAAATGTAGACTGATATATAATTATACCATATTTCAGTTGAATTGAGATGAGAATGTGCAGGCGACCGGTTTGATCAAATCCCATTCACCTCAGTCAGATGCTTCCAGTACCTGACCGGCATGTGGTTTTTCTGGCAGCGCGGATTGATACGCTCTTTGATGGCGATGTGGTCGAAATAAGTTCTCCAGAGGTTTTGATAGGACAGTTCATCTTCAGACATAATGAAACCGCTGCCGTCCGGCAGGTGGGTTCCATCGAAGTCCGTCACATACCAGTCCCCTTCAAAGGCAACGATTGCCTTTGCGCGGCCGATGTCGTGAATGATGACAGGATCGTGTTTGAACCGCTCTGAGAAATGGTGCGCTACAAGGGCAATCACATCGTGTTCGGGCTCGATTTTCGCATAGAGAATCTGCGGGCCTCCTGCAATCGGTCCCTCCATGACTTCAAACCGCACGAACTGAAGCATGCGTTCACGCTCGTTGCCGACTTTGCGCACGATATCCTCCAGCGCCTTCACTTCGGGAAGAGAATGCATCGATCCGATTGATGGGCCGATCCGAAAGCCCAAAAGAATGTACCTTAAAATCACGTTCTCCTTCCCGTCGATTCCGGAAAGATAGGCGCGGTAGATCAGCCGCAGGGAATAGTCCGAAATCTTGTACGCTATGGCTTCATAGACGCGATCCGACTTGTCTTGTTCCGTTTCCACTTCCATGTAACCATTCAGCAAGCTGGGCTGATAGCTCTCCTTTGGATAGATCCCTGACGCTTTATCTGTGTAATAGTGGTGGTACACGCAAGTGAGCAATCCTTCAAATGTTCCGTCATATAAATAATCCGTCATAACGATATCCACCAGGCTGGGCTCAAATCACACCTGCTGCGGCTAGCTTCTCCCGGCGCTCTCCCTCTTCGATTCTCTTCCAGTCGTTGTCGAACATGGAAAGCTGCAGTCCGCTCTCCATCTGCAGCAAAGAATTCTTGATTGTCTCCGGCGCGAAAGACCTATCGCCGTAATACCTCCCGCAGCACAGAACAAAGTATTTGGCTCTCTTGATGACCACACCCATCTTTTTCAGGTCATCAAACCGGACGGCCGCAAACCGTCGCTGCCGCATGATGCGTTTCGCCGATAGATGACCGATTCCCGGGATGCGCATCAGCTGTTCATAGGAAGCCGTGTTGACTTCAATTGGGAATTCGTCCAAATTGCGCAGGGCCCATGTCACTTTCGGATCCAAATCCGGATCCAGATTCTCGCCTCCGCTCTTAAAGAGCTCACTGACCGTAAACCCATAGAATCTGAGCAGCCAGTCCGCCTGATAGATTCTGTGTTCCCGCCTAAGCGGAGGAGCGGTGCTTTTGTCCGGCAGAATCGGTGAATCGACGACTGGAATGTAGGCGGAATAATAGACCCTCTTCATCTTAAAGGTCCGGTAGAGATTTTCGCTCGTAGCCAGGATGCTGGCATCGCTCTCATTGCCTGCCCCAATGATCATCTGCGTCGTCTGTCCGGCCGCCGCGAAAGAGCCTTTCCTGCGGGCGCCCTTCGCCAGGGAAAGTGCAGAAGTCACGGAATCCTCTGCTGCCCCATCCGCCAGTCCGGCCGGTCCCAAATAGTTGCTGGCATCGTTCAGTCGCTGCCCTTTGAACATGGTGCCCGGCCCCTTCAGCGATCTGGTCTCGATCAATGTGTTCGTGATTTGCTTCATCGGCGCAAAGATCTGCTCGACCTTCTTCTGGGGCGCAAAGGCAGCAAGGCTTTCCCGTGACGGCATTTCAACGTTCACACTCAGCCGATCCGCCACAAGTCCGATTCTATGAAGCAGTTCCTG
This sequence comes from uncultured Eubacteriales bacterium, assembly GCA_902763505.1. Taxonomy (GTDB): domain Bacteria; phylum Bacillota; class Clostridia; order Peptostreptococcales; family Anaerovoracaceae; genus Lentihominibacter. The sequence continues at coordinate 58,841 of CACWSO010000012.1, read as the reverse complement.
GGATACGCCCGGGATCACTTTCGCGTGGATGTATCCCATGAATCCGTATTTGTATCTCAACAGTTCCAGACACTGCAAGATTCGCTCCGCGGTGTAGTCCGGCGATACCTCAACGGCCGAACTGAGGAATAGCCCTTCGATGTAATTCCTTCTGTAGAACTCCACCGTCAGCCTCGCCAGCTCGTCCGGTTCAAAGGACTCTCTCGGAACATCATTGGTCCGCCTGTTCACGCAATACTCACAGTTGTAGACGCACTTGTTCGTAAGCAGAACCTTGAGCAGGGAAATGCATCTTCCGTCCGCACCCCAACTGTGGCAGATTCCGGAAGTGTGGGTGCTTCCCATTCTTCCGCCCGCCGCACGGCTAGCCCCGCTGCTTGAGCAGGACACATCATACTTGGCGCTGTCCGCCAGGATTTGCAGCTTTTGCATGAGTATCTCTTCCATGGGTTTATTATACTACTTACCGAACATTTGTTCAAGAACATACATTCTTAATTATTGTTATTGTACCTTTCGTGTGATACAATGCCCAATGTAAGAAATCAGGAGGATTGAAGATGAACAGCAAAGGCATTACACAGTTTCTGATAAATCACGCAGGGAAAGACCCGGTATCCTTCCATATGCCCGGCCACAAGGGCGACCGTCTTCTGCGGAAGTACGGTTACGAATATTTCCTCGACAACATCGTCGATTGCGATATCACTGAAATCGTCGGGGCTGATAATCTCTTTCAAACGGAAGGCATTATCGCCGACACCATGGCGAAATACCGGAACCTTTATGATACAAAAGCATCCTATCTCCTGATCAACGGTTCCAGCGCAGGTCTGATTGCATCGATCCTGACCTGTGTTCCCGCCGGCGGCAAGCTGATCATGGCGAGAAACTGTCACAAGGCCATTTTCAACGCGCTGACTCTGGGCGGCATCAAACCGGTCTACGCCTATCCTTCCATGGTGGAAGAGTACGGCATCACCGGGCCGGTTGCACCGGAAGAAATCGCCCGTTTGCTCGAGGAGAATCCTGACGCTTCTGCTGTCATTCTGCCGAGTCCGAACTACTACGGCATCTGCAGCGATATCCACACTATCGCGGGCATCGTGCACGACGCCGGGAAATACCTGATTGTGGATCAAGCCCATGGGGCGCATCTGAAGTTCTTCGAGAACGCAGATGGCGCTGACGGTGAGACGATTGCCACCGGCGCCTTTGGCGTACCGGAATCTGCGGAAACGCAAGGTGCAGATTTCGTCATCAACAGCACGCACAAAACGCTCTGCTCTTTTACCCAAAGCGCAGTGCTGAACATCCCTGCACGCAGCACATTCAACGACATGTATACCCTTGAAGACAAACTGCAGCAGATCGAGAGCACCAGTCCATCCTATCTTCTGATGGCCTCCCTGGATATCAATGCGGATATCCTGACCGGCCATGCCACGGAACTGTTTGATGAATGGCGCAGCAATCTCAACTACTTTTACGGAGAAGCCGCCGCGATCGACGGGCTCAAATTCATGCGTGTCACCGACGGCGTGCGTCAAGCTATGGATATGACTAAGATCAACCTGGACATGAGCGCCTGTGGTCTCAACGGACATCAGTTAGAAGAAGCGTTGTTGAAATATGAGATCTATGCAGAACTGGTAACCGGCAACATCCTCATGTGCATGACAGGAATCGGGAATAGCCGCCGTGATTACGATCGTCTGCTGGAGGCGCTGAGGGAACTGTCCGCAGGATGCGGAAGCGCCAATACCGCTGATGCATCTGATGCTTCCGAAGCCAATACTGCCGGCGCCGCTCTTTGGACGAAGCACAGGCTGCTTCATGAAGTTCCAATCGCCAAAGAACTCCTCCCAATCGAACAGTGCGCAGGCCGCACTTGCGCTTCTTCGATCATCCCATACCCACCGGGCATCCCTCTCATCTGTCCGGGAGAAGAAATCGGCGCGGAAGAAATCGACTATGTTAAAAAACTGCGCAGTCAGGGTGATAAAGTCATGGGCGTTGATGCTGCAGGCCGCATTGCGGTGGGGAAATAAACGGAAGATAGAGAACCGCACATAACTGATTCTGTGTTACAATACCCATATGTTTCTGGAAATTCTACTGAAAATCTTAAGCATATTCTTACTGGTCGGAATCGGATACTTCGTGTATAAGATCCGGCTGGTTCCTTATGATGCCCTGACAACACTCAACGCGTTCGTACTGAATGTCGCTGTACCGTGTATGATTCTGCAGAGCATGCAGCGAAACGAGATCAACGACAAAATCTTCAATGATATCATCTGGTCCCTTGCTGCCTTTGCAATCGTCACAATTGTCATCGCTGTCATCGCCACCCTCATCATAAACAGAATCAAGTCCATTCCGGAAGAAGACAAGGGGATTTACTCCGTTCAGCTGGCGTTCACCAACTGCGGATTCATGGGCTATCCGCTCACGACCGTTATGTTCGGACAGTACGGCCTGTTTCTGGCAATCATCATGAACATCATTTTCACCACGTTCATGTATTCCATCGGGGTCGTAATGCTTTTGCATAAAAAAGGCGAGAAGCTGTTCACCATGAAGCTGATGGTCCGGATGCTGAGCGTTCCATTTCTCTCATCCATCGCAGGTCTTCTGATTTTCATCACCGGCTTTCACTTCCCGTCGTTCATCGACAGCACACTCCAGCTCATGGCGGCGACCGTTTCTCCTGTCGCCATGTTCATCGTGGGCATCAATCTTTCGAACAGCAAAATCAAGGAGATCTTCACCCCGCGGAATCTAATCCTCTGCGTTGTCTCCCTGATTGTGGTTCCATTCTTCACCCTCGGCGTTGATATGCTGCTGCCGGTCAGCAATTTCGTCATGGTCATCCATGTATTCCTCATGGCGATGCCTTCGGCCGCGATCACGACGATTCTCTGCAACCGCTATAACAAAAACGCCAAGCTTGCCGCTGAAGGCGTAGCTTCCACTACGTTCTTCTCACTGGGCACCCTGGCGCTCTGGACATTCTTCCTTACGGAACTGTTTCTTTAGTTTTCTGATTGCTCTTCGTGAGCTTCTCTGTACTCCTGCTCAATTTTGGCCGCGACCTGTTTGCGTCGCTCTGCCTCACGTTCCAGTCTGTGGCGTACTCTCAGGAAATGTATCACCCCGATGATGACGATAATCGGCGAAGCAATCATCAACCCCATGCCGATATGGATGATTTCCGGGCTGTTGATGAATTCGAACATTCCGATGCCCGCCGCAAACGTACCGATTGCTGTTCTGCAATAGGCTAGAAAGGTCTGTGAATTGGTTAGTGCCGTTCGTTCATAGGCAAGGTCCGTACGCTCCGTCGCCATGCCGGTACGCAGCTCAGACAGCTCTGTCCGCTCTTTGGCTAAATCATCTTGTGTCGGCATTTTCTATTCCTCCTTATTCAAAGAATCCCATAAACCAGTCCACCAATCTCTGGTACCAGCTGCTTCCGCCGATCTGGGAGAGCTTTTCCTTGAGGCCGCCCCAATCGATGTTCAGTCCCTGCAGATTCTTGACCATGTCTTTGATTTTCTCAATCGAAGCCTCCGACAGATCGTAGCCTGCTTCGCTGGCTGCCTGTTTGATCGATTCTACAATCTCTTCATCTGACATGTCAGGATCATCTGCCAAATCTTCTTTGACCTGTGAAACGATATTCTCCGCAGCTCCTTTGTCACCGAGCTCTTCACCGACTTCACCGGTGGTTGTCAGCTCATCGACTGCTCCTTCGATGACTTCATCGTCCACGTCTTCGCCACTCATCTCTTCATATGCTTTGATGGTTCCAACGAGGGCTGCCGTTCCTGAAATCTCAAACGGTCCTGCAACAACGACTTCCGCTCCTTCGACCCCAGCAGTCTGAAGCGCGTTTCTGTACATGCCTTCTGTGCAATAGCCGATGTTATGAATCTCAACATCGATGTCGCTGCCGCCCTGTTCCTTGATCAGAACTGATGACAGCGCCCTGCTTCCAATCTGATTGGTATCAACGTAACTATCCAGATACTTATGCTCTTCCGCATTCGTAACATAAATCACATTGTAATTCTCCGGATCATCGACTCCGAGCAGATCCATTACTGTATTGCGTTCGGATTCTGACAGGTCGCTTCCCAATGCCAGATATCCATCGCCTTCTGCTGCGAAGGCAACCGAACTCATGCTCATGGTAAACGCCAATGCAAAGGCAAGAATTACTGCTAATCTCTTTTTCATTTTCATGCAAACCCCTTTCCTTTCCGTCTATGTGGTCTTAATGATGCGGCCCCATTGTATAGTCTGCCGCTTTCTTGCGATTTATTATATAACAGATATGTGTGTCAGTTCTGTGATATTAACAAATATTCATTCCTTTGTTATACTTGCGATATGGATAGAAATCTATTAAACAACAACTGCAATGATTTCCTCGATGAAATCATGAATCTGAACGATCTGCCTGGTCTGGAGGTCGGTGTTTCCATTGGTGGAGATGCCCCGGGCCAAGCACCGGAAGAGCCGTTTGAGTTCCTTGGAGTGCGCGGTTACAGAGATTATGCTGCCCGCACTCCCCTTGAACCGGACGATATCTTTCACTGCGCTTCTGTCTCCAAGTTGTTTACGTCTTCGGCAATTATGCTGCTGATGGAAGCCGGCGTGCTGCATCTGGAGGACCGGCTTTGTGATATCCTGCCGGGTCTTCACATCGCAGATAAACGATATGGTGACATCAGGCTTTGGAATATGCTTACTCATACATCAGGGCTGGGAGATGTGGATGATTATCACTGGTATGACTGCGAAACTGACGAAGATTCACTGCGCAGGTACGTCTATGAATCGGAAGAAGTGCTCGGTCAGCCGATGCTCTGGGAACCGCAGATGCAGCCAGTTTCCGACGCGGAAGCTCCGACGCAAACCCGGTTCCGCTACAGCAACATCGCTTATGAGATCCTAGGACAAATTGTGTCAGAATATTCTGGATGCATGCCAGGCGCAGGCCGCAGACTCTCCTATGAGGATTTTATCGCGGAATATCTCCTGAAATCAGCGGGCATGGACAACTCGACCATGAAGACTTTTGAACGGACTAACCTCGCTGACTTTGCTGCGAAAGACTGCTCTTTGCCTGCACATATGGCATATCCACATGAAAAAAAGTCCGATCGTTCGATCGGACCTGTCAAATATTATCCTTATACACGTCAGCACGCACCTAGTTCGACGCTGACTTCCAACCTGCGTGACCTTTTGCGGTGGGGCAACGCCCATCTCGCATCATCCCGCAGCGCCGACGGACCGCTTCTCAAACCAGATATGTATCAGACCATCTGGCAGGAGTATGCTGTCGTTCCGAATAACGGCGAGAAGATGGGGCTCGGCTGGTTCATGCGCGAGCAGACAGTCTCGGCCGGCGACGGCACCCAGCATACATATCGCCTCTTCGGTCACGAGGGAACCGACGACGGCTTCCGCGCAAGCTTCTGGATCTGTCCGGAGCTCGATATGGTAACCGTCGTGCTGTCCAATCTCTCCGGTGCACCGGTAAAGAGAATCAACAAGAAGCTCTTCGACACCATCGTCAGCTGCGCGCTCTAACCTTATCTGCAGCAATGCGCTTTTCCTTTATCCGCAGCGGCGCTCCTTTGCACGGTTTACGTGAATTTCCATAGCACGGCCGCCTTCACGCGGATCTTTATCCATAAACGCCTTGAATATCGCCCTGTGTTCTTCCAGAACTGTGGAGAGATAGTTCTCCTGATAGTCGACCTCAGGGCTTTTGTATTTGAGGTATGTCTGGAAGGCTGTCAACAGTTTCTGAAGCATTCTGTTCTTACATGCTTCATAGATGATCTGGTGGAATCCCGCATTGATGACCTGCATCTTTTCGATGTCGTTTCTCATGGTGTAGAACTCCATGAACTCGAAGGTCTCTTCCAGGTTCTCCATTTCTTCTTCTGTGATTCGCTCGATCGCCCATTTCACAGCCTGCATTTCATAGGCTTTGCGCAGGTCGAACATGTCCTCGAAATTCTGTTCGGACATGCCAATGACGAAGTAACCCCTGTTGAGGATATACTCCACAAGGCCATCCAGTTCGAGTTGGCGCAGAGCCTCCCTGACAGGCGTCCTGCTGGCACCGTATCTCTCGCACAATCTCTGCTCGATAATCTTCTCCCCCGGCCTCATCTGCCCGGTGAGGATATCTTCCTGCAGCTTAGCGAGAACGCCCGCAGATGCGGGCGCACTGTTTGTTTCCATTGTCTCACTGAACTTATACATCGTCTCAGTAAACCTGTACTATGATCTTAAAACCTAATACCTCGGACTACAGCTGTTCCAGTACGAACTTGGTGAAGTCGTCTGCGGTGTCTCCACTTCCGTCACGGATGATGTTGACGTTTTCTGCTGCTGCATCAAGAGCCTTCTCCAGAATGTCTGCCTTCTCAAACGCCCCCATGTGGCGCAGCATCATGACTGCGGCTCTGCAGATGCTTGCCGGATTTGCGAACTTGCCGCGGCCTTCCTTGATCATTCTCTCAGCGGAACCGTGGATCGCTTCAAACATCGCATACCTGCTTCCGATGTTTGCGCTTCCTGCTGTGCCTACACCGCCCTGCATCTGGGCTGCTTCGTCAGTGATGATGTCACCGTACAGGTTCGGCAGAATGAATACGTTGAAGTCCTTGTTGACCAGCTCGTTGATCAGGTTGGCGCTCATGATGTCGACATATCTGTCGTTGGTTTTGATCTCCGGATATTCCTTGGCCATCTCATAGCAGAGTTCCAGGAACTTTCCGTCTGTCTTCTTCATGATGTTGGCTTTGGTTACGATCGTCACATTCTTGTTGCCGTTGTTCTTGGCGTGTTCGAATGCAGCTCTGGCGAGTCTCTTCGTACCGGCAGTTGTCGTTACCTTGAAATCGATGGAAATGTCATCATTGATATCGATACCCCTGTTTCCCAGAGCGTATTCGCCTTCCGTATTCTCTCTGAAGAACATCCAGTCAATTCCCTTTTCCGGAATGACTACCGGTCTTACATTTGCGAACAGGTCGAGTTCTTTTCTCAGCTTAACATTGGCGCTCTCAATATTCGGCAGGTTGTCGCCTTTACCTGGTGTCATAGTAGGTCCCTTGAGAAGCAGGTCGCATTCCTTGATCTCAGCGAGGACATCATCAGGAACAGCCTGCAGTTTTTCTACTCTGTTCTCAATGGTCAGACCCTTGATGGTGCGAATCTCGATCTTCCCGCTTGCGATTTCATCAGCCAGCAGCTTGTTCAGGATCTCTCTGCAGGAATCCATGATGATCGGACCGATACCGTCTCCATCGATGGCTCCTATGACCACCTTGTCCTTTGATGCGAAATCCGGCGCTGCCGGTGCATTCTTCATTCTTTCAACTCTCTCCAGCTGGTCTTTAACGATCTGCTCGAAATGTTCTTGATATGTCATTTTTTCCTCCTGTTGGTTGTTTTGGTTTGAAACATCACTCGTATTTATCCATACGGATACATTATACCCTTATGATTGAATTGCGTCACTATTTAGCTGTGTTTTTTTATTGTCCCAAATGATTTTACAGCCAACAGCCATGCAGGTGATTACGCATGCATCTTCCAGACAGCCATAAAACAAGAGCGCAGACACGCCGCGCTCTACTAAATGGAATTCTGTTATTGGGAAACCCTAGTGGTGTGGTTTCTACTACTAAATTAGAAGCTGAAGTCTTCGCCTGCAGATGTTCTTTCGCTGCAAATGCTGTCTACGACTTCTGCTGTTCCCTGCTGACCATTGTAGCGGGACCTCATGTTCATTTCTGCTACGTCTTTCATTGTTGCATTGTCAACACCTGCCAGGAAGGAAAGTGCGTTTCTGCAGGACCTCATCATCTGTTCTCTTGTCATGTTGTTTCTCATTTGTCATACCTCCATTTTTGTATCTTTAATCCTTTGAGATTTATCTTTATCTCTGTTTGTGATTGTATTATACTGATTGTGGAGATAAAAGTAAAACGGTGATTTTTTATAGATAATCCTTAAATTACTTATACCCAAAAACACGACAAGTCTAATCATCACAACACAGGAAAGGATCCTCATGGAAAAACTAAACGCAACGGTATTTCTGAAAGTGGTTGAGACAGGCAGCTTCAAAAAAGCCGCGGACATCCTCGGCTACACACAGGCGGGAATCAGTTATATCATCAATTCAATGGAAGAAGAATGCGGTCTGCAGCTGTTCTACCGCGAATACGGAGGCGTCAGACTGACGCCGGAAGGAGATGCGCTGCTCCCTTACATCCGGGATATCGCAGACGGAGAGCATTACCTCGAGGAAGCGATCAACGATGTGAAGAATCTAGATGCCGGAACGGTCCGCGTCTCGACCTTCAGCAGCGTCTACATCCACTGGCTTCCCGGCATCATCAGCAATTTCAAAAGGGATTACCCGAAAATCAACATTGAAATCATCAGTTATGAGGAGGATCAGGAAAACGAGGACATGATCTACAGTCGTCAGGTCGATTGCGGATTTATGGCTACACCGCCGGTCTCAAAAGACATCGATTTCTTCGCGCTCATGGAGGAACCGCTCATGGTCGTCATGTCGACGGATCATCCGATGGCAAAGCGTAAGACCTTCCCCCGCTCCAAAATCGGCGACTATCCTTACATCATGATGACGTACGATAAACAGGATTTCAATTCTCTGATTTTCACAGATGGCATCAAGCCGCAAACTGCTTTCACAGTAGATAATGACTACGCCGCCATGGCGATGGCAAGCAAAGGCCTCGGCATCTGCATCAGCCCGCAGATACAGCTGAACGATATGCCCTTCCCTCTGAAATACATGGAATTTGAACCGACCCTCAAACGCACCGTAGGGATCGGAACAAGATCCCTGTCCGGATGCACGAGGGCCGCACGTGAATTCATTAGCTGCGCACGCCGCTGGGTGCGCGCCAATGTATAATGATTGATATGTTTAGTTCTTAAAAGAGTGTACAGGGGCCGGTATTCTGCCTCCGCGCTGTATAAACTGACTGCTTGAGAAACGGTTGACTTCCATAACCGGTGCCGAGCCGAAAAGACCACCCCAATCGACCTTGTCGCCGGCCTTCATTCCGTAGGCCGGGATCACTCTGACGGCTGTCGTCTTGTTGTTGATGACGCCGATTGCCGCTTCATCGGCAATCATAGCGGAAATGGTATCCTCCGGCGTGTCGCCCGGTATGGCAATCATGTCGAGTCCAACAGAGCAGACGCTGGTCATTGCTTCTAACTTATCGAAGGTCAGGCAGCCCTCCTCTGCCGCTGCAATCATTCTGTTATCTTCGCTGACTGGGATAAAGGCTCCTGATAGCCCCCCTACATGGCCGGATGCCATGATGCCGCCTTTCTTGACCGCATCCGTCAGCATCGCCAGTGCCGCTGTGCTTCCGTGGGCACCGCACCGTTCCAGACCCATTGCCTCCAATATCTCAGCAACGCTGTCACCGATCGCAGGCGTAGGGGCAAGAGACAAATCCAGAATGCCGAACGGAATGCCGAGCCGAGATGATACTTCCCTGCCCACAAGCTGTCCGGCCCTCGTGATTTTGAAGGCCGTCTGTTTGATCTTCTCCGCGATTTCGTCCGCCGATGCGCCGTCCATGCCGCGCAGGGCTTCTCTGACTACGCCAGGCCCGCTGACGCCGACGTTGATCACGTTCTCCGCTTCGCCGACACCGTGGAACGCTCCCGCCATAAACGGATTGTCTTCCACAGCATTTGCAAAAGCAACAAACTTTGCGCACCCAAAACTGTTGCTCTCCCTTGTGAGGTAAGCCGTCTTCTTGATCAGCGGCCCCATCCTCTTCACAGCGTCCATATTGATGCCGGATTTTGTGGAACCCAAATTGATGCTGCTGCACATAGCGTCTGTTTCCGCAAGGGCGTACGGCACCGCCTCGATAAAGCTCTCGTCGCTCGCGGTACAGCCCTTTTGAACCAGCGCAGAAAAGCCTCCGATAATATCGACGCCGACTGCTTTTGCAGCGTTGTCTAATGCCTTTGCGTAGAGAAGCCATTCCTCGGTGCTATTTGCGCCGGCCAAAGCGATTGGCGTTACGGATATGCGCTTGTTGACAATTTTAATACCATAATCTTCGCCAACTTCATCGGCTGTTTCCACAAGCTTTTCGGCGAGCCTTGTGATCTTGTCGTAGACTCTCTCTGACGCCGCTTTGTGGTCTCTTCCGAAGCAGTCCAGCAGGGAGATGCCCATGGTCGTCGTGCGTATGTCCAGGTTTTCCTTTTCGATCATGTGAATCGTCTCGAGAACATCTTTGTATATCGTCATCTCAGTCTCCTGTCATTGTCTCCCTTTATATCTTGTGCATCGTATCGAAGATTTCTTCCTTCTGCACATGAATAGAAAGGCCTTCTTTCTCGGCCATTTCGTGCAGGGCAACATCCACTTCGTGGAATCCTGCCTTTGCTTCATCGATTTTCACGACCATGATCATGGTGAAATACTCCTGCAGAATGGTCTGTGTGACGTCTTCGATGTTGACGTGCTTGTCATTGAGAATGCCGGAAACCTTGTACATGATCCCGACCTGGTCCTTGCCTACTACGGTGATGATTGCTTTCATTACAGCTCCTTCTTCAAAAAATCTTTGATGTCGACTGTCTTATGTACCAGCGCCCAGAACACCTTGATGATCGCGCCCATAACGAGCAGACCCATGGCGATGGCTCCCGCCATCATTAGTGTTTCAATGCCGACATGGGCCATATCTTCAACATTGCTTCTGAGCAGCGCTTCCATGGTATAGAAAATCTTGGCTCCCGGAACGAGGCACAAAATCCCCGGAATGACGAAGATGGTCATGGCTTCCTTGAAAAGACGCGCACAGATCATGCTGCAGAGGCCGACCATGCAGGCGCCGAAGAAACAGCCCATAACCGGTGAACCCAGATTGTAGTCTGTAATAAGATAGGTGATCCAGCCCAAACCGCCTACTACAATGCAGGCAGGAATGTGCCTGACGGGCACCTTGAATATGATTGCGAATCCTAATGTGGCGAACAGCGCCAGAAGGAACTGTGTGAACAAATGCATCATAACGAAATCCCTCCCAGCATGTACCAGAGCTTGATCACAACGCCTGCGCCCGCTGCCAGCGAAACACTGATGATGCAGGCTTCTGTCAGACGCGCCACTCCTGAAAGCATGTTGCCCGACAGGAAGTCGCGGATGGAATTTGTGATCGGGATTCCGGGAACGAATAGCATGATGCAGCCGGAAATCACCGGCGCATAGCTGACGCCGTCAAAAGATGCTGCTGCCAGAAGCGCGCAGAATGCTGCAAAGGCGCAGCAGCAGAACCCTCTGATAAAGAAGTTCATTTCATATTTCTCAAGGAAACGGGAAATCAGATAACACATGAGTCCTACGATCACCGCTACGCAGAAATCCAGGGCTCCCCCACCGAAAATAACGCTGAAGCAAGATGCGACCATCGCCGCAGCCAACGCCCGGATCCAGAATGGGTACGGTCTGCTGTTTTCGATGTCGTCCAGGATTTCGTTTCCCTCTTCCACCGTCATATCAGTTGTGGTGAAAGATCTGGAGAACTGGTTGACGCGCGAGATCTTGGTGAGGTCTGTCTCACTGCTTCTGACGCGCTTGATATACGATACTGTGTTGCTCGATTCCTCATTATCTGTGGACATGAAAATACCTGTCGGCGTCGCAAAGACGTCGACATCCTCGATGCCGCAGCTTTTGCAGATACGTTCGATCGTATCCTCGACACGGTATATTTCCGCACCGCTCGTCATCATGATGTTGCCGGCTCTCAAAGCCAGCTTCATGATATCTTTCTGTTTCTTCTTCTCCATGTTTGGTATCTTATCACACTTTATACAAAGATGCGTATTGTCCGCCAATCTTCATCAAATCTTCATGTGTGCCTTCTTCCTTGATCACGCCGTCGTCGATGAGGATGATCCTGTCGGCACTCTTGATCGTGGACAAGCGGTGGGCGATGATGATGGTCGTCCTTCCCTCCGCCAGTTTATCGAAGGCGCCCTGAATGCGGGCTTCTGTAATCGTATCTAACGCCGACGTTGCTTCATCCAGAATTAGTATCGGCGGATTCTTCAGGAAGATACGGGCGATGGATACTCTCTGCTTCTGGCCGCCTGACAGCAGAACGCCGCGTTCCCCTGTATAGGATGCAAAGCCGTCCGGCATCGCCATAACATCATCATAGATCTCCGCTTTCTTCGCCGCTTCAATGACCTCTTCGTCCGTGGCGTCCGGTCTGCCGTAGCGGATATTATCTGCAATCGTTTCAGGAAACAGGAAAACGTCCTGCTGCACAATTCCGATGTTCTTCCTTAACGTACTCTTCTCGATCTCGCGGATGTCTGTGCCGCCGATTCTGATGACGCCTTTATCCACATCATAAAACCTCGGTATCAGCTGGCAAAGGGTCGTCTTGCCGCCTCCGGATGGACCGACGATAGCAACCGTTTCCCCTTCTTTGACATGGAGGCTGACGCCGTTGATGACGTCCATATTCTTCTCATCATAGGCGAACCAGATGTCCTCGATGTCGATATCATATGCTGTGATCGGCTTTCCCTCTCCCGGCGCCACATCTTCCTCTGGACTGAGTCGCATGATTTCCACAAACCTCGTCAGACCGGCCCAGCCGTTCATGAATGTTTCCATGAAGCCAGCCAGCTTTCTGATCGGCGTGATGAACGTCGAGATGTAAAGGTAGAAGGTAATCAGGTCCGCGTAGTTCATCTCGCTGCGCATGATGATCCATCCGCCCACGGCCATGATGACAACAGGCATGATGCTCATGAAGAACTCCAGTGATGACGCGAATAATCCAAATGCCTTGTAGTTCTCGCACTTCGCCGTTCTGAATTCGTCATTTGCAGCTGCGAATTTCGCGTAGTCTTCAGCTTCATTGGCGAAAGCCTTACTCGTGCGAACTCCCGAAAGGCCCGATTCCACCTCGCCGTTGATCTCCGCTAGCTTCTCCTTGACCTTTCTGGAGGTTCTAATCATCCTGCGGCGATTAAGCATCACGACGATCAGAGCAATCGGAAGCAAAATCAATATGACGAGGGCGAGTTTCCACTGGATCGTGAACATGATGATCACTGCACCGATGATCGTGACGCTGGCGATGAACAGATCCTCCGGTCCATGGTGGGACATCTCTGTGATTTCAAAGAGGTCGCCCGTCATTCTGGACAGCAGCTGCCCGGTCTTGTTCTTGTTGAAAAAGTTGAAGTCCAGACTTTGCATGTGCGAGAACAAATCGTCACGAAGATCCGCCTCGACACGCACGCCGAACATGTGTCCCCAGTAAGTGATGATGTAATGCATGATCGCTTTCAGCAGGAACGCGATACCCACAATCACCATCACATGGAAGAACGCTGCAAAGGCTTTATCCGGCAGCATGTGATACATGGCGTGCCTTGCAACCAGCGGGAAAATCAGATCCACCGCGGACGCAATCAGCGCGCAGGTCAGGTCCAGCACAAAAAGCCCCATGTGGGGTTTGAAATATTCCAGGAATACTTTTAGTGTCGGTTGATTGAAATCTTTCGTCTTGCCTTTGCTGTTTTCCATGCCTTGATTCTAACACAAACCCCGTTCTGTGTCCTTGTTAATTACAGCGAAAACAGTTATAATTACAGTGAGTTTTTGCACTGAAAGGGGAATCTCTTTATGGTAAGTATGGGCGCGCCGGATGTCATTCTGGCGCTGGCTAAAGTATTCATCATGATTCTTCCGGGCTACATCATCATGAAGCTCGGCATCATCAATACGAACCACACACAAGGGGTATCGAATATCATCACAAACGTGACATATCCTTGCCTTGTCATAGCCGCGATGCAGATGGAATTCTCCATGGAAAAGCTGCAGAACTGCGGTTATGTTGTGCTGATTTTCATCGGCGTCGTCATCATTGCTATGATTATTTCCAAGATTCTCACTTCTGTCATCAAACTCCCGGTATCCCAAAGCGGCATCATGGCCTTCATGATGGTCTTCGGAAACACTGGGTTTTTGGGATTGCCGGTACTTGACGGGCTCTTCGGCAAGGAGGGCGTCTTCTACGGCGCAATCTGCGACTCCTCCTTTGACGTTCTGATGTTCACCATCGGCGTCACGCTGATCAGACAGGCTGCCAAAGGCGAGGAGAAGATGGGCTTCAAGGAAACCATCAGCGGCCTGATCAACCCGTGCTTTATCGGCGTACTGATCGGACTTTTGTTCTATGTCTGCCGCATTACCCTTCCGCCAATCATCGGAGGACCGGTCGATGCCATCGGCAGCGCAACAAGTCCGCTCGCTATGATGGTCGTCGGGGCGCATCTGGCCCGCATCAGTTTCAAGGACATGTTCCGCAGCAAACCATCCTATCTGGTGTGCCTGCTGAAACTGCTGGTCGCTCCAGCTGTGGCTCTCCTTTTGGTCAAGCTGATCATCGGCGGCGGCACCTTATTCGGAACAGTCATCATTATGGAGGCGGCAATGCCTTGCGCAATGCTCTCCGTCATACTCAGTGAAAGATATCACGCAGATGTTGAATTCGCTACGAAGGGCGTTATGCTGACCACGATTCTTTCTCTCATAACGATTCCAATCGTCGCAATCGCTCTGCAGCACATATAAACGATACAAACCGACAATATAATATACAAAAGCAACACAAATCATCCGCGACATAGTGTAGGAATCAATCATGGATAACGGATACGACGGAATAATGGAATATGTGACCCTTTACTTTACGACAGGCGTCAGATGGGTTTGTATGGGACTTGCGATTCTCATACTGCTGCATCAGATTTTTGCCCTGCTCAGAATGCGCAATCCTTCTGAGATCTGGGCATATTTGAAGTGCCCTGATTCCAGCACTGTTCCCCTCACCCACTGGGAAAACCTCATGGGCCGCGCTCGCGGATGTGATATCATCCTGAATCTGAGCGGCGTATCAAGGAGTCACGGAACCCTTGTGCGCGACTCGGAAGGCGTATGGGAATACAGAGATCTCAATTCGAAAAACGGTTCCTTTATCAATGGGAGAAGAGTCACGGAACCGGCTATCCTCCGCGCGGGCGATACCCTTACGGTCGGCGGCGGAGACTTCCAACTCTACCCTCTGAGCGCACGGGAACGTATTGAAAACATCGAGAAGAGAAAACGCCATACAAAGCGGACTTCCCCTTGGCTCTCCATGCTGGCAATCACCATCTTCCAGCTTCTCACCGTAATTCAGTTCCATGTTGCTCTCGGAGATGATTATCCGGGCCAGCTCACCGCTGCCTTTATCATCCTGTGTGCCACGATGTGGGCGTATGTCATCGCCCTCCGCATGCTCAGAAGAACCGGCTTCGAAGTAGAGCTGATTGCCTTCTTCCTGTCGACATTGAGCCTCTCGCTGACAGCATCGGCATATCCATATGCTGTACTAAAGCAGGCCTTCTGCGTTCTCCTCGGCGTCATGCTCTTCTTCGCAATGTGCTGGTTCCTTCGTGACCTGAATAAAGCGAAGAAACTCATCCCGGTGTTCCTGGGTGCGAGCGTGCTTTTGCTCATCCTCAATCTGGCAATTGGTACGGTCGCATATGGATCCCAGAACTGGATCAGTCTGGGCGGATTTACATTCCAGCCTTCTGAACTCATAAAGATTGCATTCATATTTATTGGCGCAGCTTCTCTGAATGAACTGCAACAGCGGAAGAATCTTGCCATATTCCTTGGTTTCAGCGTATTCTGCCTGGGGTGCCTTGCTATCATGGGTGACTTCGGCACAGCTATGATATTCTTCGCAACATATCTTGTCATCTCTTTCCTGCGAAGCGGCGACTTCACCAAAATGTTCCTCGTACTCGGCGGTGCCGGACTGATGGGACTGATGGTGCTCAGATTCAAACCGTATATCGCTGACAGATTCTCTGTATGGCGACATGTATGGGATGATCCGACTGACGCCGGCTTCCAGCAGGTTCAGACTATGACCTCCATCGCCAGCGGAGGAATCCCTGGCCTTGGCGCGGGCGAAGGAAATCTGAGCGATGTTGCTGCTGCAAGCACTGATCTGGTATTCGGAATGCTTGCGGAAGAGTGGGGCCTCGTCATCGCTGTCCTTGCAGTGCTCTGCATCATCACCCTTGGTGTCTTTGCATACAGGTCCATCATCGCAGGCCGTTCCACTTACTACAGCATCGCGGCATGCGCTGCTACATCCATGTTCATGTTCCAGACAATACTGAATGTGTTCGGATCTGTAGACCTGCTTCCGCTGACCGGCGTTACCTTCCCGTTCGTTTCATCCGGCGGTACTAGCATGATTGTTTCATGGGGTATGCTGGCGTTCCTGAAGGCGGCAGACACACGTCAGAACGCAAGCCTCGCAGTACGCGTCCACGAGAAGGATCCGGACAAGGGACTCAAATCTGTCGAATCCGTATCTGCCGTGGACATCTACGACCCGGAAGACCTCTATGCTCTCCTAGGTGAAGAATATAAGAAACCGCCGAAGAAAGCACGGAAGCAAGAACCGCGGGCTTCTGAACCAGTGCGTTCCAAACCGATAGCGGAGTCTGCTAAACCAAAACCGCAGCCTGAACCGGAGCGGACGCTGTTCAGACGCAAAAAGTCAGAGGCCGCACCTGCCCCGGCAGCAAAATCAACACCGGCAAAACCATCGTCAACATCTGCTCCGGCACAGCCTTCACGGACACCGGCAACACCTGGCGTGCGCCGCGAAGAACCGCAGCACCCTAAGGCGGTAAGATATACAGAAGTAAGCGACGAAGACTTCTTCGGCAAATTCGATCCGCCGGCGCCTAAGAAAAATGCAAAAGCAGAGGAAGACGGTCCTCTGACTCTTGATGATATATTCGGAAACGACGGCATCTTTAACGATGGGAAGAAAGGAGGCAAGCGATGAAAAAAATTGAAAAACGCGCTCTTCTGTGCCTCCTGTTCGGACTCATTCTTCTGGGCGGCGTGTGCTTCTTCATCTACGAAGACTGGAATGAAGGCGGTGCATGGGCAGTCTACGAAGGAAACCGCGACGTCTACGCCGACGGAGACCTGGCCAAAGGCGCCCTGTACGATACAGATGGCGAGTTGCTCATGCGGAACACCGCGGACGGAATGATCTATAATGATGACGCCGATGTCCGTGCGGCGTGCATGCATATTACCGGAGACAGAGACAACAACATCTCAACCGGCGCCAACAGAGTATTCCTCGAGCGGATGATTGGCTTTGATTTCATCAATGGAATTTATAGCCTCAATAACGACGGCGAAGATGTTTCCCTCACCCTGGATGGGGATATCTGCGCAACGGCTTACCGCGCACTTTCCGGCCGCAAAGGCACCGTAGGCGTCTATAATTATAAAACCGGAGAGATCGTCTGCATGGTCAGTTCCCCAACCTATGATCCGGAAGATCCACCATCAACGATTCCGGAAGGCGCATACATCAACCGCTTCATATCCGCAGCCTTTGCCCCTGGTTCAACCTTTAAGCTGGTGACGGCTGCCGCATCGATTGAAACTCAGGATGACGCCTACAGCTACGAAGTCAATTGTGAGGGCAGCATAGATTATGGACATGGAGATGAAGTAACCGATCTG
The DNA here is from genome assembly GCA_902763505.1 of uncultured Eubacteriales bacterium. Lineage (GTDB taxonomy): Bacteria > Bacillota > Clostridia > Peptostreptococcales > Anaerovoracaceae > Lentihominibacter. Next base: position 41,143 of record CACWSO010000012.1, on the reverse strand, counting down.
TCTGTTCACGGAACGGTCTCGTTGAAAAAAGCCCTTGAAGTATCCTGCAACTGTTATTTTGCAAGACTCTCCGAAAAAGTCGGAAGCAGAACATTGAAGAAGTATGTTAAAAAAGCCGGTCTTGACAGAAGCTACGATATCGACGGCATCGAAACGAAAGCGGGAACCTTCGATTTCCCTGACGGCGGTGTAAACCTCGCCTGGACTGGTATCGGTCAGTGGCATGATATGGTCAATCCATGCGGCATGATGGTTTACATGGGTGCCATTGCAAATGGCGGCACTGCGGTTATGCCGTCCATCATCAAGCCTTCCAACATTGTCTCAGAAAAGATCGACGCAGCAACAACTGCACTGAAGACGGATGACATGATCGATGAGGAGACAGCAGAGGCACTGACCAGCATGATGCGCAACAATGTCGAGAACCATTACGGCGGCAACAGCGCGTTTCCTGGTCTGGAGCTTTGCGCGAAGTCCGGAACGGCAGAAGTAGAAGGACAGGACAGACCGAACGCCTGGTTCACAGGGTTCCTGAATGATGAAAACAACCCATATGCCTTCGTCGTTGTCGTAGAGAACAGCGGCTATGGTTCCGAAGTAGGCGGCGCGGTAATCAATACGGTTCTGCAGGATCTGGTTAACCAGTAAAACCCCACTTCGTTTAGCATACTAACTAATAAATAAGACATGAAAAGGGACTGCTCTTGCGGGCAGTCCCTTTATCGTAGGTTTATTCTTTTGAGGTGATCTATCTCTTATTTTTATTCATATGAGAATTCTTTGTCCTGATCGAGGACATATACCCAAGTCTTACCAGGAGTGAATCTGAACTGCTTGCCGTTTTCATCCTTGAAAACAGTTCTGCTGTTCACGCCGTCTCTGGACCATGTTCCCTTGACAACTTCGCCCTGTGTGAAGAGGTATGCTTCTCCGCCGGCAAACATATCGATAGTCAGTCTGCCCTTCGGGTCGGATGCGCCTGTCACATCATCAGTCATGATGTCGCTGTGCACTTTCTGAACGAGAATGTTATCGAACTGAAGCTGTTCACCAGTTTCTTTATCGATGAACGGTTCGCCATACCAGTATCTCAGGTACTTACCTGACTCTGCGTCATATTCGCATTTGCTGTTGCAGCCAAGCGCCTTGACGCTGAGTGAATTTGCCGTTTCAGGCTCTGCAAGAATTGCTTCTGCTTCTTCTACTGCAGCAACATCTTCTTCAGCTGTGCTGTCGCCCTTCTCGTCTATGACGGCCTGAGCGTCAGCTTTTGCCTGCTTCATCTCTTCCTTCCATGCATCGTCACGGAACTTCCAAGGCTTGATCTTCTGCTTCTCATCTAATGCACCCTGTTCCTGCTCTGCGTTCTCGATGCTTGACCAATCAATATATGCATTGTTTGGTGCCGCTTTGTCGCTGACACGATAGAACAGATCTGTATCCTGCATTCCGTTGATGTGCGGAACGTTGTTGCTCTTCATGTAGCTTCTGGCGTGTTTGCCCCATCCGTATCCAACGTGGAACGCCTTATACTCTGTCGCTGTATCGACGAAGTAATATCTTACACTTCTCAGCGGGCCGACCTTGTCCGGGAATTCGGAATAGAATATGGCCTGCAGTCTTGTGAGTTCACCTTCTACAGGGAATTCATAGATTATATCTGCATAGGAGATGTTCGACTGCGGTACTGCTCCATAAGTATCGTTTGGAATGGATACCTGTACCGGTCTTGCCGGGAGTGCATCTTCTGACTCAACCTCAATACCCGTGAGCGGATTGATGATTACCTCTGGTTCCGCTGCCTGATCTGTGCTTCCGCTGCCTCCACATCCGGTCAGGGCAATGGTGCCCATCGCAAGAATCATAATGAATGCTGCCGCGAATATGAATTTCAGGTTTCTCTTTGTTCCCTTGTTTTCTTTCATGGCTGCTTTTTCCTTTCCTCTGTTCTTATGTTATAATAGCTTGCATTTATTATTATAAATGAAAAATCCCGCTAAATGCGGAATCATAACAACATTTAAGAAGCGGCGCCATGCGGCGCATTAGAAAGGATCCTCATACATGAAACACACATACTTTCCAAAGGGCGTCTGCCCTATCAAAATAGAATTTGATCTCGACGGCGATATAGTATCAAACATCGTCTTTACCGGTGGCTGCAACGGCAATCTCAAAGCCATCTCCAAAATCGTGGACGGCTGGACCGTCGACGCTATTGCCGACGCCTTCACCGGCAACACCTGTGGCTTCAAGCAGACCTCCTGCGCCGACCAGCTGGCAAAAGCTGTAACGATGGCCAGAAATGGAGCGCGGTAATGCTTTACCTAGGTTATCATTTATCATCAGTAAACGGTTTTGAAGCGATGGGACGCGAGGCGATCGAAGCCGGCGCGAACACCTTCGCTTTCTTTACGCGCAATCCCAGAGGCGGCAAGGCAAAGGCAATCGATCCCGATGACGCGGCTGCTCTGCGGTCGCTTCTGGAAGAGAACAACTTCGGCAAACTGGTCGCGCATGCGCCGTACACGTTGAACCCGTGCAGCGATAAACAGAACGTCCGGGAATTCGCAAAGATCTGTATGGAAGATGACATGCAGCGGATGGAATTCCTGCCGGGTCATTACTACAACTTCCATCCGGGCAGTCACGTCGGTCAGGGTGTTGACGCGGGCATTGAAATGATCACGGCTTTGCTCAACGACATCATGACGCCAGAGCAATCAACGACCGTTCTGCTCGAAACCATGTCAGGAAAAGGCTCCGAAGTGGGCGGAAGATTTGAGGAGCTTGCCGCCATTATCGATGGCGTCAAGCTGAAAGAAAAGATCGGCGTCTGTATGGATTCCTGCCATATCAGCGACGCCGGATACGATATCATCCATGATTTAGATGGTGTTCTGGATGAGTTCGACCGAATCGTCGGGCTGGATTACCTCAAAGCGCTGCACATCAACGACAGCAAGAATCCCATGGGATCCCACAAGGACCGCCACGCCTGTATCGGAGACGGCGAACTGGGGCTGGATACCATCGGCCGCTTCATCAGCCATCCGAAACTGGTTGGCAAACCATGCATCCTCGAGACGCCGAATGAATTCGAAGGATATAAGAGAGAAATCGAACTGCTCAGAAGTTGGACCCCGCGATAGGATGATTGCAAAGAATAATGCACAACAAAGGCGCCGCGAAGCGGCGCCCTTTTTATTGCTTTTGCATCATTGCCGTCCTGTTGTCTTATGCCATGATGAATCCGAATACGGCATAGAAGATGAAGGAAATAATCGCTGCGATGATACCGTAAGGCATCTGGGTGAATGCGTGTCTGAAGTTGTCGCATCCGCAGGCTGCAGAAGTCAGTACCGTTGCATCTGAGTAGAAGCAGATGTGTGATCCGAATACGCCGGCGGAGATACAAGCTCCGACTGCCAGCGGCATATCTACGCCAATGTTCATTGCCAGAGGAATGATGATCGGCAGTGCGATGATGTACATTCCCCAGTTGGTGCCTGTAATAAACTCTGTGCAGGCGAGTACCAGGAAGATGATCATCGGTGCTGTTGCCGGAGTCATAACATTTGTCGCTGACTCGATACACCATTTGGTGAATCCGATTTGCTCATTCATATCCGCAAATACGAATGCCATGACCATCAGCATGAGCGGCAGGATCATATTCTGGATACCCTTGATGATGATATCCCAGAATTCTGCTGCCGACATGATGTTCTGCGCCATGTACATAATGAACATGACGACCAGAGTCGCAAGTACGCCCATCTCCATGTCTGTATCGAAGAGAATGGTGAATCCTACGAGGCAGATGATCGGAATGAAGAAGTTGAACATATGCGGTTTCTCCGGAATGTTCATCTCATCTCCGTGGTCACTGGCCAGAATGGAAATCTTTTCGGATCCCGGAGGAGCCAGCGGGCCGCCGTCGGCAACTCTCTGATAAGCTTTTTTCATGCCGAAGATCTTAGGTACGACACCTATGACAACCAGTGGAACGATCAGCGCTGCGATCCATGCATAGAAGTTGTACGGGATGGTCTTGACGAACATCTCGATTTCACTGGCGTCACCTACCTGCCAGCCGTTCTTAACAAGGATTCTTCCGCAGAATACTGACCACGTGGTAATCGGAATCAGCACGCACAGCGGAGCTGCTGTCGAGTCGCAAACATAGGCGAGCATTTCTCTCGGTGTCTTATGCTTATCCGTCAGCGGAGCCATGCAGGAACCGACTGTCATGGAGTTGAGATAGTCATCGATGAAGATGATGCAGCCCAGGATCCATGTCCAGATGAGTGCAGGTTTCTCACTGCGTGCTCTTTTTGCCGCCCACTGTCCGAAAGCATAGGCACCGCCTGATCGTTCAATCAGGGAGATGATGCCGCCCATCAGTCCGCAGACGATGATCAGCCAGGCGATGTCTTCTGACATCATTGTTGCAAGCAGGGAATCACTGAATGCCTGCAAAGTGTTCGATCCACTCTCCCCAACCATGATGAATCCTACTACCGCACCGATGGTCAGCGCTTCGATGATTCTCTTCGTGATGAATATGTAGAGGATCATCAGCAGCGCCGGTATCGTACAAAGTACGCCGAACTGGGCGGGATCATCAGGCAGGAAGATTTTAAGTATGAATGTGGCGACGATGATGATCGCAGCCGCAAGCAGGGACTTCCTAGCGTTGAATGTCGCTATCTCTTTCGATATAATCTCGTTTTGTTCTTTTAACGACATATCAAACCCTCCTTCCAGATAATAAAAAAGAAGCATAATGATTACGACAATTTACTGAAGTAAATTGGTGCAGTATCATTATACTTCATATATTCGTTTGTGTGCAAATTTATCTGACGATTTGGGTGCGCATTTTTGCCGCGCGCCGGAAGCTCCTATTCGCTGTCTTCGCCGGCTGTCTCGTATGCTGCTTCGTCCGCTGTCTCGTTGGTTGCTTCGTCCGGCGTTTCACCAACCGCCTCGTCCGCTTTCTCAACTGCGAATTCCTCCAGCGACATCTGCCCGACGACGCCCGAAAATACCGGCGGCTCTTCTGCTTCGAAGATTGCTCCTTCCAGATCTTCGATCTTCGGAAGATCCTTCAGCGACTCGAACTCGAACTGTTTGAGGAACTCATTGGTCGTGCCGTAGTAATTCGGTCTGCCGACTGTCTCAGCGCGACCAGTTACCGCCACAAGTCCTTTAGCTGCGAGACCTTCCAGAACTCTGTCGCAGCGGATGCCTCGGATGGCTTCGATTTCACCCTTCGTCACAGGCTGCTTGTAGGCTACGATGGCCAATGTTTCAAGGGCGGACTGGGACAGTCTTCTGCGTCTGACCGGTGTGCAGAGCCTCTCGATGTACCCCAGGTTTTCCTTTCTGGTCACGAACTGGAAGCTCTTGTTGACTTCACGGATCACGATGCCGCGCCCTTCCTGCTCGTACTCTTCCTGAAGCTCCTTGCATGCCTCGTATATTTCTTTCCTATCGACATTGAAGATGTCTGCAATATCCTTGATGTGCAGGGGCTCTCCCCATACGAACATCATTGATTCAATTGCTGATTTGATTGTTTTATTCGCCATTCTTTGCTACCTCTTGTTCTTGGGCCGGCTCTTCTGCATCGGCAAGCGCCGGTTCTTCTGCTTCGGCAGGCGCCGGATCATCCATCAGATGCTCTGTCGCATAAACCTCGATATCTCCGAACAGCTTTTTCTGTTCTGCGTCGAGTTGTCTTTCTTTCATCATTTCCAGAACCGATGAGAATGTGACGGAGATGTCATACTTGCTCTCTTTGTTCTGTACAAGCTCATTGAAGTTTGCCCGCTGCCCTTCCGGAAGTTCGCTGAAGAAGTTTCGGATTCCTGCGATCCTCGCTTCTGTTGTGATTCTCTGTTTCTCCGTTCTGATGTGATGGGCTCTGATTTCATCGAGCCTCTTCTTTCGCTGGAGGAAATCTTCAAAGGCCAGTTTGAACTTGTCCGCATCGAGGATCAGATACTCGTCCGGTTCTCCCGTAAACTCCGCCAGATCCTCCTGTGGTTTCTCCAATGAAGCAGCTGCGATCTCGCGGCGTTCTTCCAGCATTTCGGAGGCCGCTTTGTATTTCTTATACTCGGCAAGCTTGGCCACCAGTTCTGTGCGGGGATCTTCGTAGACCGTCTCTCCCTCTTCATCGATTACAGTGCGAGGCAAAAGCATCTTGGACTTTATTTCGAGAAGCTGTGCTGCGAGCACCATAAACTCGGACGCCAGATTGACATCTGCCTCCCGCATTTGCTCAACATATTTAATATACTGGGCCGTGATTTCCGATATCCTGATATCGTAGATGCTCATCCTTGCATGCTCTATCAGATAGACCAGCAAGTCAAATGGCCCCTCGAATAAATTGGTCCTGACTCTGTAGCTCATTTCCTCTTATCTATATTCTTTCTCAACGTAAGGACTTGTTGCGACCTTCAGCATAGCGCCGTACTCAAGTCTGAATGTTACGGTGTCTCCTACCTTATACTCTCTGTCTGCCTTTGTCATGTCCATCAGAGTATGGTCGGAAGAACCTCCCAGGATTTCGATGGACTCATCATCGATCCAGTTGCCGTCAGCGTCCTGCTTAACAGGAATCATGCCGTCAACTTCTGTATCCTGCTTGCCGATGCCGAGAATCGCTCTCTTTATGATGCCGCGATCCTCATATACAGGCACATTTCCAAAGGCATCCTTGCCCACTTCACCAATCGGCAGGGAAGGCTTCTCTTTCAGTTCTATGATCTGCGCCTCTACGATGAGCGTATCGTGAACGGCTCCCGGAACCGTTTCTCCATAAGCGGTGTCGTTTCCAAGGAGGAAGCTTTCGCCCAGTCTCAGGTTGCTAATCTTCTCCGGCATCTGTCCCTTCCAAATCAGATAGATGGAGCTTGAGTTGCCGCCTGATACCATGTCGAGTTTTCTTCCGAGTCTTGCTTCGATTCTTTCTGCAAAATCAGCAAGCACGGACAGGTTGTCGTTTTTCGGAATGATCGCACCGTAGCAAGTCAGGTTTACGCCGATTCCGTGCAGCTCCAGGTGTTCCATTCCTTCCACTGCATCCACTGTTCTGAAGATTTCGTCTTCATTCTTGAAGAACATTCCCTCGCGCAGATCGCCCAGATCGATCATGAGAACGACTTTATGGGTTTTGCCCTGGCGTCCGGCTTCTTCATTCAGCGCGCTCAGCGTGCTCATTTCTGAGTTGAAGCTGACATCTGCATATCTGACAACATCCTCTATTTCACCCAGCATCGGCAGTCTGAGCAACACTGTCTGCTTGCCCTTCTCATTGGCTTTGTCATGGTATTTTGCCAGATTCAGAACTCTGGAATCCGCCATATAGTCTACCTGCGGATGATCCATAATCATATCGCAGACTCTCTCATCCGCACACACACCTTTCGTGACGAGCATGAGAGAACAGCCGCCATCTTCCTTCGTGATCTTCGCGCAAGCGTCGATGTTTTCTCTGAGTTTCTTTAAGTTAACAATCAGTTTTGGATACATTGTTCTATCTCCTGTTTTCATGAATTTTGCACTGCACTCATTCTATCCTTTATTGGTATCGTTGTCAAAACAAGACGGTGTTATCAGGCGCTGACAGTTGTTTGGTCGGCTAATGTATAAATATTTTGAAATTGGCAATATAATTCCTCAATTTCAACAACATACTGCAAACTTGTTGTTTCAATTGATGTGCGATAGGTCTATAATATTTACAGTAGCATACTGGCATACTAAAGTGTGAGATATGCACTACATAGTTATACCGAAACTGTCATTTCCGGACAGTAAACAAAAGTATTCCAAAATTTAAGGAGGTCATAACATGACTGAAAGAAACATGGCAAAAGCTTTAGAAGAAGCTAAGAGAGTTGTTGGTCTGATTGAAGCAGAATCATTGACTGAAGACGAAAAAGTCGCAATCATGAAGGAATCAATCGCAAACTTCAATGAGAACGTTAACCCAGGCTGGCTCGAGTACAGAAAGTCTGTATCAACAGATGCTGCATTCATCGAATGGGAAGACGAAGGCGACGTATTCAGAGATCTGCACGGAACTGAATTTATCGACTGCCTCGGCGGATTCGGTATCTTCGCTTGCGGACACGGCAACCCTGAAATCAAGAAGACTGTAATGGCACAGCTCGACAGATACTCCCTGCATTCACAGGAACTGGTTGACCCACTCAGAGGTTATCTGGCTCACCTGCTGGGACTGATCACTCCGGGCGACCTGCAGTACTGCTTCTTCACAAACGGCGGAGCTGAAGCTGTAGAAATGGCTCTGAAGCTGGCTAGACTGGCAACAGGCGGCAGATGGTACATCTCAACTGTAGGTGCATTCCACGGCAAGTCCATGGGCGCTATCTCAATGGGCGGCAAGGGCGCTTACAGAGAAGACTATATCCCTATGGTACAGCAAGTTCAGCACGTTAAGTTTGGTGATGCTGATGCAGCAAGAGTTGCTATCGAAAACCTGGAAGCTGTTGGCGAAAAGGTTGCTGGTATCATCGTAGAACCTATCCAGGGCGAAGCTGGCGTAATGATCCCACCTGATGGCTACCTCAAGGCTCTGAGAGAGATCGCTGACGATCACGGCGTAGCTCTGATCTTCGACGAAATCCAGGTAGGACTTGGACGTACAGGCACAATGTGGAGATGCGACTACGAAGGAGTTACTCCAGACATCATGACTTATGGTAAGGCTTCATCCGGTGGTCTGGTACCTATCACTGGTATCATCGCAAGACCTTGGACTTATGAGAAGTCAGGTGTTGGTACTGGCTGTGAAGGTAAGATGTTCGAGAATCCATGGATCCTCGGATCACCTACTTTCGGTGGTAACCCACTCGCTTGCGCAGCATTTATTTCAACAATCAGATACATGCTGGAGAACGATCTCCCTGCACTGTCAAAGGCAAAGGGCGAGAAGTATCTGGCTGGTCTGCAGAAGCTGCATGAGAAGTATCCAAAGGTTCTGACCACTTCCAGAGGAGCAGGAATGCTGATCTGTATGGAATTCCCTACTGACGAAATCGGCCACGAAGTAACGAAGGCTCTGTTCGCTAGAAAGGTAATGACAGCAGGTACTCTGGTTAACGCTCAGACAGTAAGAATCGAGCCACCTCTCGTACAGGCTGACGAAACAATCGATAAGGTTCTGGCAGCACTGGACGAAGCACTGGCAGAAGTAGGTAAGGCTTATAACCTTCTGTAATCGGAAATTAGACAAATCGGTGTAATAACTAACGAAAACCCTCTGCTCTTATGAGCAGGGGGTTTTCATTTTCCCATCCTGAGGTATAATACTGATGAATATATATTCGGAGGTATCAGAAATGAAATTCTATATCGCAGATGCGTTTACAAAAGAAGTGTTCGGCGGAAATCCCGCCGGGGTTGTGATTTTCGATAAAGGCGCTGCATTCCCGGATGACGAAACCATGCGGAAGACCGCAGCTGAACTCAGGTATTCAGAGACCGCGTTCATCAAACCTCTATCTGAAGCAGATGCGAACGGCGCCTATGACGCCTTTCACGTGCGTTACTTTACGCCTGCTGCCGAGGTGGATCTCTGCGGACATGCGACCATTGCCAGTTTCCACTGTCTGCGTCAGGCAGGACTGGTCAAAGCCAGAACAACCGTACTGAATAAGACAATGGCCGGTGATCTGGATATCGTCGTTGGAAAAGATTCTATTCTGATGGATATGGCTGCCCCTGAATACCTGGGGATGATCGATGATGCTGCCACGTTACGTGAGCTGTATGAGATTCTTGGGATTGATTATGAGGATAACATTCCCGTTTTAGCGGAACAATGCCGTGCAAATGGTGGTGATGGCAGCGGATTGAAACCGGAAATCGTTTCGACCGGACTACCGGACATCATGCTTCCGGTTGCTTCAAGAGCTGAGCTTGCAAAGATGTCCCCTGATTTTGCTGCATTGACAGAGTTTACAAGAGATCGTGATGTTCTCAGCATCCACGCGTTCACGTTGGATGGCGGCAAGCACCGCGGCGGAAGTTCCGCCGGCGGACGTGATGATGTCGACGCTTACTGCAGAGATTTCGCTCCCGTCTGTGATATTGACGAAGAAGCCGCAACAGGAACGGCAAACGGATCCCTCACCTTCTATCTGCAGCGGAATGAACTGATTAGCAGCAAGGCTGAATGCCTGTTTATCCAGGGCGAGGCTATGGGCCGGCCATCGGAAATTCGTTCCATGATTGACGGTTCCGCAATCAAAATCGGCGGCAGCGCTGCAATTCTGGCGGAAGGGGAAATATTTATCTAGATAGGTTCGTTGCTGAAAGATAACGGACTTCCATTTCGAACTTAATGCCGCGCCTGCGGGAAAGAGGCCACAAACAGCTCATCCGATCCTCTGCCGGGAGCTCTTTGATGACTTCTCCCGCCTGTCGGGCGCCATCCACCGTTCCGATCGTCGGATGGTCTGCTCCCTTCGGTGTATAGATGATGTTCTTTTCATAGCCGTAGACGAGACCTTCTCTGGCAGCGGCGAACACTGCTTCGTTGAAACGAAGCACTATTTTTTTTGTGTGTTTTCTCGTGACGGCGAAGATCGCAGCATTCAGATCTTCTGCAAATTTGACTTCTCCGCCTTGATCCTCGACGTCTTTCCGAACATATTGGAACAGGCCTCGGAAGGAATTGTTCAGCTGGCTGTGCACTCCTGCTGCTACGGCGTAGTCAAAAGCCGCTTTTCCCAAATCGATCTCATAGGCTTCGTTGTCTTTGTAAATCTGCTCCAGACACGTCTGCAGCCCTTGCAATTCCTGCCCTGCGATTTTCTCCAGGCTGTTCCCCTGTTCATCGCGCAGTTTCTTCATGATGTCAAGCAAGAGCTCCGTATATTTTAGGTACGCTGTATCAGGGATCCCCACATAATCGGCCTCCAGAAACGTCAGCTGCGCTGGTTCAGATGATGCGGTCAGCCCATATCGGGAGAACGCCTCTTCCGCCGTTTCCGGTCTATAATCCGACAGAGTAATGCTTCCGCAATGGTCCGCAAGTGCCTTCAGATCCAGATCGTTGCATTTGCCTGCTCCCAGAATGAGAAGAGACCCGCCGGAGCGGGTGTGGTTTATGACGAATCTTGTCAACTCGGCTCTGTATCCTGCCCAGTCGCTGAATTCATCATCTTTGGAGGCACGGCTGCAGAATTTGTCGTACAGCTGTGCCGCCTTTTCTTCAGATGAGGTGTATGTTTCGTTAATCATAACGTGCTTCTTCGCGCTTAAAAGTGTTATTTCAGTTTCGCGATAACTTTCTTCTTCTTGCCCTTTTCGACGAGCATTCCGTCTTCCTTGAAGGAATCTGCTTTGATCAGAGTCTTTGGATCTGTGACTTTCTCGCCGTCAATCTTCAGTCCGCCCTGTCTAATGACATCCATAGCGTCTCTATTGCTTCCCGTCAGTCCGAGTTTCGTGAGGAACGCCGCTACGCCAAGTCCGCCCAGCTGGTTGCCTTCTTTGTCCGTTGACTGAAGCGCATCTGCTTCAATTTCAACAACCGGCAGGTTCGCCATACCGGCGCCTGCTCCTCCGAATGCTGCGCGGGCTGCTTCCTGAGCCTTTGCAGCTTCCTCTTCACCGTGGACGAGCTTCGTCACTTCAAAGGCAAGAATTTCCTTCGCTTTATTGATCTCCTGATCCTTCAGGGAAGCCAGTCTCCTGACTTCATCCATCGGAAGGAAGGTGAGCATTCTCAGGCACTTCTCGACATCCGCGTCGCCGACGTTTCTCCAGTACTGATAAAATTCATATGGGGACGTCTTCTCCGGTGAAAGCCAGAGGGCGCCCTTCTGGGTCTTGCCCATCTTCTTGCCTTCGCTGTTGGTCAGAAGGGAGAATGTCATTCCGTATACTTCTTTACCGACTTTCTTTCTCGTGAGGTCAACACCGCCGATGATATTTGACCACTGGTCGTTCCCGCCGAACTGGATCTTCACGTCAAAGTCTCTGGCCATGACCATGAAGTCATAGCTCTGCATGAGCATGTAGTTGAGTTCGAACATGGTCAGTCCGCCTTCACGGTCCATTCTCTGCTTGAAGCATTCAGCTCTCAGCATAGTATTAATGTTGAACAGGGATCCGATTTCACGCAGGAAGTCGATGTAGTTCAGCGGTCTGAGCCAACGGGCGTTATTAACAGCAATGGCCTTTCCCGGTTCCGGCGTCTTGTTCTCGTGACCTGGCGTATATACGCCTTCGTTTCCTTCGTACTTCCATTCTTCATCGAACTCCAGGAACTGATCAAAGAGTTTCTTGAACTGTTCGCAGTTGTGCTCGATCGTTTCAATGTCCATGACCTGACGCATGTCGGTTCTTCCTGACGGATCGCCAACCATACCGGTTCCTCCCCCGATGAGAACGACTGGCGTATGCCCGAACTTCTGCATGTACATCATGATGATAACCTGCATGAAATGACCTACGTGCAGGCAGTCTGCTGTCGGGTCAAAACCGATGTAGAACTTAACCTTTTCGTTCTGCAAAAGCTCTCTGACCTTCTCTTCGTCAGTGGATTGTTCAATGAATCCGCGTTCCTTCAGAACATCGTACACGTTATCGAATTTGCTTACGTTGTCCGGAATCAGATTGTAATTCATGTTGTGTTGTCTCCTGTCTATTATTGATTATAATTTGCAGTTTAAAATGAGAATCAAAGCAGGCCCGCGGAGCTGCGCGGGCTGCTCTGAGGTATTCGTTTCCTTATTGATTTACTTCGTTCCGAAGATTCTGTCGCCTGCGTCGCCGAGACCAGGTACGATGTACGCATTCTCGTTCAGGCACTCGTCCTTAGCTGCGATGTAAATGTCTACATCCGGATGTGCTTTCTGAAGAACATCGATTCCTTCCGGCGCAGCGATGAGGCACATGAATGTGATGTCCTTGCCGCCTCTTGCCTTGACGAAATCGATTGCCGCTACTGCACTTCCGCCTGTCGCCAGCATCGGGTCTGTAACGAGGATCTTTCTCTTGTCGATGTCATCCGGCATCTTGCAGTAATACTCATGCGGCTCATGCGTAACAGGGTCTCTGTAAAGGCCAACATGACCAACCTTGGCATTCGGGATGATCTTCTGGATGCCTTCTACCATGCCCAGACCTGCTCTGAGAATCGGAACGATTGCCACGTCTTCACCCTTGAGCATCTTGACCGTAGTCTTGCAGATCGGCGTCTCGATTTCAACGTCTTCAAGTGCCAGATCTCTGGTTGACTCAAATGTCATAAGCATAGCGATCTCTTCAACCAGCTGTCTGAAATCCTTCGTGCCAGTTTCTTTCTGTCTGATCAGCGCTACTTTGTGCTGAATTAACGGATGATCGAAAACATAGATTTTTCCCATTTTTTCCTGCCTTTCTTCTTTTGAAAAAACTCATTTATATCACCGCGGCAGCGCCGCGGCAAACATCGCAATTCCTGCGTTGTTTACATTTCATCGAGCATGTCGGTGCGGCGTTTATGCCTGCCTCCTTCAAACTCTGTATCCATGAAGGCTTTCACGATTTCCATCGCCAGATCCGGGTCTGTAGTCCTACCGCCCATTGCCAGCATGTTGGCGTTATTGTGCTTTCTGGTGAGCTCCGCCATTTCGACGCTGGTGCAAAGTCCGCATCTGATGCCTTTGACTTTGTTCGCTGCGATGGAGATGCCGATTCCGGTTCCGCAGCAGACGATGCCGCGCTCTGCCTTACCTGACGCAACTGCCTCTGCGCAGGCTTTGCCGTAGATCGGATAATCTACTGATTCTTCGCTTGTTGTCCCGAGATCCACGATCTTATCGCCGCGCTGTCTCAGATAGTCCTTTACCTTTTCCTTCAGGGCGTATCCGCCGTGATCACTTGCTACTGCTACCAGCATTTCTTCCTCCGATCCTGATTATACTTTGACTATATTGTATCCAGCTGACTTGAGCATTCTGTTCATGACCGCGAAGCCAACACCGTCGCTGTCGCTCAGAGCCCCTGCCAGAATCATATCCACGCCTTCGTTGTCCAGATCCCTAAGCCTTGCGAAGAAATCATGGGCTGCTTCCAGGAAGGCTTTTTCCTCGAAGAGAATGACACCGACACTGTTTCCGATCTTCTCGTTCAGTGCTTTGAGTCTAGCGATTTCTTCCTTGACCCGTTCTCTCTCTCCTTCCACGACAACCATCTCAGCCTTAGGGGCGTAGTGCTTGTATTTCATGCCCGGTGATTTCGGTTTGAAATCCGACTCGGTCACACCCTGAGATGGATCAAGCTGCACATGCTTCGCCGCTTCTTTCAGAGATTCGTCGTATTTGACTTCTCTTCCCAACGCCGCTTCAATCGCTTCCGCCGTAATGATGCCCGGACGGAGTATGACAGGCTCTTCACCGGAAAGATCCAGCACTGTGGATTCTATTCCGACTCGGCAGTCCTCCCCTGTGATGATGGCATCTATTCTGCCATTCATATCATCGATGACATCCTGGGCTCTCGTTGGACTTGGTCCTCCGGAAAGATTTGCGCTCGGCGCTGCGATTGGACAACAGGATGCGCTGATGAGATCTCTCGCCACTTCGCTGTCCGGCAGTCTGACGGCCACGGTGTCCAGCCCGCCTGTCGTTCTGTCTGGAACGTCCGGCTTCTTCTTAACGACGATGGTCAAAGGCCCCGGCCAGAAGTTGTCGATGATCTCCACAATCTGCGGTGAAAGCATCGGCGTCAGCTGTCCAATGTCGCTCGCTCTGGAAATATGAACAATCATCGGATTGTCGCTCGGTCTACCCTTGGCTTCGTAGATTCTGCCTACTGCATCTGCATTCATGGCGTCCGCGCCGAGGCCATAAACCGTCTCTGTCGGAAACGCGACCAACCCGCCTTTGCGTATGATCTTCGCTGCCTTCTCTATATTCTCTTTTGTGGGTTCTAATATCAGTGTATTTTTCTTTTCACTCATAAGTTATTTGCCGTTTCCTAGAAATCCGCCATCTTTCTTGCCTGGTCATCCGTGATGAGACCGTCTATGATTTCATCGAGATCGCCGTCGAGGAATGTCTCCAGTTTGTAAAGTGTCAGTCCGATTCTGTGATCGGATACTCTTCCCTGCGGGAAGTTGTATGTTCTGATTCTCTCACTTCTGTCGCCTGTTCCGACCTGGCTCTTTCTCTGTCCTGCAATCTCATCCTGCTGTTTCTGCATTTCCAGATCATAGAGTCTTGCCTTGAGAACCTTGAACGCCTTGTCCTTATTCTTGATCTGTGATTTCTCATCCTGACACGTGACAACAAGACCTGTCGGCTCATGGGTCAGTCTGACTGCGGAGTCTGTCGTATTGACGCACTGGCCGCCATTGCCGGATGCGCGATACACATCAACTCTTACATCATTTGGATCCAAGTCGATCTCAACGTCATCGACTTCAGGAAGCACAGCCACCGTTGCTGCTGATGTATGGACTCTGCCGCTGGATTCCGTCTCCGGAACGCGCTGCACTCTGTGCGCTCCACTCTCGAACTTGAGTCTTGAATAAGCGCCCTTGCCCTTTATGAGCATGACCGCTTCCTTGACACCGCCCATTCCGGTTTCGCTGATATCCATGAGCTCCGTCTTCCAGCGGTTGCGCTCGGCGTAGCGGGTGTACATTCTGAGAAGGTCTGCTCCAAAGAGCGCCGCTTCTTCGCCGCCGGTGCCGGCTCTGATTTCCAGAATAACGTTCTTCTCATCATTCGGGTCCTTCGGCAAAAGCAATATCTTCAGCTCGTCTTCCGCAGATGTGATTGCCTCTTCGAGATCGCCGATCTCCATCTTGGCGAGTTCTCTCATTTCCTCATCGCCGTCTTCGAGCATTTCCTTCGCTTCTGCGAGATCCTCTTTCGCTTTTTTGTATTCCTTGTATTTCTTGACGATCGGCTCAATCTCGCCCATTTCCTTGATGTACTTCTGCCATACAGGCTGGTTGTTTATCACATCGGGATCTGAAACTTTCTGTGAGAGTTCATCGTATTTTTCAGTTATAAAATCAAGCTTGTCGAACATTCATTTCTCCTTCTTTTGAGGGCTATTCTCAATCGAATATTATACCATAACAGGCTCCTCATAAAAAGCCGGAATATGAAATTCCGGCCTTTTGTTTCTATTTCTTTCTAAAGAAGCTGTCCGCCTCTTCTCTCCATTTGATTTCCTCTTCATCCGCTGGCTCATCGAGGGTGATGCCGTGAGGGACAGGACTGCCTGTCTCCGGATCCACGGAAACAAATGTGGTGAATCCCTCCGCGTGGAGAGCTCCTGTCTTTTCATCGTAGAGTCCTACTCTGATCGTAATGCTCGTTCTTCCGGTTCTGACAATCAGTCCTTCGTAATAGACGATGTCGCCCGGATTGACGGACTTGTAAAAATCAAATTTATGAGTGTTCTTGTACAGCAGTCCCTGGGGATCACCGTACTCACAATTTACTACGATGAAGGAATTCTCGATCATCCACTCAATTCCCTGTCCTGCGTACAGGTTTCCATGGTGATTGAGATGTTCCATTCTGATCATTCGAGATGATTTATAACGTTTCATTGGGTCTCCTGATGTTTTCGGTCGTTCTGTCTTTATACTGACGGCATGGTCATGTTTCTGGCCACTCTGAAGATCTGCGGTACTGCGCCAACTTCAGCGGCAGCTTCAGCAACTTCTGCTGTGGATTCTATTGCCGGACACTGCGGCATCGTCAAGTTTCTGGCTACCCTGAAGATCTGTGGTACAGCGCCAACTTCTGCAGCAGCTTCTGCTGCTTCTGCTGCGGGTTCCACTGCAGGACACTGCGGCATCGTCAGATTTCTCGCCATTCTGAAGATCTGCGGTACAGCGCCCACCTCTGCGACCTCTGCTGCAGCTTCCGCTGGTGCCGGGATTTCTTCTGTTTCATCAACGCCTGCCGCCTGCTTGTAAACCAGTTCTTCCAGTGGTTCGTTGATATATTTGACATCAGTCAGGAAGTCTTCGACCTTCTTCTCAAGTTCTTTGATTCTGTAGGAATCTCTCTTTTCCTTCTCTTCGATCTTGATGCTGAGTACTTCTCTGTTGGTGTCGATTCTTCTGATCAGATCTTCAACCTTGCTTTCATCGACTTCGCTCTGCGCTGCCTGTGATGCCGCTGCTTCCTTCGGCTGTGCCTCTGCTGCATTTGTCTCTGCTATAGGCGCTGCTGCCTTTGCAGCTGCAGATCCTTTGATGGCTCTGCCCAGTCCCAGACAGATGATACCCATACCGAAGTAAGGAACGAACTGCGTTATGATGTACTGGATCGAGTTAGACCACATGTCGGAAAATGACGCATCGTAAGACTGCAGATATGTTTTCGTGTAAGTGATTGCTGTGACAAGCATGAACGCGGAAACGATCAGCAGTATGATGCCGATGATGTAGAAGATAACTGTACTTGCAGGTGTTTTATTATTATTCATCTTTTATCCCTTTCATAAGGTTTATTATTCTCTTATTTCATCCCGCCTATTATACCACAAACATATGGGAATAATACGCAGGCCATACATATTTTTTTATCAGTTTGCAAACTGGCTATTGTACAGATTCGCATAGAAGCCACCGCGCGCAAGAAGCTCTTCGTGGCTTCCCTGCTCCACGATATCTCCATGGTCGAGCACAAGGATGTGGTCGGCGTCTTTTATGGTGGATAATCTGTGGGCGATGATGAAGCTGGTTCTGTTCTCCATCAGGTTTGCCATGGCCTTCTGGATGATTCTCTCCGTACGCGTATCGACGGAACTCGTCGCCTCGTCCAATATGAGTATCGGCGCATCCGCGAGAATTGCCCGCGCAATCGTAAGGAGCTGCTTCTGTCCGGCGGAGATGTTTGATGCTTCTTCATTGATTTCCATATCATATCCGCCCGGCAGAGTCCTGATGAAGTGATCCACATGAGCCGCCTTGGCTGCCCGTTCAACTTCTTCGTCTGTCGCATCCGTCCTGCCGTATCTGATGTTTTCCCGGATGGAATTGCTGGAGAGCCATGTATCCTGAAGAACCATTCCGAACTTGCTCCTCAGTTCATGCCGGCTCATTCCTCTAATATCCACTCCATCCACGAGAATCCGCCCGCCATCCAGTTCATAGTATCTCATCAGCAGTTTGACCAGCGTCGTCTTGCCGGCACCTGTAGGCCCTACGATGGCAACGCGCTGTCCCGCTCTGGCTTCGAAAGAGAAGTCCTTGATGATCGGCTCTCCCGGCACATATCCGAACTTGATATGTTCAAAGGCAACATCGCCGTCTACGTCCTCTGTGAAATCATATTTGAGAGAATCCCTTCTCACAGCTTCCTTCACAGTTTCTTTCACATACCTGAGAGCGATGCTCCAAAGGCTCTCATCACCGCGGAGCGGCTTGGCGTCTGGCGCCATGCGTGCTTCGATTGGATCCGGATATTCGTCTGTTCCATACGCATCCCTCTCCTCTTCCTCATCCAGAAGTTCGAAGATTCTCTCTGCAGCTGCCGCCGTGGACTGGAGCTGGTTGGCGATGTTCGCCACCTGCTGTACCGGTTGGTTAAAGGATCTGACATACTGTATGAAAGCCTGAATCTGTCCGATGGAAACCTTACCGTTCAAGGCCAGATATCCTCCGAGGAAGCAGACCATGACATACGCCATGTTACCGATGAGCATCGTCAGCGGCATCATCAGACCCGACAGGAATTGTGACTTCCAGGCGGACTCATAGAGCTTGTCATTGTACTCATTGAACTCCGCTTCCGAACGCTCTTCCCTGTTGAATGCTTTTACAATGTCGTGGCCGGAGAACATCTCCTCCACATGGCCGTTGACTTTGCCCAGATACTTCTGCTGATTTTTGAAGTGCCCCTGGGATCTGCTGACCACGAGTTTGATTACGATCATGGAGGCCGGAATGACGATCATTGCCGCGAGCGTCATCACTACGCTGATGCGCAGCATCATAATCAGGATTCCAATCAGCGTTATGATTGCCGTAATCATCTGGGTGATGCTTGCCGTCAGCGTCTGATTGATCGTTTCAATATCGTTGACCATGCGGCTCTGCACGTCCCCATAGGAAACCCGGTCAAAGTACTTGAGCGGTAATCTGTCGAGTTTGCGGGACATCTTCTCCCTGAGGGTGTATATGATCTTTTGGGATACGATCGCCATAATCCAGCTTTGGATCGCTCCAAAGAGCCAGCTCATAAGGTACATGGCAAGCAGTATGATGATGATCATCAAAAGACCGTGGTAGTCCACTCCATCGCCCATGACGCCCTTAACAACTTTATCCGTTGCTGCTCCAAGGACAGTCGGTGACACGATGGCAAAGACGGTGCTGAGCAGCGAAGCTGCCGCAACAATCACGAGCTGCCACTTATATGGCCGCAGATAGCCGAACAATGTCGTGATCGTGCCCTTAAAATCTCTCGCCTTTTCGCCCGGCATCATTCTGGCAGCACGGCCCCCTGGTCCGTGCTGCTTAGGAGGGTTCTTTCTCTCTTCACTGATATCTGCCATCAGTGCACCTCCTTTCCGGACGTCGCAACCTTGCTGAGTTCTTCTTCGTTCAGCTGTGAAAGGGCGATTTCCTTGTATATTTCACAGGACTTGAGAAGCTCTTCATGAGTTCCCAGTCCCACCACGCGGCCATTGTCCAAAACGACGATCTGTTCCGCGTCGATGATCGTATTGATTCGCTGCGCTACGATGATGTAGGTACGTCCACTGATCTCCTCTTTGAGAGCTTTTCGCAGTGCTTTATCTGTACTGAAATCCAGGGCGCTGAAACTGTCGTCAAAGACGAGCACGTCCGGATCTTTGACAAGCGCTCTCGCGATGCAGAGTCTCTGCTGCTGTCCGCCGGATACATTTGTGCCTCCCTGTGCGATTTCTTCTTTCAGTCCATCCTGCTTTTCGCTGATAAACTCCATGGCCTGCGCAATTTCCGCTGCCTTGATGAGATCCTCTTCTGATGCATTTTCATTGCCGTAACGAAGATTGCTCTCAATCGTACCGCTGAAGAGTATCCCTTTCTGCGGAACGAGACCGATGTGACTGCGCAGTTCTGTCTGTTTCAAATTCCTAACATCCGTGCCGCCCAGAAGGACCTGTCCTTCTGTTGCGTCATAGAATCTTGGAATGAGGTTGATCAGCGTCGACTTGCCGCTTCCTGTCCCTCCGATGATCGCGGTTGTCTGCCCTGGCCGCGCCGTAAAGCTTACATCATCCAGCACCTTCTCTTCCGAGTCCGGGTAGCTGAAGGAAACGTTTCTGAACTCAACCGTGTATTCAGAACCTGGCTCGATTGCCTTTGCCTCTGCCGGATCCATAATGGAGAGCTTCGTGTCGAGAACCTGTCCGATTCTCTTCATAGAAACCGCAGCTCTCGGAAGCATGATGAATATCATGGTGACGAACATGAACGACATGATAACATGCATCGCATACTGGAGATAAGCCAGCATATCGCCGATCATGAGCTTATCCGCCTCGATGAGATGGGCGCCTGCCCATATAATCAGCAGTCCTACGCCGCTCATAATGAATGTCATCGTCGGAAGTAGGAATGCCAGGCACTTATTGACGAATATATACAGCTTAGTCAGATCGATATTCGCATCATCGAAGCGGCCCTCTTCCTTGGCCTCCGTTCTGAACGCTCTGACAACCAGCGTCCCTGACAGTCGTTCTTTCATAATCAGGTTCACTCTGTCAAGTTTCTCCTGCATGACCTTGAACTTCGGGAATACTGCCGCGAAAGAGAACAGCATCAGACCGAATACGCATATGAGCGCGAGGGCTATTGTCCAAGAGAGGGAAACGCTGGTGCGAAGCGCCATAATCACTGCACCGATTCCCATCAGCGGCGCGAACAGCATCATGCGCAGCGCCATCGTTGTGGCCTGCTGTACCATCTGCACGTCGTTTGTGGATCTTGTAATCAGAGATGCTGTAGAGAACTTCTCTAGCTCCGCAGAACTGAAAGATGTAACTTTGCGGAAGATGTCTCCTCTGATTCGCTGTGCGCTCTTCGCCGCGGTCAGAGTCGCAAAAAGACTGCCGGTAATAGAACAGACTGCCGCCAGCGCAGCAACCAGAATCATAATTGTTCCGACACTCTTGATATGGTTCATATCCCCTGCTACGATGCCGTTATTGATGATGTCCGACATATAGTTCGGCAGGGACAATTCGCACCAGACTTGCCCGAAGAGGGCAATCAGCACGATGAACATGAATGGTATATACTTTTTGTAATAGCGAAAGACGGTTTTCATAGTTTCAATCTGTGTTTTTCATCACAACATATTATTATAAGCACAATCGAAGTCGCAGGCAATTGTTAGTTAACAATCATATGGAATGGGAATGAATGAAAACAGGATCGGCGATTGCCGATCCTGTTTTCGTGTTTGCTGCTTTTGCAGCAGCGGATATTTTGCTGAAAGGATTAGTTAAGGGAGTTATGCTCTTTCGAGTTCTTCTTCATTGTTGTCTTTCTTTGCTACCAGAAGGGCTACGCCAGTCTGGATTGCCAGGATGATGAGCATCATTACTGTCCATCTGTCTGTGAGAATCATCGGATTCGCCATGTTTTCTGTAAGAAGGAATGCTGCGATAGCTCCGATTGCCGGGATTACGCTCGCGAGTCTGCGGACTCCCTTGCGGTTTCTTTCTTCCAGTTCTCCTGTCTCTTCATTTTCTTCACGTCTTGCTCTGAAGAATCCGATCATCATGATCAGTGAGAGAAGAGCTGTTGCCAGAGCGCTGAGGAGGTTGATCAGTGCCCATGCTCCTGCTGGTGCCTGTGGAGTTTCGCTGTCCATGATCGTCATTGGTACTGCGTTATCTGAAACTTCTTCTGCGTTTGCTGCTGCCAGAGGCGTTGCGTCGTTAGCGATTGCAACGTTTGCTGCCGGCGCTTCGTTCTTGATTGCCTTTGCAACTTCTGATGCCTCAGGAATGTCGAATACTGTCATGTGGTCGATCAGTGAGATGTAGGCTTTCTTTACAGGGTTTGCAACGTTTTCCAAAAGATCTGCTTCGATGATCTTTTCCAGTTCGGCTTTTACAAACTGCTTTTCTTCATATGTTTTATAATCAGGAGTGTACAGTTCAGGAACTTCTACCAGTTCTCTCGCTTCACCCGGATTTTCCGGTGCTGTTGGTGCTACAGGAACATCGTATGTCTTGTAAACCCTCTGAGCGATCCATGTATAGTTGTAAACCATGGA
Organism: uncultured Eubacteriales bacterium; assembly: GCA_902763505.1. Lineage (GTDB taxonomy): Bacteria > Bacillota > Clostridia > Peptostreptococcales > Anaerovoracaceae > Lentihominibacter. The sequence goes on along the minus strand of CACWSO010000012.1, from coordinate 18,857 downwards.
GATCACTTCTTCGTCGCCTGCGTGGTTCTTTCCGTCTTTATAGGAGATCTTGTATGACGTGCCGCAGTTCCAGGTTGAATCTACGTATCTAGCATTGTACTGGAGTTCATCCCACGGTACCCAGTATCCCATCGAATGTGCTTCATCTGTGTTGTAGTAGAGGGATGCATATCCAGGCTGAGTGGCGTGGCCGAGAGCTGCAATGGAGTTGATGGTGATCACGTCGTTTCTGTCGATCTCGAAATCCTCAACGTAGCTGATATCTGTTCCCTCGAAAATATGTGCGATGTGGACTTTTACTTTTTCACCTGACTTCACAGCTGCCTCTTCGACTGAGTAGGTGTCTTTTGCGCTTACTTTCTTTGCGGAAGCGTTCTTCTCAACGGACGCTCTTGCCGGATCGTTGTAAGCCTTGTTGATTCTGTCGTTGTACTGCTGTACTGAAGCGTAGCCTGCTGCCAGGATCTTCTTCTCCATTTCCAGATCTTTCTGATACTTGGCATAATCTTCATCATACTTTACTTTGTCTGCAGCGTACTTTGCAACTGCCTCGTTATGAGCCTTTGCTTCTTCGTTGTAGTCTTCAGCTGCCTTTCTTGCCTCAGCTGATGCCTTTGCCTTTGCATCTTCGTTGTCGTTGTGCTCTTTCACACGAGCCGCTTCGTTCGCGTTCTCTTCAGCGATCTTCTTGTTTTCTTCATCTGCAGCCTGCTGCGCCTTGACGTTTCTTTCTTCAGCGTCTTTTACACGCTGCTGCTCGGCTGCGTTGTACTGATCGATCTCTGCGTTCTTCTTTTCTGTCTCTGCTACTGCCGCTTCATATTCCTTATCTACGGAATCGTTGTGCGCCTTAGCAGCTTCGTTGTATTCATCTACTTTCTTGTTGTATGCTTCGATCTTGTCATTGTCTACGTGGCTTGTGGCTACCGGCTTCTCCGGTGCTACAGGTGCTTCGCTTGCGAATGATACATTCGTTACTGGTGCCGACATGATCATGACTGCCATGAGCGCGGCAACCGCTTTCTTCCCCATTTTGGTTTTGATGATATCCATTTTCATTTTCTTTCTCCTTTCAACTTCTGCTCTGATGAGCTTCTATCGTCCTCTTTTGTGACCCTAGTATAGCTTTTCTTTCGTCATATAAACCGTCATGTTTCTTTCTTTTTAAGCGTCATTTTTTATTTATTTAGCTTTGTTAAGCTGTTTTTCTATGACCCTATTATATTTCCGTCTCCGTCATATAAACCGTCATATTTCAAAAGTTGATAAGGCGTTTTTAAAGAATTTCTGTGCTTTTTCCTGCAAAATCCGTATTTATTCCTGCAAAATAGTCGATCTGATGTCCATTTATGGCCCCAGGACAGCCGGACAATTGGATGTTGCTAATCTTTTGGCGTAAGTTTACAATTGGTTTTGGAGGAGAATTCGATATGGCTGTGAAAGATTCCGTGCTTACCGCACTGCAGAACAACAGAGACCATTACATATCCGGAGAAGAGCTTTCCGGTCAGCTCAACGTATCGAGAGCTGCTGTCTGCAAGGCCGTTAAGGCACTGCGTAATGAAGGATATGAAATCGACGCTGTTACAAACAGAGGCTATATGATGCCATCTGAAGGAACGGCTGTCAGCGAGGCAGCAGTCAGAAACGCGCTGTCTGCTGATTTGCGCGGCATGAACCTGTTTGTCTACGATATCATCGATTCGACGAACCTGGAAGCGCGCCGTCTCATTCTCGACGAAAACACCAACACTCCTGCAGTCGTGATCGCCCGGCAGCAGACCGCCGGCAGAGGGCGTCTCGGCCGTGGGTTTTACTCTCCTCGTGATGGACTGTATCTAAGCATCGTCATCAGACCAAACTTCGATATCAGCAGATCTTCCATGGTCACTGTTGCCGCCGCCGCGGCAACCAGCGAGGCTATCGATGCGCTATGCAACTGTTCAACAGACATCAAATGGGTCAATGACATTTATCTGGACGGAAAAAAAGTCTGCGGCATACTCACAGAGGCAACCACAGATTTTGAAACAGGTCAGATTGATTCTCTGATCATCGGCATTGGTGTCAACACCTCGGAAAAAAGTTTTCCGCCTGAGCTCGCCGGCATTGCAGGCAGCATTTCTGAAGAAGGTCTTGATGGTCACGAGAAGTCCCTTCTCGCCGCGTCAATCACTGAAAAAGTCCTCCGCTATACGAAGGACTTATCTGGATTTATGGATTCCTACCGCAGTCGCTCTATGGTCATCGGCAGGGAAATCACAGTCTACACAGGCACATACAGAAAAGACCCGACTCAGGAGCTGGGCGGGCGGAAGGCTCGCGCAATCGGCATCGATGATGCGGGCGGTCTCATCGTTGAATATGAAGACGGCACACGTCAGACCCTCACGAGCGGTGAAGTGTCAGTCAGATTATAAAGGTAAAGATTAAAAAAGCGGATGGCAGCACTTGCTATCCGCTAATATTTTTGAATTCTTTTTTGCTGATGATTGCGTATGAGATGAGCGTCGCAATGCCGGTAACGGCCCACGTAATCGGGTAGATGTTCATCAGCATCTCAAAGGTTCCGAAGGACTGGAACAAAGTATAGATCCACACGATTCTCAGAACACAGGTCCCCAGGACGGAGATGAGGGCAGGCAGCAGCGAGTGACCCATACCGCGCATACACTGGCCGCTGATCTCATAAGACGAGGCGATCCACTGAAAGATCAGCACGTGGCTGAACCTTATCATGGCCCACGGGATAACCAGGACGTCTGTCGTAAACACCAGCACAAAGAACGACCGCCCGAGGAAAAATCCTAAGTTGCAGAGGAACATAGCCGCAGCGCCCAGCAGCATGCAGTCACGGAACACTTCCTTGCATCGGTCGACGTTTTGTGCGCCGTAGTTCTGACTTGTGAATGTAACCGCTGCCTGCCCGAAGGCGTTCAACACGAAATAGCAGAAAAACTCATAATTGACCGCAGCGGCAGATCCAGCGATCGCATCAGATCCGAATCCGTTGATCGTGGACTGGATGATGACATTGGAGAAGGAGAACACCATGCTCTGCACTCCAGCGGGCAAACCGATTTTGAGAATTCTGATGAAATGTTCTTTTTTGATTTTGAGCTTTTTTAGTCTGAGTCTGAACGGGCCATCCTCGTGCATGAGAAGATAAACCAGAGCTCCGCTGTTCAGGAAGTTGGCGATAATCGTCGCCAGAGCAACGCCCTTGACACTCATGCCGAGTCCCACCACGAACAGCAGACTGACCGCTACTTTCACAATACCCGAGCCAAGCAAAATCAGGAGCGGCCGTTTCGTGTCGCCTTTGCTTCGCAAGATCGCTGAGAAGTAGATGTAAATCATCATGAACGGCATGCCTGCGAAGAAGATTCTCAGATAGACCGTGGACAATCCAATGACATTGTCAGGCGACCCCATGGCATGCAGCATTGGTCTGCTGATACAGATACCGACCACCGCAATCGTCACACCTGCAATCAAAGACAATATCACGGCAGTGTGCACTGCGTCACTGATGCGGTCTGATCTGCCTTGGCCGATGTAATGGGCGATGACCACGCTGGCTCCGATGGACAACCCAATAAAAAGATTGATAGAAAGATTGATAATCGGTGCCGTGCTTCCAACTGCCGCCAACGCATCACTGCCTGCAAAATGACCCAGGATAATACCATCCGCTGCATTAAAAAGCTGCTGCACCGTACCGGTTGCAGCAAGTGGGAGAGCGAAGAGCAGAAGCTTCTTCATCAATGATCCATGCAGCATGTCTATCTGATTTGCCATTTCACAGCTTGTCCTTTCTTCATGCAAAAATTAGTATAGCATTATTTCACCATCTTCACAAAGCCTTCACATAATCCACTGCTAAATAACAATTAATTGTTCTATTATAACAGTGTCGAAAGACACACCTCCTCACAAAACAGATAATGATAATGATGAACGACAGAAAAAACCGGAGAAAGGGGCTCCGGTTTTTTCGTATTTGTGTCTATTTTTCTATTGTTGTTTTTTTCAGCACTCCTTGCGGAATTTGCAGTTCTTTCTCATGCAGAGATGGCATTCTCTGTTACAGGTCGGAAGGCCTTCCTTCGTCATCTTTAGGACGTCATCTGTTCTGATCATGCCGCGGTCGCGAAGCGCTCTGGACTCTTCTTCTTTTTCCGCTTCTTCTGCTGCTTTTGCAGCTTCAATAGCTTCCGCCTCCTCTTCCGTGATGAGACCGTAGTCCAGCTTGTAGGCTGTCATATCATAGCCCTGTTCTTCACATTCAAGAATGTGTTTGATCATCGCCTCGCGGTCTGCATCTTTCTCTGCCAGCTCTGCGGCAACGTCCGCCAGAATGGCCGGACCATCTGCTACTGCGCTCTGCTGCGTTGTGGATTTGATGCCATACTGACTCTCTTCCGGCTTGACAAACTTGAAGCCGAGAGATTTCTCAAGCAATTTGATTGCGCCTTCTCTGTGCTTGACGCTGAGTACACCCAGTGACGCCATGATGTAGTCATTGTCTACTGCGATCTTCGCATGGTGCGTCGGGAACAGCTTCGTTCCGGTCTGATCGTATTCACAGATACGTCCCATGATTTCCTCTCGGTGTGGAAGTCTTGTCAACGCTCCGCCTGTTCCGACGATGTATTTAACTGGTGTCAGGTCCTTGCCTTCAGCAACGGTGCTGCGGCCGCTTGGACCGTAAATATATCTGATCTGGCCGGCGTGACGATCCACTGCCTTCATGACAGCTTCCTCCGTCAGAATCTCGACCATTTTGATTTCATCTTCATTCTTCGGAATTGCTCTGTAGGTTTCCAGCGTCTTGTCCGGATCGAAGCCGGCTTCCGCTGCCTTTTCACGGAATTCCTCTTCACCGATGGATTCGATGACTTTCATTCTATTGACGTAGACGCCCAGATCGCCCTCAACTGTTCTCTTAGCCATTGGCTCCGGTGCTGTCAAAATTCTGGCGACGTTATCTGATTCCCTGCATACGGAATGGACGTCTGTTGTCGCGCCGCCGACGTCTATGACGACAACTTCGCCGATGCACTCGTTCAAAAGCTTCGTCGCCTGCATGACTGCGCCAGGGGTAGGAACGATTGGGCCATTTACCATGTCGCGGACGTGTTCCATTCCCGGGGCATTTGTAATGTGGTCTTCAAATGCATCCTGAATGACTTTCCTGCACGGTTCAACGTTCATGTCATCGATTTTAGGATAAACATTTTCTACATTGTAGAGTTTCTGTCCGGACTCTTCATCAAAGATGAGTTCCATCTCTTCCTGATTTTCAATATTACCTGCGTAGATGATAGGCGTCTTTAATCCGAGGCTGCGGATTTTCTCTGCATTGTCGATGGCGGTATCTCTTTCACCGTAGTCGACGCCTCCTGCGATGAGAATCAGATTTGGCTGAATCTCCTTAATCTTCGCAAGATCTGTTCTTCTGAGTTTGCCTGCCGTTACGAAGTGGATAATGCCGCCTGCTCCCAGCGCTGCCTCTTTGGCTGCTCTGGCTGTCATATCATAGACCAGCCCATGCACCGTCATCTTCAGTCCACCTGCTGCCGATGATGTGGCGAGCATCTCGTCATACTCGAGACTGTCAATTCCCTGCTTTGCGCAGAGATCATCAATCGCTCCCTGCAGGCCCACTCTGACATCACCTTCCAGCACCGAGGTCGGCGCCTGTCCCTGTGCCCAGAATTCCGGGTTTTCACTATCGATATTTCTGAATGCGTTTACTACGGTCGTCGTTGATCCGATTTCTGCTACGAGTACATCTACTTTCATTTCTGTTACCTTTCAAATCGGTTTGTTTGATTAAGGGCCGGGCTTTCGCCCGGCCCAGTGTGTCTCTAAGATTAGAGTCGCCTTAGATTACTTCCTGTACTTCAGGAGGTTCTTCTCCACGTCTTCTCATTGCTTCTTCACAGAGGAATGTAGCAACGTCGATACCGTGGGAGTCTCTTCCGAATCCTTCATCAATGCCAGTCTCGCGAGCTTCTTCAGGAATTACCTGTGTTCCGCCAGCTGCGATGATGACCTTGTCACGGATACCCTTTTCGATTGCCAGCTCGTTGATTCTCTTCATATTCTTGTAGTGAACATTGTCGTGTGAGATGATCGTTGATGCCAGAATAGCATTGGCGTTCAGCTCAACTGCTGCGTCAACCAGCTTCTCTACAGGAACGGAAGTGCCGAGGTAGTTAACCTTAACGCCCCACTTTTCAATTCCGCCGTGCTTGATGTTGATGATCTCACGGAGACCTACGGAGTGTTCGTCATTGCCAACTGTTCCGCATACAACTACCATTGGATGCTCTTCGAACTCTTTGTAGAGAACAGCATCTGGCTGGTGATGCGGCGGAGCCGGGATCTCGAGTGTGGAAGGATCGATATCGAATGGAACCTTTCCCTTCATCTCAATTCTAGTGCCTTCTGCCGGATGGAGAACTTCCTTACTGATAACAACAGGATCTTCCAGTCCCAGTCTGTGACCGATTTCAAGAGCAACTGCCTCAGAAGCTCTGGCGTGTGTAGGAATGCACATCGTCAGCAGGATGATGCCGTCTCCGCACCATTCAACTTCCGGAATGATCGCTTCGCCGTTGTGGTACTTGGCAACCTTCTCGAGTCTTACGTTTACATTGTCTTCCTCATCGAGTTCGTCGATGTAAACGATCTTGCTTCTGTCTTCAAATGTACATCCGCCGATGAGCGCTGATGGATTCTCAGGATCTCCGCCGTACTGCTCAACATTGTTGTATCCGAAGTGTGCTGTTACAGGAGCCATGTAGTCGTCTTCTCTCTCGAAGATGTATCCATAGCCTACGCCGCCGTCCAGCCTACGTGCGATACCGTCGCCGTTTCTCTCAGGATATTTTCCGGAGTCAACGAAGAATCCGGCTTCAACAGCGTTGAAGTATCCGCCTGCTTCGACCATTTCTTCCATGAACAGGAGAGCTCTTTCTTTGATCTCTCTGGCGTTCTCTCTCAGCGGGCCATCCTTCTTCAGTTCAACCATTTCCATGAGACCGTCCATACCGATCAGTGTCTGCTTCGCATTGTCGCAGGCTTCGATGTTGTAGATGTGCCATGGAACGTTTCTTCCTTCGTCAGGAGTGATTGTTGACTGGATGTCTACGGAAGTCAGCTTGGAGATGAACATGTCCAGAACGTGCGTTACGGTTGCTTCTCTTGCAGAGGAGCAGATGTACTTCGTGTTCTGCTGACATCTCATCTTGTATCTGCCGCAGATGTCTCTCAGTGCGACTGCGTATGGCAGGTCGTAGTACATAAGAGGTCCAGGTACTGCTGTCGGAGGTACTGTTGAAAGTGAAATCAGTTCAGGGCTGATGCCGACTTTTTCTGAGAATCTTGAGTTGATGGAGTGCTGAACGATCAGTTCCGGCATTACCTTCCAAGCGTCTCTCGCCGTTGCGTTAGCGTTGTGCGCACCATCGATCTGGAGCATCTGCGCCCATGCCATGATCTTCTTTGATTCGCAAGCGTCTACGAATGATCTGATGGCGTTGATGTCTCTGTACAGTACGTTGTACTGAGGGTCCTGGTGAGCGCCGTTTACGCCTTCTTCTGCGAACATTACTGCTACGTCAGGACCAGCTACGCCTGATACGTAGGAGTGATAGTTGATCGGACGGCCAACTTCATCTTCGATGATGTCGCATGCTTTTCTCTGTGCTCTTACCTGCTTACGAGTGATAGGAACACCGCCGATACCCTGCGGCGTACCTTCCATCAGGCCGTCGATGTGGGACTGACCCATATGTCTGATAACCATCAGGTGGTCTGCGCCGTGCCATGCGCCCATTCTCATTCTTCTGATATCGTCCTCGAATCTGCCGGATGCGATCTCAGTTGTGATGACAGGCATTGGCTGCGGGTCAGCATCTTCAAAGTACTTTGCAGGAGGGAGTCCTACGCTGTTCTTCAGAGGCTTTGAACAATCATGATATTCAAAAGGTCCAAGCTTGCAGCCAGGATCCGGCTCTCTCCAGTGCCAGCCTCTTCTTCTTGGTTCATACTTGTCGAGGTCCTTCAGGATCTCTTTTATGTTTAACTTTTCGTTAGGTGCTAATTTGAAATCTGACATCTCTCTACCTCCTTACTTGAAACTTGCTACTACTTCGTCCCAGTATTCGCCTGCAACGAGTTTCTCTGCTGCTTCCTTCGCTGAGAGGTCGTGTGCTTTCATAACCTTGTAAACTACGTGGCCAGCACCATGTCCCATGAGACCTCTGTCCATGCAGCCTTCAACTACCTTCTGAGTATCCAGTGATGATACACCCATTCTCAGAAGAACAGCTCTCTCTACGGAAGGAGTTGTGTTCTTTCTTCCGAGCTCAAGCAGAGGGTCTACAACCTGGTCAACCAGTTCCCAGAATCTGTTGTAGAGCTCTTCATCTGTCAGATCTGCGATGTGTTTTCTGCGTTCTGCAAAATCGTCTTCTCTTCTCATCCTTTTTTCTCCTTTGTCTTTTCAGACTGTTTTATCCGGAGGGGAGAAGACTCCCCTCCGTGTTTCCGTCTTACAGTAATCCGTTTTCTTCCAGTGTCTTCTTAACAAATTCAACGTCTGTCTTTGTCTCTTCTGCCAGGAATTCAAGGTCTGAGTCTGTCGGCTTAACGCCTGCCTTCTTAACAGCCTTCTTGATCAGGGACTGTCTGAAGTGGTTGAGGTCAGCTTCCTTATACTTGAAGAGTCTAGGGCTTGATGGCAGTACTACGCTCTTGCCAGGAACCTCGTCCTTAGGATCGCCGAGTTTTACCTCGATGCCGTTTTCCTTCGCGAACCAGAGCTGCGGCTGTACGTGCTTGCCGGCGCCTGTGTATTCTGTTTCGGAAACTACCAGGATTGCATCCTCAGGCAGTTCCTGAGCCAGTGAGAATGCTGCAGCCAGTGAAGTCTGTCCTGCAGGTCCTCTTTCGATGCCTTCCAGCTGAGCCAGCATCTCTGTCATTTCCATGATTTCGCCCTGTGTGATTGTTACGTATCTGTCCATGTATCTCAGCGGTCTTGCAGCTGATCTTGGAACGTCACTGTGGTCAGGATCTGTAGCGTAAGGAACGCCGAATCCTGTATGGCCTGTTGTACATGACTTCTTGTTGAAGTCAACGTCTGAAGCCATTGACAGACCGGACAGGTCGATGGATGCGCCAACGATTTCTGCATCGCAGCCAGCCATTCTGACGCCGCGGGCAGTTCCTGTTGTCATGCCGCCGCCTGCAGTTGTGCATACTACCATATCCGGATCCTTACCCAGCTTTTCTCTGCACTGCATTACGATTTCGTAACCCAGTGTGTCAACGCCGGCGATACCGAATGGTGAATACAGGGAAGCATTGAAGTAACCTGTGTCTTCCAGGATTGACAGGAAGGAGTAGAACAGTTCAGGACCTACTGTCAGCTGAACAACCTCTGCTCCAAGTGCTTCACACTTACGTGCCTTTTCAACGATTTCAGGCTGTCCAACTCCGTGGGAGTCGTAGCATTCCTGAACGATGATGCACTTGAGGCCCTGAATAGCAGCCTGTGAAGCTACTGCAGCGCCGTAGTTTCCTGATGTAGCAGCCATAACGCCTTTGTATCCCAGCTTCTTAGCGTGGTATACGGCACAGGCAGCACGTCTGTCTTTGAATGAACCGGATGGATTGGCAGCTTCATCCTTGATGAAGATTCTTGCGCCGAATCCCGGCTTCGCATACTTGCGGGCCAGCTTTGTCAGGTTTCTTGCCTCCAGAAGTGGAGTGTTGCCAACGCCGAACTGGCTCTGTACTCTGTTGACCTCTTCCAGAGTGTATCCTGTGGAAGTCATGAGTTTGTCATAATCGAATGCGATAGGAGATGTTTCAAATTCTGCGTAGTCCAGTCCGAGTGCGTCTTTCTGGATATCGTTTGATCTTCCCATTACGGAAGCATAATCTTTCGCCAGTGTCATTATCTTTCACCTCCGATCTCTGCCATCTCTTTTCTGAGAACCTTATCAACTTCGATCAGCTCCGGAACGAACTTGCCGTAGCTGTGATCGTAGTAAGGGAAATCGTCGATCAGAGTGCCCTTCTCGATTCTACCAACAACTGTTTCAACTTCTACTTCGTCGCCGATTTCAGCGTCTGCAAGCAGGAAGCCCTTTGTCCACTGTTCCAGGTCGCAGTGCTTTGTATCCTCAGGCAGTTTTGCTGTTCTTTCTTCTGCCTTCAGCACGATGCTGTGGATGCGAACCCAATCGCCTTTTTTTGCCATTTTTTCTCTCCTTATTTGTTGATACGAGGCACTCTGGGGGTCCCCGGGTGCCTCGTGTCTGTTACTTTTGAATTGTTGTTTTAATTATTTAACGATCTTCTTAGCAGGATCGATTCTGTCTCTTACATCACCCATCAGGCAACGAGGAATAGGCAGGTCGATCATAGTCTTCAGACCAGGCTCAGCGTTGATAACCTGCGGAATCATGTTAGCGCACATTGCGATTGTTCCGAGACCACCTTCAACCTCTGGGCTGTTAACCATGTTAACTGCAGGAGTTCCTTCGAGGATTACATAGTCGCCAGTCTGTACTCCAACCTGTTCAGGCTCGATCTGCTGTGGATGCTCCATTCTTACCTTCATGCCGTTTGACAGAGTTGCGTCTGCTTCCATAGCAACGCCTGCGCATGAACCAGCTGCTGCAAAGCCATAAGGTGACTTTCTGTCAACATCTGTTACGATAGGGTTCATGTCCTGAGCGAACTCTTCAACCTTCAGGCCGAGACCTTCAGCGATCATGCCAACGGATTCTGCGAATCCAACGTGACCTGACATTGTGCCGTTAGCTTTTCTTTCCTTGAACTCTTCAACGGAAACGCCGATGCCCTGCTCATGCATAACAACAGGTCCGAACGGTGACAGTGAGTTAACTCTTCTTGAGAGAACGTGATCTACGTTGATCATGCAGCCAGTCATAACGAGTACGAGCAGGTCCATGATGTGACCAGGGTTGATACCAGTTCCCAGAACGGATACGCCGTTTTCCTTAGCGATTTTATCGAGTTCAGCTGCCAGTTCAGGATTCTGAGCTGCAGGATAAGCCATTTCTTCAGCAGAAGTGATGCAGTTGAGGCCCTGCTCCAGGATGAACTTGAGGCGTGGGAATGCTTCCTTTGTGAAGGAGTCAGTGCAGAGGATTACGATGTCAGCTGCGCCCGGCTTGATGATTTCTTCCGGTGCCTTGATGATAACATCTTCTCTGTCGCCCTTTTCAGTCTTAATGAACTCATACATTGAGTGTCCCTGCTTGTGTTCTCTTCCAGCAACACCAACAATGTCTACGCCCTTCTTTGAAAGCAGCATGTCTGCAATGCCGCCGCCCATTGCGCCGAGTCCCCAAATGATTACTTTTACGTTTTCCATGTTTGTCTCCTTTTCATCATAAAATTTTTTTAATTAATAACTTATTTGTGTGCCTTATTATAAAGCAATCCCCGTGCCAACTTGACACGGGGAGAAGTTTTGTTTTTGTTCGTCCTGAAAGCCTTGCGGCACAAGGGGTTCCGCCATTCAATTTCGCCCTTTATTACGGTATAGCAACGCATTTTCAGATGTTTCAAAACAAAAATCGCAAATATATTTGCCTTATACATGCAAATATATTTGCGAAATACCACTATATTCCATATTTTTTGATCTTGTGCTGTAAATTTTGCCTTAACATGCCGAGATCTTTTGCCGTTTTGGACACATTGTTGTCATTCGCCGTCAGATACTGTCGTATCACAGTCTCTTCTATCCCGGATAGATACTCTGCAAGGGAGCCTCCTGTCTCCACAAAGCTCTCCGCAGCATGGCTTCCTGACGCATCTGCCGCTTCACTGTATCCGCCGCCGATTTCAACATCTTTGTCTGTCAGCACATGCTGCCCGTCATCTGCCATAGATACAGCTGCCATGATGATGTTCTCCAGCTCACGCACGTTTCCAGGATAATTGTACTTCATCAGCTTGGATTCCGCGCCGTCTGACAGCATCCAAATTTCTTTTCCGAACCGTTCATTATACTTCTTCAGGAAAGCGTTGCATAAAAGCAGGATGTCGTCCTTTCTCTCCCGAAGCGGCGGTATCGTGATGCTCAGCGTGCCAAGTCTGTAGTAGAGGTCCTGCCTGAGCGCGCCCCTTGCGATGAGATCCTTCGCTGGCTCGTTGATGGTTGCGATGATTCTGACATCTATCGGAATGTCTTTGCTCCCCCCGACACGTCTGATGTACTCCTCCTGCAGTACTCTCAGCAGCTTGCCCTGCAGTCCGATCGGCATAGCGCTAACCTCATCCAAAAGCAACGTGCCGCCATTTGCCTGCTCAAACAATCCCGCTCTGTCAACGGCTCCGGTAAAACCGCCCTTCGCTGTGCCAAACAACATTCCTTCCAGCAGTGTTTCAGGAATCGCCGCACAGTTCTGTGCCAGGAACGGGCTCTTCTTCCTCAAACCATCGTAATGGATGCTCTGCGCGAAGAGTTCTTTGCCGACTCCGGTTTCACCGTACAGGATGACCGAAGTATCGTTGTTCGCTGCCTTCTTTGCTCTTGCGATCGTCTCTTCAAACTTTCTGTTTTCACCGATGATGTCGCTGAACCGGTATTCGCGGATTCCGCGTTTTCGCTCCTTCTGTTCGCCGATTTCCGCGGCATCTTCAGGCGCTTTGCTCGCCGTCAGGTTGCTCTGCAGGTCAAGGATGGTATCGCTCATGTTCTTGATGTCGGTAATATCACGGGCAACTTCCATAGCCGCGATGATTTTCCCGTCAACGATGATCGGAACGGTGGAGTTTACCGTATTGATCTCTTTGCCGTAGACATTCAGATAGGTCTGCTGCTGGTTCTTTGTCGCCTTCCTCTCCTTCAGAGCGCGCATGAGTGTGCTCTCCTCTTCAGGAATGTTGGAAAAAACCTCTCTGAAGGGCTTGCCGATTACATTTTTTATCTGTTGTTTCTCAAGCTGCGCCATCTCCTCATTATAGAGAATGGTAATGCCCTCAGCGTTCACGATGTGCATTGCGCCACCCAGCACTTCCGCAGCCGCCCTCAGAATCGCCTGATATTCCTTTGCATTCATACCTTTTCATCCTTTCCTAGTGCTCATATTATATCATTTTTTGGGCATTTTGTGCAAATATATTTGCATGGTCTTCTTTCACAAGGAATGTGTTAGAATTCAAATAGTTAATAGACGATTAATACTTGAAAACCCCGACTACAAACCAAACGAATTATGAGAAAGAAGATTGTTTTTATCGGAAACAGCATTGTCGCCGGCTACCCCTGGGGCAAAAGCAAAAGCTTCACAGGCGTATTGCGCCGGATGCTGAAGGATGGCGTCGATACTTCCGACCAACCTATTGCGTTTGCGAAGAGCACCGGTTTCGATTTGATCAACAAAGGCGTCAACGGCGATACAACATCCGGCATTGTCGCACGATTTGAGCAGGACGTGCTCAGCCATAAGCCGGACTTCGTTTTTTACCACACCGGAGCCAATGACTTCATATATAGAGAAGCAACCCCTGAGGAAGCTTTTGCAAACCTGCAGAGCTTAGCGGATCGCGCTGACAAAGAAGGCATCAGGACGGTTTATATCACGCCTGTTCCGGTGGACGCCGGCAAGGCAGGATATATGTGGCTCGCAGGATGCGGTATCTCCTATGACGCCGTGAACCGGGATCTGGAGGCATTCTCAGAGATGCTCAAAGGCACGGGCAGACCTTTCGTCGATATGAACCAGCTCTACAGAGGGTTCATCTCAGAGTTGGGGGATGTGGATCTGGCTTATCTCGATGGGGTGCACCCTACCCCTGCCGGACACGAATTCATGGCAGAACAAATACTTGACCTCATAGAAAAGGAGAAATTATATCAATGAGACTGAGAAAAGAACTAGATGAGCTGCAGGAAAAGGAAGTCCTGCTCATTGCACAAATCTCCGACGCGCTGGCGCATCCGGCGCGCATTAAGATTTTCCGTTTTATCATGCAGCAGAATAAAAAACGCAAACCCGTCTGCAACAAAGATCTTGTCGCTGAGTTCGGATATGCGCAGGCAACCATCTCACAGCACGTGAAGAAGCTGGTTGACGCAGATCTTCTGCAAGTCAAAAAACAAGACCGCTTCTCCTATTATTACGTGCATCTCGGAACGCTTCAAAACTATCTGGACGCCACGCGAAAATTCGAAAATATGTAACGAAAAAAGGGCTCTCTCAAAGAGCCCTTTCTTACTCCAATTATCTTAGCTCGTCGATTCCTTTGTTGGCGAGTTCATCTGCCCGATTGTTCTTCTCTATTATGTATCGAAATTCATCTAGAGAAAACCCTCCTCCGTTCCACTCGCAGAACTTCTCATACAGCTTCATGATATTCGTATTTTCACTGTCCAAATTTACATGCCCTTTGACGCGAAAAAACTCTATCTCATGCTGATCAAGAAACGGCAGAAGCTCCTTCCACAGGTCCTGATTTTCAACAGGCTTCTTCTGGGCGTTCTTCCATCCGTTTTTCTGCCAGTTCACATACCATTTCTTCCTGAAGCAATCCATCAAATAGCTGCTGTCGGAAAAGACCTGGATGTCCTGGTCCCCTTTTTTGATCGCTCGGAACGCTTCCAACAGCGCCGTCATTTCCATACGGTTGTTGGTGGTGTTGGCTTCCTTGCCATAGAGTTCCTTCGACGCCGGCGCGCTGTCGCCCGGCCTTGCATACTCCAGAATCGCGCCCCAGCCGCCCAGATTCTCATCGTTCTGGTTGCCTGCGCAACCTCCATCTGTGTAAATTCTTAATACTCCATCATTCCTCATAGGACCATCTGTCTCCTTCCGGCTTCATCTCAAGCTCAGGAATGAACACCTTGAAGCTGGTGCCTTTGCCTACTTCTGATTCCACTTCCATCCTTCCCTTGTGGTCTTCCGCCGCCTGCAGGGCGATGGCCAAACCAAGACCGGTTCCTGCACCGGATTCCTTGGTGGTGAAGAACGGATCGAAGATCTTTTCTTTGATGTCATCCGGAATTCCCGGACCGTTGTCAGCAACTTCGAACATGATGTCGGTGCCGACCCGCTCTGTTGTCACCGTGACTTCACCGCCTTCTTCGCCAAGAGCCTGGAAAGCATTGATGATCAGGTTCAGTATGAGCTGGGATATCTGCGTTTCGTTTCCTTCTATATATTTCTTTGAACAGTGCAGATTTCTGAATATGTCGACATTCTTAGGCAGCGCCGGTGATGTGACGTGAAGAACTTTGTTCACCAGGTCGTCCGGGTTGATTGTCGTAAACTTCATCTCTGTGTTTTTCCTGGAGAGCTCGGACAGCCGCGAAATGATATCCTTCGCCTTCATGGATGCATTGTAGATTTCAAGAACATCATCGTACACGCCACCCTCATCCTGCGGTAGTTTTTCCAGCGTCATCAGGCTGTATCCCATGATCGGCGTCAGAAGATTGTTGAATTCATGGGCAATGCTGGACGTCAGGGTTCCGATGGTCTCAAGTCTCTGATGGTGGGCCAGTTCCTGGGTCTTCCGGTTGAGTTCCTCCATCTGCCTGTTCTTCTCTTTCAGATCCTCGAGCTCCATATCCGCTTCTATCATCTCACGCCTGCTCCGCATGAAGACCACCAGCGCAATCACCAGACCGATCAGCACCAATGCAAACCCAAGGACCAGCTTCGTCGCCGTGCTTCTGCCCAACGCCTCTACTACATCATAGTCCGCAGCAGCAGATATTGCGAAGATGCCATTCTCTGTGCTGCCGGATGGAACCGCCACTACCCTCGTTGTACGTTTTTCTTTGCCGACTTCCTTTTCATAGGAGAAGGCGGTTCTTGCGGACTCATCCTGTGCCGTATTCAGATTCTGTCCTTCTCTGCCGTTGATCTCTTCGCTGTCGTTGGATGTAATCACCACTCCGTTATTCTGCCCTACAAACGCGCCGGTCTTATTTTCGAGAAGCATGATGCTGTCACTTGGCGCGCCGACCTGCTGCGCTGCCGAATAATAGATGCTCTCGACATTCATGATTCCATAACAGGAAACTCGTTTGTTCACATCGTACTTGAACGCAAGGAATCCGTTATTGGAAGCATCCGTACAACTATATATGTTGTCCTTCAGCTTGTCGCCCAGAGAATAACTTTTTCCGTCAATCGTTGATGCTACGATTTCCCCTCTATTCACAAGGAACATCGCCTCAAACGCTTTCTGATTGCTCACGAAGGAATTCTGCATCAGCTGCTTGAGATGCAGCGCGCCTTCCGCTTCATTCTCCAGCCCTGCTACACCATCTTTGAACCTGTCGGATCCTGTGTACCTCTCCATCTGATCATCAAATCGATCTATGGAATCGGAAATACTCACGTCACATCCTGTGATCACGTTGTCAAGCTGGGAATCTTGTTCTCTCTCGATGGCGTCCCCAAAGTTGTTCGTCGTTACCGCGACGATGATGATACCAATCGCAACGAGGATCACTGCAATGAGCATACCGATCATCTCTTTACTTTTGTTGTTCCTAAGCAAATTCTGCAAAGTCCACACTCCTTATTGATATATTCGGCCCAATTCATTATAATTATACTAGATATAGTGATAAAGTTCTATCTGTAAAACAGGAGTTTGTTATGGGAAAAGATCTTGTTCTTGTTGTAGATGATGATCTGGCTGTTCGTACTATGCTCGGCAAGGTCATGACAGGCAATGATTTCGAAGTTGTCGAAACATCCAGCGGTGAAGAAGCGCTGGCTGCCGTCGAGGAAAACGACTTTGATTTAATACTGCTCGACATTAACATGCACGGAATGGACGGATTTGAAGTCATTCACGAGTTGCGCGGACGCGGAGAGAACGTTCCGATCATGGTGGTAAGCGGCCGTAAAGCCGACTATGACACTCTCTACGGTCTGGACATCGGCGCAGATGAGTATATCACCAAACCATTTAATCCGGTAACTCTTGGTGCAAAAGCAAAAGCCCTCGTTCGCAGAAGCCGTAGTTCTGTCTCCGACGATAACCCTGTTTTGGAAGTAGGACCTTTCACATATGATACCCAGACCCTGCGTTTCTACAAAGATGGTGTTGAGATCCCTCTTTCGGCCAAGGAAAACGCAATGATCAAACTCTTCATCGACAATGTAGGACGTATCTTCTCCAAGGATATGATCTACAGCATGATATGGGGAGAGACGATCATCGACGAAAACGCCATCATGGTCTATGTGAACAGGCTTCGTCAGAAAATCGAAGACGACCCGTCAGAACCGCAGTACATACAGACAGTGCGCGGATTAGGTTATAAATTCATCGTATAATGCACAGAAGATAAGCGGCCTTGTCAGGCCGCTTTTTTATTTGTGGTATGTCTCGTTTCTATTGATTTTGAAGCTCCGGTAGATTTGTTCCAATAGGATGACCCGCATCATCTGGTGTGGGAATGTCATATCTGAGAAGCTCAGTTTGAAGTCCGCGCGTCGGCTGACTTCAGACGAAAGTCCCAGGGAGCCGCCTATGACAAAAGCAATATTGCTTTTGCCCTCCAAAGCCAGGCCGGCCATTTTCTCGGCCAGCTGTTCGGAGGACAGCTTCTTGCCTTTGATCTCAAGGGTGATTACATAGTCGCCCTTTGAAATGTGACGCAGAATGTCTTCGCCCTCTGCGGTTTTGACTGCTTCCTCATCTGCTGCGGACGGATTGGCGCGGAGCTGGCTCTCTTTGATCTCCGTGATATCGATGCTGCAGTACGCGCCCAGCCGCTTGGTATATTCTGCGACTGCGTCACGCCAGTATTTCTCTTTCAGTTTTCCGACTGCAATGATTCTAATGTTCATAGCTTTTGCGTTCTATTATCTACAGTTTATATAGTCTGCTGACGCTGTCCCGCCTTGCGACTTCAACCCTGAGCTCATCCCCGACGAAGATTCTCTCTTCTTCGAGAGTGTTGATAATTGCCTGCATTGCCACTTCCGGCGTGTTGTTCTCGTGGCTCAGATGCCCCAGCAGAACTTGTCTCTTCTTCGGCTTTTCATTCACGATCCTGCAGAGACATTCCCCACAGGTAAGATTGGACAAATGACCTTCATCACCGAGAATTCTCTGCTTCAGAGGATATGGGTATCTGCCGAACAAAAGCATCTCCTTCTCGTGGTTCGCCTCCAGCAGAAGCAAGTCTGCTGTGCTGATCTCTTCATAAATATCTTCGCTGATATAACCTGAATCCGTGCATACGCTGATCTGCCTGTCTTCTCCGAAGATGGAAAACCCGACCGGCTCTGCCGCGTCATGAGATACTGGAAACGGCCTGATGATAAGGTCTCCGATTTTAAAGTCTTCTCCTGTTGTGAAAAGATTCCGGTGTTCGTCCGCGACCGGTCGGTCAATCTGATCCCACGTCGCCTCGTTGGCGTATATCTGAATATCCGGGATCCGCTTTGTCATCACAGGCAACGATTTAACATGATCGATGTGTTCGTGCGTGACCAGTATGGCGCGGACCATATCCCGCGGCGTTTCAGTCTGCTCCAACCCCTCTAGGATTCTCTTCCCGGAGATGCCTGCATCTATTAATATTGCTGTTTCGTCGCTCTTCACAAGGTAACAGTTTCCGCTGCTGCCGCTTGCGAAAGAACAGAATTTTAAGCTCATTTTTTCTTCCTTCCAACAGTCGTTGATGGATTATTATAACATAAAAAGAGCGCCGCTGATTGCGGCGCCTGAACCTGTAAGATGAAAGTAGACATGCAAAAAGAGCATGTCTACTTTTTTCATGGTATGCTTCGTACAGGAGGTGAGGACATGGGCAGACCAAAAGG
>CACWSO010000011.1 GCA_902763505.1 uncultured Eubacteriales bacterium | reverse complement strand
TGCGATCCAGTCCAGGAAGATGTTGCCGTCAACGTCTTCGAACATTGCTCCTTCGCCTCTTTCGATGACTGCTTTGTATGCAGTTCCGATGGCCTTAGGTGTTGATTTTGCTCTTCTCTCGATCAGAGCCTGTGCCTTAGGGCCCGGCAGTGGAGTTGAGATCTTAGGTAATGCTGTTCTTAATTCTGACATGTTTTTTCCTCCTTGAAATACGATTGATTCTTTCGTGCCTGAATTGAAAACTAAAGAAATAACTTGTTAAAATAATGACAAAATAATTAGTTAAGGACATATTATCATAATAATATGTCCCTGTGTCAAAAATTATGCAATTAAATCGTTAAAATAGAACAAAATAGTATGTGAAAATGCATTATTATACAAATTCGGCCATTACCTTATTAGACACGTCGATGCCTTTATCTGTTAATTTCATAACAAATCCGTCCATCTCGATCAGTCCCCTGAGTTTGGTGATGATCATCGGATCGTAGACATCGAAGAATTCCCTGCTGAAGGTTGCCTCGAAATCTCTGATGTCAAACCCTGAAGTCTTACGCAGTCCTGTGAACACGAAGATGCCCATTTCATCACGTTGCGTATACTGCTCTACATCTTCAGGTTTCACCGGCGGAAGGCCGGCTTTGATGAATTTCAGATACTCTAGAACGGAGGAGGTATTCTTGAATCTATGACCGCCGATAAAAGAGCTGGCCCCAGGTCCCAGACCCAGGTACTCCTTGTATGACCAGTATTTGAGATTGTGTCTGCTCTCAAACCCCGGCAGTGCGCCGTTAGATATCTCGTAGTGATGGTACCCTGCATTTTCGATCATATCAATAGCGTCATGGTACATGATTCTGTCGACTCTCTCTGATGTGGGCTCCATGGTTCCGTTCTCCACCAGACGGTGGAACTGTGTCCCCTCTTCGATCTGCAGGCTGTAGAGCGAGATGTGTTCCGGTCTTAAGAACACGCACTGACGCAGCGAGTCACGCCACATCTTCAGCGTCTGTCCCGGAATGCCGAACATCATATCCACATTCACATTTTTGAATCCGGCTTTTTTCGCCATTCTGATGGCGCTCAGAGCATCGTTCTTGTCATGTACTCTTCCCAGAAGGTTGAGTATGGAATTGTCGAAGGACTGTGTGCCAATACTGATTCTGTTGATGCCGGACTCCAGATAGGTCTCCAGTTTCCTGTCATCAAGGGTTGCCGGGTTCGCTTCGATAGTGATCTCACTGCCTTCGGCCACGGTAAAATTCGACAGAATACACTTCATGATGCGACTCATGTCTTCCGCCGGAAGAATGGACGGCGTTCCGCCTCCAATATAAATCGTGTCTACAACTCTGTACGGCCATTCCTCATATCTCGTGTTGATTTCGCGGAGCAGTGCGTCTGTATATTGGTGCAGTGCAGTTTCATCATGGCATTCAAAGGACAGGAAGTCGCAGTACCTACACTTCCTTAAGCAGAATGGGATGTGAACATATAATCCGATATTGTTTTCCCTACTTGTTATCGTCATATTTCAGCACTGCAGTGAACGCCTCCTGCGGAACTTCAACCGTTCCGAACTGACGCATCCGCTTCTTTCCTTCCTTCTGTTTCTCAAGAAGTTTTTTCTTTCTGGAAATGTCACCGCCGTAACATTTTGCAATAACGTCTTTTCTGTATGCCCTGACGGTCTCTCTTGCTATGATCTTCTGACCGACACTTGCCTGAATCGGCACTTCGAACTGATGCTTTGGAATAATCTCTTTCAGTTTTTCACAGACAAAGCGGCCTCTCGCGTAAGCTTTGGACTCGTGTACGATCATGCTGAAGGCGTCGACCATATCTTTATTCAGCAGAATATCCAGTTTGACTACCTTGCTCGGTTCATATCTGCTGAACTCATAATCCAGAGAACCATATCCTCTTGTCTTTGACTTCAGCGCGTCAAAGAAATCGTAGATAACCTCATTCAAAGGCATATCATAGTGCAGATTGACTCTATTCTCCGTAATGTACTCCATGTGGATCATACGTCCCCTGCGTTCCTGGCAGATTTCCATGATGCTGCCGACATATTCCTTCGGCACCATGATATCCGCCTTGACCATCGGTTCCTCGATATGATCGATTTCCATCGGATCCGGCAGATTCGATGGATTCTGCACCATTTCCACCGTTCCGTCATTCTTCACAACCTTATAGATAACGCTCGGTGACGTTGTAATAACGCTGAGGTCAAATTCCCGTTCCAAACGCTCCACGATGATTTCCATGTGCAAAAGCCCCAAAAATCCGCATCGGAATCCATATCCTAACGCCGTTGATGTCTCAGGCTCGAAGTGGAACGCTGCGTCATTGACCTGCAGTTTCTCCAGGGCGTCCTTAACATTTTCGTATTTTTCGCCTTCTGCAGGATAAATACCGCAGTAGACCATGGACTGGACTTTTTTGTATCCCGGAAGCGGTTCATCGGCAGGATTCTCATCAAGGGTGATAGTATCACCGACCCGCGCATCAGCAACACGCTTGATGCTGGCGCAGATATATCCTACTTCGCCGGCTTTCAGGCACTTGCTTTCCACAGGACCCGGCGCGTAAACACCAACTTCGGTAACTTCGTACTTCTTATCTGTATTCATCAGGCGTATCATGTCGCCTTCCTTGACTGTACCGTCAAAGATTCTTGTGTAAATGACGACGCCTTTGTAGTTATCGTAATAGGAATCGAAGATGAGCGCCTTCAGCGGGCTCTTCTCATCGCCGGACGGTGCCGGAATCTTCTTTACGATCATCTCGAGAAGATCATCTACGCCTGTGCCCTCCTTTGCTGATACGAGAGGCGCATCGGACGCCTCCACTCCGATGACTTCTTCGATTTCTTCCCGTACTTCATCAGGCCTGGCGCTTGGAAGATCGATTTTGTTGAGAACAGGCATGATTTCGAGGTCCTCATCCATCGCCAGATAAACATTGGCGAGGGTCTGCGCCTCAACTCCCTGTGTCGCATCTACAACAAGAACCGCCCCTTCGCACGCAGCCAGGGACCTTGATACTTCATATGTAAAGTCAACATGCCCCGGTGTGTCGATGAGATTGAAGATGTATTCGTTCCCGTCTTTGCTCTTGAAGACCATTCTCGTTGTCTGCAGTTTGATCGTGATGCCGCGTTCCCGCTCCAGTTCCATGTTGTCCAGATACTGTTCACGCATATCACGATGACTGACCAGACCGGTCATCTCGATCATCCTGTCTGCAAGGGTCGACTTACCGTGGTCAATGTGTGCTATGATACTGAAATTTCTGATGTACTGCTTATAGTCGCTCATATATATTTGTCTTTGTGTGCTGTGTATGCTCTTTTGATTTGTTCAAATGTCTCTTCGCTCAGGTCGTGCTCAATTTTGCAGGCATCCTCCCGCGCCGTCTCTGGGTCTACGCCGATCTTTACAAAAATATCCGTAAGAAGATTGTGGCGCTCGAAGATCATCTCGGCAATTTCTTCTCCGCTATCAGTAAGATAGATAAAACCGTCCTTGTCTCTTCTGATGAAGTCATCTGTTTCAAGATGCTTCATGGCAACACTTACGCTTGGTTTGCTGAATCCAAGATGATTCACGACGTCGATCGCACGTACCATGCCTTTTTCTTCCCGTATCATCAGAATCGCTTCCAAATAGTTTTCTGCTGATTCTAGTACCTTCATTTCATTGAACTCCTTCGATTATTTTATGGCTGTCTCCAATGCGAGTTTCATCATATTCGTAAAGCTATTCTGTCTCTCCTCGACAGTGGATTTCTCGTTTGTAACAAAGTTATCACTGATGCTCATAATTGCAAGCGCATTCACACCAGCCACAGCGCTGTTCATATACAGAGCTGCTGCTTCCATCTCTACTCCAAGCACGCCGACATTCGCCCATGCTTTCCACCAATCCGGATCATTTTCATAAAATACATCGCAGGAAACAAGATTGCCGGCTGTAAACATGATGCCGGTTTCCTCGGATGCGTCTCTCACCTTGGACAGAAGCTCATAGCTTGCCGTCGGCGTATAGTTTCCCGGTAGCTTATAAGTATGTGCGAAATTGGAATCTGTGGAAGCGCCTACTGCAATGACGATATCTCCAAGATTGAGATCCTCTCTGAATGCGCCGGCTGTCCCTACGCGAATCAGATTTCTGCATTTATACTCATGAATCAGTTCATAGGAATAGATGCCCATAGAAGGCATTCCCATTCCTGTTCCCTGAACGGAAACCGGAACTCCCTTATAGGTGCCCGTAAAGCCAAGCATGTTGCGGACTTCAGAGTAGCAACGCGGGTTTTCAAGATAGTTTTCGGCGATGAATTTCGCTCGGAGCGGATCGCCCGGAAGAAGGATTGATTCCGCGATATCGCCGATTTCTGCGGCATTAATATGTGTGCTCATATAACGAAACCTCTTTTTCACATAATTCTACAAACTAAGTATAACATATAACCCGAAAAATAAAATATACAAAAAACCACTCCGCTGAGACATGCCGGAGTGGCTTGCTTCTCTGATACGCACGAAGCGTATCGCACATTTAACTTATGTGCCGGTGGGGACGGGTGAGAATTAGGCGTTCGCCTTGTTGAATCTCTGTGTCATTCTTGAAACTTTTCTTGATGCAGCATTCTTATGGATGGTACCCTTTGCAGCAGCCTGCATGAGCTTCTTTTCAGCCAGAGCCAGATCAGCCTTAGCCTGTTCCATATCTCCTGCTGTAATCGCAGCATCGAATGACTTAAAGACATCCTTCAGATGACCTTTAACTCTTCTGTTTCTTGCTGTTTTCTTGTCGATAACACGGATTCTTTTCTTTGCGGATTTAATATTAGCCATTAAATTACCCCACTTTCTTAATTTACAGCTTGTGCAGCCTTATTGCCGCACCTAAACACGCAAACGGTATTATATAACAATCATCAGAGGCTTTCAAGCACTTTCTGAAAGCTTTCTGATGCTTTTGCAATCGTCTCTTCTTCGTCCATAAAGAGCGCTTCTCCATCCTTGCAGATGATCTCGCCGTCACATACTGTCATGCAGATATCTGCACTCTGCGCAGAGAACACAATATTGGCCAGTGTGTCATAATCAGGGGTCAGATGCTCCTTCTCAAGATCGAACAGGATAAAGTCCGCCTTGAACCCTTCTTTGATGAGACCGCAGTCTTCCCTGCCCTGGGCAAGTGCTCCGTCTCTGGTCGCCGCTCTGATGATATCCACAGCAGGAACAGCATTGGCGTCAAGGGACTGCCCTCTGCAGAGCATCGCTGCCAGATTAACTTCTTCCAGCATGTTCAGGTTGTTGTTGGAGGATGCTCCATCTGTTCCAATCGTGATGTTCATGCCTTTCTCGCGGAACCTTTTGACTGGAGCAATACCGCTGCCGAGTTTGAGGTTCGAAGATGGATTGTGGGACATGTAAGCACCGTTTCTGACCATAATGTCAACATCTGCATCCTCAAGCCATACGCAGTGAGCCGCGATCAGCGGTGAACGGAAGGCGCCGAGTTTCTCAAAATATGCGACCGGCGTCATTCCATGACGCACTTTACACTCTTCGTGCTCTGCTTTTGTTTCCGAGATATGCGCTTGTATGATCAGTCCCTCATCAATCGCAAATGCAAAGGCTTCCAAAAGAGCCTTTTCCCGATTTGCGTATTCCGAATGTACGGATACATCCGCCTTGATCCTTCCGTTGTTCTCGGATTCATTTCCTTTAATCCACTGCATCAGTTTCAGTGTATCATGATAAGCATTGTCTTTATAGTAAGAAGCATCATCATCGAACGTCACCAGACCGTTGCAGAGATTCGCCTTCATGCCTGCTTCGTAGAGCGCTCTTCCGTAATCGACCAAATCAAAGTACATGTCCGATATGGATACACAGCCTGATTTCATCAACTCCAGAGCACCCAGCTTCGCTCCCCAGTATTTGTACTGGGAACTGAATTTAGCCTCAAAGGGGAATATCCTTTCATTGAGCCATCTCTGCAGCGGCAGTCCTTCTCCGTAGCCGCGCAGAAGCGTCATTGGCACATGACAGTGGGTATTGTAGAACGCCGGCATCATGAACTTGCCTCTGCCGTCGATGATTTCACGGCCTTCCGGATCTGGCACACCTCTTGTGATAGACAAAAATCTGCCGTCTTCGATGACAACATTCATATGTTCCCTGATCTGGAAGTTCCCATCCAGCATTTTCACATCTTTGATAATCATAGCATCCCTCCGCTAGAATCGTCTTGTCTGCTGCCGTTATTCTACCGTTTCCTTCTTCTATGAGTCAAGCGAATCATATTGTTATGCTGTCCTTCAGCTTCTCATATGTTTTATCACCAATGCCGGATACGTTCTTAATATCTTCCACAGAAGAAAATCTGCCGTTTGATTCCCTGTAATCTATTATTTTCTGGGCAGTGGCAGGGCCCACACCACTCAAAGTCTGAAGCGCCGTGGAATCTGCTGTGTTGATATTGATTTTGCCGGAAGCTGCTGCGCTGCCGGAATCTGCAGAAGCTGCGCCGATATCAGCAGTGTTTCCTGCCGCATTTTCAATGATATTGCCGTCCTCATCGAGAGGAAAGGAAGGTATAAATACTTTCTGTCCATCCTCCAGAAACTCCGCCCGATTGATGCTGGTCATATCGGCTTCCTGTTTCAGACCGCCGGCCGCTTTGATGGCGTCATCCACCCTACTTCCGTCAGGCAGCTCAGCCAGCATGGGCGTTTTGACAGCACCGCCAACATCGACATAGATCATTCCGGCAGACACTGTTCTTGTATCCATATCCTCTGATTCTGCTGAATTCGGTGCAGCGGATTCCACCTCCAGCTCATCACCTGCACTGCGAAACAAAGAAAACCCTGCGAAGAGAACAAGTCCAATCAAGCAGATCAAAGCTGTCTTTCTCACCTGGGGACCGTATTCTTCCAGGAATGAAGACACCGTTTTATTGTTTTTGCAAAAATCAATAATCCCTTTCATCTCTAATCACCATACCCTTTCAGCCCCTTAAAACAAAAATTCCAATCTCTTTTGCATTATTGCACGATTGGAATTTAATGTCAATCTTTCCTTTAATTGTATTTTTACTATTTGAAATGAATCTTCTTTCGGACTACCCTGATATCGCTTCTCGGAACGTTTAGATCGAACTTCTCAAGTACAGTGGCGATCACCAGCTCCGGGCTGAGATTAGAATCACTTCCGGAGTCCAGCAGCGCTTCGATACGCAGAAACTCCTCCGATGGTTTAAACTCCATCTCCTGTATCTTTGGCCTGATATTGACGGTTACCGGCTCTTTCTTCTTTTTCTGTTTCTTCAGTGTAAGAATTTCCTCCTGTCCCATATAGGCATCCCACATCTCCCGAGCATCCAAAGGCCACCCTGCCGGGCGTTTCTCCGGTAACGGAATCTCAATGACGTACTCTGCGGCAATGGTATTCGCAGCCAGGGTCTTGTTGTGCCTGGCTTCTTCAATGGAAAGCAGCTCAAGACCTCCCGGCATGAGTTCGCGCATCTTCTCCAGAATCTCCTCCTTGTCCACTGCAGTGGCAGCCCCAGACATAGAAGCAGCATCTGCCGTCTCAAACTCTATATACTCATCCAGGCTCTCATACCCAAGAGAAAGAGGCTGTGCGAATCCCATCTTCGGATGCGGATTGAACCCCTGTGAATAAGCCAGTTTGATGCCGGCTCTCTTAAAAGATCTCTTGAAGACCTTCATGATGTCGAGATGTGAAGTGTAACAGATCACACCTGTCTTTTGAAATCTGATCACGTATTTCATATATCATTCAGTTGCTTCTTACACAAAGCACTCCGTATATTTGTTTACACCGCAGAGATTGCACCCCAGTCTGCAGTCAGGCGTTGTCTCCGCTGCTTCTGCTCTGTGCTTTTCCGAGAGCAGGAATTCTCTGTCGAGGAATGCGTTGACTACATCCCAAGGGAGAATTTCGTCTTCATTGCGTTTTCTGTAGTTATAAAAGGCTTCCAGCTCACTGCCGTCTGTGAAGCCGAGTTCTTCTGCGCATCGTTCAAAAGCCTTTTCCCACGTTTCCGGCTTGAAGTGCTCTGTCCACGCGTCGAAAGTGCATCCCTGCTTCCAGGCTTCCGCCAGGATTCTTCCGGTTCTCCTGTCCCCTCTTGCAAATACGGCTTCCAGATTGCTGGTCGCTGTCTCATGGTAGTTGAATGTGACACCTTTGATGCGCAGTTTTGACGCCAGATAATTGTGCTTCTCCACAAAGTCCTCAGGTCTGTCCTGCGCTTCCCACTGGAAAGGCGTATGAGCCTTCGGGACGAAGTTCGAAACGCTTACAGTAACGCGGAATCTCCCGCCTTTTCTGCCGCGGATCTCGTAATTGATGTCCATAATGCGCTTCGCGATCTCAGCGATGCCGTCCAGGTCCTCCATTCTTTCTCCCGGAAGGCCGATCATGAAATAGAGCTTGATGTGTTCCCATCCAAGTTCCACTGCCTGTCTGACCGCACCGTATATATCCTCTTCCGTGATGTTTTTGTTTATGATGTCCCGCAGTCTCTGGGTTCCTGCTTCCGGAGCAAAGGTCAGTCCTGATTTACGGTATCCCTGGATTTCCTCTAGTACTCTGAAGGAGAAAGAATCCAGCCTCAGAGAAGGCAGTGACAAAGCTACGTTCTGCGCTTTGCAGAGCCCCATAAGCTCCGTGGCAAGGTCCTCAAATTGGGAGTAATCGCTTGTGGACAAGGACAGCAGTGACAATTCTTCATGACCCGTATTGGCCAACTGCTCCATCGCGAGCCTTTTGATGGTCTCCGGTTTTCTCTCCCTGACCGGTCTGTAGATCATGCCCGCCTGGCAGAATCTGCATCCTCTTGTGCATCCGCGGAATGTCTCTACAACGGATCTGTCATGTACGGTATCGATAAACGGAACGATATTGTGAGTCGGAAACTCCACTTTATCGATATCTGATACTACCGCTCTTGTAACGGTTTCCGGCACAAAATCAACCAATCGGCTGATGTCTTTGATCGTACCGGACTGATTGCCGCAGTCTCTGCCGTAGTACTCAATCTCATAAAACTCCGGAATGTAGACGCCATCAAGCCCCGCAATCCGCCTTAGAAATGCGCTGCGGACATCTGAGCCCCCTGCCTTTGCTCCTGCCTTCGCGTCAGCCTTTGCGTCTGCCTTCGCTTCCGCAAAAGCAATACAGACTTTCTCCAGCAGCTCCTCACCGTCTCCGATCAGGAATACATCGACAAAGTCCGCAAGGGGTTCCGGATTGAAGGCGCAAGGACCTCCTGCGATGACGACAGGCATATGACGTCCTTCGGTTGCTGCCTTGACGCGTTCCTCTTTTCTCACCGGCATTCCTGACAGATCCAGCATATTCAGGACATTGGTAAAGGACATCTCATACTGGAGAGTGAACCCAATGATATCCAGCTCATCTGCTGGTGTGAAGGTTTCCAGTGTGAAGAGTTTCCTTCCTTTTTCCCGCATGATGGCTTCCATATCGTCAGCAGGCGCGAAGAGTCTCTCACAGTAGATTCTGTCGTTTCTATTCAGAATATGATAAAGGATCTGCATCCCCATGTATGACATGCCTATCTCGTAGGTGTCCGGAAACGCAAATCCCATGCGAACATCAACACTGTCCGGATTTTTTCTGACAATGTTGACCTCTCCTCCAATATAGCGCGCAGGTTTCTCCACGCATTTGAGAATTCCATCAAGCTCTCTATCTATCATCTTCTGCATTCGGCATGATCTCATCGAGACTGCAGCCGATTCTGTCCTCAATCTGTTTCAGGAGGACTTTTGTCTCTTCTTTTTTCTTCAAAATCACAGGTCCGGCTTCCGGATGGCCCTGGCGTTCCGCCTTTGCAATGATGTAGTCCATCCGCTTATCTATCCCTGCATAATAGTCTTCAAGGACCAATCTGTCTCCAAGACAGACCAGATCTGCTTCTGTCAGATGCCAGGCATCCGCAGTGAACTCATACTGCATATGAACCCGGATGATCTTCGACTCTTCATAGAGACCTTCATCCCGGCAAAAGTCCGCCGCAGCATCCCAATGCCTGTCTTCGACCCGCGCCATATCATGCAAAAGCCCCGCAGCTTGTGTGAGCGCGAGATCGAACAATCTCGCCTGACCGGTATCCATGACGGTTCTGGTCTGGTCTATTTTGTGGCGCATATGGCCATTATCGCCCTCGTAAGTCCTGAACGTAATCTCAGAGATGGGCGGCGCCATGGTCCCGCCGGCCTCATTCAGGGCGCGGCCAATCCTGCAGGCTGTATCTGCGACGGCCTTGCAGTGCCCTACAACATGGGCAGGCGTTCCGTAATCTTCGAGATACCGCAGGCATCTCTCCATGTCGGGATGCTTAGAACTCATAATCATAGTCTTCGTCGTAATACTCAAACTCCATATCAAACAGCTGGATGGTATCGCCTTCCTCTATTCCCATTCCCTTGAGTTCTTCGTACACGCCGCTGTTTTCTATGTATTTGAACAGATATCTTCTCGATCCGGCGTCATTAAAGTTCGTCGAATTGAAAATCTTTTCAAGCTGTTTTCCTGTGATGATGTAGTTCTTGCCATCGTACTCTGCAAAAACTTTTCTGTAATCTTCATCGACATCATCCAGTTCGAAGTCAAAGTATTCCAGTTCTTCCTCTTCAGGAGGATTCTCCTCTACGATCAGAAGCTGCTTATAGGCTTCTTCAATAACTTCCTTGACTCCGTATCCTGCTGCTGCGGACATTGGCATCACTTTGTATCCCTTGCCTTCTGCGTAGTTTTTAAATTCAATGTATTCATCGCAGATTTCCAGATCTTCCGAATCTATGCATCCGAGGATGTCGATCTTATTCGCAACAACGATCTGCGGCTTTCTCGTAAGTTTCTCACTGTACTGAGCCAGTTCCGCATTAATCTTATCAAAGTCTTCCTTCGGGTCTCTTCCTTCGCTTCCTGATACGTCAACAATGTGAACAAGCACTTTTGTACGTTCAATATGCTTCAGGAAGTAGTGGCCGAGGCCTGCCCCCTCGTGGGCACCTTCGATGATGCCTGCAATGTCAGCCATCACGAAACTGTTGTCATATATATTGACCACTCCAAGGTTCGGATCGATCGTCGTGAAGTGGTAGTTTGCAATCTTTGGTCTGGCACTTGTAGCAACAGAGAGCAGTGACGATTTTCCTACATTCGGAAATCCAACGAGACCAACGTCTGCGATGAGTTTCATCTCCAGAATGACCTGTCTTTCCTTGGCAAACCCACCTGCCTCTGCAAAGTTCGGTGCCTGTCTTGTAGGCGTGGCAAATCGGGCGTTTCCTCTGCCGCCTCTTCCGCCTTTTGCCGCAACAAAAGACTGGCCATCTTCAGTCATATCCATCATGATTTTGCCGGTGGCTTCATCGATGACCATGGTCCCAACCGGAACCTTGATCACAAGGTCTTCCCCATTCTTGCCGAAGCGCTTCTTCTTCATGCCATTTTGGCCGTTTTCTGCTTCGTACTTTCTCTTGTATCTGAAATCCATGAGGGTTCTCAGATTCTCATCTGCAAGGAATACGACATCTCCGCCCTTACCGCCATCACCGCCGTCAGGTCCGCCTTCCGGTACGAATGGCTCCCTTCTGAATGTCACAGCGCCGTTGCCGCCTTTGCCTGATTTAATTGTAATTTTCGCTCTGTCTACAAACATGATTCAAAGTCTCAACAATCCATTGCTTTTCACAATGAAAAGCCCCTAACAAGGGTTAGGGGCTCGAAATTGCTTACGCTTCCTTAGGATATACACTTACCTGCTTACGTTTCTTGTCCATTCTTTCGAATTTAACAGCTCCATCAACCTTAGCAAATAATGTATCGTCTCCGCCTTTGCCTACGTTGTTGCCAGGGTGGAACTTCGTTCCTCTCTGTCTAACAAGAATGCTGCCGGCGCTTACGAACTGACCATCACCAGTCTTAACGCCCAGACGTTTCGACTCGGAATCACGACCGTTCTTCGAGCTTCCTACACCTTTTTTACTTGCCATGGAATACCTCCTTGTATAATCAATCTAAACTCTAATTTTCTTATTTTGCTGCGTTGATCGCTTCGATGATCTCAGCCTTTGTTGATTTCGCGTCGATTTCAATGCCGTTCTTCTCAGCATACTCGATGAGTTCTGCCTTCAGCATCTTCTCGATCGGCTTCTCTGCAACAACTTCTTCTGCAGCAGCTTCTTCAACTGGAGCTGCTTCTACTTCTTTTTCTTCAACTGCAGGTTCTTCCTTCTTAGGTGCAGCCTTTTCTCCGGCTACTGCCTTAATTTCAACCAGTGTATACGGCTGTCTGTGACCCTGCTTCTTCCTGTAGTCCTTCTTTGACTTGTACTTGAAAATGATGACCTTGTCACCCTTTCCGGATTCAACTACTTCTCCTTCAACAGTAAGCCCTTCAAGATAAGGAGTACCAACCTTGATGTCAGCACCTTCTCCTGCCGCGAGGACTTTGTCAAATACGACAGCGCTTCCAGCTTCAGCATTCAGCTTTTCAACCTTGATCTGGTCGCCGTTCTGTACCTTGTACTGTTTTCCGCCTGTTTCAATAATTGCGTACATTAAATTCTTTCCTCCTCTAACCAGTCTCGCCTACCGGGGCAGTCCGCCATTATTGCGTACGTTTAAATAGCCCTGTTCGAGCGGCTCATACTCTAGTAATATACAACAAGTGTGATATGTTTGTAAAGCACTTTTTTCAGTAAATTTGAAAGCACCAGCGCGGTGTCTGGTGCTTTGATCATCGATATCGATGTGATTCACTTCTTTCGCGGTGTATTTATTCGATGATTACCCCGTCTTCGTCTACGAGCAGCCCATCCGGACCTGCTGTGCCGCCGCTTACGCCAGGTACATCCGCTTCTGCTGCATCCTCTTCATCACCCTTACGGGATGCCTTAAGCATATCCAGAAGCTGACCCTGCAGTTCATCCATCACATGAGGATTGGACTCCAGATACAGTTTGACGTTCTCTCTGCCCTGTCCGATTCTGTTGCCTTGATAGCTGTACCAGGAACCCGCCTTCTCAACTAAACCTGCATCAACAGCACAATCCAGAATATCACCAGACTTGGAGATGCCCTTGCCGTACATAATGTCGAACTCTGCCTGCTTGAACGGAGGCGCCACCTTATTCTTCACGATCTTGGCCTTGGTCCTGTTGCCGAGAACCTGATCACCGGCTTTGATGGAGTCGACTCTTCTGACATCGATTCTCATGGATGAGAAGAATTTCAGAGCACGGCCTCCTGTTGTCGTCTCAGGATTGCCGAACATGATGCCAATTTTTTCACGCAGCTGGTTGATGAAGATAATGGTGGTGTTTGTCTTATTGATCACACCAGCAAGCTTTCTCAACGCCTGTGACATGAGCCTTGCCTGCAGACCTACCGCCGCATCTCCCATAGCTCCATCGATTTCATGCTTCGGAACAAGTGCCGCAACGGAATCCACAACGACGACATCGAGTGCTCCGCTCCTGACCAGTGTCTCAGCAATTTCAAGAGCCTGTTCGCCATAATCCGGCTGAGCTACCAACAGCTCATCGATATCAACGCCAAGATTGCGTGCATATTCCGGATCCAAAGCGTGCTCTGCATCGATGAATGCCGCTTTGCCACCGTTCTTCTGCGCTTCCGCGATGATGTGCAGTGTCAGCGTTGTCTTACCGGAAGATTCCGGTCCGTATATTTCAACGATACGTCCGCGCGGTACTCCGCCGATTCCCGTCGCCAGGTCCAGGCTCATGGATCCTGTTGATATCGCTTCCACATTCAGTCTGGCGTTATCGTCGCCCAGCTTCATCACTGCGCCCTTGCCGAACTGCTTCTGTATCTGCGCCATGGCGCTTGCTAACGCCTTCTCACGCTCTTCATTACTTGCAAAACCTGCATTGTACATACTATCATTCTTAGTTGCCATGATTCCCTCCATCAATCCATGAACATCTGTTCTTCCATTATAATACCCGCTGATATGGCCTTTGTCAATAGAAAAGTTGAACATTTGTTCAGTAATCTATTGCCATAATTACCATTTATTGCTATTTAACCATGTTCACCTGGATTTGTCAACTATTATTTATCATATGGCAGGGCCATTAAATGTTCCTGTAGATCATATCGAACATGCTAAGAACAGCATGTCTCCTGTTCCTCTGCCTGTCCTTCAAACGGCGATCGATCTTTCTGCAAAGACATCTGTCCCCGCATTTCTCACCGAGAGATAAACCGATGTAAACAAGTCCGACCGGTTTCTCATCTGATCCGCCGTCAGGACCTGCGATGCCAGTCACAGAAATGCCGATATCCGTCCCCGCCTTCCGTCTGACCCCTTCTGCCATCTCCAGTGCAGTTTGCTCGCTGACAGCACCGTACTGTTCAAGAGTCTCCGGATTTACGCCCAATTCATCGACCTTCGCCTGATTGCTGTATGTAACAAGGCTCCTGTCGAATACGGCTGAAATGCCTGGAATATCTGTCAATGCGGCTCCAAACAGCCCTCCTGTACAGGATTCCGCTGATGCAATCGTCAAATTGCTTGACATAAGTATATTCCCGACAACCGAGGGGTAATCCTCTCCTTCGGTGCTGTAGATGAACTCACCGACGTATTCTTCTACTCTTTTTATCATTTCTGAGACTGCTGCCTCAGCTTCTTCTCTTGTTTTTCTCTTAGAAGCAACCCGTACGGAGCATTCTCCGTCCTTTGCATATGTCGCGATTGTTGGATCTGTCTGATCGTCAATGACCGGCAAAAGCTTCGTCTCCAAATCGGACTCTCCAATGCCGAAGGTTCTGATTTCCTTATAATAGAGGCATCCTTCTGTCAGTTCCTCCAGCCATGGCATGGCGGAACGTTCAAACATTCTGGTCATTTCTTTCGGCGGTCCCGGAAGACAAGCGATCCACTGCAAGCGGTCTGCTTCAGCCGCATCTGCTTCACCGCCCTTCCATGGTCTTGCCAGCGCAAACCCCGGCGCAGTTCCGGCATCATTGTAAAAAACGCGGCATCTTGATGGGAGAAGCGCCTGTTTGACATTGTTCTCCGTCATAACAGCCTTATAAGACAACATCCTGCTTTTGATGAACTCCAGAATGTCATCGTGCATCACCAGATGGTCGCCCATAACCTGACAGGCGATTTCCTTCGTCATATCGTCTTGTGTCGGCCCCAGACCGCCCGTTGTAATCACGATATCGCAGTCTCTGAGCGATGTTTCTATCATCTCCGCCAATCGCTGCGGGTTGTCACCTACTGTATAGTGATACATGACATCGATGCCGATATCATTCAGTCTGCGTGACAGATAGACCGTATTTGTATTTGTGATCTCACCAAAAAGTATCTCTGTTCCTACTGTTAGAATCGCTGCTTTCATTTATACCTCGTGCAAAAGCCACAAAAGCTGACGTAAATCAGCTTTTGTTCTTCATTGAAAATACCTGTTTGTTCTTGATAATATACTCTGCACCCGACCAGATTGTCATAATCAGTGCCGCCCACAAGGCGATCTGATCCATAGGACAAGGGAACGGGAGCAGACTGCAAGGCCAGTTGTTGAGCATCAGAAGCGGAATTGCAATCATCTGGCAAACCGTCTTGATCTTTCCTGACCATCCGGCTGCAATGACGATACCTTCTGCCGCTGCGACCTGCCGCATGCCTGTAATAATGAATTCACGGCCCAGTATCACGATGACCATCCATGCCGGAATGTCGCCAAGACCTACCATGCAGATAAATGCAGACATAGTCAGCAGCTTGTCCGCCAATGGGTCCATCAGTTTACCGAAGTTAGTCACCAGATTGTATTTTCGTGCGATTTTGCCATCCAACATATCTGTAAAAGCTGCCAGAATGAAGACGATTGTCGCCGCAACTCTGAATCCCATCATCAGCAGAACGATAAATAGCGGAATGGCGAATACTCTGCCGATGGTAAGCTGGTTCGGCAGATTCTTGAATCTAAAATCCTTTGTTTCCTGATTATCCATGTCTGTATTATCCTTTCTCTCTTACAGCAGTTCCTGCAAGGTCGTAATCAAACGCGTCTTCTATGAGCACAGAAACGAAATCACCGGGCTCAAGTTTATTCCCCTCAGCAGGGACTCTGAATATGACGCTTCCATCTATTTCAGGCGCATCGTATTCACTCCTGCCCATATATGTCACAAAATCATCGTTGATCTCATCGATTCCCTCTACAAGTACATCCAGAACCTTTCCGACTTTCTGCTCGTTGTGCTCCCTGGAGATATCAAGCTGCAAACGCATGATGCTGTCTGCTCTAGCTTTTTTCTCCTCTTCCTCTACCTGATTTTTCATTTCACCAGCGGGTGTGCCTTCCTCCTGGGAATAGGCAAAAACTCCAAGTCTCTCAAATCTCGTCTCTTCCACAAAATCCGCAAGTTCTTCGAAATCCTCTTCTGATTCACCTGGAAAACCTGTGATAAATGTGGTTCGGATGTGAATGTCCGGCATAGCTTCACGCAGCCTTCCGATGGTGCCTTTGATGGATTGCGACGTGGATTTTCTTCTCATTGCCTTCAGCACGCTATCTGAAATGTGCTGGAGTGGTATATCTATGTACTTGCAGATGCGCTCTTCTGAGGCCATGACCTCAATCAGTTCATCTGTAATCCTGTCTTCATAACAATACATAAGTCTGATCCAGCGGAATCCTTTGTCCAGATTATCTCCGCCGATTCTGCATAGTTTCCTGAGCAGACTGGCAAGACGAAGCTCTCCATAGAGGTCACGTCCGTACTCTGTCAGGTCCTGCGCAATGAGAATCAACTCACGCACTCCTGCCTTTGCAAGTACTTCAGCCTCTTCCAGGATTTTTTCTTCCGGACGGCTTCTGTACGGACCTCTGATCTGCGGGATCACGCAGTAAGCGCAGCAGTTATTGCATCCTTCTGCGATGCGCAGTGTTGCTGAGTAGTGGGTGTCGGGAAGCTTCCTGCTGCTGAACTCATTGAAACATGTCGGCGTATCGCTTCGATAGATTCTTTGCTCTCCACCGATGATTTCCGGAAGGCGCTCATAATCATTGACACCAAGCAGATAGTCGATTTCAGGGATCTCATCGGCCAACTGCTGTCCGTACCGCTGGCTGAGACATCCGCTGACGATGATCTTCGGCTTGTTCGGAAGTCTCGTCATATCAAAAATGGCGTCAATGGACTCCACCTTGGCGTCATTAATGAAGCCGCAGGTGTTTACCAATACGACGTCTGCCTCCTGAGGGCTTGCGGCGATTTCTCCGCCGGCCGCTTCCCATATGCCTCCGATGCCCTCTGAATCATTGAAATTCTTCGGACATCCGAGGGTTTCTATATATAATTTCCTGTATTTCATCTTTTATCCGAAGTCGTGTTACATATCCGACGTGGCGCTCTTCATGTTCTCCAGGTCTTCCTTTGAAATGAGGACCTGTCGCGGTCTGCTGCCGTCAGGCGGTCCGACGATCTGCCGATCCTCCATCATGTCAATGATCCGTGCAGCTCTGTTGTAGCCAATCCGGAATCTCCTCTGCAGCATGGATACGGAGGCAGCGCCCTGATCCACAACAAGTTCGATTGCGTCCGGTAGAAGTTCATCTCCGAAGTCGTTGTTTTCTTTCTCTACATCAGGCTTGTTGACTTTCTCAATGGTATCGAGAACGTCAGCTTCCGTTGCTTCGTCCACCTCACCCTGCTGCTGTACAAATGAAATGAGGCTCTTCACTTCTTCATCAGAAATGAATGTTCCCTGTATTCTCGTCGGCTTCGTGCTTCCTAACGGTGAGAAGAGCATATCTCCCTTACCGACCAGCTTCTCAGCGCCGACGCCATCGAGAATCGTTCTTGAGTCGACCTGTGAGGTCACTGCAAAGGCAATACGCGACGGTATATTGGCCTTGATCAGACCAGTGATGACGTTCACGGAAGGCCTCTGTGTCGCAACGATAAGATGCATTCCTGCAGCCCTTGCCTTCTGGGCGATCCTGCAGATGGATTCTTCCACCTGAGAGGAGGACACCATCATGAGGTCAGCCAGCTCATCGATGATGATGACGACCTGCGGCATCGGTCCGTCGACCTCGCCGTTTCTGACGCTGTTCTTCTTCCTCGCTTTCAGTCTGTTGAAGCCATTGAAATCTCTTACGCCGTTTTCCGCAAACCGCTTGTATCTCTCGTCCATTTCCGTCACAGCCCAGTTCAGCGCAGCTGCTGCCTTAGCCGGATCTGTCACGACAGGAATCAGCAGATGCGGAATTCCATTGTAGTGGGAAAGCTCAACAATCTTAGGGTCGATGAGTACCATTTTGACCTCGTCCGGCCGCGCCTTGTAGAGAATGCTGGCGATGATACTGTTGATGCAGACAGATTTACCGGAGCCGGTAGCACCTGCGATGAGCAGATGCGGCATTGCTGCCAGATCCGCAACGATTGCTTTCCCGCCGATGTCTCTTCCCACGGCGAAAGTTACCTTGGATTTCGCATTTTTGAATTCATTTGATTCTATGATTTCACGCACAGTGACGGCGTTTGATTTCTCATTTTCGATTTCGATTCCCACAGCATCCTTGCCGGGTATCGGCGCCTCGATTCTGATGCTCCTTGCTTTCATATTCAAAGCAATGTCATCATTCAGATTCTTGATTCTGGAAACTTTCACGCCGCTGTTCGGATGAACCTCATACCTTGTAACCGTAGGTCCCTGAATGACATTTGTTACTGTCGTCGCGATTCCGAAACTGTCCAGCGTATCTTCCAGAAGCTGCGCCTTATATCTGAGTTCTCCCTCACTGGAAAGAGCCTTGGCTTTTGATGGCTTTTTGAGCAGATCAATCGGCGGGAACTCATATTCCGCATAATCGTCTGATGGCAGGAAATCACTGTTTTCCAGCATACTGTTGGCCGCTTCTGTCTTAGTCAGCTTCTTCTGCGTATCGTAGACTGGATCCGGCTGCATCTGATCAGCAGCTCCGGCGCCAATAATTTCAGGACCATCAGGAAGACCTGTTCCACTTGAGTTTCTCTTTGGTCTGCTGCCCGGTTTTTTCTTTTCTTCCGGTTTTCCGGATGGATCTTCCGACATGTATCCCATGATCTTTCTCTGGCCATCCGTCATGCGGCCTTCCGATGTGCCGTAGCTCTGCGGCTGATGTAAGCCCAGTGCAGCGGCTTTTGCCTCTTCTTCCCTCTGACGTTCGCGCTCCTTGGCCCGTTCTTCCCGTTCGAGAATACGTCTTTTCCTGCGGACTTTAAAGCCCTCAAAGAATCTGGAAACAGGTGTGTTGATCAGCAAAAGCAGGAAAATGAATATGATGACAAAAGCGAAGATATACAATCCTGCGACCCCCATAAAGCTGGTGATCAGACCTCCTACACCCATGCCGAATACGCCGCCGCCATCCAGTGCAATACCGTCCTGGAAGCATTTTGAGAACCCGCCCCATGAGCCGCCGGCTGCAATTTTATCCATGAATCTGCCTGCGTTCACCAGGTCGATCGCCAGATAGATGATGACAAGGTATATCAGGGATTTGATTCCGATATGTATGGTCTTCTTCAGGAACAGCAGTACGCCGTACACGATGAAGTAGTACGGAAGGAAGAACGCGACAAAACCGAACATGCCCTTGAGTCCCTTGCTGATGACTTCCCCAGCCACACCAGCTGCTTTCGTCTGCAGCGCTACGATCAGGAACACGCCAAGAGCAACGAGGATGATCCCCAGAATCTCGTCCTTAATCTGCGCTTTTGACTCCATCCTCAGTTCCAGCTTCTGAACAGCCTTTTCAACCTCAGGAGATGATTGTGCTTTCCTGCTGCTGGTCGTTCTGCTGTCAGTCTTTTTCGCAGTTGTTTTCTTTTTTGCTGTTGTTTTTTTCTTTTCTGCCATTACTTCCTCTTATCTTCATTACCCTTTTTATTATGCCACGATCAGTGAATAAGCCAGTACAGCTGCGGCAACGAGCCATACGTACACAGTGAATCCAATGAGTCTCTTGTTCGAAACGACTTTGATCATCGCCTTGATTGCGACGATACCGGATATGGCCGCCAGAATCACGCCGACTGCAATCGGACCGATCATGGATGCGTCCGCACCCCCTGCAAAAGCATCCGGTGCCTCGAGTATGACGGAACCGAGAATCGACGGAATGGAAATGAGGAATGCGAATTCAACTGCGAATTCTCTCTTCAATCCTGCCATCAGTCCGCCAAAGAGTGTGGAACCGGATCTGGAAACACCTGGACATATAGCAATACCTTGCATGCATCCGATGAATATGGCGTGTCTCCACTTCATCTCCATCGGCCCCTTGTCGTTTTTGCCCATTCTCTCCGCGACGAAGAGGATGATTCCGGTGAATATCAGTCCTAACGCGATGGATACGATCGATGCGTAGAGACTTTCGAAGAAATCCTCAAAGAGCAGCCCGATAATGGCTGTCGGAATGGTCGCTACGATGATCATGAAGCCCATGCGCCGTGTAGGACTTGCATTTATGCGCGGGCCCTTACCCGTGCAGATATCTTTTATTGTCAGGCCGAGCTCAACAAGCAGCGCTGCAATGTCTTTGCGGTATATGATGAATACGGAAACAAGGGTACCGACGTGCATCATAACCGTAAACAGCAGGACACTGTCTGCTTCCACCCCAAAGAAATACTGGAGCAAAGCCAGATGTCCGCTGCTGCTGATCGGAAGAAATTCCGCCAGTCCCTGAATGATACCGAGTATTACCGCTTGTGTGTATGTCATGTTGTTCTCCTGCCTATTGTCTTGATTCCATTCTTATACAGAATAAAGTATAACACAAAAGCACAACAATTTGTATTTAATATTATTAAGCACTACATGATTTTGTGCATCAAGCAAAAAGGGTGACCTGCTCTGAGGTCACCCTGCTGTACATTCGATTGCGCTCGTTTTCCCGCTTTTATGCATGGTCAAGCAAAGCCATGATCTGCCGTTTGTATTCCATAAACTCGTCAGTCAGGTCATAGTCCTGCCTTTGGCTTCTCGGTGTATTGATTTTGATTTCAGACTGGATCTCGCCAGGCTTTCCCGTCATGATGTAAATACGGTCCGAGAGCAGTATTGCTTCATTGATGTCATGGGTGATAAAGACCGTTGTAAGGTTGATCTTCTCCATAACATCAAGATACCAGCGGTGGATTTTGCCTTTGGTGATGGTATCAAGGGCGGAAAACGGTTCGTCCAGCAGCGCTACATTGTCTGAAAACAGATAGGTCCTCAGAAGCGCCGCTCTTTGGCGCATACCGCCGGAAAGCTGTTTCGGATACTTCTTCTGTGTGCCTTCCAGCCCGAACTCCTCAAAGTGGGCGGATGCCTGCCGTCTTGCTTCTGACTTGGATACCCCTCTGATGATCAGAGGGAGCGCTACATTGTCCTCGATGGTTTTGTAAGGCAGCAGCAGGTCTTTCTGGAGCATGTAACTGATATGCCCCGTCGTCCCTGTGATATCCTCACCATCAAGTATCACGCTGCCGCTGACAGGTTTGTAGATACCGGATATGCAGTTGAAGAGTGTAGTTTTGCCGCTTCCTGACACGCCAAGGAGGCTGACCAGTTCTCCCTGATCAACCGCAATGGAGATGTCCCGGATAATCGTTTCCGACCCGAAACGCATTGTCAGATTTTTGGTTTCCAGCTTATGCATATTTCTTCAACCGCACGTTGTTATTTCTGCGTCAGATAATCGTTTGTAAATCCGACATCCATTGGAATTTCCTGCTCTGCCAGTCCTTCTTTGTTGATGAACTCATAGAACGCATTCCATCTTGCCGCATCTATGACGCCCCATCGAGGAGCTTCTGCCTGATACTGATCCGACAGATACTTCTGACTTGCCTTTACCAGTTCTGCATCAATTTCTGGATTTGCTTCGACCAGAATATCCGCTGCCTCGTCAGGGTTCTCGATGGCGTATTCATAACCTTTCTCGACTGCTGCCATGAATGCCTTTGCAGTATCCGGATTGTCAGCAAGGAAATCATCGTTGGCGATGATGACCGGTGAATAATAATCAAAGGCAGGATCGATGTCCTTGAATGCAAAGTAGTTGATTGCGAAATCCTTGATCTCCGCATTGATGCCTGCCCATCCGTAGTAAACCCAGATTGTGTCAACCTGCTTCGCTTTCAGTGCAGATACTTCGTCGTCGATGTATTCAGGAATCAGCTCCACTTCATCGAAGTCTCCGCCGTCCGCCTCAACACACTGTTTGAGGATTGCCTGTTCAATCGGCAGTTCCCATGTCGCGTAGGAATGCCCTTCCATCTTGCTTGGGCTGGTAATGCCCAAATCCTTGTCAGACATGATGCCGGACAGGTTGTGCTGCAGAATCGCAGCGACTGCGGTAATCGGCATGGTCTTTTCCGGACCTGCGAACGCAGGCACAAGATAATCCTGGAAGGATACGCCGAACTGCGCCTTACCGGATGCTACCATTGCTTCTGCACCGTCATCAGGCGGCTGTACGATTTCTACATCAATACCGGCCTCATCGAAGTATCCAAGTTTATCGGCAACATAGATTCCTGTGTGATTGGTGTTCGGGGTCCAGTCCAGTACAAACGTAATGGCTGTATTCTCAGCGGTTTCCTCTTCAGAAGTGCTGCTGTCGCCGCAGGCTGCCAGTCCGAAGACCATCATCAGCGCTGCGAGCATCAATGCTGTCAGTTTCTTTTTCATAGTATGTGTCTCCTGATTATTGATTAGTAATTGATTGTTTCCTTTGCTTTTTTGCTGCGTACATGTTCTTCAAAATCATCTACCCTCTCCCACGGCATGCATTTCGTCTGCAGCACGTTCACCAGACCGATGAGTATGAGGCTGATGATGGAGATCAGGAATATGACGGCAAACATCTTGTCATACGCAAATGATTTCTTGACTCTGGTCATGTACACGCCCAGTCCTGCGAATCCGCCGAGCCACTCCGCGAGAACCGCTCCGACTACGGCGTAAGCTACTGTGATCTTCAGCCCTGAGAAAAAGTTCGGCAGTGCGTTCGGGAATTTGATGTGCCTGAAGATCTGCCATCTTGTCGCACCCATGGACCGTAGCAGATTGATTGCGTCTTTATCTGCCGAGCGGAACCCGTCCAAGGTACCGATTACAATCGGGAAGAAGGTGATCAGTATGATGAGTATCACCTTCGGCATCATCTTGTAACCGAACCAGAGGACCAGAAGCGGCGCGATAGCCACTGCCGGTATGGTCTGCGTCAGTACGATGATCGGATACATGGCCTTATACGCCGGATCCCAGCGATCCATGAGGACAGCAGATGCAAAGCCAATGCTGACTCCCATAATGGTACCGATCAGCGTCTCCAGGAGCGTTACCTTCAGATGGGACATCAGCAGTCCGAAATCATGGATGAACGCTTCCACCGTCTGCGCCGGAGAAGGCAGCATGTAGTTCGGCACGACCTCAAAAAGGGACAGGCATTCCCACAGAGCCAGAATGGCCAGAATCGATATGATCGGATAGATTTTATTCGTGGTACTTGCCGATTTTCTTTTCAATGGAAAGGACCTCTCCTTCAGGTTTGTAGCTGATCTTGACATATGTCGCAACCGATGGCGCGCCCGCCTTGATCGCGATATGCTGACACTCTTTCACAATGTCCATCAGTTCTTCATAAGGACCCTCTATTGTGGTTTCAAAAGGTCCTACATAGTAGTTGTAACCCTGCTCCGCAATATAGGCGATGACCTCGTCTACAATGCGGCAGACTTCGTCGTCATCAAGCACTGTCGGCAGCACCTGAATCGCTACACTTGCTTCCATTTTTGCTATTCTCCTTTCTTTCTCGCGCTGTTTCGTTTTGTTGCTTTTGCGGTCAAACAAAACAAACGCTCCACATAAAAGGAGCGTTCAGAATTCTTTTTATTCTGCTTCCCTACGCCGGCATGATCCGGATCAGGTTATGAGGGTATCCGGGCGAACCCGGGCTCTCAGCTTTCGCTCCCCTAGCTTTTGTTGTTGTGATTATATCATTACTTAACTTTGACTTCAACGTCCAAATTCGGATGAACCGAATTCTTATATTATCCCCTTAGCGGAGTTTCTGCAGCCGGTTGTCTGTGAACGCAGCAATATCTTTCCAGAGACTTGCCAGCTGTTTCTTATGACTGCAGAGTTTTTCACTGCAGTTCGAACAA
The DNA here is from genome assembly GCA_902763505.1 of uncultured Eubacteriales bacterium. Lineage (GTDB taxonomy): Bacteria > Bacillota > Clostridia > Peptostreptococcales > Anaerovoracaceae > Lentihominibacter. The sequence continues at coordinate 55,615 of CACWSO010000011.1, read as the reverse complement.
TGGAGGTATGCATTTGTCTTATCCGAAAACCGCTCCGGATGGCGGAAAAATGTAATCTCCCACCTCATGAGAAGCAGGACTGACAATGCCAGCAGACTCCATGTATATGGGCTCTTCACGAAAAAGAGCGGGGTGAACATCATGGCGTAGTCCCAGTTGTAGATTCTGCATGTGCAGCAGCACTTGTTCTTCAGGAACCATGTCTGGAACGGACAGAAAAACAGAATGCAGATCACATCGCATACAGAATAGGCGCAGCAAAGAAGAATCATGATTCCATCATCCAGAATTCCTGCCATATGAAATGCTCCGAAGATGCCGTTGAACAGTACCCATACCAAAGCAACAAGCACCGAAGCATTGTTCTCCTGAATCGCAATATCCGTACTACCGGATTTGATATAGTTTCTGGCGAACTGTTTCTGACAGCCCGGACTCTCTGTTGGGGATGGAATGAACCGCTGCACCATCTCAACTGTGAAAATAATCCAAATCAGAACAATGATAACCGGATAGGAATCCATCAGATCCATCAGCGTGCCGCCGTGATTCATCTTGTCACGGATATACACGATGAGAAGGATGCCGAACAGGACCAGACGGTATGAAAAGCGAAAGTAATGCTGTGCACTTACGACGCTGAGTTTTCTTTTTCGCGGCTTATTATCCATGTCTGTATTATACACCCGTTTTACTTTTTCGCTACCTTCAGACTTCTAAGATAATCTTTTTGTTCTAGTGTGATTCTCCTGCTTTCAATAGCCTTCTGAATGGCCTTGTTGTGGGTCCATGCTTCCAGCCTTTGCCCTTCTAGATACGGAATAATAGCAGCATACTGCTTTGCCAGAGCTGTGGCAAAGTACCATGCGATCATCATATTGACATAGTATTCCTCCGACTGCACATCCGCCACCATTTCAGGATACTCCCTGTCAAAATCTTCATCCAGAAAGTGTTGCATCAGCATTCCGATAGCAAAGCGGATGGTATAGACTTCATCAGACGCAATCCATCTGCGAATATGCAAAAGCAACCTCTCCCGGTTCTTTTTGAACACTTTAGGCGAAAGCTGGTCGCAGGTCGCCCAGTTGTCCACGTATGGAAGAAAGCGTTCCACTTCATCAAAACAGCGCTCCGCGTCCTTGATCTCCGATATGATGAACGCGTGGAGCTGATTCTCATCAAAATAGGTATGGGGCAGTTCCGTGAGGAACGCATCTGTGTCCCCACTATTCACCAGACTCTTCGCATAGGCTCTGAGAACTGGCGTCCTCGTCCCGATCACAGTCTCAGGATTGACGGTGGGGATCAATTTGACTTGAAATGACCGATATCCTTTGTCCTGCATGGAAAACAGCTCCTGCCTGATTTCCTCTATGGTCATCTCTATTTCCTCTTCGTTCCTGATTTTACGTAGTGCAGTAAAAGTAAAAATCCAAATATCGCGAATGCGATGATAATCAGCTTAATGTGGTCAAACATCCTTATCTGTTCCTTTCTGTTCAGCAGTTGCCTGTATAAACGTATTTCAGCTTTTCTCTTGCGAGCTGCGCCAACTGGTATATCTGTCCTACATCAGTTGCTTCCCTGTCCGTCATCTTGAACTGTGGGAAAAATCTTGAGATATGCAACGGGATTTCCCGACTGATTCCTGATACCCACTCTGTCAGCTCTGCCATTTCTTCTGCACTGTCATTCTCACCCGGCACGATCAATGTTGTCAGCTCGATGTGACAGCCCTTCGCAGCTTCTTTGATGAAATCCATGACCATGTTACGGTCACCGCCCAGCACTTCCGTATAGTACCTGTCCGTGAATCCCTTGAGATCGATATTCATAGCGTCGATGTACGGCAGCAGTTCATGGAGCACTTCGGTGGATGCCGTTCCGTTGGTCACCATAACGTTCTTCATGCCCCGTTCGTGAACCAGTTTGGCCGTATCTCTGACGTACTCGTACCCGATCAGCGGTTCGTTGTAGGTGAATGCCACGCCGATATTTCCGTGCTCCCGATAGCGGTATGCGGTATCGGCAAGTGTCTGCGGTGAAACATACTCCGCCCTGTCTGCAACTCTTTTTACCTGATCTGACCAGGAAATCGAATTGTTCTGGCAGAATGGACAGCGCAGGTTGCACCCGTAACTTCCAACGGATACGATCAAGCTGCCGGGATGAAATCTGCGCAGCGGTTTCTTTTCAATGGGATCCAGCGCCAAAGAGGTCAATTTCCCATAGTTTCCGCACTGAACAGTCCCGTCTTTGCATATTCTGCCGCTGCAGAAGCCCATTCCGCCTTCCGGTATATCACAATGTCTGAAACAAACGTTACAAATCGCCATCACTGTCACACATGCCTTATGACTTCAAATCGCTGCAGTTTTACGGATTCAAATCGATGGATGCCTGCTTTCTGCTTGGCGATTTCGATTTGCTGATCCACGGTATCAATGCCTTCCAGGTCCGGAAGCAATAGCCCGCGTTTCCCGACACTGCTCACGATGACGCCGTATCTTTTGACATCCAGTTGATCTTTGGACTCGATGTCCTCAGGTTCTCCAAGTACATCCACATTGATCTCAAGATACTTCAGTTCATCAGGGCTGATTGCCGGGAATCTCGGGTCTCTCGTCGACGCGCTGATGGCGTTATCGATGATTTCCTGCGCGACACAGCTGGTCGTTGGTCCAATCGTACCAATGCACCCTCTGAGTGCTCCGTTTTTATGGATGGATACAAAGGCACCCGCGCGTGTCTGCGTCATTTCCTCAGGCAGACCATCCGGTATTTTGATCTTTTGCCGTTTCAGAATGTAGCTTTCCAGAGACTGTCTGGCCAGCTTGACGTATTCGTCAGAGCTATCGATCTTGTCATTCACTTCCTGCTCTTTTTTCATGAGATACTGATCGAGAAAATGTCTCTCTTCATTTTTTCCGCCCGGATAGAATGTACAGATGCCGTATCCTACGCCGGTCACATCCTGATGACTGAGCACGGTTGCCTGAACATCCAAACCGTCCAATGCTCCCGCCATGATGACAAAGGATCTGTGCCCGCACTCCGCGGCCTTGTCGCAGAAACTTTCGCTGAAGTCAAAGAGTTCTTCAAAAGCAGCCCTGCCGCACACATCCATGATGCGCTCGTCATACTGCGGTCCTTCTTCCGCAAATCCGTACGGGCCATAATCCTGCAGTTTGTGAGAAAGATCTCCGCTGGCAACGATGACAGCGCGTCTGCCCGTGTTGTCTACTGCCTCGCGAATCATCTGCCCCAACCTGTAGTGATCCGCCAGCGGCAGCCCTGAAAGTCCGATGCGGACCAGATTGAAGTCTCTGTATTTCTGCTCGATAAACCATAGCGGCACCATCGTTCCGTGATCCAGGTTTTTATCCCGCTCACCGAGGATCCCTGCCGGAAAATCCTGCTCGTCTGCAATCCGGCAGATTTCTCTCACCAGTTCTTCATCATACTTCGCTTCAAAAGCAGTCTGCGGCGCGCCAAACCCAGCGAAAGATCCATTTGCGCCTTTGCCCGGGGATATATGAAAGTAATCTGAATACATAATGGAATGAGGGCTCGTGATTATGATTGTCTCCGGATTGAGGGCGGCGATTTCATCCGCTACCTGCTCATATGCCCTTGTGGTTTCTGTGATCTGTGCTTCGCTTCCTCTGCCTACATCCGGAACGATCATAGGCGGATGAGGCACCATAAATGCTGCTATGACAGACATTGTATTACCCTCCAAAGAAAACACTCTCTCATTTTGTCTCATTATACCACAAAACGAGCGTCCACTGGACGCTCTCGCTTCACGCTCGGGCCCTCTTAGGCTTCAATTCCCAGCTTCATAATGACAACAAACGAGGGCCCATTGGACCCTCGTTGTTGTCATGGTGGTCCATTTTAACATCCGGTCGAACCCTGATCTGCGGGCCGGCCGCCGTGCTCGTTTCTGTCTACAATAAAAAAGAGGGGAGTGCACAAAAACGCCAAAACAACCAGGTGCAATAGTTAAATGTTGTTGGGTGTCTCCCCTCTTTAAGTACGATTTATTACGATTTATGCAATTTTACCGTGATCTGTGCTGTCGAACCATTCCGGCTCGGCTACGTCGTGTGCTTTGAGCCAGTTGTTGAAGATGCTGGTCATGTACCAGTTGCCATGCAGCACTTCAAAGTAGTGTTCTGCGATGCGGAGGATCTCCGTCTGTTCGTCGGGCCTGATCAGGATCAGCATAAGAAGCTGCGTCCGCAGTCCGTCCTTCTCCAGCACGAGAAGTTTGTTTTTTATCCCTTCTTGCTCTTTGTCTTCTGCTTTTTCTTTCTTTCGGTCATGTCTCTCTATCAGAAACTTGATGAACAGCACCAGGTTTCCTCCGCCGAGAACCCCGAGCAAGATATTCTCAATCATTGTTTGCCCCTCCAGTTTTCCTTTCTGTATGCCACTTCTTTTATGGCGAGCCGGTTGAACACCACCCCGCCAATGATCCATAATGCTATTATTGCTTTCATCCTGTGTACCTGAATGCCCTTGTAACATGTCTCTTCTTGATCAGATCTGAATAGCTTCGCTCTGCGATGTTCGGTGTCTTGCCGTTGGTGTCATCGATGTACTTGCCATCCCCGGAGTACAGCACAATATGCTTCCAATCCCCGTCATCGTCATAGCAGAGGAGCGCATCGCCTTCCTGCAACTTCGATGCGTCGATGGAAGTTCCATTCTTTTTCCCGCCGTTGGATATCATCTTCCAGTTTTCTCCGTTGCGTTTTTTCCAGGACTCCTCTGTCACATTGTCGAAGAAACCGTCTGTTCCAAGACCGGAACAGCTGCATGTAACTGGAATGCCGCCGCCGTGGAAGTATGCAGCCGACACAAATCCGATGCAGTTCCAGCCCTTGTACTTGCCTGTCAGAACGTGACAGATAGGACACTGTTTCGTTTTTGCATCCTTGCTGTCCCACTTCTTATAGGTGTACTCTTCGCTTTCTGCGATTTCTTTTGCCCATGCGACTGCCTTTTCCGGTTTTGTCATTTGCCTGGGAGGCACCTCATACACATGTGACAGATCTACTCTTCCGGATATGCCTTCGACTGATCCGGATGATGTGTACTGCCACATGACCTTTGCCCCGCCGTAGGTGCACTTGTCATTGTACTGCGCCACCCACACCGGATACTTCGGGTTCGTCAGGTTGCTGTTCAGTGTGGATGTGTTGGCGTAGATGCACGGCTCATATCCATGTGCCTTCACGACATCACAGAATGCATTGGCAATGTCGGACGCCTTCTCGCCAATCTTGCTGTTCAGCCGGCCGCCATACTCGAAGTCGCACACGACGTAGAACGTCGGCGTGAAGTCCTTCAGGATCTGGCAGAGATATTCCGCCTCTGCCTTCGCCTCTGCAACCGTGATCGCCTGCGAGTAATGATATGCTCCGACCTTCAGCCCTGCAGCTTTCGCGTTCACGAAGTTCGCCGCAAATGTCGAGTCCTTGTTCAGCTTGAACGATTTCTGGTTCGTATAGGAAGCTCTGCAGATCGCATACTCGCATGTCTTCAGGACTTTGCGCCAGTTCTCTTCGCTGATCTTGCCCTGCCAGTAGCTGACATCGATGCATTTCTTCGTCTTCTGAGGCGTGGCTTTGTCGTATGCCTTAGCCTTTGCGATCGTCTTCGGTCCCACGATGCCGTCCACAGCCTTGCCGGTGAAGCCGAGCTTCTTCTGGCAGGCGATTGTCTTCTCTCTGGTGATGCTGCCGAAGATACTGTCTGCCTTGAGCGAGTAGCCCATCCACTTTAAGAAGTTCTGCCATCTGGTGACGTTCGTTCCTTTGCTCCCTTTCTTGATTGTCTTCGTCGGGAATGCTCCGGTGTACTTTGCCATGCTGCACCTCCTATTTGAATGTCTTCGCTTTTTCCATGGTCTTTGGACCTGCGATGCCATCATCCGTCAGCCCGTTCGCAGCCTGGAAGGCTCTCGTTGCTTCCTTCGTGAGCGGCCCGAACTTGCCGTCGACCTTCAGGCCGTATGATCCGTACCAGTTCAGGAACTTCTGCCAGTTCTCTACGCCGGTACCGGAGCTGCCTTTCTTCAGCGTCGGCTTCGGGATTGTGCCGGTGTATTTCCTCTCAACAGGTGCCGGCTGCGCTTCCTTCGTGCCTGTGCAGATCCAGACCTGACGGACGTCGCCCTTCATGGATTTCTCGTAGCAGCCCCACTTCCAGCCGTCATGCTTGCGGCCTCCGGAATCCTTGAGATAGAAATAGTGCTTGCCATTCTCGACCTTATAATCTACGAACGAAATGTAGTGACCTCCCTTGGTCCACACCGTGCCGTCAGGGCCGTTCGTGGAGCCGAACAGAATCACGCCGCACTTGATCGGCGATGCCTCGATCACTTTGAAGATGTCGGCCATGGAGTCCGCGGATCTCCAGTGGACCGTAAACCCGTAGTTGACCAGTCCTTTTGAGATGCCTGCCCACAGTGTTCCGTGTCCCTTCGTGGCAAACTGCACCATGAACTTCCGGACATCGGCCGGCGTGAAGTTCTTGTACTTCTCCAGCTCGATCGCGCAGTGAGTTACCGCGCAGCATCCGCAGCCGTTGCCGGCGAAGCTGTACGCCTTTGTCGGATACGGCAGACTGCCCCATCGAGAGTCGGCCTGCCTGTAAATCGTCGGGTTATTCATCGCCGGGCACCTCCTCTTCATCGTTGTAGAAGTACTCGCCCTGGATGCCCTTCTTCTCTGCTTTTCTCGCCCGGAGCTCTCCGGTCGTTTCACAGGCGATCTCACAATAATCGTTGTTGAAATATGTCGTGATAAATGCAACAACGAAATCACAGACAATAGTAAAAATCGCCCATATAAGAATGAGCGATTTGTTATTGAAATCTGTGATAACCGCTGTGGTCATGCACAATGCTGTTTGTAACGATGTCGCTATTCTCAACACCGTTCTGAGTTTTGTTCCGAAATTCATTTGTTCTCCTTGTTTATGCGATTTTGTACCAACCGCTGACGAATACAAAATTTCCATTTGCATTGGATACACGGACAGTAATCGACCCTGACGCCCATACCCAACAGTTCACGATTCCATTCGGCAGAAAACTTACGTTAGTTGTATGACCCGTAAATGCTACGTCATTTTTTGGCTTGTATCCATTTGCGATGGTCGCCAATGTGTACTCCGTTCCGGCTACGATCGTTCCTGCATATCCTTCGAGTGTGAAGAACACCATGCCACCGATTCTGTATGCACGCCTGTGTTGGTTAGCCCATGCGCCGCCGAATGTTATCTTGTCGCTGATATCTTCTGCAATCAAGCCCAGCAACAGTTCTTTGATGGTTTTCACATTGCCCACCCCCTCTCGGGAATGAGCACGTTGAGCAGTCTACTGACTACCCCCCCCACTACAGGAAATACGCCCGTAAATATCCAGTAGTTGGAGTTCCCGCCTTCCGGATACAAACTGATAATACCAGCAGTCGTAATCCTTCCCATCATCGGTTTGTTGTTATTTCTGTCCTGCGCAACAAAGTTGACTTCAGTTTTCGGTCTGTACCCAGAAGGAAGTGTGCCGATATTGTTCCACGAATTGTTCGCCAGGTTTATAGAGCCGCTGCTTGCCCCTTTGACGAATACAACGCCGGCTCTCTTTGTGTATGCCGTGGAAGCGTTGAGTGTATTCCATGAGCCGTTATCCCCTTTTAAGATTCCGGCCAACGTCTCCAGGAGTGTTGGTGTCTTCTTTGACATTAACAACACCCCCTTTCGAGGGCAACCGCTATATCTTGCCTATTGCAATCCAGTCTACGTTCTTTGTGTTTGTCGTAGTTGAAAAGTTTACCGTTGCCTGTGTAGTGGTCTTTGCCACCGCTGTGATGTTCGATGGCGATGCTGCATTCTCTCCCTTTGAGCAAATCACTATCGGCGTAGCAGAAAAGGTGATTCCATACTGGAAGGTGTGCGCCCATGCTCCGGACGAAGAAAATGAGCCCCACGCAATCCCTATACCACAGAATCTGATGTGATTCCCTGTCACGGGTGTTGTAAGCAGATCTATCAGTTTCTTGCTCATGCGACCACCTCCTCACAAGTGAAGAAATGGCGCAGAATGCATGCTCTACGATACCCCCCCCCAGCAAGATAGATGCCAGTGATGTATATCGTGTAGTTCGTCAGGTCGAAGTCATTTCCTGTCTGTACGACAAGGCTTCCACCCGTGCTCACTATCGCATTCGCTTCACGGTTGCCGCCACTGTTTGAAGTCGTGACAGAAAGCGCAGAATCGATGTTTGCTTCTGGCAGACCTGTTGCTACTGTATAGTAGTCATTCTTGCTGAATGTATTTGGGACGTAGCAGTACATGTTCACGAGGACGAGTTTGCCGATTCTCCATACTCCTCCGCCCATATTTCTGAAGTTGCTTGTCAGGCTCACGCCATTAACCCGGAAAGGTGCCAGCTTTCTCAAGATCTTTTCTACTGTCTTCATCCGTTATCTCCTTCCTATGACGTTATACCCAGCAGAGTGGCCAGTTCGTCATACTCTGCCTCTGTCATGCTGCAGTCGTCGATCATCACATCGGCCACGATCTCCGTCGCTGTGATATTGATTCCTGTCAGCGTTACTGTTGCTACAGCCATCCGTCCGGCTTCGTCGCCATCGTCGAGATCTCCCTCGGTGCATGTCGGCGCGGTCGGTGTGCTGCTTGTGCTGGTGCCCTTGATGACTTCCCAGCTGAAGCTCTGCGTCCCGTTCTGGTTCTGCGTGATCTTGCCGCAGATCAGGTCGATGCGGTTCATGCCCTGCGCACCGGTGTCGATGGTTACTTCGTCGTAGGTGTTCGGCTCGATGCAGAAGAATCTTCCCTGCAGCATTCCGACGCCTGACTTGATGCGCACCTTCGTGTTTGACATGACCTGCAGCGCGAATTTGTCGCCCTCCGAGAACACGCACGAGCTGACGCCTACCATCGCCCTGTGCCACATGCTATCCTGCAAAGGCGTTACATGTGCTTCCGCCTGTGCAGATGTGATCAGATTTGCCAATTAAGACACCTCCTTCCACAGCGCTTCTGTTCCGGTTGTCCCCGGCTCCCATACGTTGTTATCAACAAGGGACTCCCATACTTTTTCGTTGTGCGTCACCTTGTCGCCTGTCATGTAGCCGTTTGTGCTGGACGGCTGCTCCCACTCCGGAATGGTACCCGGTTCGACGAGTACCTTCGCCCAGAGGCTTGTCGCATCTTCCGGGTTCCAGCTTTCCTGGGACGTATGCGCCTGCAGGCACTTATAGAGAACTTCCTCGTAGTTGACCTTGTAACCGACCGCATATGCTTTGCCATCTCCGTCCCACTCCGGATAGAGGTTCTGCACGTCTATGGCCTCTTCATCGGTCAGCTCCTGCGCCTGGATCTTCGCCACCTTTACGGCGGATTTTACGATCTCCTCTTCCGCTTCCGGTGTCGCCGCTGGCTTGTACTGCACCACTCCGTAGATGACGCCCGGGTATTCTGATGTGCAGTAGAACTTCGTAAAGCCTTCGTAGGTTTCCAATACGGTTCCGTTCTCCACCTTCTTCATTTTCCGCGTCTTGTCCGGATCTTCGAAGAACTCACGCAGCTGCGCCGGCGTGGCGCTGATTGTCTTCACTTCCAGGCGGTCGCCGTCTCTTTCCACTGCCTGCACTTCCAGTTCCGAGAGATCATTGAATTGTATCTTCATCTTCTGTTTCTCCTTCCAAAATGTAATTGATCTTCGTCTGACCGTCTTCTTCCACGTATATCTTGTTCTTGATCGGCTTCGAGGCCGTCGTGCCGGTGATATAATCTCTTCCGCCTACGATGTCCCCGATGCCGACGTCGATACCGAGTTTGGCCACGTCCATGTCCATGTGCGTGTAGTCCATGATCTGGCTCAGGCGCTCTTTGCCGCCCTTCGTCAGCTGACTTTCTGCGGTCTCTTCTTCCGTATCCGACACGGACGGATAATCGTAGACCTCCACGATCTCGTCTTCCCCGAAGTAGTGCTGCGTTGTCCCGATGCTGCCGTCCCCCTGCACATACAGATCCACGACCATCCGGTCCTTCAGTTCCCCGGATCCGAGACAGATCAGATGGTTCGTCTGGTATGCTGCCTCTTCGATGATGAAATCTATCTGTGAGTCCTGCGATACCTCTATCGTTTCGGAATAGTCTACGGCAGGCACGGCCTGCACTTCCACATATCCGGGTGCGCCGCCTTCCTGCTGGATGTACGTCAGTTCCATGCGGTAGCCGACACCCGCCAGCAGTTTCTTGAGTCCTTTGCGCAGCGTCGTGTATCTGTTGAACTGAAAGTTTGTCACAGACACGCCGGTGCTTGTTGTCGCGCCCTGGAACAGACCAACAAGGCCCGCATCGGAGAGCAAAGACCTTATCACGGTGTTGAGCTCACCGGATATGATCTTGTAGTCGCTTCCTGACGGCGGCTTTATGATTTTCTTTTCCAAAAACCCGCGCCACGTTCTGCCCTTCACTGTGACGGTGCCTTCCGCCGTGTTGGTCTTCCGTCCGTTTATCATGCCTCCGAACTCTGTCCCTGGCACGAAGATGCGTCCTTTTTTCACGATGTCATTCTGGTATCCGGCCAGCATGAGCGTGACTTCAAAATCCATGGAATCGTTGGCATCAATGTCTATGCGCGAGGCCGCCATCTCCCGAATCTCCCTGCCGAGAGGATCTGTGAGTATTACCATTTCGGCTCGCTCCTTTCGGTGAACAACGTAATGTCAACGCCGAACGTACCCGCCCATGTGACGAGCTGGTTGCCTCCCGGTATTTTTTCGAAGACCGAGTGTTCTTTCGCCCGCAGGTCGAATATGTTGCTGACTACGCCGTTGTTCAGGTATTTCTTTACCGTCTTTGCCCTGGAGTCTATGATGATGTATTCGCCATCCTCGCAGGTGTCGAATATCTGGTACGGATAATCGCCAATCATCACCTTTGGGTTCTGGCAGTATCCGTACAGGACCATCTGGAACTCGCTTGCCGCGTAGTGGTCGATGTTCCATCTCGACTGGCCCGGTGTGTCCAGTGCGTAGTCGTAGTCGTAATTGTATGGATAGTTGAGACCGCCGGCATCGCCCTGTTCCCGGTTGACCGGCAGAAATTCTTTTTTCACTTCCTTGATCCAGAACGGATACGGGGCAAGTATCGTCATCACGCGCTCCGCTCCGAAAAAGTCATCGGACGGATATGTCTCGCCCGCGATGATATAGCAGTCGATATACCAGTCTTTCCAGTAGAGTTTCCCCGGCGTTTTGTTCACGACGTCCTGTTCTGTGATGTCCTGGATGCGGTTCAGGTTGTTTTCTTTCGTCGTCTGGTTCCCTCTGGCCGCGATCGTCATCTCATAGGTCAGCGGTTCCTTTGTGAAATGGTCGATCGTCACGCCGAGGGTCTGCTCAGTTGCCTTGTAGCCCCATTCGTATTTATGAAATCCGCCTTTGTAGATCTGCGTGTTGAACTGTGTGAAATCAATCGTTCCTGCAGATCCGACGTATTCTAATCTCATTCGAAGCTCACCCCCATTCCGCGCATGCCGCGTCCGAGTTCCCGTTCATTCAGCACGATCTTGAATTGCATCTGCCCAACGGCTGCGGCCATGGCGCTGTATATCTGCGCATAATCAAAGGATGAGCTGATATTCGCCTTCATCTGGGACATGTCTCCGCCGGTCAGCGCTGCAGTTCCGGTCATGGTCGCCGATGCAATCATTCCCTTCGATGCCGCTTCAATGGCCGGCGTTCCTTTTTCCATTCCTTCCGCAAGACCCAGAGCGATCGGTCTGCCTACCTCATCCCGGAAGAGTCTTGACGGCGAGTGAATCTTCGCTTTCGCCTGCGCCGCTCTGTTCGCCTCTGCTACAAGTTTGTCTGCTGCAGCCTTTACCGCTCCGAGAGCACTCTTCAGGCCGCTTGCGAGTCCTTCGCCCAGCTTTGCGCCGATGCTGTGCAACGAACCCCCAGAAGCGCCGCTCTTGGCTCCTTCTTTCAGGGATTTGCCGGCATTCGATGCAGAGCCTCTCTGGCTCCCTACACCGGCCCCATATGATGCTCCTGCGCTGCTTCCCTGTCCACTTAGGTTACCTCCTGACGCGCCGCTCCTGGCTGACGATTTCAGCCCTGCGCCTGCAGCCTGCGCTCCTCCAGACTGCGAGGATACACCCTGATTGAAGCTCTTGCCGGTCTGCTGTCCTGTCGTCTTGTTCTGCCCCGGCGCTTTGCTCGTTTCTGCACTTACTGCATCAGTCAGCGCTTTTGCCGCCTCCTGGGCGGTGATTGTGCCTTCCTGCATGCCTGCCGCGAGGTTGTCGGCCGTTTTCTTGCCGTCGCCTACGGCTCTGGTGGCCGCATTGTCAAACTTGATCAGGGCTTCCAGTTCTGCGACTGTTGTCGGGATCACATACTTGCCGGAGCTGATTCCGTCTTTGACCGACTGCGGAATCTGGATGCCTGCGGCTTTCGCGTCTGCCGTGAGCTGTTTCCATGCTCCGGAGTTTTTGGCCGCTTCATTCTGCCACTTCGTGGCGTCTGTCAGTGCGATACTCATCGCCGTGTTGTAATCGTTGAGTTTTCGCTTTGATTCGGCCATTTGCTGCTGCAACTGGCCATTCGTCGATTTCTCGGCGTCACTCAGGTTGTTCCATCTCTCTTTGAGCTGGTTGTAGTTCCTCTGCTCATCGGACGCCTTCATCTGCTGCTTGACGTACTGTTCCAGGGCGGCGCTCGCGTTCTTCTGGTACGCGGCCGCCATGGCCTCTTCTTTCTGCGCCTGGATCTTATCCTTGATGGCCTGCGTCGTCTGATTCAGCTTGTCCTTTTCCGCGTCGTAGGTCAGGTTCAGGTCCTTGACGGAACTGTTGAGTTTATCCACATACGCCTGCATGAGTTCTTTCTGGGCGTTGGTCTTGTCCTCGACTCCGGCCAGTTCATTCAACTTCTGCAGGTAGAACTGCGACTCCTTCGTTTCCGTCTTGATCGAGTCGACTTCTTCCTGGCGGGCTTTGGCGTGTTCCTTCGCCTTTATCGTCGCCTGGTGCGTCGCCTCGTAGGTGTCGACCATTGCTTTCGCGATCAGCGCCGCGCCTGCAGCTGCCGCTACCCATGGTACTGCCTTCTGCGCTGCAGACAACAGTCTTGTCGCTGCTGTGGCTTCGCCTTCGACGACCGTCATGGCCGCCAGTGCGCCTTTCGCTGATGCAATCGCTTTCACGCTTCCGCTGAATACTTTCGCCGTGCCACCCATTACTAGAAGCATCGGCCCTGCAGCGCCTGCCAGCAGCCCGATCTTGACCGCCGCATCTTTACCGCCCGCCGAGAGGTTATTGAACCAGTCCGTCAGGTTCTGTGCTGCCTTTACGGCCTTCTTTGCCATCGGTACGAGCGTGTCGCCTACGGAGATGGCCAGCTCCTGCATCTGTGACTTCAGGATCGTGACCTGTCCGCCCAGGTTGTCCTGCATGGTCTCGGCCATCTTTTCAGCCGTTCCGTCCGCATTATTCAAGGCGTTTTCTAATTTTTGAATATCCTTCGGCGACGCATTCATCAGGGCGAGAAATCCAGACATAGCATTCCGCCCTACAAGGCTTTCTGCTGCCGCTGCTTGTTCTGATTCCGTCAGGCCCGAAAATGCCTTCCGTGAATCGGCGAGGATATCATTCAGCGACCTCATTGATCCGTCGGCATTAGTCGTCGCTATTGTGACGTCCCCGATCGCTTTCCCGCTTATCGTGAAATCATGCGACAGTTTCGTCATGATATTCCGGAGCGATGTACCTGCCTGTGATGATTTGATTCCCGCATTCGCCATCAACCCGATTGCTTCTGCAGTATCTTCGACAGAATATCCCAATGCTCCGGCGATTGGAGCCGCGTATTTAAATGTCTCACCCATCATAGAGACATTCGTGTTCGCATTACTGGAAGCCGCAGCAAGGACATCTGCAAAATGGCCTGAGTCTTTCGCAGAAAGGCCGAACGCAGTCAGTGCGTCTGTCACGATGTCCGATGTCGTCGCGAGATCTTCTCCAGATGCCGCCGCGAGGTTCATGATACCCTCGATACCGGAGAGCATATCTTTCGTTTTCCAGCCGGCCATGGCCATGTAGTTCATGGCTTCAGCCGCTTCAGATGCGGAGAACTTCGTCTTCGAGCCCATCTCCCGGGCCTTGTCCCGCAGCGCATCGAAATCTTTGCCGGTCGCGCCGGATACCGCTGAGACCTTCGACATGGAGGAATCGAACTCTGCGGTTGTCCTGACGGCCAGCCCGCCCAGGAGCCCCGTTGCGATCGACAGGCCCCGGAGGGAGTTGCCCGCCGCTGTGGCCTTGTTTCCGAACGTCTCCATGTGTGCTGCCGCCACTCCGATTCTGGAGCTTTGTACAGCAAAACGCGCCTGCTCTGCTACAAGCTCTTTCAGGCGCGCTTCCGTTTGTACTATTTCTCTTTGCAGTCTTCTGAATCCGGCCGAGTTCTTTTCCGTTGCTCCGGACTGTGATGCTCTCTGCAGTGCTGCACGCATCTCTTTCAGCTTTCCTTCAGTCTCTTCGATCGAGGAGCTGAGGAGCGTGAACTTCTGCTTGATGAGCGCAGTATTGCCCGGGTTCAGCTTCAGAAGCTGGCTCACTCTCTTGAGCTCGCCCTGCATCTGGTTGATCGGCCTATTCAGTTGAGTCAGTGCTCTTGACAGTTTCGAAGTGTCGCCTCCGATCTCGACTGTCAAGCCTTTGATGTTTCCTGCCATGTTTTATCCTTTACAGAGCATCGATGTCCGCCTTTGTGGCGATGATCGGATACTCATAGTCGTCGTTGTGTCTTTCGATAAACATGTCGTTTATCATTCCTATTGAGAGAAGTTCCAAATCAGAAATAGCAATACCCAGCTGCACACACCGCAGCATGAACAGCGGGGTATTCATCTCTCGCGCTATTTCTCTGATTCTTTTTTTGGCCGAGCTGTTTCCTTTTTCTCCGCATTCCAGAGCTCTATCACATCGTCCATGATGTTGTAGATCGTGTTCGGATCTTCGAAGCTCCCCAGCCATTCGATGATATCGTCCGGCATCCCTTCAGGATCTGCGTGCTTGGCCATGGCATACGCCACATTCTCAAAAACAGCCGTTGACTCTGCCTCGAGCTTGTCAGGATCCTGAATGGTCCCCAGCAGGGAGATGTCTCTGAAGATGTCCCTGTTGAACCAGAGTCTGTAGATCCTTGGCAGAGCCCCGGATGTTTTTAGTTTTATTTTTTTCTCGCCGATTTTAACCGTCTTTTCCATTCCGTAGCCTCCTTATACTGTTGCAGTTGTCGCGTAAGTGTAGACTGCTGTGTACCACGCAGCTCTGACAGATGCGGATGTATCTTCTGTTGTCTTGGCTCTGACTTTTCCGTCTGATCCAGGAGCGCAGGAGATCGTGATCGTGTCTGTCTTCGGTTCTACTGTGTCTTCCTTCGTTTCAGCCTCAACTTTCGGTCTTGATGCTGTGCAGTTGTAGAACCAGAACTTGATCGGATCTTCGTCATCAGTATCGACGTCGAATCCGAACGCGAACTCGACCGGCGTCGCATCTGCATCTTCCCACAGCACATGGTTTGCATCCTCTGTCTCTCCCAGGATCGCTTTCCTGAACGCATCCGGGATCAGTGCAAATTCCACATCGCCTTCATATCCGCCGTTACCGCCAGAGATGTAGTACTTGATTCCATCTGCATAGAAAGGTGTCAGTTCTCCCTGAGGCTCAAGCGATGCACTTACGGCCCCCGGAAGAGCTACCGGGCTGCCCCATCCGTTCTCAGTCTTTGGCGCATAGTGTGCGTTCTTGATGTTAAACTTGACTTTTGCTGCCATTTCTTTTATACCTCCACTTCGTAGACGATGCGGCTGCACGCCTCATCATCTTCCTCAAATTCTTCTTTCTGCCAAAAAGTAAAGCCGAGCGCTGCTTCTACCAGCGCTTCGGTCTGCGGGTCCTTCTTCTTCGTGAACAGCTGCACCTGATAGTGGTCTATCTTCTGATGCACGAGGCCGTCTGCAGAAAAGTTGTTGCTTCTCTCAAAGAAATAGACCAGGAACGGCATCTCAGGGACGTTCGACTCATCGAATGTCCTGTATGCGACCGGCAGCCCTGTTGTCTGCAGCTGTTCATACAGTTCTCTTTCCGTCATGACAGTTCCCTCCTGATATCCTGTTCCAATTTTTTCTTTGCGGTCTGCTCTGCTCTTCCGATGTGCGGACGTGCTCCTCCGGTTCCCAGCACTTTACCGTGTGCAATCATGACGTGGCCGTGCTCCAGCAGGTGCGGAAGCCCAGGCTTTCTACTGTAGATCGTGATCTCCATCGCATGATCCGTCAGCTTCGTCTGCTTTGTGGCCCAGCTGTTTTTGTATCCACCCGGACCTTCCGGCGCTCCGGCCGATATGTCTCTCTTGCACTTGTTCGCTACTCTCCGGACTACTTTCTTCACATCTGCGCCCGCTTCACGGTCGTATTCATCGAGGATGTCCATGACGGCATCAGCGAGTCCATCAACTGTTACTTTCTTCATGAACGCCTCCCTTTTTCTCCAGATATAGCTCGATCTCGTCGCTCACTATGTACGTCCTGTAGATTCCATACCTGACGCCCTCATACTCGGCGATCTTCTCGCCGGCATAATTGCACCGCGGAGTTATAAGGCAGACGGCAGGGTTGATGCCGTGCCGTCCTGCCTCATGCCACTCCGTTCCAGTTACAGACTTTTCAAAGACGTAAATCTGGCGAGCTGTTTCAGTAGGGACCGGGACCCCGATCTCGTTCATGGATACCGTTTCTGCTATCAATTTCGCAACGCTGCAGCTCATACTACTCCTCCGTTCTGTCCTTCATCTTCTGAGAGAGAAGCCTGTTGTTGAGCATGTATCTGAGCATGCGAGACATCGGGACGTTGTCCTTACGCTTTCTGGCCAGCCATGCAGCATAGCTTTCTACCAGCATGCCGTCTTCTGCCGACTCAGTCAGTATGATCCCTTCCGTTTCGATGGCCTTCTTGGCGAGCTTGATGTAGTTCTCCAGAAGGTTATCGTACGCGTCTACGCTGATTTGCAGGTCTGTTTTTAAAATTGTCAGAATCGTGCTGTTCTCCATTTCACTTTTTGTCCTTTTTGGCTTTCTTCTGTTCTTCGACCTCTTCGACGAACGCGCCCGCGTCCTGGATTTCCTTGAAGCGTTCCTTGCTCACTTCCAGGATCTCTCCGTACTTGCGCAGCTCGCCTGTATAGCGGTCAATAAATTCGGTTAATACCTTTACTTTCATACGGCTTTCCTTTCCCGCTACTTACTCACCAGGCGTGTATGTGACAGTTACCTCGTATTCCGTTTCTTTCGTCGGATCGTCTCTGTCAGCTACAGTGATCGTCACTGTGTTCTCGCCTTCGGCCCATGTAGCGCTCTGTCCGCTCTGTATTTCAGTCTCCCCGTTCATGATCGTTACAGTATCGCCCGCATCTGTCGCCACTGCTGTGATCTTATTCGTGGCATTGGACGTTGCTGCAGCGTATTCAAGCACGGTTGGGCTAAATGCTGGAGTTAGTTCTAACGTCCCTATCGCCAGCGAAGACAGGGACGTTACTCCGGGTCCGAGCCACCCATCTTGATCGCTGCGAGCTTCTGTGCGTTCTCTACTGCCGCGTCGAACTCAGTCCATCCGACAACGCCGACTGCGTGCTGCGTTGCGAATTTCTCTTCGAGCACCTGGATCTCCAGCTCTTCGCTGAACTTCAGAGCCAGTCCGGACAGGTCGCCGTATACGACAGCCTTGTTGTTCTGGGTGCCCATTGCAGGCATCGCATCAACAACGAACACCGGCTTTCCCAGGAGTGTTCCTGCGTATTCTCCGGTCACGTCGTTGTTCAGCAGATATCTGTCTTCCTTGTCTTTCAGTGTTCTGATCTGCGTTCTCGTAGCCGGCGCCATGAGCCAGACAGCGTTCGCCTGGTATGCATCCGGGATCGCGCACTGCAGCTTAACCAGGTCGTCAGCGGTTACGCTTGACTTGTATGTGCCCGTTACCAGCTGCGTGATTCCCGCGAGCATGCCGTCCGCCTTATTCGCTGATCCGTTGATCGCTTCCTGGTCGACGAACGCCTTGAAGGCTTCCGCCATCTGGTCCTCAACGAACGGGACAACATCGACGTCGGTGTTGTTGATCAGGGTTCTGCCGATCTTGGCCAGTGCGCCCGCCAGGTATCCTGTCAGATCTACGGAGTCAAAATCTCCAGAGTTCGCCAGCAGATCAGTGAACTCGGTCGCGTATGCAGCCGTGATCACATGCGCGCTTGATGCCGGATAGAACGGGATTGACAGGTTGCCCTTCACCGGATACTTGTGCGCCTTCTCGAAGATAGGTGAAATGTTCGCGATCTTTGTGATGATTTCGTCGGCGATGGTCTTCGGGATGATGTCTCCGTTGTTGCCCTTGGCCATGTTGTAGTCGGTCGGATCAGTTCTCTTCTCCATTCCGCGGATCGCATTCGCAAATGCGTCTCTCTGTGCCTTGATCAGGTCTTTTCCTTCCATGCTTGGTACCTCTTCCTCTCTCTTTTCAGCAGCTTCCTTCTGCTTTCTCTCTTCCTCTGCGAGCTCCGCTTCAAGCCCGGCCACTTCCTTTTCGAGGGCCGTTCTCTCGTCTTCGTTCGCGCCTTTCTCTGTTTCGAACTCTGCGACTGCCTCCTCGACCGCTTCCTTCTCTTCGTCGGTCTCGGCAGCTTCGATATCAGCTTCCAGCTCCGCTTCACGAGTGTTCAGTTCCTCTGCCTTTGCCTGTGCAGCTTCCAGCATCTTCTTTTTCTCGTCGAGCTTGCGCTTGAGCATCAATACTTTCAGTGCCATTAGTTCTCTCCTTTCAGTTTTTTCAGTGTTTCCTGTTTCCAGGCTTTGTTTGCCTGCTCCCTGCGCTGTTTACGAACCACCTCGGCATCGCGCTGTCTGGCGCTTACTTCGGTCTCCTCATAGGCCGGGAACGTGCACACCGAAACTTCGTACAGCTTCACTTCTCTGATCGTCCAGTGGATCGAACCATCATCGCTGATTTCGGTCTCTTCTCTGATGATCTCGAATCCGAAGGAACACTGATCAACGTCTCCCCGCTTCACACGTTCATAGAGGTTCATGGCATCCTGATCGTTCGGATTGATCAGGACCTTTCCCCACAGTCCGTGGTCGTCTTCTCTGAGCTCCAGTGTTTCGGCCTTTGTACGGCCGAGCACCAGACGGGTGTCGTGATTGATCAGAGCCCTCACGTCCGCATCTTTGAGCGTCTCTGTAAATGCGCCCGGAGCGATCGACTCCGTTGCATCATTCCAGATTTCGTATGTGCTATTAAAAACGGCGAAGTACCCTTCTATGTAGAGGGCCTCGCCGTCTTCTCTCGTGTTGAATTTTGTAGGGCTGATTAATGCCCTGCGCTGGTATACATCCCTGTTTCTGTCCATTTTCCTTTCCCTTTCCATGAACTCGTCTATACTGATTGCTCTATCGTCGATGTAATAGTCTGCACCGATCTTCAGATAGTCTTCTGGCAGTTCATCGAACTGTATCCCTGCCTCCTCAATGATTTCCATGCATTCCTGCTTCAGGTCTCCCTGTCTTGCGGTCCACAGATATACCTTGTGGCCGTCTTCCCGGAGTTGCTCGATCTTTTCTGCAATGTCCTCTCGGATCTTTTCTCCGTCCCACAGGACGCCGTCGAAGTCTATTGCGAACTTACTCATCACCATCACCGTCCTTCAATTTACTCTGGTCTCCCAGCTTCTCGGATGGTATGTAGTTTTCGAGCATCACGAGCTGGTTCATGTGGTCTTCCTCACGCGGACTGAGGCCGAGCTTGTCGCGCACTTCGTTTCCTGTTACCACACCGATGGCTCTCAGGTTGCTGTACACGTCGGCCAGCTTCTGGATGTCGTAGCTGTAGAGGGATGCCGCGTTGAACTTGAAATACATCTTTTCGGAGATGAGGAGTTTTTTTGTCATCTCCTGCGTGATGATCTCCGCGATGGTCTTGACCGTCGTATTGATGAAGCTGTTCCACTCGGTCTCGTTGTACGTTCCGATACCCAGCAGGAATCCCGGCACGCCGATGATGGCAGCTATGGTCTTCTTGTTGAGCTCTACGGTGTCCTTGATGGCCAGATCGGATAGAGACAGCGGCTTCACGGACTGCACGTCCATGAACTCTGACGGAACGATCCACGGTTCTCCCGGATCCGTCTGGACGTACTCCTCTATCAGCGTTTTTCTTCCTTCCTTGGTGCTGAACTCGTCGGTGAGACCATCCACCTTGATGATCACTGCCGGCTTCCAGTTGGACTCCAGAAAGCCTTTTTCGGTGCTTCTTGCCTGTTTCAGGTTGTTCACTACGTCCATGACACCGACGTTGATGCCTGTGCCCTTCCATGGGCGGTACCGGTCCGGGTTCAGAACAAAATGCAGCAGCTCGTCCGGTTCGAATATCTCTCCGGAGACGTTCACCTTGTATCCGTATCCGTCATCGATGAAGGATACTGTTGACGGCGGCTGTATCACCAGATCGCCGAGCCTTCCGCCTTCTGTCTGCGGAATGACTACTGCGTTGCCTTTTCCGTACAGAAGCAGGTCCATCACGATGGCATTCATCCACACCTTCCTGGTCATGTACCGATTCGGGTAGATGTCCACGTGCTTCGATAGCTCGTTGACGATCCTCTGGTCACCGTTCTGGGTGTTGGCCATGAGGTGTATCGTCATAGAGCTAATCAGGTCCGCGATCTTCCTGCAGCAGGTCAGCACTTCCGGGTTCTGATCGAGGCTCGTATATCCGTTCGTCAGAAGAGATCCGAACAGCTTCTCGCCGGTTATGATGCCGACGGAGCTGTCGCTCCTCTTCGCCTTTGCTGCCGGCTGCTTTGCTTTTTTTCTTTTTTTGCTCATTCTTTCTTTTCTCCCCACCAATCACTGGCTTTTGTTGTTTTTTCCAGGTCTTCGAGGTATCCGACCGCTGCAAAAACCGACGCATCGAACAGGTCTATCCGGTGCTCCGGCTGAATCTTCTCGTACTGGATCATGTCGTCCGTCTTTTCGACGGCTGCGACGTTCTGCACGCAGTACTCGTATGCTTCTGAGTGCATATAGAAAAGAGTGCCGTTCTTCGCACTCTTCTCCAGGTATCTGAATCCTTCGGATTTTTTATAAAAATACTGCGGCTGATCCACGATCTTGAATCCCGCAGACTTCATGCCGATGAAATATTCCCGGCAGAACTTCCTGTCATGGCTGACTTTGCGTATCCGGAAACCTTTTTTGCGCATTTCCACGAACCAGTTGACCACATCGGCGTGGTTGACCGTCGGGCTGTTGCACATGGTCAGCCATCCGTCCTCCTGCCATCCGAACAGCGGGATGTTGTCCTTGTCCGCCTTTTCGTGTGCCATCACGACCGGGAAAAATGCGTGCGTGATCACGATGTCCACGCCCTTGTAGTTCCCGAACAGGCACGCTGCGGTCAGGTCGTGCAGTTTTGACAGGTCCGCGCCGCCGTACCAGCTTATTCCTAGCTTTCGCAGGTCTTCCAGCGTGTTCCATTCATACTTCGCGTCAGATGCCCTGAACTCATCGATATTGAAATATGCCTTTATGCTGTTCGTGTACTTGTTCAGCGACTTCGCGAAGAAATCTTTCCTCTGCTGCGGGTCGTTCAGCGCCTGGAGGGCATCGTTCATGATCTCCTCCGGCCGGATTGTCACTCCATATGCCGGATTGACCGCTTCATGCACCTTTGGATCTGTGAAATCGAACTCTCCGTGTTCGTCTTCATCCGGTTCTGCCATGAAGATGAAATACTGATCGTCTTTCACAGTGCCGTTCAGAACCTTTCTGCAGTATTTCAGCCTCTGGCCAAGAAATCCCTGCTCGTTGTCTCCAGCTGTGCTGAGTCCTATGATCAGCTTGTTCGTGTATGCCTTCATCGCCTCCTTCAGGAGGTTGTACTGTTTTGGCTTTTTGTATGCGTGCATCTCATCGCATATGGCGATGTTGCAGTTCAGGGAGTCCTGTGCGTCCGGGTTGGCCGCCAGCGCTCTGATAAACAGGCTGCCGTCTCCGAGCTTGCCGGTTATTGAGTGCTCGTTGTTGTTGTCGATGACTTTGAAGTTCCCGCCCTGTGATTCCTTCTCGCCCATCAGTTCAATGTTGTAGTTCAGAAAGTTGAAGCTCTGCAGCGATTGCATCAGTGCTGCACTCGTTATGTAGATCTCCGAACCGCTGCGGCGATACAGCAATCCGAGCGCCCATGCCAGCGCCGCTCCGAACGTCGTCTTGACGTTTTTCCTGGGCACAAAAATCAGGGCCTCATGCGTCTTGTTTATGTCCGTTCCCCTGTGTTTGAATCCCACAAGGTTGTATATGATGAACTTGTGATACGGAAGAAGCAAAAAAGGCTGCCCACGGAGCGGTCTGCCGTCCAGTGTTTCGCCTTTTTCATGCTTTATGGTCCTCTCGATGATCCCTATCACAAACTCAGGGTCTTCTGTTTTCAGTTCGTATTCCGGGTTGTACAGATCGTCGTAGTACCTGTCTACCGCCTGCCGGATTCTCTTGCAGGCTCTCTTTTTGCCGCTTCGAATGGTCTCCGCGTACTCAATGACCTCCTGCAGGTTCTTTGCTTTATCCATTCATGCTCATTTCCTTCAGTGCTTTTGTCAGTGCTGATTCTCTCTCCGCTTCAGCTGCGTCTCCGCGGATCTTCTTCAATCCGGCCGGGGTCAGCCCCAGATCGCGCCAGTATGCCAGGGCCTGTGCGTCGCAGTCCATGACAGCCACCAGCGCCGGGTTCTTCACGATGTTCGTCGCTCCGGCTTTGTTGGTGTGCGTCACCACCGGGTTGGATCCGGAATCCTTGAACTGTTTCTGGGCCTTGTCGCGGTTCTCCATGATCCTCGCCAGCGTGTCAATGACGTAGTCGAACTCCGGAGAGTATGTCCCGGCATCTTCACACGCTTTTTTTATGCGTTTTTTCCATGTTCCTTTTGCGGCCATAACAATACTGTTATCTATCGCGACCCTTCGCCCGCGCGATCCCCCTTCTCGAAAAATCGTTGCAGAGTTGGAAAAGTTGGCGGCCACCGGTGTATAGAAGCATGGTATCTATCGCGAAAAGGAGGGGGGATATTATCCGAAAAAAATATTTTTTCTTTTTTCGTCACTTCGTGCCCCTATGCCTTCGCCAGTCGATTCCCGGCTTCGTTCTCCGCTTCAGCTGCAGCCCCTCGCCTATGAGTTCACCAGTCTGCCTGTTGTGCAGCTTGTTGTGTGTCGTGTCTGCGACTGAGATCAGGTTCCAGTCTTCCCATGCGTACTCCGGATACTCATCGACCGGATAGATGTGGTGCACCGTGTTGGCTTCCTGTGTCTTCCCGAACCTTGCGGCCACTCTGTCCTTATATCCATCCAGCCTCAGTATGTATCTGCGCTTCCGCTTCCATCTCTTGCTTTCGTAATCCATTGCTAAACAAAAGACAGCTGCTACCCTGCAACTGTCTTCCTAAGGAGTTTCCGTAAATGATATTCGATCTATCTTTTACGAATACACCGTAACATATTCCCACCGAACAAAACGAACACGGTCTATTCTTCAAAGTGTCTGTTGAATATCATGCGCACCGAGTCTGCCGTGTTTCCTCCGCCGATGTGTGCGGCCACCTGATCCCATGTGCACAGGTTGATACACCGGTAGAGTATGATCAGCTCCACCAGCGCATCGTCAAGTTCTGAGATGTATTCATACACTTCCCTGCGCTTTCTCTCGATCTTGTATCTGTATTCCTCTATCAGAGTCTTGATGTCAGCCGCGGATGTTCCTGCCGTCCCTGTCGGGTCTGACTTACCGCTTGCGCCTCTCGGCATCCCGTCCAGCTGCGGCGACCGATATGTCCCTGATTCTATGTCAATGAGATCCTGTGTCAGCTTCTCGATCTGTTTGTTGTAGTAGTAGATCTGGTTGATTTCTTTTCTCGTCATACGATTCCTCCGACCATATCAAAAGACAGCTGCTCATCCCAGCTTTCCGGATACCATCGTTCCTCTGATGTTATCTTCCCTTTGCTGTACCGCTTCAGCTTCGGTTCTTCTTCCAGGCTCACCTCGATGTACTCGATGCAGTATGCTCCTGTGATGGCATGCTCGTACAATCTGATGCTGTCTCTGTCTATGCCGTATCCTTTACGCGGCTTCAGGTCTTCGATATCGAACACCGGCACCCGCTTCATCTTCTCTTCTCTTGTCTCGGGTCTGACCACGGACCTGCTGGTCCTCCATGCCTTCTTGTGCTTTCCCCTTGCGTCCTTTGTCTGCAGCGCGTTCTTCAGCATGTACTTGGCCACCCTGTTGTAATTGCCGGAGCTCCACAGTGTCTCGATGTGTACATACTCCTCCGGCCAGTATCTTGTGATCATGTCCCTTGTGATCTCCTGATTCAGTACGATGTGATGGTGCGGCCTTCCTGTCCTCTTGCCTATGCCTATTGATTCCACCAACCTGAACGGCTTCTCGCTTCTTCTGCTGGCTCCACGTATGTTCCTCTTGAAGTTCTCCAGCTTCTTCATCGCTTCCTCGATCGTCGTCCCTGCAGGATGTGAGAGGACCAGCCACAGATCTCCCGGTCTGAAGTTCGCATTCAGTATCGCAGTCAATGCTCTGTCCTGATTGATGGCATTCACTTTCGCTACTGCTTCCGGTGTCGGTCTGGTCTTCGGTTTCCTTACTCCCTTCTCCGTCCGGATCCGGCTGCTGTCTGTGTATCTCGTTATGATCGTCTTTCCTGCTATGGTCGTGAATCTCTTGTACATCGTCCTTTGTCGTATTGTTAATAATACTATCAAGCCTGAAGGCGAGACCCTCTCGTCTGTCTCGCCTTGTGAAAAGCTACCTTATATAATTACTCTGTGACCCTCACGAGGATCTGTCCCAGCTTTCTGGCTGCGTCTTTGCTGAGCGTTCCGATCTTCGCACTCTTGCTGTGGTCCGGGCTCCATGTCCTGACATCTATCTTCGGCTCCTTCCCGTTCCAGCTGATCAGGTTTACTTCCCGTGTCCATCCGCTCTCCGTCTCATCGAATACGCCGTATGTTTCTATCAGTTCATACTCTATATTCATATTGTCCATTCCACCTCTTTCCGTTAGAGCAATGCCCATCTTTCCCCAGCGCCTTTGCCATCACGCAGTTATATCCGTCGTTGTTGTATTCGCACTCCTTGCACGTTACAATTTCGTCAAGATCTATTCTGGCGTGAAACACATAGCTGTTTTGTCTAACATCCTCATGTTCTTCCTTCGTCAGTCTGATCTTGTAGTTGAATCCGTCAATCAGTTTCCCCAGCACCGACTCTACAAGCTCAGTGGCTATTCTTGTTCTTGCGTATAGTTGCGCATCTTCTGGCGCTTCCTTTGGAATCAAATATTTTGAATGGTAATCCATTACCTTCTCCTCCACTCTTCCTTTGTCGGCGGCCGGAGTCCGTTCCGTATCTCGTATTCCTTCCACAGATCTCTGGCCACTGTGGCGATCGTTCCCAGCAGGAGCAGCCCTGCCCATCCGACTAATATCGCCGCGCATATTCTCATCATGTGTCTCTCTCCTCGTCGAATATTCTCCACGCCTGATACAGCGCCCAGGCTTCTTTGTTCTTGATCCAATCCAGCTTCATTGCTTCGTCGTACTTCTCGATCAGCATCAGAATCGCTTTGCCTAATCTGTTAGATCTGATTGGCTGTGGCTTGTGCATTCCGTCTCCTCCTTCTTGCTCTGCGCATTGCCCCGCGTTTTTTCTTGCGCGGGTTTGCCCACTCAGTCACCCTGTACTTCGGCATCATGAACACTTTCCCCCAGAGCTTCTTGTCTTTTCTCGTCAGCTTCAGTTCGATGCTTCCGGAGAATCCTTCGCCCCCGCGGATCTCCAGGTATGGTTCTTCGTCTGACGTCGAGATCTCTGCTTTCACTTCATGGATCTCAGTCACTCCGTCCAGTGTTACTACCTGCATCCCGTTGTCTTCGTTCATTACTTTGTGATCCCTTCCTTCTTCATATGGTTGTAGATGGTCGGTTCAGATACTCCCATCTCATCCGCGATCTTCGGCACGTTCCACCCGGCTCTCAGCAGTGCTATCATTTTGCCGGTATCGAACGGCTTTCTCTTCTGCTGCCTTTTGGCAGCGCTCTGCTGCTTATCGGCAGCGGGCCTGGTCTCTTTGATTTCGGGCTGTGCCTTTTCAAGTTGAAGCTCTACCCCCCCACCTGTGTCTCGTAGGCTTCTCTCTTAATCGTATACGCGAGTTCTCTTTCCTCATGGTATTTCATCATGAGCGCTTCAATCAGAAGCAGCGCCATGGCCAGCGACATTTCTTTGGCCAGCACTATCTCTCCGTAAAGTACACAATATGTTTCACTTTCCATTCTTCTCCTCCAGTCTCTTTATTACGTCTTCAGCTGTCAGCCATCCGGCTATGCTGTCTCCGTCTTCCTCTTTTACCAGCTCTCCGTAGATCTCCAGCAGCCCTTGTTCGTATCCATATGAACCCGGCTGGCATATGGCATCCCATCTACACTCACCGTCTTCCGGCATACACGGTACGCAGATCTGATGCCTGGCGTGATGGAGCAGATATCTTCCTGTTTCATCATGTGCTGCATCCTCGTCTATCCGGTCATACGTGATCCTGTGATTGATCAGGTACTCTTCGAGCTTGTCCAGTTCTGTCTTAATTCTCAGCATCTGCTTCGCTCCTCCTTTCACACCATTTGCCTGCTGGGCATGCCACGCATTCGTCTGGCCGAAAAGCATCATCTCCGCAATGCCAGCCCTGTTTTACAAGCGCTATCCTGTCCTGATCATCGCACCAATCCATTTCGCTGTGTCCACGGTATTCCTTGTCGAGTTCCGGCACTCTATATGGTCTTATCTCTGTGAACTCAAACCCATCAAAACAGTCCGTGCTTATCAGTATCGCTTTTGCTTTCCCAGCTGTCTCGGCAAATACCACTGTCGCAAATCCGGTGTATTCATTCCACGCGCTGTATGCTTTCATTCCTGTTCTCCAATCAAGTACATCAGCTCTGCTCGAAGCTGTTCAATCTTTCTGTCTATTATCGGTTCGAGTCGTTCGCTCCGATTTCCATTGAACCACTTGTCTTTGAATAGTTTTACTGTCCTCCTATAGTCTTCCTCACCTATGTCTGCCGACTGCCACCACTCAACATCGTGTAGAACAACAACAAGATCTTTCATCATCTCATCGAGTTCTGCATCATACATCGCACCCACGTACTCATTATCGATCGTGCAGTAATGATATCCGTAACTTCCTCCGCTCATGTTCTCCTCCTACTAAACAATGCTCTGGATAATTGTCGCTATGAACGATATGAGGGTTGCTCACTACGCCATCGGCGATCCACAATGTGGACAGTACGACCAGTCCGGGTTCCCTTCGTAGTCGCACTCGCTGCATTTGAACATGTGGTATGTCTTCATCTCTCCGCACTCGTTGCTACGGATAGTCGCGACGTGCCTCCATTTTCCCGGATGGCGCTGCGCTTTTTCTTCTATGCCGTATTCCTTTTTGAGCCGATTTATGCACGTCTCAACTAACTCATCTTTGTCAACTTTTATAGTTGCAATACACCTTGCCGGTGCTTCAGATTCAGGTACCGTTTCAAGAGCATAGGCATCTGCACAGATCCCGATCTGGTACATCTTGCAATCGCGATAGTACTTCCCATCATCCGTGCAAGTTCTGCAAATTGCCATTATCGCGTCTTGTCTCGCGATTGTGTCTTCCGGTTCTATATCGCGAACAACTGCCATTTTGTTAATATGTTCCTCGAGTTCGTTGAAATCTATGCCGCCATCCTCAGTCAACTCATGCCTGTTCATCCACTCAAGCAGAGCGTCTACATTAATCGATCGAATCATTTCTCATCCCCCTCATCTGCTGGTATCCCTGAATGAAACAGTATCCCGCTGTACATATACGTTCTTCCCCTACACCAGGTCCCATATGCGTGAATAGGTATAAAATGATGCTCTTCATCGTTCTTCAGTATCACTATTGGTGTGAACGCTGTTTTTACTCTTTCAAGCTGATCAGTATGTGATGCAACAAACGAATCAAACGCTTGCCTTGTGATCCTCATGTTGTCGAACGTATGCAGGTGTATCATTTGCTATCCTCCTCATATCTCGGTATCGGCATCCATGCGATCACGTCGTTGATCACGTCTCCGGTCTCTATCTCATTCCACTTCGGGACATCACCGTCAATTTCCGTCAGCTGTGCAATACAGTACGGCACCGGATATGATCCGTCATGATGATGGACGAGCACCGCATCTGATTCCTTGCAGGTCACTTCTCCTGTTTCCCAGCTGTAATCCACAGCACTCATGACCGGGAGCAGCGTATCTGTTTTTATCCACTTACTCATCGTTCTTCTCCTCCTTGCCGACTTCGTCTATCGTCACAGTTCCTGTCGAGCAGTAAATGATGTGTCGCTTCCCATCCATATCGAACTTGACTTTGACGACGCCTTCCTCCTGCTTCTCTTCGATATCGAACTTTCCTTTGTATACTGCGAGCTGCTCACCTTCCATGTCGTATACCGTCACAACTCTGTACAGTCCACCTGTCGTTTCAGATTTGAATGTCTTCTGTGCTCTTGCCCCGCCTTCCGTCGCGTATAGCCACCAGAAGATCAGACCAGCGAGCGCTAACGAAAAAACTATGCATGCTATGATCCCTCCGGTCCTTCCTTTCTTTGTCTCTGCCATACATCCGATGGCAATAGCAGTACCGGCTCCGCAGCACAGTGTCAGTATGATTCCGATCCATGCTCCTATCATTCCTCGTTCCTCCTGTACAGTTCGCTGGTTCCACCGACGAATGCGATCTCGTCATCTGACATTTCGTATCCGAGCAGTTCAATGTATTCTGCGGTCCTAACGTATCTTTCTGCGCCTCTTTCGTTATACGTCTGATTTGAATAGTTCCATGTGCTCTCATATCTTTCCGGTGCTCCGGAAGTGTATGCTATCGCCGCCATGGTCGCCCAGCGCCTATTGATCAGTGCCTGACCGATGTATTCTTCCATATTCATGATCTCCAGCACTTTGTCCGGATCGATATCGGCATAGGTTGCCGTATCGTCACATACGTTCTCGATCAGCGTGTCCAAAATGATATTCATCTTGCTGGCAAACCATGACTCGCTATGTCTGCAGCACTCTTTCATGAAGTCATCCCATGACTCTTTTACCTTGTCGCGCATCTCACGCAGCTGATCGTTTCTCTTTTCCCGCTCATCTCTGCGCCTTTCCTGCTCCGGATCTTCCGGCGTCTCTGTTCTCTCACTTTCGAACGCGCATACGAATGACTTTCCTCTTTCCAAGATGAAAACCGGGCGGTCCAGTTCTTCAGACTTCTGTTTAAGCTCTGTCAAAAAGTCCACGACTTCTGCCTGTTTTGCTCCGAACCTTAAATCTCCGAATATCGCATACTGCCAGTAGTATCCTTCCTTGAACTCTGCGTCCGGCATATACTGTTTGATCAGCTTGATCGTCTTCTGCTTCTCCTGATCACTTACCGCCTCGCGGTATTTCCAATCGAAGTTGTTTGTCCCCAGCATGCCGAGCAGTTCATTTCTCTTATCGATATCGTTGATCGTCTCCAGCTTGATCAGGTCATTGATGGATACCTGCGCTGCCAGTTTCTTGCCGAGCAGTTCCTGATCCAGTTCATTCATCTTCACTCTGTGACGCACCTTTGTCTCCGACAGTCCTGTTTCCTTTACGATCTCAGCGATGCTGCTCCCAAGATCCAGCATCATCTGCAGACCCTGTGCTTCTTCCTGCACGGTCAGATCGCTTCTCTGCATATTCTCCAGCAGCATGATGGACACCTGCGTCTTTTCGTCCATGTCTTCCGCAATGATGCATGGCACCGTTTCGAGTCCTGCTTCCTTCGCAGCTGCCAGTCTTCTGTGTCCGCAAAGGCATATGTACCCCTCTCCTTCATCAGGTACGACCGTCAGGTTTTGCAGCACGCCAAATGTCCGGATGCTGTCAGTCAGCTCCGTCAGATCTCCTAATTCTTTCCTTGGATTTCTTGGATGCGGTTTGATGTTTTCTATCTCGATCGCTATCATTTACTTACTCCTCCTTTATGTTTCCTTTGCTCCGGGCTCACGTATGAACTTCTTCCCTGCTGCAGCTGCCCACATGGCTTCTCTCTTGCATCCGTCAGATTTTTCCCATCCCTTCATCAGACAGATCGCGTCGATGGATGGATCTTCGATGATGGCTCTGGCGATCTTCATGTATGACTCCCATTCAAGTCCCATGATGCTCAGCGTCGCCGGCGATATGATCTGGACGTTCGCCTGCGCTGCCTCCGCCTCGTATTCCAGCAGCCACTTGACTCTGTTGAAATGTTTCGCGACGTCTCTGTCGCGGCGTCCGGATATCGGCCCGGACAGATAGATCTTTTTCACTTTGCTCATTTACTCCTCCTTCTTTCTGCGCAGCTCTGCGCGCAACAATATTGCTTGATGCAGTTTATCTTCTCCGACCTTTGGCCGGTTACGTCTGTATGCTTTCCGGGACTCTGCCTCCAGTCTGTGGATCTTCTCAAGCTGGCGCTCCTCCCATGTCTTTGTCTGCCTGCGGATGTTGTCCTGCTTTTCCTCTTTCGTTTTCCCCTGGCGTCTGGCCACGTTCCTCCGGATCCGCTCCTGCAGCTTCTTGTGCTCCGGATCTTCTACGATACACGGCATGCGACCGCAGTTTTTTCCTGTCTCCCAGACGTTCTCCATGTAGCAGCACAGATTGCCGTGCTTCGGGCAGTACAGGAAGGATCCGTACTCTTCGATATGCTGTTGTCTTTCGGTTTCGTATCTGTACATCAGAGGTAGTTCCTTCCCATCATCAGGATCCATCGGTCTCGCGCCTCTTCCGGATCCATTCCGCTGGCAATCTGCTCGTTCTCCCATTTGTTCTGGTAGTACATCCGCCACTTCTGGTTCTCGACCTGAGCCCATGCGTCTCCATTCGAGTGCAGCATCCTATGATGTTCCGGACAAACATCGACCTGAAACCCCATCTCTATCGAGATCTCCCGGAACGGTCCTCCGTATACCTCGTGACGTTCCGCATAGTCTCTGCCGCAATACCAGCACCTTCTGCTCGGTTTGTCTTTGTATCCATTCTGTGGCCGCTTCTTTTTCGATTTCCCCGGCTTCGGGAACGGGCAGGTATAGTAATAGTCGTCCATCGTTACTCCAGCGCCTTGACGACGTCTTTAATCATCGCGATGCCGCTGTCACATGCCACGTTGATCTTCTTCCTGAAGATTCCGCTGTGTGTTCTAATCGATGCCTCCACGATCTCGTTCTTCGGATCGTACTTCAGATCCAGCAGTTCGTTCAGGTGTCTTGTCTGCTGCAAAGCCCATAGCAGGTATCTGAGTATTGCTTCTTTGTTTTCCATATCTCGCATAGTCCTTTCTCATTTTTCTGATCACGCCCGTGAGTGCCGGACACATCCTGCCCCTGAGTTGCTTCTCTATCCGTCTGGCATTCTCTGTCTGCAGGTCGTGTTCCCGGTCTGCCATCCAAAATGGCACTCCCTTCAGTCTCATCGATCCTTTACATCGGATATGCCGATATAGTTGCGATTCCGATCACTGCCCAGAATGCAGCACTGACCATGATCATCCTGAGCCAGTCCGCAATTGATCCTTCTCTCACTCTGTACTTTTTCATGACTCTTTCCTCTCTTCCTGCTGCGCTTTTGCTTCCATGGCTTCCTTGACGTACCCCAGGAGCACCCCCAGCGCTTTTCTCTCGATCAGTTCGTCTTCGATCGTGACTTCTTTGTCCGGATTGAAAATCAGCTTTGCCATGTTATATCCCCTCCCGCATGAACTCATCCGGGTTGCGTCTCA
This sequence comes from uncultured Eubacteriales bacterium, assembly GCA_902763505.1. Taxonomy (GTDB): domain Bacteria; phylum Bacillota; class Clostridia; order Peptostreptococcales; family Anaerovoracaceae; genus Lentihominibacter. The sequence continues at coordinate 23,568 of CACWSO010000011.1, read as the reverse complement.
TCGCCTTACAGAATGCGATCATCTCATCTCCGGTCATTTTTCTCTGCCCTGTAGCAATAGCACTGAGCTTTACGTTGGTCATATCTATGGACGGATCGATTCTATTCATCTCCTGAGCAACCCACGTCTGCGTTCTTCCTTCTTCTTTCAGAAGCCGCTTCACTGTTTCATTAATCAGCATTTTCGTTCCTCCAATTCAATAATTCTTTGATTTTCTTAATCATATTCAAAGTATTATTGAATGTCAAGATTATTTTCAATAATTTCTTGATTTCCTTAATAAAGATACATAAAATACAACTACACGGAGGTGCTTATTATGAAATCATTAGGACAGAGAATAAAAGCGGCGCGTGAAGAAGCTGGCCTGTTGCAGTCAGACCTTGCCACCCTGATAAACGTCAAATCATCAGGTGTTATTAGTAATTGGGAAAAAGATAAGAGCAAGCCGGACGCTGACAAGATTGTCAGTTTGTGCCAAGCTCTCGGTGTATCCTGTTCTTATTTGCTTGATTATTATGGTGCCGAATCTTTGAACGCAACGGAGACGGAGCTTATTTCTTTGTTCCGCGAGCTTAACGATGAGGGCCAATTGGCAGCAATCAGCGCAATCAAAGGAATACTTTCAGAAAGTCATTATATAAAAACTGAAATTCAGGATAGTGTGATTGAATCCGCTTAAATCGGAGGCGTGAAATGAAAAGAGTTGTTATCCTTGTCATGTTCATTGCGCTGTTTGTCATTTCCGGCTGCGGAAGCAGTGAATCAGATGACGTGAACTTTGAATCCGTTGGCAATATATCGTTTCGTGTCCCCTCTTCCTGGGATGCTGACCTGTCAGAAGCCTCATCAGGTACAGCGCGATTTTACCCTCCTAACGGGACGCTTCTCATAATGACGGGCTTGGATCCAATCAATGATGATATTGACGCTTTCGTTGATGGACTCCTTGAAGGCGGAGGTGAACTTGTCTCTGACCCTGATGCCATCACAATCGATGACCATGATGGCTACCGTTTCACCGCTACTGTTCCCCTTGAGGACCAAACGCAGAATGTTGACGTTGTTGCTTTCGATACAGAAGAGGGTTCTGTTGGTATCTGGATGGGAACAAACATTGATTCTGATGCTGACTATACTGGTGATTATCAGGCGGTTATTGATTCTATTGTTGTCGATGATCCGGCACCTGCTGAAGAAGAAACTACGACGACTGCAGCCCCGGTTTCAAAATATGGCGAAGATCTCGGTGGTGGGGACTATTCAGTCAAGGGTATAAAGGATTCTGTCCATCCGCAGTCCGTCCGCAACGATACCACCGGCAGCTGGAAGTATTGTATGATCGCTCAGTCCGGGATCACTGCTGAAGATTACGCGTACAATTACTACAAGACGTGTTTTGAGTCCGGTGATACCGTCCACTATGTCGTGAATGTCTCGACGAATACTACCACCTGCATCTCTGATCTTGGCGGTCTTGTCGCTGTTACGACAACGGAATATGTAGACGGTGAGGAACATGATGCCAGCACTCTCGGCGGCGGAATGGTTCTCGGCTCATGGAACCTCTATCCGGATACCGGCAAGATGGAAAGTACAATGGAATAATGAATCGAACTGTTATCTACGCCCGCTATTCTGCAGGATCCGGCCAGACAGATCAGTCTATCGAAGGACAGGTCCGCGAGTGCAAGGCGTACATAAAAAAGAATAAGCTGCAGCTGGTCGGCATCTATGCTGACCGGCACATCACCGGCCGTACTGATCGCCGTCCTGAGTTCCAGAAGATGATCACTGATGCGGAAGCCGGCGCTTTTGATGTGCTCGTCGTCTATACCACAGACCGCTTCAGCCGCGACAAATATGACAGTGCTATCTACAAGCGCAAGCTGAAGGACTGCGGTGTGCAGATCAGGTATGCTGCAGAGAACATCCCGGAAGGACCGGAAGGGATACTTCTGGAAGCTCTGATGGAGGGATGGGCTCAGTACTATTCCGAGGAGCTGTCACGAAAGATCCTGCGCGGTATGCATGATACCGCTCTCAAAAGGAAATCGACTGGTTCGACTGTCCCTATCGGGTACCGCATCGGCGAGAACCGGCAGTACGAGATCGATCCGGATGTCGCTCCGCATGTGGTCCATGCTTTTGAGATGTATCTTGAGGGCGCCACATTCGCCGATATCTCGCGTTATTTCGGTGAACATGATATTCGTACCGGCAGAGGCAATTTACATAACGGACAGGCCATTAGACGGCTTCTGACAAGCAAACGGTACATTGGTGAGTATAAATGGTCAGACGTTACTATCGAAGATGGCATGCCCGCCATCGTTCCGGAGGATTTGTTCTACATGGTACAAAAAAAGATGGAAAAGAATCAAAAGAGACGCCCGCCAAGTGCTGAATACTATCTTTCAGGTAAATTGTTCTGCGGCGAGTGCGGATCCAATTACAAAGGAATCTCTGGCACCAGTCACACTGGCCAGAAGCATTACTATTACAAATGCACCGGAAAAGGATGCACTGCACCGAATCTCCCGGCGAGAGATTTTGAGTCATTTATTGCCTCTGAGGTCGCAGATGCTCTTATAGATCCGGAGGCTCTGGACCAGATTGCCCAGAAGCTCTGCGAATATCAAAAGAAAGATGCGCCCCCGGCAGCCATGGAGCCCGAGAAGAAGCTCGCACGAATTGAAAAACAGCTGGACGCTCTGGTCTACAATCTGTCGCAGCGTCCCGGATCTGACGCCCTGCTGAATAAACTGGACGAGCTGGAGGCTGAACGTGAGGAGCTGCGTGCCGAGATCGCTATCAGTTCCGGAGACCGCCGTCCTGATCCGTTGCAGGATCCGGAAGCACTGAAGGATGGAATCCTTGCTTTCCTGTCCGGATTTTCTTTTGATGATGAAGTCAAACACAATCAGAGGATCATCGACGCCTTTGTCCGCAAGGTCGTCAAAAAACAAAAAAAGATCCTCATTGAGCTCAATCTTTCCGGCGTTGAGCCGCTTGAGCTTGAGGATCTCGTCGAGTTCGACCAGAACTCTAATTGGTGGAGATGATGGGAATTGAACCCATGTCCGAAAGCATTTTCACCGGAATTTCTCCGAGCGCAGTTTCCGATTTGAGATTCGCCCTTCTGACCGTCCGGAAACGAACTGCCGGGAGGACTATCCCGTTAGTCCCTTATGCGGCCGGGAGAACGCATAAGGTTTTCCTGCATGTTTGACGCACGGCACTGGGCCTGCAGGTGAGCTCAGGCGTGCGCGCGGGGCAGAACTAAGCTGCCAGTGCGAAATTATTATTAGTTTTTGCGTTTATCTTTAACGGCCCCTTTTTACGAAGACTGGGCGACTTCGGCTCGCTTATCCAGTTTCCACACCCCCGTCGAAACCAGTGCATCCCCTTGTTTTAAGGTGTCCCGAGCACCTTCTAGAGTCTCTCTTCAGCTCTGTCGGAAGCTTTTTCCTCGTACTCCGCTCTGACGGCGTCAATTTCGTGACCCAGTTCATCGATCTCGTCTCTGAGTTCCTGCATCTTATCGCAGAACTCAACCAGAGCGCTGTCAGTCAGCTCCCCGTCCTGATACTGTTTGAAGACATATTCAGCAAGCTTTTTCTTCGTGACAGTATACTCACTTTTGAGCTCGTTTCTCTCACTTTTCAGCTTGTTGATTTCTCTCATTTCCTCAGCCTTACTGGCTGCATTTGTTGCCGCTGATGTCGCAGCTTTACCCAGTTTGTCAAATAAACTCTGCATTATTTTCTCCTCGCCTGAAGCATCCTTCTGTCCGCATCGCGTTTGGCGATATTACGGCGTTTGTCGTAGTTCTTCTTACCTCTGGCAACTGCCAGTTCCACTTTGGCTTTACCCCGGTCGTTAATATACATCCGCAAAGGCACCAAAGTCAAGCCATCCTGTGTCGTATACCCGATCAACTTTCGGATTTCTCTCTTATGGAGCAAAAGCCTCCGCGGCCGCAGCGGATCCACATTGAAACGGTTTCCCTGTTCGTAAGGGCTGATATTCATGCCCAATATGAACACTTCACCGTTTCTTATTCTGGCATAGCTCTCTTTGATGCTGACCTTACCCTGCCGCACAGATTTGATTTCCGTACCGGTAAGCTCAATGCCTGCTTCATAGGTTTCATCAATAAAGTAGTCATGCCTTGCTTTTTTGTTATTTGCTACAAGTTTCATCCTATCTGTAAAAATTCTCTACGCAATCCCTCTACAGTAATCCCATTTCATTGAATGGGAACAATCTGATAAATGCTTTCCCTATCACGTCATCCTCAGAAACCATTCCGACGTCCTCAGATCTGCTGTCCCAGCTTACCGATCGGTGGTCACCCATGGCGAAGATCTCATCTTCGCCAACGACGAACTCCTTGCCGTTCGGATAGTTTCTGAACGAAGGCTCCTCATCATAGATATAGTCTTCCTTCAGAAGCTTTCCGTTTCTGTAGACACAGTCGCCCTCAAATGATATGGTATCGCCTTCCACGCCGATCACTCGCTTGATCAGCAACTTCTTGCTTCCATCTTGATCATTGATCAGCTCAGAGCGAAATACGATAATATCCCCTCTCTTAGGATGATCTTTGAACTGATACGCCATCTTGTTAACAAAGAGATAGTTGTTTGACTGCAACGTATCCAGCATGGAATCTTCTTTGACGATCGTCGGTTTAATAACCGCTGTGATTGCAAGCACGATCACAATTGCTATGATGATGTCCTTGATCAGATCTTTCAGGAAGCTGCCTTTTTTCACTGGCTTTGGTTTTTCCGTGTTATTGAATTCTTCTGCGTTGTTTAACTCGTTTTGTTCATTCATTTGCTTGTTGCTTTTGCTTATCCTTTCAGTTTATCCCAGACTCCTTGGAAGTCCTTCGGAATATCTGCTTTGATTTCAAGATTTCTGATACCTGCAAGCTCCGTGTATTCTTCCGGAATATCTCCGAAACTCAGCCGGTATGCATGGAGCAGCTGCGTCGTCACTCCGTATTTCTTTACAATATCATTCGCCCGGCGGCCTGTAGCGGACGTCCCGTACTTGGAATCCCCTGCCAGTGGGAACCCTCTCCCCGCCATATGCGCCCTGATCTGATGAGTCCGTCCTGTGACAAGTTCCACTTCCACAAGGGAAAACTTCCCATCGGTACTATGTGCGATGGGACGCACGATAGATACGGCGTTCTGACCTGCATCAGATATATGGACTTTGTTCTTGACTGCATCCTTCGTCAGTCTGTCATCAATGAACAGATCTTCCGTAAGAGTTCCTGCTGCGATGGTCATATAATACTTTGCGACATAATCTCTCAGTCTGATCAGTTTTGTGAGCTGCCGCAAGGCTTCCGCATTCTTACCAAAGATAACGAGCCCTGTGGTGTTCCTGTCCAAGCGGTTCACAGGCGAAGGCGTAAATGTCTTTTCCCCGGACGGGTCAAATTCGCCCTTGTCCTGCAGATAACCGCAGACCTGATTCATCAATGTGTTCTTCTTCTCATTTGCATCTCCATGCGTCAGAAGACCTTTTGGTTTATTAACAATCAGGATATTCTCATCCTCATAGGCAATGGCAAATTGACGTTTCGCCCTGTGTTTCGCAGGTTCTCTGGTCAGTTCCTTGAGTCTGTCTTCCGCAACATAAAAAGTGAGCACGTCGCCCTCTTCAAGGACAGTGTCCTCCTTAGCCCGTTTGCCATTTACTTTAAGGTCTTTGCGTATTATCTTGTACACAGCTGACAGCGGCGCTTTCTTCAGATATTTTCGGAGAAACCTGTCCAGCCTCTGTCCTGCGTCATTAGATCCTATTTCGACGTTGACCATTATCCGTTTACCTACCCCTCCTGCCGCATCATTATACAATAAAACCGCAATCCTTTACAAGAAGCCATTACAAGTTGAATAACACTATATTTTGTGGTATTGTTTATGTGGAGGAAATTACGACCACAATGAGAGACTTTTTTTACAGAAAGAATGATATTATAATCGTTCTGATCATCCTGATCGCTGCTGGTTTTCTTATCTACAACCGCATCGGTGTCATTATAGACTACCCTGCCAAGCTTGCAGAGCAGCAGGCCAAGGCACAGGCGGAGCAGCAGATAGAAGAATCCGAGGCTGCAGAAGCAACCGAAGCAACTGATTCGACACAAGCAACTGAATCTACGGAAGCGACAACGGCAACAGAAGCGGCCGGCGATTCCGGATCAAATGAATAATAGAACAAGGAGGCTTAAAATGGCATTAGTTACGACTACTGAAATGTTCAAAAGAGCTTATGACGGTGGATATGCCGTTGGTGCATTCAATGTGAACAACATGGAAATTGTACAGGGCATCACAGAAGCAGCCGGTGAGCTCAACAGTCCGGTTATCCTGCAGGTTTCAAAGGGCGCCCGCAGCTATGCGAACCACACTTATCTTGTGAAGCTGGTTGAGGCGGCAGTAAAGGAAAACCCTGACATCCCTATGGCACTCCATCTGGACCACGGTGACAGTTTTGAAGTATGCAAATCCTGCATAGACGGAGGTTTCACTTCCGTCATGATCGACTGTTCCTCAATGCCTTTTGAAGATAATGTCCGGATTACCAAGCAGGTTGTCGAGTACGCACACGACCATGGCGTTGTCGTGGAGGCTGAACTTGGTACTCTGGCAGGCGTCGAAGATGAAGTAAGCGTCGAGGCAGGCAGCGAGAGCTATACACACCCTGATGAGGTCGAAGAGTTCGTCACAAGAACAGGCTGCGACTCTCTGGCAATTGCAATCGGAACATCACACGGTGCATATAAGTTCAAGGCTTCACAGTGCACCCGCAATGAGGAAGGTATTCTGGTACCGCCTCCACTTCGTTTTGATGTTCTCGAAGAATGCATCAAGAGAATCCCGGGCTTCCCTATCGTACTTCACGGTTCCTCATCCGTTCCACAGGAATTTGTAAAAATCGTAAACCAGTACGGAGGCAACATGCCTGATGCAATCGGCATTCCTGAAGCAGAACTTCGCCATGCCGCTGAACTGGCCGTTTGCAAAATCAACATCGATTCAGATATCAGACTCGCAATGACAGCTACGATTCGTAAGTACATGGCCGAACATCCTGATCACTTCGATCCGCGTCAGTATCTGAAACCTGCCCGTCAGGCAGTCAAAGATATGGTGGCCCACAAAATCCAGAACGTACTCGGTTCTGCCGGCAAAGCATAATCAAGAGAATAGTAAAACCCGGAGGTTGCCTCCGGGTTTTTTTCAGCAATTCCGTTCGCGATTCGTTACTTCGCTGCGTTGATCATATCGTTCTTCAGATTCCAAAGCTTGTCTGACAGGTCAACATAATAGGTCTGTGGATTCTCAAAACGCTTCATCTCGTCCCACATGAGATCCATCTGCTCTGCGCAGTACTTCTTGATTTCTTTGATGTCAGGGCTCTCATATACTTTCTTGCCGCCCTCAAAGATGCGCTCACGCAGGTTCTTAGCGTAGAAGTTGGTGATTGTCTTCTTCTTCCAGATTGCGTTCGGATCAAAGATTTCAATAGATTCGCCTGTTGGTGGTTCTTCCTCATCAAGGGCGATGAGATCACCGAGCATTCTGTTGGTATCCTTATCAAAGAGTCTCCAGATCGTCTTGAAACCAGGATTTGTGATCTTCTCAACATTCTCGCTGATTTTGATCTTAGGAATCATTTTCCCATCTGTTTCAAGTGCAGCCAGTTTATATACGCCGCCGAATACTGGCTCTGACTTGGAAGTGATCAGTCTCTCGCCGACGCCGAAGGAATCAATGCACGCACCCTCTTCAAGAACGTCTCTGATGATGTATTCATCCAGTGAGTTGGAGATGACGATCTTACAATCTTCAAATCCTGCTTCATCCAGCATTTTACGCGCCTTCTTGGTCAGGAATGAGATGTCACCGCTGTCGATTCTGATTCCCTTGTTCGGCGGATCCAGTTCTTTGAACACTTTGATCGCAGCTGGAACACCTGACTTCAGGACATTGTATGTGTCGACCAGAAGTGTCGCGTTCGTAGGATAAATCTGCGTATATGTCTTGAATGCTTCATACTCGTTGTCGAACATCTGAACCCAGCTGTGGGCCATGGTTCCCAATGCCGGTGTGCCGAATTCTTCGTCCGCAATCGTACATGCTGTTCCAGCGCAGCCTCCGATAAAGGATGCTCTTGCGCCGTAAATTGCAGCCGTTGTGCTGTGGGACCTTCTCGTTCCAAACTCCATAATAGGTCTGCCTTTGGCTGCTCTGACGATTCTGCTGGCCTTTGTGGCGATCAGACTCTGGTGGTTGACAAGCAGCAGGATCATTGTTTCCACAAACTGTGCCTGCATGACAGGTCCCCTTACCGTGATCAGCGGTTCATATGGGAATATCGGAGTTCCTTCCGGAACTGCCCATACATCACAGGTGAATTTGAAATCCTTCAGATATTCCAGGAATTTCTCACTGAAGATGCCCTTTCCTCTCAGATATTCGATATCCTTATCGGTAAACTCCAGATTGTCCATGTACTCAATGACCTGCTCCAGACCAGCCATGATAGCATAGCCGCCGTCATCAGGAATCTTTCTGAAGAACATATCGAAGTACGCGATGTCATCCTGCATGTCAGCTTCGAAATAACCATTTGCCATTGTTATTTCATAAAAGTCCGTCAGCATCGTCAGATTGATTTTTTCTATCATTTTTTTCTCCTCTCGGCCGTTCTGCACATTTTAGTTCAGCGTAATTGCCTGCTACTGCATCGGCCAGACTGCCTTATATTATAACAATTTGCGCAGGAACTGTCCAGTATAGGACCCTTCTGTTTCCGCCACCTCTTCCGGCGTTCCCTGAGCAACAATCTGCCCTCCGCGGTATCCTCCGTCAGGTCCCAGATCGATGATATGATCTGCGCATTTGATGACGTCCAGATTATGTTCTATGACGACGACCGTATTGCCCTGATCCGTCAGACGCGCCAGAATGTCCAGCAGTTTCTCTACATCTGCGAAATGCAGTCCTGTAGTCGGTTCGTCAAGTATGTACAGCGTCTTTCCCGTGCTCTTTTTGGAGAGTTCTGACGCAAGTTTGATTCTCTGTGCTTCGCCGCCCGATAACTGGGTGCTCGGCTGACCGAGTTTAATGTATCCCAAACCCACGTCTTCTAAGGTCTGCAGATGCCGCTTGATTGAAGGATGATTCTTAAAGAACTCCAGCGCTTCGCTGACATTCATGTCCAGAACGTCATAGATGCTCTTGCCTTTGTATTTGACCTCCAGCGTCTCTCTGTTGTAGCGTCTGCCTTTGCAAACTTCACACGGTACGTAGACATCCGGCAAAAACAGCATCTCTATTTTGATGATTCCGTCGCCATTGCATGCCTCGCACCGACCGCCTTTGACGTTGAAACTGAATCTTCCTTTGCCATAGCCTCTGAGCTTGGCCTCCGGGAGCTGCGCGAAGAGATCTCTGATGTTCGTGAACACCCCGGTATACGTCGCCGGATTGGACCGCGGCGTCTTACCGATTGGTTTCTGGTCGATATTGATGATCTTGTCGATATTACGAATTCCCGTGATGCTCTTATGAAGGCCGGCTTTCTGTCTGGATCCGTTCATTTCTGCAGCGACGGCTTTGTAGAGAATTTCGCCAACAAGGCTACTCTTTCCTGAGCCTGAAACCCCCGTCACACAGATGAATTTGCCCAATGGGAACTTCACATCGATGTTCTTCAGATTGTTCTGAGCTGCGCCTTTGACGGTAATGTATTTCCCATTGCCTTTGCGGCGCTCGGAAGGAATCTTGATGCTGCGCTTTCCGCTGAGGAACTGCCCTGTGATAGACCGTTCGCAGGCCTTGATATCTTCCACAGTACCCTGCGCAACCAGCTCGCCGCCGTTCAAACCGGCGCCCGGCCCGATATCCACGATCTGATCCGCTGCATACATCGTATCTTCGTCGTGTTCCACCACAATCAGGGTGTTTCCGATATCCGTCAGTTCACGCAAAGACTTCAAAAGCTTCTGGTTGTCCTTTTGATGCAGTCCGATGCTTGGTTCGTCCAATATATAGGAAACACCGACGAGACCGGAACCGATCTGCGTCGCCAATCTGATTCTCTGGGATTCACCGCCTGATAGTGTCATGGCAGAACGGCTCAACGTCAGATAGTCCAGTCCTACATCAGCGAGGAACTGCAGTCTTCCGCGGATTTCCTTGATGATTTCCGCTGAGATTTTCTCATGAGCAGGACTCAGTTCCAGATTGTCCAGAAATTCCAGCTCTTCTACAACGGAAAGGTCGCAGAATTCCATGATGTTCTTGCCTCCGACTGTCACTGCATGAAGCTCTTCCCTGAGCTTTCTTCCATGGCAGACCGGGCATTCCGCAATATCCATGTACTGCTCGATTTTGCCTTTGATCCAATCGGAACTGGTCTCCTGATACCTCCGTTCCAGATTCGGGATGATTCCTTCGAAGGTATGGCTCCTGTGCTGCACAAATCCGCTTCTGTTCGTGTAGTCATAGGTAAGCTTCTCATCTCCGGTACCATAGAGAAGCACTTCTCTGAACTTCTTAGGCAGTTTATTGAAAGGCTTTGTCACATCCGCGTTGTACTTGTCCGCCAATGCTTTGATTACCTGCCAATAATAACTCGTATATTCCATCGTCGCAAAAGCATTGACCAGAGCCTTGTCAATAATACTGAGACTCTGATCCGGTATCAGTAAATCCGGGTCCACCTTCTGCAGATAACCCAGACCCTTGCACTCAGGACATGCTCCGAGTGGATTGTTGAAGGAAAACATCCTCGGCTCCAGCTCATCGATACTGACACCATGCTCTGGACACGCTAGGGAGGTGCTGAAGGTCTTTTCTGTCGGTTCCTTATCGGGCGCTGCAACGATTACCTGCACAAGCCCTTCCCCATGGGTGATTGCCAGTTCGCAGGCTTCTGACAGACGACTCTGAACGCCGTCTCTCACTTTGATTCTGTCAACGACGATTTCAATGGTGTGTTTGAAGTTCTTATCCAGACTGATTTCATCTTCATCCACATGCATGATTTCCCCATCGACGCGCACCCTGGTGAAACCTTCTCTCCTGATACGGTCCAGGATCTTGTCGTGGCGGCCTTTGCGCTGACGCACTGCCGGCGCAAGTACCGTGAGTCTGGTTCCTTCCTCCTCCAGCATCAGTGTCTCCACAATCTGATCCACAGACTGGCTGGAGATTTCCCTGCCGCAAATCGGGCAGTGAGGGATGCCGATGCGGGCGTACATGAGTCTGAGATAGTCATAGATCTCCGTAACCGTTCCAACCGTTGACCTCGGATTGTGGTTTGTGGACTTCTGGTCGATGCTGATAGCCGGGCTGAGTCCTTCAATAGACTCCACATCTGGTTTCTCCATCTGACCGAGAAACTGGCGGGCGTATGAGGACAGGGATTCCATGTATTTTCTCTGTCCTTCCGCATAGATGGTATCAAAAGCAAGAGATGACTTGCCGCTTCCGGATAATCCCGTGAAGACGACCATCTTATTCCTTGGAATCGTCACATCCATGCTCTTGAGATTGTTCTCTCTGGCTCCTTTTATTATGATGTCTTTATTCATTTCTGCCATTTCTTATCTGTTTGCCCCTCTTTATTCCGCCATATTACATTCTGGCTCTGTATTCAAATACCAGGTCTCGCAGTTCTGCCGCTCTCTCGAACTGAAGATCTGCTGCTGCCTGTTTCATTTCCTTCTCAAGCTTATTCACATAATCACGAAGCTCTTTCTTCGTGAGCTCATCCGGCTTGCGGCCAGCCAGGAACGAATCATATCCTTCTGCATCTTCCGCTTTGACGGTAGCTTCAATGACTTTGCGGATTCCTTTCTGAACACTGGTCGGTGTGATGCCGTTTTCCCTATTGTAATTGTCCTGAATTTTGCGTCTTCTGTCTGTTTCCTTGATGGCAGCGGCCATTGCGCTGCTGATTCCATCGCAATACATAATGACTTTACTGTCAACATTTCTGGCTGCTCTTCCAATGGTCTGTATCAGTGATGTTTCTGTTCTCAGGAAGCCTTCTTTATCTGCATCCAGTATGGCAACCAGCGAAACTTCAGGGATATCAAGGCCTTCACGAAGCAGGTTGATGCCGACAAGTACATCAAACACACCCATCCTCAGATCTCTGATGATTTCCATTCTCTCCAGGGTATCGATGTCTGAGTGCAGATATCTGACCTTGACGCCATTTCCTCGCAGATAATCCGTCAGACTCTCCGCCATTTTCTTGGTGAGGGTCGTGACGAGTACACGTTCTCCTCTTTCTGTGACTTTATTGATTTCGCCAATCAGATGGTCTATTTGACCTTCGGTCGGATGTGTCTCGATAACAGGATCCAACAACCCTGTCGGCCGGATGATCTGCTCTGCGCTGATACCGCCGGACTGTTCTCTCTCATATTCTGCCGGTGTTGCGCTCACATAGACGATCTGGTCCACCAGACTGTTGAATTCTTCGAATTTCAACGGTCTGTTATCCAGTGCAGATGGCAGACGGAAACCAAAATCAACAAGAGACTGCTTTCTGGACCGGTCTCCGTTGTACATGGCTCTAAGCTGTGGCAGCATCACGTGTGATTCGTCAATCATAATCAGAAAATCATCCGGAATGTAGTCGATGAGCGTATACGGTCTGCTCCCCGGAGGCAGGCCCACGAGATGACGGGAATAGTTCTCGATGCCTTTGCATGTGCCGATTTCCCTAAGCATTTCCACATCGTATCTCGTTCTCTGTTCAATACGCTGCGCTTCGATGAGTTTACCTCTGTCCTTGAACCAGGTAATCCTCTCCTGCAGTTCCTCATTGATCGTCTGGGTCGCCCTCTCTATCTTCTCAGGGCTAGTGACATAATGGGACGCCGGATACACTGCAACATGCTGTCTGAGTCCCAGAATCTCTCCTGTTACAGGGTTGATTTCTTTAATAGACTCCACTTCGTCCCCAAACAGCTCAATCCTAACGGCGTTTTCTGCCCCTGCTGGATAAATGTCGATGATATCGCCGCGTACTCTGAATGTTCCCCGTTCGAAAGCCATATCGTTTCTGGTGTACTGGATATCAACGAGCTTGCGCAGAAGTTCCTGTCTGTCCTTTTCCATGCCGGGTCGGATGGATATAACCTGGTTTTCGTAATCGATCGGGCTTCCGAGACCGTAAATGCACGAAACAGATGCCACGATAATGACATCCCGCCTCTCACTGAGGGCTGCTGTCGCTGAATGGCGCAGTTTCTCTATCTCTGCATTGATATCGGAATCTTTCTCAATATAGGTGTCCGTAGAAGCAACATAAGCTTCCGGCTGATAGTAGTCATAGTAGGATACGAAGTATTCAACGGCGTTTTCCGGGAAGAATTCCCTGAATTCACCGTGCAGCTGTGCTGCCAGAGTCTTGTTATGGGATATGACAAGTGTCGGCTTCTGGACCTTCTCTATAATCTTCGCCATAGTAAATGTCTTGCCGCTTCCTGTGACACCCATCAGGGTCTGTGATTTTTTGCCCGCGAGAATTCCCCTGGCAATCGTATCGATGGCCTGGGGCTGATCTCCCATTGGTTCAAAATCTGAATAAACCTTGAAATCAGGCATATCCGCTAGTCCTCTCCTTCTCCGCTTTCGTCTTCATGGAACGGTTCATACCGCACATTCTGATTGATTATACCATAATCGGACTCTAGTTCTTTTTCTTTTTCACGAAGGGCTTCTTCCAGTCCTGTGACTGCCGCAAAAGGCATAAACTGCTTGGCTCTATCTTTTCTGTCCATTCTTATGCCCTCCTGATTCTCCACTCTTGTGGCCGCCAATCTGCATGTTTCTCTCTCGGGTGGTTGCTTCCGCCTTGAAGTTGGTCCCTTTGAGTATGGCGTTCTTACCGAATTTGTCCTTGATCGCCAGCTCGGCTTCCTGTAGTTTCTTGTCTTTTTCCAGAACTTCTTCCTGCGACCTGCTTTTGGTCTCGTCTTTCATCATATCGAACAGATTCAACTGCCTGTTTCCTCTGTCCTCACGGATGTTGTTGCAGGAAATGTTGACTCTTCTGATCATGCGGCTGTGGTCCATCACCCTATCGTACAGTGCTACGACTTCCGGAACCATAACTGATTCTTCACAGCTTCCGCCCTCGAAACGGACGGTTCCTCCGTCCCGGTGCCCATATCTGCCGAATCTGCCTCCTCCCGCGTCAGCTCCTGAACCTGGCTCTGTTGATTTCGCATATCCTACTGATATCGTGACGGATTCGGCCGTAACTCCTTTTTTGACCAGATCGAGGCACATGAGATCCATCATCTCTCGGACAATGGTTCTTCCCTCTTCAAAGGTGTAATCTCGCATCAGCACCTGACCGCTTGTCAGACTGTGGTCTTTCGGCTTATACGCCTTGATATCGGCCATCGTCACCGGTTCTCTGCCCCATGCGTGATCGATGAGCAGCTCTGCGTCGACGCCGAACATCTTATAGAGCAGATTTTCATCTCTCTCCGCCGTTGCTGCCAGCTCGCCCATCGTATGAACACCGATTTTCTCCAGCCTGCGTGCCGTTCCTTCTCCGATTCTCCAAAAGTCGGTAAGCGGCCTGTGATTCCACAGTGTTTCTCTGTATTTCTCTTCGTCCAGCTCACCGATGAAGTCTTCTGCATGCTTGGCTGTAATGTCCAGAGCAATCTTGGTCAGATATAGATTGGTCCCGATTCCACAGGTAGCCCGCACACCGATCTTACTGCTGATCTCATTCATGATTTTGACAGCCAGCTCTCTCGGCGTACAGCCGTAAACATGGAGATAGTGCGTCACATCGATGAATGCCTCATCGATGGAATACACATGAATATCATCCTTGGAAAACCACTTTAGATAGATACCGTAAATCTCCGCAGCATAATCGATATACTTCTGCATTCTCGGCTGCGCCATGATGTAATCAATGCCATCCGATATCTCAAAGACCCTGCATCTGTTCTTTACACCAAGCTTTTTCATAGACGGTGAAACAGCAAGACAGATGGTCTTATCACTGCGTTCCGGATCAGCAACCACCAGATTGGTCGTCATCGGGTCGAGCCCCCTCTCCACACACTCTACTGAGGCGTAGAATGACTTCAGGTCTATGCAGATGTATCTGTTTTCTCCGTCCATGTTTACATTATACGAACATTTGTTCCCTCCGTCAAGCATAATAAAAACCCGCAGGAATCAAACGCTGCGGGCTCTTGTCTGCGATGTGTGACAGTGATGTTTTACAGGACTCCGATAATCGCTTCGTACAGGTCGTCGAACTCTTCGAATGCCGGATACTGCGGATAATCCTTCTTGATCTGCTCAGTGCTTCTGAAGAGGAATCCTGCCTTGCTCGCCTGTATCATCGCCAGATCGTTAAAACTGTCACCGGAAGCAATCGTGTTGTATCCGATCGACTGCAACGCCTTGACGGTGCTCAGCTTTGACTTCTCAACACGCATGTGGTGCTTCAGCACTTCCCCATCCTCAGCAACTTCCAGCGTATTGCACATGAGCGTCGGATAACCCAGCTTCTTCATGAGAGGCATCGCGAACTGCTCGAAGGTGTCGCTCAGAATCAGCACCTGTGTCTTCTCACGCAGCTTATCCAGGAACTCCTTCGCGCCCGGCAGCGGATCTATCTTAGCAATCACAGCCTGAATTTCCTTCAGACCAAGACCGTGCTCCTTCAGAATGGCGATTCTATACTCCATGAGCTTGTCGTAATCCGGCTCGTCACGGGTCGTCTTCTTCAGTTCAGGGATTCCTGTCTCATTTGCAAAAGCAATCCATATTTCAGGTACGAGAACGCCTTCCATATCAAGGCATACGATGTTCATTTTGTTTTCACTCATTGTCTTCTCTCCTTAGATCATTGATGTATGGAATTATAACAAAAAAAGCCGGAGAGAACAATGTCTCTCCGGCGCTTTTTATCACTTTATTCTAGTAAATTTTCAATCAGAATGGATTACAGCGGCTCAACCGGAGTGATGGTCGGGCCATCCCACCAAGGCTCAAATTCTTTCACCGGAGCCTGCTCCTTGTAGTACGGGTCATCCCATACGATCCTTCTCTCGATGGTGATGTCGAGTTCTTTTGCGTATTCGAGGTATCTATCGTTAGCTTCCTCTGTCAGCTCTGCTGATGAGATGAATCCGGCCTGATCCAGTTCGTCATTGACAAAGAGCTTTGTGAAGAGGAATCCGCCCTGTCCTGTCAGATACTGTTCCCCTGTTACGCCGAACTTTTCGTATGATTCCACGAATCCCGGTGCGAAGAGGTGTGATTCCACACGAACGTCCTTACCGTCCTTCTTACCCATTGCTTCTACTACGAAAGCACCAGTATCGGATACGAGTCCCTCTTCGATGATTTCCTTGATTTCACTCTCAAACCTAGGCGGATGAGGCAGTTTCTTCAGAATGACTTCATGCGGATCTACCATCTGACCGTCTACTTCGATTGGATCATGCTTCAGCAGTCCTGCTCTTGCCAGAGGCTCAGCGAATTCAATACCTACTCCGCCGTATTTGAAGTAAGCGTTCTTGCAGCCCTTGAAGAGCTCATCTGCTCTTAATCCTACATAGAATGGCTCATCATGAGCGTGCTCTACGAATCTCACCGGATATCCTACATAGTCGATATTTCTAACGATTGGAAGTGAGAACGGTTTCGTGTTGACCATTTTACCGTCGATCCATGCTACAGGCAGGTCATCCATATCAGCCAGAGCTGTTACAGGGGACCACCAGTAAGGCTGGAATCTCTTCGCTTCAACTCCCTCATATACCATCATGTAAATGGAATCGCACTCATCGATATCCTTCATCGTATCTCTGGCGACGACGCACATGGTTCCCGGAGCGGATCCGGTACCCATGATTCCGAGAATACCTGCTTCTTTGAACTTTTCATTGTATTCACCGAGCAGTCTGTACATGCACTTTTCCCAAGTGTCTTCGAATCCTTCCGGCGCAGCGAAGTCCTGGTAGTTGACCTTGGCTTCCAGACAAGCGTCGATGACGTTCTTTCCGAATGCCAGAGGAAGCGCGTTTACTACGAGGTCGCATCCTTCTACAAGTTTTACAACCTGATCCTTCTTGGAAGCATCACAGAAATATCCCTCTGCCTTGTTCAGTGCGCCGGCCAGATGCTTGGCTGCTGCCTCGTCATAGTCAGCGCAGATGATTTTATCTACATTTGGTTCCAGGTCCAGTCTCTTGGCAACTGTTGTTCCCTGTGCGCCTGTTCCTAATACTAATACTTTCTTACCCATAAAATCGTATCTCCTTTTTACGTTTCAAAAAGATAAATTGTTTTGTTACAAAAATTATCACTCATATCCAGCGCAAAGGCTATAGCTGTTTTTTATCGTCGAAAGGAGTTTTTAACTAAAATTTGACTATACATGTAAGCTTTACTATAATGTGAACATGAGAATTGAAACACCGACTTTACAATATAAGAATGGGTGGCCATTCGAAGCCCAGCTCTGTCGCATCGGCAGACAGCTTCCCCATCGTCATCCTTCCGAACTGGAACTGGTGTACTGCCTTGAAGGCAGTATTCATTTGATTGCGTCGGAACAGGACTTCCTGATCAGCGCAGGACAGGTTCACTCCATTGACTTTAACGACATTCATTATCTGAACGCAGAAGAAGATAACCTGGTATTGCTTTTCCACATTGACCTTTCCAAACTACCGGATTGGGAAAACATGAAATATGTTTTTTTCTCGTGCGAAAGCAATCATTGCTATCCCTATCAGGAGGAAGCCATGCAGAAGGTCAAGGATATGATTCTTTCTCTTTCGTATGTTTATTTCTCCGAGAGCGACCTTTCGGAGGCCGACTGTGCCGCTGCACTGGATTCTTTCATCGATACTTTGATTACCTATTTCAACTGGTTTAACTATGAAAACCATGATGAGTACATGAACATAGAACTGTATGACCGTTTCACACGTGTGCTTGTTTATATCATCGACAATTACAAAGAAAAAATCACTGTTTCACAGCTCGCATCCATGGAACACATCAACAAAAACTATTTTTCCCAGTTTATCAGCAAAACGGTTTTCTCCAGTTTCAGCAATATGGTAAAGTATATACGCTGCTATCAGGCGGAATCTCTGCTTTTGACGACCGACATGTCAATTGCAGATATTTCATTCGAATGCGGATTCAGCGATCCGAAGTACTTTTACTCCGCTTTTAAGGAACTCTGGCACCTGACGCCGACCATGGACCGCGAGCGTTACAGGGCGCAATATGAAGAAGCACAGCACGATACTTCATCCGTTCACTACTCGCTGCATGAAGCATCCTCCTTCATCAAAGACTACATAACATATTGGCATATAGAAAAAACAATTCGACATTTATAATTTACAGCATTTAGGGAGAACAGACATGACAATCATTCGTAAATGGAATTCAATCAGCCTTATCATCAGAATACTATGCGGACTTGCTGTCGGCGTCATACTTGGCCTTCTGATACCAAATGCAACCGGCATCTCCGTTCTTGGACAGCTGTTTGTCGGTGCTTTGAAGGCGGTTGCGCCGATCCTGGTACTGGTACTGGTTGCCTCCTCCCTCGCAAATGCAAAGGGCGGACACGCCAAAAAATTCCGTACTGTTATCATTCTCTATTTGTTCAGCACGATGCTGGCTGCGGTCATTGCCGTCATTGCCAACTTCATGTTTCCAACGTTCATCCCGCTGGAAGGGGTCACTGCATCTGAAGAATACGTTGCACCAAGCGGAATGTCCGAAGTCATCGTAAACCTTCTGACAAACGTCGTTGCAAATCCGATTGACGCACTGCTCAACGCCAATTACATCGGCATTCTTTTCTGGGCAGTCATACTTGGGCTTGCACTCAAGCGTTCCTCTGACAGCACCAAGAGATTCCTGGATGACTTGGCTGATGCCATTTCAAAAATCGTACGCGGCATTATCAGCTGCGCTCCATTCGGTATCCTCGGCCTTGTGTTCAATTCTGTTTCAACAAGCGGCATTGACATCTTTAAGACCTATGGCCATCTCGTAGCTGTTCTCGTCTGCACAATGTTGTTTATTGCCTTTGTAGTAAATCCTCTGATTGTAGGGCTTCTGCTCCGGCACAACCCATATCCTCTGATTTGGAAGTGCATCCGCACAAGCGGTATCACAGCATTCTTTACGAGAAGTTCTGCAGCGAATATCCCAGTCAACATGGAATTGTGCGAGGAGCTCGGGTTGGATGAGGATATGTATTCCGTATCGATCCCTCTAGGCGCTACCATCAATATGAATGGTGCCGCTGTTACCATTACCACATTCTCACTTGCAGCAGCCTATACGATGGATGTCCACGTTACCCTGCTCATGGCAATCGCCCTCAGTTTCGTAGCAGCATTCTCCGCATGCGGCGCTTCCGGCGTTGCAGGTGGATCGCTTCTGCTGGTTCCACTTGGGTGCTCCCTCTTCGGCGTTGCTCCGGATGTTGCCATGGCGATTGTCGGCGTCGGTTTCATCATCAGCGTGATTCAGGATTCCATGGAAACTGCTCTGAACTCATCCGGTGATGCGATATTCACTGCGACTGCAGAATTCAGGGAATGGAAAAAAGAGGGAAGAAAACTCCCTCTTTGATCAAAACTATGATTATTCAGTGAATTGATAATCCTTATTTTTGCCCGGCTTTTTCTTTAGCCTCTCTTTTGACGTCTTTCCACTTCTTCTCAAACTTTTCGGCAAGTTCGCTTGTGTGAGTCAATCTGTAATGCCCGAGTTTCCGGTGTGCCGATCTGACCTTACCGATGCCGCGATTATATGCCTTATAGCCCAGGATCCCAGTCCAATGCTCCTTCGCCTTACCGCTCCTTGGCACTTCACGCTCTGTTCCTGTGGCACAGAACGCGGCGCCTTCTGTCACGGCTTGAATAAAGTCGTTGTTGCATCGTATCTCCGCATCGATTTCCGTACATGCCATGCCCAGGTATTCTTCCCTGTGCGCATCGGTTCCCCCTGTACCCGGAAGATCATACTTTGCGGCCAATTCTTTCGCCAGATAGTTAGATAGCTCACTTTCACAGGTATTGAACGTCTCAATGAAATCCAATTCCTCAATAAGATCGGAGTCCATATTATTGAAACCCATGGCCGAAGAAGATGCCGCCCCGAATGGATGGGCAAGCCCCAGTACTCCACCACAGGAATGTACAACGTAGATCAATTTACGCAGACGCATACCTCTGATGTGCAGCAATCTGGGATACACGCCATCAGGCAAGACAACAAGAACATGTCCTGCGTCCTTCGTATCGTATTCCACTCCGCGGATTACGGTAAAGTTCTCAAGATCTTCTTCCAGCTCCGGCAGACTTCTGAGCTTATCCCAGGCAATGCAGCCCCGATAGCTGTTATGATCACAAATCATGAAACCGTCATAACCGAGTTTTCTGTATTCACTTATGTATTTGAGGATGGATACCTTAGAGTCAAGGGACCCTTCCTTCGTATGGCAATGTAAATCAAATTTCATGTGATGAATAGTCCGTTTCCTTTGTGATGAAAACATCATACCACAAAAGTTCCAGTTTAGTCACTTTTTATCTGAAGCCCATATACCCCATTCACCTGTACCATGCCATGTGGTAGGATCTGTCTTTTTGCCGATGGCCAGCAGCACGATACCGAGAATGGTTCCGATGGCGCCGCCGATGCGTCCTACTTTGAGCATAAGCCAGAAGTTGCTGATCAGGCCGCTTCCATATGTATCAAGATAGTACTCAGGTCCCCAGGATCCTTCATACCACTGGAGGAACAGTGTACCTACGATGGCGTAGAGTCCGAACGCGATGAAGAACGCACCGAACCTCTGCAGGTCTCCCTGCGCCAGTTTCGTCTTCGGATTGAGCGGGAATTTCTCCGCATCGACTCTGTAGAGTCCCCCGTAGATCCATTTGATGATGATGTAAGCGACGACTGCAGATCCGATAGAAACGAATCCGAGCAGGAAGTATTCTGTACCATTTACAAGCAGTCCGATGACTGCGATGAACATCGGTACAACCGCGTATAATGTGGCAAGTACCGGGCTCTTAATATACCAGCAGTTTCTCTCTTCAACAGGATATTCCTTTCTTGCCTTGAGGAGACAGATACCAATGATGACATAAACCATCAGCGCCAGAGGTCCAAGCATGATCAGTATCGTTGTGAAATCGAACTGACAGAGAATCGCTGTAACGACTGACAGAAGCAGTATCGACAGAACCGGCAGTCCCTTCTTATTTGTCTTAACAAGGAATTTCGGAGCCAGATGGTCATCCGCCATGGCGAAGAAACCTCTGGAACCTTCTGCTACATAAGCGTTGTATATCGCTGCCTGTGAAAGAATCGCGATGACGAGGAATCCGACGCCCCAGCCGTATCCCAGGCACTGTCCGAGAACATCGCCGTAGCCGAGTCCGTCTGTACCCCACTCTTCCCAGTGTCCGACGGATACAAGTCCGGCAATGGTTGGAAGAATATACGATAATGCGATGACCGGCATAACGATCTTGAATCCCTTCGGAATGACTTCCGGATTCTTTAATTCTCCGGCCATGTTGGATACGCACTCATATCCGCAGTACATCCAAATGACAATCATGATGCTGCCACCGAGACTGTCGACGATGGACTGTCCTTCCGGTACGACCGGCGTAACCGGGCTGTACTCCCAGTTCATGAAGCCTACGACGGTTACAAATGCAAAGGCTACAAGGATCGCAATTGAGAGAACGGTATTGACCCAGCTTACTTCTCTCAAACCGATCAGGTTGATGATCATAAAAACTGCAATGATCGCTAACCTGACAGTAAAGCAGATCGTCGGATCTGTCAGAGCCGGAATAAATGTGGATGCATAGTCTGTGATCAGCACGACATAGGCTGAGATTCCCAAATAAATAGAGCAGGTGCCCCACCAGCTGAGAGAGAAACCCCAGAATTCACCAAGGGTTTCTTTACCCCAAGCGTAGATGCCGCCCTCACCAGGTATCAGGGCGCTCAGCTCTGAACAAACACGGGAAATCGGATGCGCCCAGATCAGTGCGAATACGATCAGCATGATGATCGTCAGTCCCGGCCCGCTGAGCGGGATCATATCCTCAATTCCGAAGGCACCGGCCGCGACGAGGCAGTAGAGCATAAATGCAACCTGGATCGGTTTCATCGCTACCTTTTCCATGTTCGCCACACCGCCGTAGGTGCCCATGCTAAGTTTCTTATCTTCCATCAGAAACTCCTTTCTTCAAGCAAATATCCAATAGTACATACTAAATTTACTGCAAAATCATAATAAAAGATAGTACCCGAACGGGTACTATCCTTTATCTTGGTATATTTCAGGTCTTTTATTTCTTTTTCTGGTTGATAATGTAGACCAGTTCCATCCTGCTTGAGGTGCCTAGTTTTTCATAGATGTTCTTCATGTGTTTTTTTACGGTATTGATCGATATGAAGAGTTCCTCTGCGATCTCCGCGTTGTTTTTGCCCTTGTAAACAAGTTTCAGTACATCAAGTTCTCTGACTGTGAGATGATGTTGCTGCGCCGTCATTTCCAGTACAGCGGTCTCATTCTCCAGCAGTTCTCCCCCATCTTCCATTGCGTTCTTTCCTGCATACGTCTGGTCACGATAGTACAGTGGGCTGAAATCTTCCCGGAACAGCACAATGAATGTGGCAAGCCCTATGATGAACATGGTGATTCCCGTCGTATCGATGATACCCTCTGCCCAGGCTGACTGGTAGATACCCAGATACAGACAGCTGTCGACGGAAATCTGCTGTATGATCCATATCATCATCACCAGCGATACGACTGCAACGTAAATCCTCTTAGATCTGCTGACAGAGTTCCTGAGGAATTCAACTGTGTAGAATCCCACAACGACCACAGTCAGCAGGACCATGCCGATTTCCATATAGGTGAAGGCCCTTCCTGCGGCATCTGTCCGGAAACAGTAGTAGTCATCCATCAGGAATGCGGAAGCCAGAACCCCCGTTCCGGAGAACAAGCCTCCGATAATCCAGGACCAGAGACCGCTTTTGCGCATTTCTACAACATCAATAATAGCCATCACACGGATCCACCAGCACAGAACCGCACCGTACAACAGGTAATCCACCATCCGCAGCACGACATTAACACGGTACTGATGCATCATCATATCAGCGTAATAGAAATAGAAATACAGGATGCATTCCGCCAGCACGATAAGAGCGAAGCCCATGACAGTGCGATACTGTCCTGAGCTTCGGTTCTCGCCTTTTGTAAGCAGCAACAGCAGTATTCCTACGCCAAGGAGTGCGATAAATGCCGCCGCCATATATGATAAAAACATGACGCTGATATACATTAGTGAACCTGTCAACTAAAAGTAGACAGCAAAAAGAAACATCAAAAGCCCCGTTCATGTTTGAACTGAATGGGGCTTTTGTATTGTAGCGCGGCTGCAGG
>CACWSO010000010.1 GCA_902763505.1 uncultured Eubacteriales bacterium | reverse complement strand
AAACACAATGATGATCGGATGGGCCATCGGGATCAGCGCAGCGCCAACTTTGGTCCGCAATAGACCCAGGGCGATCTTTGTCTGGATGCCTTCTGCTCCTGTCAGTGTCAGCCCGGCTTTTCCAATGAAATAGAGTGAGGCTACAGCCAGTCCCCAGAAAATAAGGATGATGGCGATGTAGTATCCGAACATAACGAAATAGGATGAGATTGGAGAAATACTCATTCTCCGGATCGTGTACCCGGTCGTTGAATGAGACGCCTTGAGCGCCTTTTTCCCGTTGATCGCATTCACGACAGCTGAGTATCCCAAAAGATATACGGCGATCACGACGAGAACGCCCCAGACGCCGCCAAAGGCGCGCTCCATCAGCATATATGAACTGGCCTGTGTCGGATCACCGATCCTCACAAGAAAAATGGCAAGGAAACACAAAGGAATGATGGAAGCGATAAGAAGAATCTTTCTTGAGCCTGCCCTGTTGTAAAGAAAAACCAATGATAGATATTTGCTCATTCAGATTCCTCCTCTTTTTTCGCGCTGTCATCCTTTCCCTGCTTGTTTTCGAGCCTTGTTATCCAAGTGGTTGAAGTAAAGGGTCAATGCGAAGCATATGCATCCGGCGAGAGCGAAGGCAGCGGTAAAGATCAATGCTGTTGCATTATTCTGTGTCTGCCAGCCGAAGAATGCGATCTCAGTCAGAACAATGCAGACTGCGACACCCATGTATGTTCGTCCGGCCATCTTATGAAACTGACCAAACTCCTGACTTCCTTCTTCAAATGCTGTCATGCCCCGGCTTGCCATGATCCAGAACAAGGCGGAAAAAGCACAGACCAGACACCAGATGCTCCCCATGAACAGATCAGGCAGACTCATTGACATGCTGGACAGCGAGACACCGATGAAAAGAACCAGGATTCCTGTCATCAGAAGCATCTGCCTTTGCAGATTCTTACTGCGGCGCAGCATACCCAGTTGCTTTGCAATCTCTGCCAGGATTCTATAATGCGACAGCAGGATTACTGCCATGCTCATTGATATTACAGCTTCGGAAATCAGGCATATAAGATCGAGCACACCTGAATCCGATCCGTGTTCCCCATTCATAAGGATTATCGCGATGGACAACACCATCGTCAGTCCGATGATGATCAGCTGGCATATATCTGCTATTTTATTATTCTTTAACGGCCAACCGCGCCTTTGCAGCTGGATCGTTCCGTATAATATGAAAGTGGATCCAATTCCTGCCGCGGCAAGGCCGATCGTATCGGTGATTATGGTTACTTTATGAAAGGCCGGATCAAACAGGCACGGTATAAGCGCCATGAAGCTTTCATAGAAATACAGCGTCCAGAAGATACCCTGTATCAATGTCCCGAGAGCAATGAGTCCAATCCCCTTTGCCGGGTTCTCGCCTGCAGTTACACCTGTTACAGGTCCCGTGAGGACATCCATCTTTCCGATCCTGTCCTCCTGCGAGCTGATCTGCATCCAGAATGTGACTCCATCGCTTTCATTCTCACATCCATAGCTACCGCTATGCAGCAGACAGATATTCCGTACGATAGCAAGACCCAGCCCGCTGCCTGAAGTCTCGGAAGTCCGCATGCCGTCCGCTCCTTCCTCCAAATCCGGAATGCGCTGATAATAGGCGTCCCAGATATGCTGCATTGTATCGTTATCTAAATGCTGCCCGCTGTTGTGGACCTGGATACGTATAGCATTCGAAAGCTTTTTCGCCGAGATTATCATCTCCGTCCCCGGCTTGCTGTTATGGATCCCATTTGAGATGAAATTCGAAAGAGCTCTCGTGATCAGCTTGCGATCAGCAAACATCCGCAGATCCTGCGGCGCATCGATAACTGCGCTCATGTTTTTCTTCGCAAAGAGCACCTCATATCGGCTGACTATCTCCTCGATCACTTCACGGATGCGGAAGTCATTCAAATCCATTGGATACGTTCCTGCTTCCATCTTTGAAAGATCCAGAAGACTTACTACAGCGTCATTCATCCGTTCGCTCTCATCGATGATGGTCTGAGCGTATTCCTTCTGCTTCTCCGGTATTCCGCCTTCCAATAGCAGTTCGCCATAATTGCGAATGATACTGAGCGGAGTCTTCATGTCATGAGCCATGGAATCCGTCATCAGGCGGCGTTTTCGTTCACTCTCAAATTTATCTTCAATTACACTGTTATGCCCTGCAATCAGAATTGCTGCCAGCACAATTACCAGCAACAGCGAGAGGACATAAAAGACCTTCAGCTTGGAAAAAGCATCGAGCCATGGATTGATATCAACTCCTGTATCAAATAAAGCCTGTACACACCAGGTCGCTGCCAGCATCAAGCTTAGATAGACTGCTGACATGACGAGTAACGTACGGATAATAAACGGTGTCTTATCTCCCTTCCGTAACATCGTTCCTATCCTCCTCAAATCGATACCCTACTTTGATGATCGTATGGATATATCCGGATCGATTCCCAAGCAGCCGGCGCAACTTTTTGATTGTGCCATCGACCGCCCTGTCGAATATGATCGAGTCTGAACCCCAAACGCGATCCAGGATCTGTTCCCTTGTAAGGATCCTCCCTTTGTTCTCCATTAGGAAGACCAGAAGAGAGAAAACCTTCGGCGGCATATCAACGTTCTTTCCGTCTACGACAACAGTGCGCGCCTGTGGATCACAGACGATACCGGGCGCTGTCAGCAGCTGATCAGTTGACCTGCCTTTGTAACGATGCATCAAAGCTTCCACGCGTGCTTTGAGGACAGGAAGTGAGAACGGCTTGGTTACATAATCGTCTGCATCGAGCTGGAAGCCTTTGAGCTGATCCTCCTCCGCAGTCCGCGCCGTCAGAAAAACCACCGGAATGTCTGATTTCCGGCGTAGTTCCTTGCAGACCTGAAAACCGTCTGCTCCCGGCATCATGATATCGAGGATTGCAAGATCAAAATCATCCTCCTCAATGAGTTTGATTGCCTGCGTTCCATCTTCGGCTGCATTTACCAGATAACCGTTCTTCTGGAAGTATTCAGTTAGTGCTGTTCGCAGTTTTGGTTCGTCTTCTGCGATAAGTAATTGATACATAGCACTCCCTCCACATCTCATTATACAAATCGATGTGTCCTCTTTATGTCCATGGAAATAAATATAGCGATTGTCCTATTTAATATTACTATCGTTTCGGGATTCTATAAATACAATTATTCTTTGCATGTGCTCTCACATGTGCTCCCACGTGGTCTCTCATGTGGTCTCCCACGTGGGAGACCATCTCCAAGAGGGTTGCAGGGGTCTCCCCTGCGTTCGCCGGAGCGCTCGTGAGAGCACATAGGCAGTGCTTGTTATTTATATATGCTGCTGTTCATCGCTTCGTGGTCTCCCACTGTGCGCACGCATGTGCGCATACGATTCATGCGCAGTTTTTCATGCGGTCTCTCACTTTTAAAAACAGAAAAGGCGTCTGGATCAAACGCGAATTTTCTCCAAAACGCCTTCTGTTTTTTAGCACATTCAGCACAGATAGTCTTTCATTCTGTAATCAATTCCACGCATTTCTACAGCCCTACATATAGCTACCAACCGAGAAAAAACCGGGTAGTCCAGTCGTTCCGAAAGAGATTCCACTCCATAATTCGAAGTAATGATCATAGGTAATTTGTCTTTATATCTTCCATTTACCACTCGATAAAACAACTCGCTTGTGAATGGAGTGGGTTTTTCTTTTCCCAGATCGTCTATGACTAAAAGGTCGGCTTTTCTCATTCTTTCTTCGAGCATATAAGCTTCTTCAGAATGGTTTGAAAAGGCTGCCTTAATGTTCGTGAGCACTTCTACGTAGCTCACAAATTCAACGGTGGCTGAATATTTTCTGATGATTTCTGCCGCTATTGCGGCCGCCAAATGTGTTTTCCCTGTGCCGACATCTCCTGTAAATATTAATCCCTCACCATCATTTTTATCGAACTTTTCGGCATATCCGAGTGCGATATCATATGCTTTCGGCATGCGCTGCCGTTCGAAATTTTCAAACTTTGCGGTAAGAAATCTCTTCCCAAC
Organism: uncultured Eubacteriales bacterium; assembly: GCA_902763505.1. Taxonomy (GTDB): domain Bacteria; phylum Bacillota; class Clostridia; order Peptostreptococcales; family Anaerovoracaceae; genus Lentihominibacter. The sequence continues at coordinate 75,911 of CACWSO010000010.1, read as the reverse complement.
ACCGCTTTCTTCGAACAGTTTCTCTGCCCGTTTTCTTTGAAAATCTTCCCTCTGCTGGATGATCTGCAGCTGCTCTTTCAGCTCACTCAGCTTGTGATTTTGCTTCAGATAGTCCTGCATCTGAGCGCATTCACAGTACTTGCGCAGCTTTTGATTACTGTCCCCTGCATAAGGGAGGATGATTGGCTGTGGGGCATTACAGAACGGACAAACTGGTTGGTTGATATCAACTTCTGGTAACGATTTTATCAAAGTCGATATCTTCTCTTCCAGTTTTACCCTCTGCAGATACGGAGCCCGGGTTGTTTTCATTTCCATATCCCATATCCTTTTCCCTTTCCTTATCCGCCTTGTTCCCATTCAACCCGGGGGTTGTTTTGTCCTCGGCAGACTTCTTTCTGGCATTCTGATTTCCGATCGGCGCCCCGCCTTTCCTGCCATTGACAGTTCCCTGCAAAGCATTTTTCACGGATTGATCAATGTTTGGTTTGGCCAGATCAAACATTGAATCCAAATACTCCGGAAGGTCCGGTTCCTCTCCGAAGAATGCATACCTCATTACTGCATCGATGAATTTAACCTTGTCGCTTTCATTCGATAGTTTTTTATATGCAGTGTAATAGGAGTAGAAAAAGGGGAATCGATTCACACGGTTCTCCATATCAGGACGCCTTCACATTGAAGTAATCAAGTAATGTGTCCAGATTGAAGAGATATTTATTTCCAACGCGTCTGCTTGGAATATATCCTCCGCTCACAGCCTGACGGATCGCCCATCTGGTGATCGCAGTGTCCGGATCCATTTCCTTGATCGCCTGATACGCCGTCTCCATCGTTCTCATTTTGATTGATTCTGTCATTGTTCCCTGCCTTTCCTGCTCGAAAAATGAATTGGAGCTAAATGTAATGAGCATTACTTAGCTGGTTGCAATATTACAATCAATGAGTTCAACGTTGACGAACGTTTGTTCGTATATTATAATAAGTGCATGTCTTGTTGTAAAGGGGTTTTTTGAATTTATTTCAAATAAGGAGAATTGACATGGCATGGATTGAAAAAGATGGTATCAAATACTATCGCATCTCCAGAACGATTGGGAAGAGACTTAATGAGAACGGGTTTGAAGTCCCGGTTCGCAAAGAATTCACTGCTCGAACAAAGAAAGAGGCCGTTCAAAAGTACGAAACCTATTTGGAAAATAGAGCAAGTGATATCAACACTGCGAATGTATACTTCGGGATAACTGCAGATGCCTGGATAAATGATTTTTTTATCCCGGATGACAGCCTGAAGGGAAGTTCAAAAGCCCAATACCTTAGCAGCTGGAATCGTTTAATTAAGACCGCCGAGTTTTATAACTATCCATTGAAAGAGGTCACCTCCAAGGTGATCCAGCGGCATTATAACGAATTGTATGAACAGGGAATATCCTCAAATGCGATTCGTTACGCCAACCTTCTCATGAAGAAGTTCTTCAAGTACATTGATACGGAATGTCTCGGCAGAAATATCACGGCCAGTCTAAGTGTACCAAAAGGCAACGTGCAGAAGAAGTCACAGGAAATCATCGTTTGGGAGGATGATGAAATAAGCAGGATCCTCGGATGCCTTGATCAGGCAGATTCCAGATTCAGGTTCAGACTGCTCATCGTTTTAGCCTACTATACCGGCTGCAGGATCGGCGAGATCCTCGGTTTGACATACGATGACTTCCAGGACGGCATGCTAAGTGTGAACAAACAGCACGCCAGAGATCTTGATTTTGATGAAGACGGTAATGTTAAAGCACGGTATGACATCAACGTGCCTAAGACAGCTAATTCCATCCGGAAGATCCCTCTGCATGAGACCGTTCTTTCTGAGCTGAGCATCCATAAGCGATGGCATCTGAAAGAGCAGCTCCAAAAGGGCTACCGCACGGAGTATGTCTTTACGACAGATTCCGGCAAACTGTACGACCCTTCAAATGTTCGAACTGCTCTCAACCGGTATTACAAGAGGATCGGCGTCGAAGAAAAGAACATTCACGCATATCGCCACACCTTCGGAACAAATCTCTGCCGGCAGGGCGTTCCGATCCAGACAGCATCAAAGCTGCTGGGACATGACGATATTTCTACGACCGCGAAATATTATGTGAATGTTTCTGCCGATGAAAAGGCCCGGGCAATCGAGACACTTGAGCTAAATTTAGCTGTTCCGTGTTAAAAAGTGTGGGAGTAATGTGGGAGTAACGCCGTTTTTCGGGCATTTCACGACAAAGAAAAAAGCTTGAAACCGTTGAAATTTCAAGCTTTCTGGCACCCCCACTCGGAATCGAACCAAGAACTAATCTTTAGGAGAGATTTGTTATATCCATTTAACTATGAGGGCATATTGACGATGGGCGGCCTTGCTCACCGCCTCGCATATCTTAACACACCGCCCAAGGAGTGTCAAAGGGCTTTGCATTTTAATCTGGATAATTTTGGTCAAGATTGCATTTTTGATGTTTTTTTGCGATTTGCTATATACAACATAATGTGGTGTGGTATATAATCATCCTGCACGCAAGCACCAAATAGTGTGGTGCGGCGAAACGCACAGAGGAGGTAAGAAATATGTCAATCGTAATCACAGGCAATGCTGACCCGAAGGAAGCACAGGCTTACGTAGAATATCTTGAAGAAAAATACAACAGAAAGCTGAACAAGCTGGACATCAACATCGATGGCGAATATGCAGATCTGAGCTATGAGTTCTCACATGTTCCATTTGAGAGAATCAGAAGAATCACCGGATATCTGGTAGGAACCATGGATCACTGGAATGACGCTAAGACGGCAGAAGAAAGAGACAGAGTCAAGCACTCACTGGGTGATGACAAGATGGAGTCTCTTTCCTAAGATATGCCCCTAATGAAACAGCCCCTGTCCCACGCAAGTGAGATAGGAGCTGTTTTTTGTTGCTTTTGTATTTCTGGCAATTTCCGCCTGTCGATTAATAGACGTATACTTTCGGCAGTCTCTGTCCGAATGCGCAGGCGATCTCGTAGTTGATCGTACCCGTTGCGTTCGCGATGTCATCGGCACTGATTTCGTAGATGCCGTCTTTGCCCATAATCGTGACTTCATCACCAACACGCACGTACGGTACGTGAGTAACGTCGATCATGCACTGGTCCATACAGATGTTTCCTGTGATTGGAGCCTTGACGCCGTTGACGATGACTTCTGCCTTAGAGGAATATGGACGTGGATATCCGTCTGCGTATCCGAGCGGAATCGTTGCGATGATGCTGTCTTTTTCGGCGGTCCACTTACGGCCGTAGCTGATGGACGTTCCTGCCGGCACTTTCTTCAGGTGAACGATGTTCGCCTTGACGCTCATGACTGGTCTGATTTCGAATTTGCTTCTGTCCACTTCATCGGAAGGATACAGTCCGTAGAGGATGATTCCCGGACGTACCTGGTTGAAATGCGCTGTCGGAATCTCCATGATAGCTGCGCTGTTTGACAGGGCTTTCATCGGAAGCTTGATGTCCGCTTTCAGAAGCGCCTTGTAGAATCCATTGTATCTGTTCTCCTGCATATGAGCGTAATTCTTGTCTTCAGCATCTGCTGTGGCGAAGTGTGAGAAGAGTCCGACAAGCTTCAGATGAGGAAGGGTTGTAATCATCTTGACATCTTCAATGGAAGCCGGATCTTCCGGGTTGTAACCGATTCTTCCCATGCCGGTATCTACTGCAATGTAGCATTCGATGGTTTTGCCCGCCTTGCGCGCCGCATTGTTGATTGCTTCTGCATTTGTGTAGCTGCATACAACCGGTGTCAGATCATATTCTGCAAGTATATCTGCATAAGGTTCCGGCGTCAGTCCCAAAATCAGAATCTGCTCTGTTTCGTAACCAGCCTTACGGAGTTTGATTGCCTCTGAGAGTGTTGCCACTCCAAAGGATTTGACCCCGTTCGCTCTCAGAACAGAAGCGCACTTTACTGATCCATGACCGTAACCATCCGCTTTGATGATGCCGGTAATTTTAACATCCATGCCGACCTTGGCTTTGATCTGCTTGATATTGAAATCCAGATTCGTAAGATTGATTTCAGCCCAGGCGGCTCTCATTGCATCCTTATACATTTCAACAATTGTCCTTTCGGTTTATAAAAAATAACAATAAAAAACAGTGCTATAATCCCAAAGACAATAACCCCATATGGATTATAGCACTTTCCAGCAAACTGTAAAAGGGTTTCAGCTATTTCAAATAATCACGGTACTCTGCAAATCTGCTGCAGAGAGTCTCCGTGTTGTGACTGTCGCTCGACAGGATGAACCTGCCGCCGTGCGCGGCGATGTAATTGCGAATCGGTTTCGCCGGATAGGCATCGGCCCGGTACTTCCTTGACATGCCGCCCGTATTGATCTCGAACGGAACGCCAGTCGGCAGAAGTTTGTCCACTGCTTTCTGCCAGGCTGCCACATAGCGTGGGTGTCCTTCATCGAAGAGCGCACCTAGCCCACCGCCTTCACCGCCGGTGTTGTATTTGGTGATCAGGTCAAGATGTCCGATGATATCAGCTCCGGTCATTTCCACGACACGGGCGACCGTTTCGAAGTAACGCTCAATCATAGCGTAGACATCACCACCGAAATACTTGTCCGTGATGTCGAGCCAGATATCTTTGCTCTCATCGATGACCTCGATTCCTCCGCCTTCTTTCCCGCAGTCGATATAATGTACGGAGCCGATCACGTAATCCCAGTCGCGGGTCGGCGTTCCAGCCAGGCAGTCCTGCTCCACGCCGCAGAGGATCTTGATTTCTCCTGCATAGTCTTCAGCAAGTTTCCTGACTTCCTGCTCATAAACCGCTTCATCATCAAGAAGCATGCAGTAACTTTCGTCATACGGCGTATATCCATGTCCCGAAAAGCCGTAGACCTGCAGTCCCTGTTTCAGGGCGGCTGCCAGCATCTCCGACGGGGTGTTGTTTCCGTCGCAGTATTTCGTATGGGTGTGGAAATCCGCCAGGCTGTTTTTGTTCTGTTCTCTGTATTGTTCAAGCAGCATTGCATCTTCTCTCTTTCTCATCAGGTCATCTTCTCTTGTTTCACTTTGTGGTCTATCACATGGCGTGATGCCAGCTCTTCGGTGATATCTTCAAGAGAGATTCCTGCTTCCACCATGAGCACCATGACGTGATACGCCAGATCCGCGATTTCATAGATGGTCTCTTTTTTATCTTCTGCCTTGGCGGCGATAATGACCTCTGTGGATTCTTCCCCAACTTTTTTCAGGATTTTATCCAGCCCCTTTTCAAAGAGATAGGTCGTGTAGGATCCTTCTTTACCTTCTGTCTTGCGACCGCGGATCAATTCCATCAATCCTTCATAAGAAAATGCATTGTCGATAGACGATGCCTCTTCTGCAGCAGGGGCTTGCGCTTCCAGCACTGGATAATCAAAGCAGGACCAGGTCCCCAGGTGGCACGCCGGTCCGTCCGGTTTCACTTTCACCACAAGAGCGTCTCTGTCGCAGTCCGCTGTGATGGAAACGATGTGTTGGTAGTTGCCGCTGGTCTCGCCTTTGAGCCAGAGCTCCTGCCGGGATCTGCTCCAAAAGCAGGTCAGCTTTTTTTCCAGAGAAATCCTGAGGCTCTCTTCATTCATATATGCCAGGGTCAGCACCTGATTCGTGTCAGCGTCGACGACGATTGCCGGCACCAGTCCCCTATCGTCAAATTTTATGTCTTCAATCTTTACCATATCTCTCTCCTTGGCCTTTGCTTCTTATGCCTCGTGTCAGATTCTCGCCGGTATTCCTGCCTTTGCCATTGCGTCTTTCAGATCTGCGATCTCCACTTCCCGGAAGTGGAAGATGCTCGCGGCAAGCCCGGCATCGATATCCGGAATCTCTGTGAACAGATCGATGAAGTCCTGAATGCATCCGGCTCCTCCTGACGCGATGACCGGCACGTTGACCGCCTCGCAGACTTTCTTCAGCAGCGGAATGTCGAATCCCTTCTTCACACCGTCTGTGTCGATGGAGTTCACAACGACTTCGCCGGCTCCCATATCGACGCATCTTTTGATCCAGTCGATGGCTTCCATGCCTGTGTTCTCTCTCGCGCCCTTCGCAAAGACTCGGTAGACGCCGTCGATCAGGGCAACGTCTGCGGAAATCACAACACACTGGTCGCCGTAGAGCCGCGCCGCCTCACCGATGATGGATGGATTCCGGATGGCGCCTGAGTTGACACTGACTTTGTCCGCGCCGCATTTGAGCACTCTGTCGAAATCTTCGATGGTACTGATGCCGCCGCCCACTGTCAACGGGATGAATACGTTGGACGCAGTCTCTGTCAGAATCTCCGTGAACAGTTTGCGTCCATCGCTTGATGCAGTAATATCGTAAAACACAAGCTCGTCTGCTCCCGCCTCCGTGTAGAACTTCGCCAGTTCCACCGGGGAGGAAACATCGTTCAGGTCTTTGAACTTTGTGCCTTTGACCACCCTGCCGTCCTTCACGTCCAGGCATGGGATTATTCTTTTGGTTATCATATCTGTACCTCTGTCTGGCTGCTATTTCGCCGCCTCTATTGCTTCTTTCAGGTCGATTGCCCCTGTGTAATATGCTTTGCCGATGATGGCTCCGTAGATGCCGCGAGCTGCCAGCCGCTTCACATCGTCTATCGTCGATACACCGCCTGAGGCAACCAGCTGCATGCCGAACTGCCCGGACAGCGTTTCGTAGAGCTCGTGGTTCGTCCCTTTCATGGCGCCGTCCTTGGAGATATCGGTCACGATGATGGTCTTCACGCCCAGCTCCTGCATCTGCCTGCAGAAATCCTCCGCGGTGATCTGCGTCTTCTCGGTCCAGCCTTTGATGGCCACGCAGCCGTCCTTCAGATCGATGCCGACGGCGATTTTCTCACCGTAGGCTGCGACCGCTTCCTCCAGGAAGGTCCGGTCTGTTACGGCTGCCGTGCCCAGAATCACTCTGTCGATGCCGGCGTCCATGTACTTGCGGATCACACCCATGCTTCTTATGCCGCCGCCGATCTCGCAAAAGCAACCGCTGGCCTCTTTGATCCGGCACACGGTCTCGAAGTTCGGTGTCGTTCCTTCCTTCGCGCCTTCCAGATCGACGATGTGTATGAACTCGGCGCCTGCCGCCGCGAAGTCCCGTCCGATCTGCGGCGGATCTTCGCTGTAAATTGTCATATCCTCATACTTGCCGCGCAAAAGCCGTACAGCTTTACCGTCGAACAAGTCAATTGCGGGAAAAATCTTCATGCCTCAAAACTCCTGTCAATTCATTCGGTCCCTACAGCTCACAGAACGCGCGTAGTATATTCAGTCCGACTTTGCCGCTCTTTTCCGGATGGAACTGGCATCCGTAGATTTTGCCATCCGCGACAGCGGCCGTCAGTTCTGCGCCGTACTCCGTCGACGCAATGGTGCTGTCCGCACAGTCCGTAGCGTAAAAAGAATGGACGAAGTAAACGTGGTCGCCTTCTTTCGTATATTTGAAGAGAGGCTCCTGCCCCTCGGCTGCTCTGCCTTTGAACCTGAGTGCGTTCCATCCGATATGCGGGATCTTGTAGTCTTCCGATACCACATCACGGATTGGCACTACGCTTCCCTTGATGAGTCCCAGTCCTTCGTGCTCTCCGTACTCAAAGCTTTTTTCGAAGAGCAGCTGCATACCCAGGCAGATGCCCATGAGCGGCTTTCCTGCCTTTGCCTGTTCCATGACCAGATCGGCCATCCCGCTTTCACGGAGCTTCCGCGCTGCGTCCTCATAGGCGCCAACGCCCGGCAGGATAATCCTGTCCGCGGCCTCGATCTTCTCCGGATCTGACGTGACTTCCACGTCCTGTCCAATGTATTTCAATGAGCTCTGCAGGGAAAAGAGATTCCCCACGCCGTAATCTATAATCGCTATCACTAGAGAACTCCTTTCGTCGATGGGATTTCATCTGCAAAGGCAGCATCGACGCTGACTGCTGCGCGCATGGTTTTTGCTGCTGATTTGAAGGCGCCTTCGATAATGTGGTGGGAATTCGTGCCTGCCATCTGATGAATGTGGAGCGTGCACTTCGCGTTTCTCGTGAAGGCCATCCAGAACTCCTCTACCAGTTCCGTATCAAAAGTGCCGACTGCCGGCGTCGGAATCTTCAGCCCGTAGGCCAGATAACTGCGGCCGGAAAAATCCACTGCCGTCAGCACCAGCGCTTCGTCCATCGGCAATACTTCTCTGCCATATCGCCTGATGCCCTTCTTGTCGCCGAGGGCTTCTGCAAAAGCCTGTCCGAGGGCGATCCCGATATCTTCAACAGTGTGATGATCATCTACATACGTGTCGCCTGTGCATTTGACGGTAAGATCGAATCTCCCGTGCTTCGCAAACAAGGTCAGCATGTGATCGAGAAATCCCACGCCGGTATCGATCTGCGATTCCCCCTTGCCGTCCAGACTCAGCTTCATGGCGATATCTGTTTCGGCTGTTTTTCTGTTGATTTCCGCTGTTCTCATTTCAGTTCCTCTATCACCTCTCCGAGAACCTTCAGGAAGATATCCATCTGTTCTCTGCTTCCAATTGTGACTCTGTTGTACTGTGCCATCCGCGGCTTGGTGAAGTGGCGGATCAGCACGCCGCGGCGCTTCATTTCCTCGTATATTTTAGCGCCATCTACCTCGGGATGCTTCATAAAGATGAAGTTCGCCGAGGAATCTGTCAGCTCGAAACCCTTGGCCTTGAGCTGTTCTTCCGTATATCGCCTATTAACGATGATCTGCTCGCAGTTCTTTTTCGTATATGCTTCGTTCTCCAGAACGCCGACGCCTGCCGCCATGGTCATGGAGTTGATATTATATGGATTCGTGGAGTTCCGGATGGTGTTCAGGTCGCAGATGATCTCCCTGGATGAAACGCCGTACCCCAATCTCGCACCTGCCAGAGACCGGGATTTCGAGAAGGTCTGCACAATCATCAGGTTATCGTACTTGCCAAGCAAAGGCAGGCTGCTCTCTGCGCCGAAATCCACATATGCTTCATCGACAACCACCAGATCGTCCGGGTTTCCGGCGACGATTTCCTCGATCTCTTCACGGCTGAGCGCCACACCTGTGTGTGCGTTCGGATTGGCGATGAAGAGTGTCCCCTCGGCGCCGATGTAATCCGCCGGAACGATCTTCAGATTCCCATCGAGAGGGATCTCTCTGTACGGGACGCCGTTCATATCCGCGAACACCGGATAGAACCCATAGGTGATATCCGGAAAGACCGCTGGTTTTCCCCCGCTGCAAAAAGCCATGAATGCGAAGTTGAGCACTTCGTCAGATCCATTTGTGATGATCACATTCTCTCTGGTGAGTTCCAGCCCGCTTTCATTGCTCAGATGCTTTGCCAGTTTCTCCGACAGCACTCTGCAGTCAGGGTCGGAGTAAAGCTGAAGTCGCTGTGCGGCCTCGGCTGCCTTTGCAACGGCATCCTTCGCTGGCGGAAATGGAGATTCATTTGTATTCAGTTTGATATACTTTTGATCCTGAGGCTGTTCTCCCGGAACATAGGGTTCAAGATCTTCGTACTTGCTGCTTAAAAATCTGCTCATGAATTATACTCTGTCATTCAATGATGTCTTCCAGCTTTTGCATTATGTTTTCGATTTGGTTTGTCTTGAATTTGAAGCTCGCTTTATTCGCAATGAGCCGCGCGCTGATCTGCGCGATTTCCTCGATGACCTCCAGGTTGTTCTCACGGAGTGTTGTTCCTGTCTCAACCAGATCGACGATCACATCCGAAAGACCGAGGATCGGCGCCAGTTCGATGGAGCCGTTCAGGTGGATGATGTCGATATCCGTTCCAGAGGATGCATAGAACTCTCTCGCTACATTAACGAACTTCGTGGCGACTCTCAGCTCATTGTCTCTGTCATAGGCGAATCCCTTCGGTCCGGCAACGGCCATGCGGCATTTTCCGACGCCGAGATCCACCAGCTCATAGACGTTCGTCTTGTCCTCCATGAGGATATCCTTGCCGACGACTCCGATATCCGCCGCACCTCGTTCGACGTAAATCGCAACATCCGATGGTTTGACCCAGAAGTAGCGGACGCCGGCTTCCGGATTCTCAAAGACGAGCTTTCTGTTCTTCTCTTTGATGGATGGACACTCGAAACCGGCCTTTTCGAACATCTCATAGACGATGTCTCCCAGTCTGCCCTTAGGAAGTGCTACATTGATCATGTTATCCATCGATCTCCACCTCCTCGTCATCAAACTTCGAGAGCTTGCCGAGACTGTCCATGTAGACGCCGAAACCGATGGCTCTTGACGTCCGCTTCATGCTTTTCATGAGCTTGTCATACTGTCCCCCGGAGAGAATTCCGTCCGGTACACCGGCGGAGAATCCTTTGAATATGATTCCGTTGTAGTACTTCAGATCGCTCACGACGGAGAAATCGATGTTCAGGATGTCTTCCAGCCCTGCTTCTTGGAAAGCCTCTACGATCTTCTTCAAGGCTCCGATGCTCTCCGCATAGGCTTCCTTCTCTTCAAAGGAGAAGATGCTGTTTTTCAGGAAGGCGTCTTCCAGTTTCGGAATGACCTCTTCCGGTCTGCCGTATGTGTTCACGAGCAGCTTCAGCAGTTCCACCTTCGCCGGCCCCAAATCTGCGCTGCGGCAGACTCTCTCCAGACTGTGGGCGTTCTTGCCGCTGATGCACGCGGTGATCTGCTCTTCTGTTTCCTTCGGGAAGCCACAGCTCGCGAAGAGCTGGGTGAGAATGTCCAGATTGGAGACGTCAAGCTTCGCCTCATCGCTTAAGACCTTCAGGCTCTCGGCGGCCAGCAGCAGAACTTCGCTGATGCACTTGTCGTCCACCTTTCCCAGACACTCGAGTCCCACTTGCATGATTTCCTTAAAGTAATGTGTCTTCGGAGAAACCCTGTAGATGTTCTCGTTGTAATAGAGTTTGATGATGCGGTTGCCGATGTGCCTGTTGTTCTTCACGATGGAGAGAGTCACATCCGGCTTGAGCGCCATGAGCATTCCGTCCGTATCAGTAAACGTGATGATCTGACTGGAATCCAGAAAGTCTCTGTTGGCTGCATAGAGTTCGAACTCTTCGAACTTGCTCATTCTATACATAGAAAAACCATGACTTGCGTACAGCTGTCTGAGAGCAAACATGGCTTTTTCTTTGTTACTGAATATATCTTCGTTGATTTTCATTGCTTGGTTCCTGTTTTGTGGGGCGGGGTTGCCGCCCCACTTGCTGTTTATTCAAATCTGCTGAGTATCGATCTGGCGTGTCCTTCCAGACCTTCCTGTCTTGCCAGCAGCGCTACTTTGTCCTTCGCGTACTCGAGCGCTTCCGGTTCGTAATATGTCAGTGACATGGTCTTAACGAAGTCATCTACGGTCAAAGGACTTGCGAATCTTGCGGTGCCGGATGTCGGCAGCGTATGGTTCGGTCCTGCGAAGTAGTCGCCAAGTGCTTCAGGGCAGTTCTTTCCTACGAATACCGATCCTGCGTTGCGGATCTTATCGGCATATGCCTCTGCGTCGTCGAGGAACAGCTCCAGATGCTCAGGCGCGAGTTCATTTGCCAGATTGATTGCGTCATCGATGGAATCAACAATGATGATCTTGCCGTTTACTTCGATGGACTCTCTTGCAATTTCTTCTCTCGGAAGATTTGCCAGCTGAACTTCCAGCTGCTCTGCTGTTCTCTCTGCTACAAACTGATCCGTCGTGATCAGGACAGCCGTTGCCATCTTGTCATGCTCTGCCTGCGACAGCATATCTGCTGCGACGATGCGTGCATCTGCGCCCTTATCTGCAATGACAAGAACTTCACTCGGTCCTGCGATGAGATCGATTCCCACCTGACCGAACACCTGCTTCTTCGCTTCTGCTACGTATGCGTTACCCGGACCAACGATTTTATCCACTTTAGGCACACTCTTCGTTCCATAGGCAAGTGCTGCGATTGCCTGTGCGCCGCCGATTCTGAACACTCTGTCGACGCCGGCGATTTTGGCTGCTGCCAAAATGACAGGCGCAATGGTGCCGTTGGCTGTCGGTGGTGAAACCATGACGATTTCCTCTACTCCCGCGATTTTGGCAGGAACGGCGTTCATCAGAACTGTCGATGGATAGGCCGCTGTGCCGCCCGGAATGTAGAGTCCTACTCTCTTAAGAGGCACTACCTTCTGACGAAGTGTCACGCCGTCTTCTTTGAGTGTGTATCCCTCTCTAAGCTGTGCTTTATGATAAAAGGCGATCCTGTCAGCTGCTTCCTGAAGGGTCTCCATAACCTCTTCCGGTACCTCTGCAACTGCAGCATCAATTTCCTCCTTTGTGAGCTCGAGCGCTCCGCCAATCGGACCATCAAACGTCTGGCTGTAGTTGATGAGGGTTGGATCTCCTCCCATCTTAACGCCAAAAATGATGTCTGCTACGACCTGGCTCACATCTCTGCCTGATCTGTCTCTGATGAGAACATCGTCCAGTGCATAATCGCCTTTCTTTAATACCTTAATCATCCTCTTCTCCTTCGGTGCTTTATTGCTTTATCTGAATAAATAATTAAATCATAAGGCTACTATAACAATTCCGCCCAATTGTGTCAAGGGGAAGGCGCATTTAAAAACTGTTTGAATACAATTAAAACACCCGGCGCAATTTCTGCGCCGGGCATTTGTTCACATTGCGGTTTTTACAGCCATCTGTCTGCCGCTCTCTGAGCTGATTTTTCAAGATGATAACTGACTGCTTTCTTGGCTCTCTCTACATCACCATCGCTGATCGCTGTGCAGATTGTCTTATGCTCATCGAGAATGTCCTGAAGACTTTCGCGCTTGGTCATCATGCCCTGTCTTGCCAGCAGGATATATTCCTGATAAGACTTGAGCGCCTGAACAATAAATCTGCTTCCCGTCATCTTGTAGAAGATATTGCTGATCTCTTCCGTCGCCAAAATGAACTTATCGACCATTCCGTTGGCATTATAATGATCCATAAGCTCAAGCTGCTCATTGAGTCTGGCAATGTCCTCTTCCGTTTTGTTTTTGATCGCCCACTCAACTGCCAGTTGTTCGACAGCGTTTCTTACGGCATAGATATCGTTGAGGTCATTCTGATCAAAGCCCTTGGCAAAGCACCCTTTGTTCGGCACGTATTCGATTAGATTTTCCTTTGTCAACTGCTTGAACGCTTCTCTTACCGGTGTTCTGCTGACTTTGAGCTCTTCCGCTATTTTGTTTTCAACGAGTTTTTCTCCAATGGAATACTCTCCGTTGATGATCCTGCTCCTCAGGATATGAACGATTTCTTCCGCCAGAGATGATTCACCCTTTAATACCTGATCAGTCATGCACCCTTCCTCCTGCCAGTTTATTAAAGTCATTTTGCGTTGTCGGTCATGAAAGCCGTCGCTGCGGCAGCAATGTCAGCTTACAGCAGATGGTTTTCGATAACCTGTACGTCAGGATCGAAGTCTTCAATCTGCAGATAATATTCCGCTGCATCGAAGAATGCCTTCATAGGAGCAAGTCCAATGACTTCTGTTCCGATAACATTGACTCCATATCTGGCTGCTTCTCTTCTTACGAGTTCAAGGACTCTGTGGAGCGGTGTGATGTTGAAGTTTGTCATGTTGATGGAAACCTGTGCGACATTTCTCTCTTCGAGAAGCAGGCCCATAGCCTTTACGCACTTGAATCCGCCCTTGACTTCTCTGATGATGTTCGCGATGTTCTTTGCGATTTCAACGTTGTCTGTTGCGAGATTGATGTTGAATGCGATGAGCGGAGGTCTTGCACCTACTGCTACTACGCCGCCTGTCGGATGGATTCTGGCTCCGCCGAAGTCAGGGCACCACTTTTCTTCCTTGACTTTTTCGGCCATTCCTTCGAACTGACCTTTTCTGATCTTCGCCAGGTTCTTTCTGTGCTTTGCAGTTGCGGAATCTTCATAGAGGAATACCGGCAGATCTGCTTCTGCAGCGATTCTTTCACCGACTTTCTTGGACAGTTCGATGCAGTCTTCCGTTGTTGCTTCTTTGATTGGAACGAACGGCATTACATCAACGCATCCCATTCTCGGGTGTCCGCCTTCATGCTTTGTGAGGTCGATGAGTTCAACTGCCTTCTTAGCCAGTTTTACGCTTGCCTCTTCACAAGCTTCCGGGCTTCCCATATAAGTGATAACCGATCTGTTGTGTGTTTCATCTGATGAGTAGTCAAGAAGTGTGCATCCAGGTGTGTTTCTGATCTGATCTACACATGCTTCGATAACTTCCTTATTTCTTCCTTCACTGATGTTAGGAATGCTCTCAATAATTTTAGCCATTAAAGTTCCTCCTCTATTGCCTTATATAATCTGTCTGCTATTTCCTCTGCTTCTGCAAGGATCTTTCTGCCTTCCGCCTCTGCCTCTGCTGCAAAAGCTTCATCTTTGACTCCCGGCAGGTTGATTTTCACGTTCATCCACGCGCCGCGGATACCTGTCAGCAGGTTGATAACGCCTACTCCGAGGTCGCTTGCACAGTTCTTGTTGAAATGTCCGTAGAGTCTGTCAGCCAGCTTCATGGTTTCCATGCCCATTTGCATCACGCTGAGCGGAACCTTTGTTGCTTCTAATGTTCCGTCTGCAATTGCTTTTTTCCTTGCAGCTTTTTCTTCGTCAGTTTCTTTCGGCATCTTGAAGGCTGCTGCAACCAGATTGTATGCATCTGTATCTTTGTCTATTGCTGCCTTGAGGTCGCCATAGAGTTTTACAGCTTCTTCCTTGATCTGTCTGCACAGCTCGTGGTCGTCCGCATATTTCTTCTTGGCTGTTGTAAGGTCGCATACCATGGAAATGAGAGCTGCTCCCTGTGCACAGGCAAGCGCACTTACGCTTCCGCCGCCCGGAGCAGGTTCGTCAGAAATAAGGATGTCCAGATACTCGTCCAGTTTCAGGTCGATTAACTTCATTTCTAATGTTCTCCTTTATTATCTTCTAAGCAATAACTACTATCTTCTATTTGACAAGGGTTCCTTTTTTGATGACCCTGTCTGTCATGTTTGATCCGAATCTGTAGCACACCATCTCGAAATCCGGTGCGTTCCAGATTACCAAATCTGCCTGCTTGCCAGGCTCAAGGGTTCCGACCTTCTCTCCGAGGCCAATTGCGCAGGCCGGATTGATCGTTACTGCGGTGAGCACTTCTTCAGGTGTCAGTTTGTACTTAAGGCATCCCAGATTGATGACGAACTGCAGGTTCAGTGACGGGCATGATCCAGGATTGAAATCGCTGGCCATCGCCACAGGAATGCCCTTTTCGATCATGGTTTTTGCCGGCGCATACGTCTTGTCTAAGTAGAAAGATGTTGCCGGCAGGCACATCGCTGTGACTCCGCCTTCTGCCATGGCGTCCATGCCTGACTCTGTAATGGCAATCAGATGCTCGGCTGATGCCGCGCCCAGTTCGCCTGCCAGTTCTGTTCCGCCGATTGCTTCGATTTCATCTGCGTGGATCTTCAGTCCGAATCCCATGTCTCTGGCGCACTTCAGATATGTTCTGCTCTGCTCCGCATTGAACACGGAGTCTTCGCAGAATACATCACAGTAATCTGCCAGGTTTCTCTTTCTGATTTCCGGAAGGATCTCTTTGCAGGTCATTTCAATGTATTCATCGCCTCTTCCTTCATATTCAGGCGGAATCGCGTGCGGTCCAAGGAATGTCGGAACAACATCCATCGGGTGTTTTTCCCCAAGCTCTTTGATGACTTCCAGCATCTTGATTTCTGTTTCTTTATCAAGACCGTAGCCGCTCTTTGCTTCGCATGAGGTTACGCCCATGCTCATCATCTCATCGAGGAAACCTGCTGTCTTATCATAGAGTTCCTCTTTTGAGGCTTGTCTGGTTTTGCCGACTGTGTCCAGGATGCCGCCGCCTGCTCTGAGGATGTCGAGATATCCCGCTCCAGCCAGCTTCATCGCGATTTCGTGCTGTCTGTAGCCACCGAAAACCAGATGTGTATGTCCGTCTACAAGCCCCGGTGTAACGAGTTTACCTTCTGCATCGATTTCTTCATCATATGTGCCCGCCGGAATTCTTCCGCCGGAAAGGATCTCCGTGATGATTCCATCTTCTACAGCAATCGCTGCGTTGATGTACTTCTCGTTTGCTCCCTGCTTGCTGCCTTTGTGGCTGTAGCTGCCTACAGGTGTCTGCAGGCAGCCTATGTTTTTAATCAGTACTTTTCCCATTCTGTATTTAATACCTTCTTTTATTGTTTTTGCTTATTCTACTTTACAAACTTATCGACGGTCTCATCGATGATGCTGTCTTTAACCAGATAAGGAATGGTGATGTGACCCTTACCTGCATAGTTCTTGTTGTATTCAACAGATGTTTCGATGGCGTGTTCGTTTCTCGCCCAGTTTCTTCTGGCTACGCCGCCCATTACATCCCACATCATTGCGGAGTGGAGAATCTTATCAACTCTTTCACTTCCGTCGAGCAGCAATCCGAATCCGCCGTTGATTGCTTTGCCGATGCCTACGCCTCCGCCATTGTGCAGAGCGCAAAGACTCATACCTCTGGCTGCGTTTCCTGCGTAGCACTGTACTGCCATATCTGCCATTACGTTGGATCCATCCTTAATGTTTGATGTCTCTCTGAATGGTGAGTCTGTTCCGGAAACGTCGTGGTGGTCTCTTCCCATCATGACAGGGCCGATCTTGCCTTCTCTTACGAGCTTGTTGAATGCCAGACCGATATCTCTTCTTCCTTCTGCATCCTGATAGAGAATTCTTGCCTGGGTTCCTACGACCAGCTTATTCTTCTCAGCATCTCTGATCCAGATCCAGTTGTCTCTGTCCTGACCGCGTCTGTTCGGATCGATGACGTCCATAGCAGCCTGGTCTGTCGCTCTCAAGTCTTCCGGCTTGCCGGAGAGGCATACCCATCTGAATGGTCCATAACCATAGTCGAAGAGGATTGGTCCCATGATGTCTTCCACGTAGGAAGGCCAGATGAATCCGTCTTTATCATCTACACCGTTCTTTGAAAGTTCCTTAACGCCTGCATCATACATTGCCTTCATGAAGGAATTACCGTAGTCAAAGAAGTATGTTCCTTTCTCTGTAAGAGCCTTGATGGCTGCAAAATGTCTGTGGAGAGTCTTGTCAACTTCCTTGCAGAACTTGTCTCTGTCTTCGTGGAGCATCTGAGTTCTTTCCTCAAATGTATATCCAACCGGGCAGTATCCGCCATCATATACGTTGTGACATGAAGTCTGGTCTGAAAGCAGGTCGATGTGGAAGTTTCTGTCCACTGCAGCTTCGAGCAAATCTACGATATTTCCATGATATGCAATTGAAATGCTTTCCTTTGCATCGATCTTTTCCTGTGCAAGCTTAAATACTTCGTCCAGATCCTGACATACTACATCGACCCAACCCTGATCGTGTCTTGTGTCGATTCTTGACTGGTCGACTTCCGCGAAGATACCGACTGCATTTGCGATATTTGCTGCCTTAGGCTGAGCGCCGCTCATTCCGCCGAGACCGGATGATACAAATGTCTTTCCGGCCAGATCCCCGTCTTCCGGTACGCCCAGTTCCTTACGTCCTGCATTGAGGATCGTGTTGAATGTTCCGTGAACAATTCCCTGCGGTCCGATGTACATCCATCCGCCTGCAGTCATCTGTCCATAGTTGGCTACGCCCATTTCTTCTGCGACTTCCCAGTCTTCCAGATTGTCGTACATACCGATCATCATGGAGTTTGTAATGATGACTCTTGGCGCTTCCGGCTTTGAAGGGAACAGTCCCAGAGGATGTCCTGATTCAACGACCAGTGTCTGCTCTTCTGTCATTTCTTCCAGATATCTCTTGATGAGATTGTACTGGAGCCAGTTCTGGCATACGGAGCCTGTCTCTCCGTATGTAACGAGTTCATATGGATACAGCGCTACCTCAAAATCCAGATTGTTGTCGATCATAACCTGGAATGCTTTGCCTGCGAGGCAGTTGCCTTTGTATTCATCGATTGGCTTTCCGTAGATTCTGCCTGCCGGTCTGTATCTGTAAGCGTATACTCTTCCGTATGTCTTCAGTTCTTCCATAAATTCCGGAGCGAGTTTTTCATGTAGTTCTTCCGGAACATAACGAAGCGCGTTTCTGAGTGCAATCTTCGTCTGTGCTTTCGAAAGTCTGAATCCTCTG
This sequence comes from uncultured Eubacteriales bacterium, assembly GCA_902763505.1. Lineage (GTDB taxonomy): Bacteria > Bacillota > Clostridia > Peptostreptococcales > Anaerovoracaceae > Lentihominibacter. The sequence goes on along the minus strand of CACWSO010000010.1, from coordinate 57,702 downwards.
TCTGGTGCTCTTCTGATTCCCTCCTGGAACTCAGGCATTTCCGGATATCCCAGATCCAGTTTGATTGTCATTGCATTTGCGATTGCTTTGTTTTCTAACATTGGGGTTCCTCCTTCTCTTCGGAATCTATTTCAGATTGATTACTTTGTCTACTGCTTCGTTCAACGAGAAGTCTTTGACCATCTCGTCAAACTTCTTCAGCTCGTCGATCATGATGATGTCTTCTTCGATTGGATCCGCCTTTGTTCTGATGAAATCATAGGCGACCTTTGTTGCAGGCGCCAGATTGTCGATTCCCTTTTCGCCCTGTTCCTGTCTGAGCCAGATTGCCTGTGCTGCAGCAGAGAGTTCAATGCCAAGAACCTTCTGTGCATTGTCGAGAACCATCGCCGCAGTTCTGGCAGATGTTGTTCCCATGGATACATGGTCTTCCTGATTTGCAGACGTTGGAATTGAGTCGACGCATGCAGGATGGTCATATACCTTATTCTCTGAAACCATGGAAGCTGCCGCATACTGCGCAATCATGTAACCTGAGTTGAGACCACCCTTCTTAACGAGGAATGCAGGCAGACCTTCTGAAAGCTGTGAGTTTACAAGACGCTCAATTCTTCTCTCTGAAACATTTGCCAGTTCTGAAATCGCGATTTTCAGGAAGTCAAAGGCAAGTGCCATCGGCTGTCCGTGGAAGTTTCCGCCGGAGATGACTTCGTCCTCTTCTGCAAAGACCAGAGGATTGTCGGTTACTGCGTTGATTTCAATCGTTACTTTATCGTAAACATACTTGATCGCATCTCTGGATGCGCCGTGAATCTGCGGCAGACATCTCTGTGAATACGGATCCTGCACCTTCGTCTCATGCAGCCATCTTGCGTTGTATGATCCGTCGAGAAGTCTTCTCATGTTTTCCGCTTCGATCATCTGTCCTTCGTGACCTCTGATGGCGTGTACCTTAGGGTCATACGCCTTACGGATCGCGTGCATTGCCTCGCCTGTCAGCGCACCGGCGATATCTGCTGTTTTGAGAAGCTGCATGGCATCGTAGAGAACGTTTACGCCAACAGCCGTCATCATCTGCGTACCGTTGTTCAGTGCAAGACCTTCTTTGGCTGCCAGCTCTACCGGGGTAAGACCTTCTGCTTCAAAGGCTTCTTTGGCTTCAACAACCCTGCCTTTGTACTCGACCATTCCCATTCCGATCAGGCCCAAAGCAATGCAGGAAAGCGGTGCCAGGTCACCTGATGAACCCACGGATCCTTTTTCAGGAACGATAGGAATAATATCGGCGTTCAGCATGTCTATCATTGTCTGAATAGTCGAAAGACGAATGCCTGAGAATCCTCTTGTCAAATTGTTGCATCTTAGAAGCATCGCTGCTCTGACATAGTGTTTCGGATACGGATTACCCATTGCGCAGGTGTGGCTCATGATGAGGTTTTTCTGCAGCTGCGCAGTGTCTTCAAATGAGATTTTGACATTTGCAAATCTTCCGAAACCTGTTGTCAATCCGTAGATAACTGCATCGTTTTCGAGTTTCTCTCTGACGTAGTCTCTGGATCTGTTCACTGTGATCTTCGCATCCTCAGTGATCTCGACTTTTTCATAATGTCTGCAGACATTGATTACGTCTTCAATAGTAAGACTCTTTCCATCGATTCTGACTGTCATAGCTTCTCTCCTTTGTATGTTATTTTAAATTAGCTACATATATATTTGATGTTGCAGGAAGATTATACCTAAGAATTGTACAAAAAACTATACTTTTGGCAAAAATTGGTACTCCCTTAAAGGGTTATCGCTTTATTGTAATAAAGCTATCTTTGCTTGAAAAAAGAGAGGCCGCTACGACCTCCCTTCTCATTATCATTTTCGTCTCTCGTTTAGTCTGTCGTATAGTTGTCGAAGTATCCCTGGATGAAGACGATCGGCGTTCCCTTGTCGCCAGAGCCGGATGTCAGGTCGCAAAGTGAACCGATCAGGTCAGTCAGCTGACGAGGTGTTGTTCCTTCTGACTCCATCTTGCCGACGAGACTTCCATCCTTTTCTGTGATTCTTCCTTTGATTGCATCCTTCAGTGTGTCTCCGGAAAGATCTGCAAAATCATTATCTGCCAGATACTTGAGCTTGAGCTCGTTCGGTGTTCCCTCAAGGCCATTTGTGTAAGCGACGCCTACTCTCGGGTCTGCCAGTTCCCAAATCTTCCCGACAGGATCCTTGAATGCTCCGTCGCCGTAGATCATAACTTCTACATTCTTGCCAGTCTTGGCCTTGAAGTCTGCCTGCACTGCTTCGACCAGTTCCTGACTCTCTGCTGCTCTCGGGAAGAGCTTAACGGTATCTTCTGTTGCTTTGTTGGATCCGAGCAGTCCGAAGTTTTCGTTGTATCCGCTGCCGTCAACAGGTGCTGTCAGAATGTCGTCCAGTCCGCAAACTCTCTCTGCGCCTGCTGCCTTCAGAAGTCTCTTGCTTCTTTCTCTTGTATGGATATCACAGGTAAGAACATTCTTTGTGTAGTTCAGGATTTCCTCAGCGTGATTTGCGAATACGACTTCAACTTCCGCGCCGCATTCTTTGATCAGATCGCTATAGTACTGAACGTAGTCGACGCCTGTGAACTGGTGCTTGTTCTCTCCGAAGAGCTCTCTGTACTTGGCCAGATCCAGCACATCACTGTAAGGATTGATGCCTGCTTCGTCGACCTGGTCCATCGTGATCAGCGCATTGCCGACTTCGTCGCTCGGATAACTGAGCATGAGAACGATCTTCTCTGCGCCCTTGGCGATTCCTCTTAAGCAGATTGCAAATCTGTTTCTTGAAAGGATCGGGAAGATGACACCGATGGTTCCTCCGCCAAGTTTCGCCTTGACGTCTGCTGCAATGGCATCAACACTGGCATAATTGCCCTGCGCCCTTGCTACGACTGACTCCGTAACGCATACGATGTCTCTGTCTCTGAGTTCAAAGCCGTCTGTTTCACCTGCTTTGAGCACGCTTTCAACAACGATTTCTCCGATGTTGTCACCCTCGCGGATGATAGGGCATCGGATTCCCCTTGAAACTGTTCCAACGTTTCTTTCCATAGTTAACCTTCTTTCTATATTAACTTCCATTATTTACCATTTCAGTATGTTTCACGTGAAACATTTATCCAAGCGTTTTGAGAAGTTCTATCAGTCTCTCCAGTTCTTCGGTGCTGTAGAACTCGATTTCGATTTTTCCTTTTTTCCCTTTGCGGTTCAGTCTGACCCTTGTCCCGAGAGCGTTCTTAAGATCTTCTTCTACTCTCTTCTCATCTGCTGTCTTCGGTGTTCTGGAGGCCGGCTTCTTCGGCGGTTCTTTCGCTGCCTTCACCAGATTCTCTATCTGCCTTACCGAAAGATCATCTTTTGCGGCTCTCATTGCCAGATCTACCTGAACCTGCCGGCTCTTAATGCCTGCCAGCGCACGGGCGTGACCTGTTGTGATCTTTCCCTCTGCAGTCAGCTCCTGCACCTTTGCCGGAAGCTTCAGCAGTCTCAGACTGTTGCTGATATATGGTCTGCTCTTGCCGACGCTGTAGGAAACCTGTTCCTGCGTCAATCCGTAGGTATCGATCATCTGCTTGATACCTTCTGCTTCTTCGATCGGATTGAGGTCTTCTCTCTGCATGTTCTCGATGATGGCAAGAAGCATGTTTTCTTCATCGGTCAGTTCTTTGACGATGCACGGTACTTCCTTGAGTCCTGCGATTCTGGCGGCTCTCCAGCGTCTTTCGCCTGCGACAATCTCGTATCCCTTGCCCAGTCTGCGGAGAACCAGCGGCTGGATCACGCCGTGTCTCTCTATGGACGCGGCAAGCTCTTCCAGCTTTTCCTCATCAAAATTCTTTCTCGGCTGAGTCGTGTTTGGCTTTATGTCATCAATACTAACATAAAGAACCCCGCTTTCTTCTGAAGGGGATTCTTCTGTTTTTACCTCTGTCTGTTTTTTTCTTGATGCAGGTTTCTTTGCTACCGGAGCTACTTCGGCGTCTCCAAACAACGCGTCCAAACCCTTACCCAGTCCTTTGGCTTTGGTCTTTGCTGCCATTTATCTCTCCCTTTCGTTTTCGAGGAATTCTTCGGCAAATTCCATGTAAGCCTGCGCTCCTGTCGATCTCGGGTCATATTGGATGACCGGCATTCCATGGCTTGGCGCCTCTGCGAGCCTTACATTTCTAGGTATTACCGTTGTGTAGACCTTCTCTTTGAAGTACTTCTTGACTTCCTCAACGACCTGAGCGGACAGGTTGGTTCTGCCGTCAAACATGCTCAGGATAACGCCTTCTATCTCAAGTCCCGGATTCATATGCGTTCTCACGATATCTATGGTGCTCATAAGCTGGCTTACGCCTTCCAGAGCATAGAATTCGCACTGGATCGGAATCAGGACGGAATCTACCGCTGTCAGAGAGTTGATTGTCAGTATTCCCAATGATGGCGGACAATCTATAAAAATATAGTCATAATCTGGCTTCAGCACATCTATGGCCATCTTAAGCCGCTTCTCTCTTCCCGCCATATTGATAAGTTCAACCTCAGCACCTGCCAGCTGTACGCTTGCCGGCATAATGTCAAGATTCGGAACGCCTGTCGGGATTACTGCTTCGGCAGGATGATGATCATCCTCAATGAGAATCTCATGGGTTGTCAGTTCAAGACCCTTCTTTGAAACTCCAACGCCGCTCGTTGTATTTCCCTGTGGGTCGATATCCAGAATCAGAACCTTCTTGCCTTTCAGTGCCAGACATGCAGCCAGGTTGATATTGGTGGTCGTCTTACCGACGCCGCCCTTCTGATTAAATATAGCAATCGCCTTACCCACTTTTACCTCCTATGTATATCTTCAAGTCATTTTTGATTATATACCATACTTTGTTTTCTTTCTATAGCAAAAGCAGCAAAAAATGAGAAAGCCCGAAAAAATCTGAAATGTTTCACGTGAAACATTTCCATTCGGGCTTCCATTTATTTCCATCTCCTTGTTTGTATTGATGTTTTACAACGGTTTTCTTGCCGGTGTTCCTGCTTTTCGCGGATAGGCAGGCGGTGTATCTGATATCTTCCTGATGCAGACCAGGCTGTGCTCCAGATGCGAGAGAGGTCTGATCTCCGGCTCATCTCCGCCGAGGATCTGTATTGCTCTTCGAGCGTCATCGATTTCTGACTGACAGTCCGGACCTTTGTACGCAATGAAGCATCCACCTGTTTTTACGAAAGGCAGACAGTATTCGCTGAGTACGCGCATATTCGCAACGGCCCGGGAAACACAAAGATCAAACTGTTCTCTGTAGTCTTTCTGTCTGGCCAGTTCCTCTGCGCGGCCGTGAACGACCTCCACATTTTCGACGCCAATCTCGTTGCAGAGCTGCCTCACGATCTTCAATCTCTTCTCCAGTGAGTCCATCAGTGTAAACTGTTTGTCGGGATAACAAATCGCAAGTGGGACACCGGGAAATCCACCCCCGGTTCCAATATCGCAAATAGACGATGAGTCAGTAAACTCAAGGGTTCCCGCACATAAAAGAGAATCTATGAAATGCTTTTGGATGAACTCATCCCGATCCGTAATAGCGGTGAGATTGACCTTTTCATTCCATTCCAGAACACCTTCCATGTACTTGAGCAGCTGTTCTTCTTTCTCTCCCGGATTTGCAATATGAAGTTTTTCAATGAATGCTCTTAAATCGTTCATTATGATCTGCGTTCTTTCTCCAGATAGATCAGGAGCACGTTGATATCAGCGGGTGAGACCCCTGAGATTCTGGATGCCTGACCGAGGGAAAGAGGTTTCATATCATTCAGCTTCTGCTGGGCTTCGATCCTGAGACCTTTGATGCTCCCATAATCGATGTCGCTGCTGAGCTTTCTGTTTTCGAGTTTCTTGAATTTCTCGATCTGTGCAAGCTGCTTTTGTATATATCCGCCGTATTTGATTTCAACTTCCATGGTTGTCTTCTGGTGGCGGGATAGTTCCGGTCTCTCCGGATCCAGTGATGCTGTGTTGTCATAGGTCACCTCAGGTCTGCGCATGAGTTCATGAAGTGACTGCGCGGATTTCAGCGGCGCTGTTCCCAGTTCTTCCAGCAGTGAGTTCGCCGCTTCCGGGCTGATGATCTTAAGTTTTAGACGCTGGGTTTCTTTTTCCACAACTGCCTTCTTCTCAAGAAATCTCTCATAACGATCCTGCTTCACCAGTCCAACTTGATAGCCGAGTTCCGTCAATCTCAGGTCTGCGTTGTCCTGACGGAGCATCAGCCTGTATTCGGCGCGGCTCGTCATAATCCTATATGGTTCATTGGTGCCTTTGGTCACCAGATCATCAAGAAGCACGCCGATATACGCCTGGCTTCTGTCCAGAACAAAAGGCTCCTTTCCATCGAGTTTCAAAACTGCGTTGATGCCTGCCATCAGTCCCTGCGCAGCTGCTTCTTCATATCCTGAACTGCCGTTGAACTGTCCGCTGCAGAAGAGATTCTCAATGGTTCTGTTTTCCAGATTCATCTTCAGATCCAGCGGATCGATGCAGTCGTATTCGATGGCATAGGCAGGCCTTACGATTTTCAAATGCTCGAGGCCTTCAATGGTTTCATAAAACGCCTGCTGCACATCCTCAGGAAGGGAAGAGGACATGCCCTGGATATACATCTCGTCAGTATCCAGTCCCTCCGGTTCAATAAAGAGTTGATGGCGTGCTCTGTCCGGGAATCGATTGATTTTATCTTCAATAGAAGGGCAGTAGCGTGGCCCAACGCCTTCGATCTTTCCACCCAGCATGGCGGATCTATGGATGTTCTGCCTGATTACCTCGTGTGTTTTTTCATTTGTATAAGTAAGCCAGCATTTGATCTGGTCTTTCTCAAGTTCATCGTTCATGAAAGAGAAGGGCACAATCTCACTGTCTCCGTCCTGCGGAATCATCTTGTCGTAATCAAGACTGTCCGCAAGGGCCCTTGCAGGCGTGCCCGTTTTGAACCGCCTCATCGGCAGTCCGTACTCTCTGAGTTTCTCTGCAAGTTCCATAGAAGGGGCCAGCCCGTTCGGACCGCTATCAAAGACACTGTCTCCGATGAAGATCTTACCGGCGAGAAAAGTTCCTGTTGCCAGTATGACGGCATTGCATCTGTAGACTGCGCCGGTGCGCAGAACAACACCGCAGGCTCTGCCATCGTTGGTGACCAGATCGATGACTTCTCCCTGCTTCATGTCCAGCAGTGGTTCTTTCTCGATGGTCTTCTTCATCTCGAGGTGATAGCGGTTCTTGTCTGCCTGTGCTCTCAGAGAATGAACGGCAGGGCCTTTGGCAGTATTCAGCATTCTGCTCTGAATAAAGGTCTTGTCGATATTGAGACCCATCTCTCCTCCAAGGGCGTCGATCTCTCTGACGAGATGGCCTTTGCCTGTACCTCCGATGGATGGGTTGCATGGCATCATGGCAACAGCTTCAAGATTGATGGAAAGCATCAGTGTCTTCTTGCCCATTCTGGCCGCAGCAAGACCGGCCTCGCATCCTGCGTGACCTGCTCCAACTACAATTATGTCGTATTCTCCCATCAGGAATTTTTCCATGTTTCACTCCTGCTTTTCCAACGATTATTATCTACTATACTACTTGCCCAGGCAGAATCTTGAGAACACTTCATCGATTACGTCATCTGAAACAGTTTCACCGATGATCTCTCCAAGTCTGTCATAGGCTTCTCTGATATCTATTTCTATAATATCCAGCGCTTCCTGTGTCCTCGTGATTGCCGCTGCGTCACAGACAGCCTGTTCTGCTTTTCTCAAAATCTCCTCATGGCGAACATCATTGACCATGATGCTGTCCTTTTGTGACAGCTTTCCTCCATACACAAGCGCCTCAATTTTATCTTCGATTTCATCAATGCCTTTTTCTTCAATCAGGCACGTTTCAATTATATCGCTATTAGGCGATCTGTCAGCGATATCCCCTGGGGTTACTGCGTTTCCGAGATCTGTCTTATTCAACAGAACAAGGGATCTCCTGTTCTCCAGACGCACCAGAATATCCTCATCCTCCTCGGTCAGAGGCTGGCTGGCGTCTACGATCAGCACGATCAGATCTGCGTTATTGAAGGCTTCCTTCGTCCGTTCGATTCCAATCTTCTCGACTACATCTTCTGTCTCACGGATGCCTGCCGTATCGATCAGGTAAACAGGAATACTTCTGATGCTGACCGCCTCTTCGATCGTATCTCTAGTGGTTCCGGGGATCTCCGTGACAATTGCTCTGGACTGTCTGAGCAAGCAGTTCATCAGGGAAGATTTTCCGACATTCGGTTTTCCGACAATCGCAACTCTGATGCCTTCTTTGATCATGCGCCCGGTGTCTGCTGTTGCAAGCAGTTTTCTGATTTCCTCTCCGACTGTTTCCAGTCCTGCAAGCAGCTTATCATATGTGAGCTGCTCGATATCTTCATCCGGATAATCGATGTTGACTGTCGTTTCCACTAGAATATCAAGTACGGCAGCTCTGATTTCTCTCACTTTTCTGGATAAGCTTCCCTCCATCTGAGAGAGGGCAGCTTCATAAGAAGCATCTGCCTTTGCCTTGATCACATCTATAACAGCCTCTGCCTGTGAAAGATCCAGTCTTCCATTCAGAAATGCCCTTTTGGTGAATTCTCCCGGCTCTGCCATGCGTGCTCCCTCGCGGAGCACAAGACCAAGTGTCTTTCTGAGAGACACCATGCTACCGTGGCAGTTGATTTCCACGACATCTTCCCCTGTATAAGTGGAAGGTTCTTTCATGTAAACGGCAAGAACTTCGTCAATGATGCTGTCATCTTCCGGATCGATGATTTTCCCATATGTCATTCGGCGGCTTATGATGCTGCCTTTGCAATCAAATATCCTGCGGAGAATACTGATGGATTCCGGTCCGCTGATTCTTATGATTCCTATTCCGCCTTCACCGTAGGCTGTTGATATTGCTGCGATCGTTTCACACATAATACTAAATACAAAGGCCCGCAAAAAGCGGGCCTCATCAAGCTATTTCTTCAGTTCGATAACAACTCTTCTGTAAGGCTCTTCGCCCTCGCTTCTTGTTGTTATGTTAGGATTCTTCTGCAAGGTTGCATGGATAACCTTTCTTTCATAAGGATTCATCGGCTCCAGACGGATATGCTTCCTTGTCTTGACAACCTTTGCGGCAAGTCTGTTTGCAAGCTGCTCCAGAGTTCTTTCTCTCTTGGCTCTGTAGTTTTCTGCATCGACGACTACCTTGGTGTACTTTTCCTTTTCTTTGTTTACAACAAGACTTGTAAGATACTGTATTGCATCGAGAGTCTGTCCTCTTTTACCTATTACAGTTCTTGAGTCTTTACCGCTCATTTCAACATAAACGAGATCTTCACCAACCCTTGCGCTGAAATCAAGATCCAGACCCATCTTTCCTGTGATGTCCTTCAGGAAGGTGAGTGCTTCGTGTTCTTCAACGGTTTTCAGATCGTTTATATCCACATCGTCCAGGACGATGTTCTTTTTCTTTTCTTCAGGTTTTTTCTCCTGAGACTTTTTATCGTTTGTCTTCTTCTCTTTTGGTTTTGAAGATTTCTTCGGCTGCTCCTTTTTCTCCGGGGCTTTCTTTTCCGGTTCCTTCTTCTCCGGTTTCTCCGGCTCTTGCGGAGCTTTCTTTTCTACTCTTACTTTAGCCAGTTTTGCACCAATGCCGAGAAAACCTTTTGTTGGTTCTTCAAGAACCGTTACTTCTACTTCGTCTCTGGAAACCTTCAGATCAATCAGGGCAAGCTCTACTGCTTCGTTGATATCTTTGCCCCATTTTTCTGTGTAATCCATTATATCTCCTCCGTATATCGAGACTTACATATTTCTGTTTTTCTTTTCCAGTTTCTCTCTGATCTGTCTTTCCTTCTGCTCTCTCTTGATCTTCTTTCTGAGCGTCTGCAGGTGGATATTGAATCCGATCTGGATGATCTGGCTGACTGCCCAGTAAAGTGCAAGTCCGGCAGGGAATGATCTGGCCATCCACAGAATCATGATAGGGAAGATGTACTGCATCATCTTCATCATGGCAGCTGACTGATTTGCTGCATCTGATCCCGTATCCTGAAGCATTCTGTTCATTGTAAATGCGATGAACGTAGCGACGCCTGCGATAATCGGCAGGATCCATGGATCCGGCTGGCTCAGGTCTTTGATCCACAGGAATGGTTCATGGAATGCGAAAATCATGGAATCCTTTGTGATATATCTCATCGGATTTCTGAGAAGGGCAAACAGCCCCATGATAATTGGCATCTGAATGAGCATAGGAAGACATCCGCCCATTGGGTTGAATTTCTCTTCCTTATAGAGCTCCTGCATCTTGATATTCAGTGTTTCCTGGTCGTTTCCATATTTGTTCTGAAGAGCCTTGATCTTAGGCTGCATTTCAGACATCATTGCTGTTGACTTCGTCTGCTTAATGTAGAGCGGATAGAGGCACAGCTTTACGAACACTGTAAATATGATAATGGAGATACCGTAATTTCCTATGAATCCATACAGAAGGTCAAGCAAAAGCCCCATCGGCTTTGCTATTACGCCTAGTATAGTATACATTAATTAATTTCCTCCTATTTTAAAGGATCGTATCCTCCTTCGTGGAACGGATGACATTTCATCAGTCTCCTGATTCCGAGATAACTTCCCTTAAAAAACCCGTATTTCTCCAGAGCCTGAATACAGTAGGTCGAACATGTAGGATAAAACCTGCATCTGGGTGGAAAAAGGGGGGATATGAACTTCTGATAGAATCGTATCAAAGCGATAAAAACATATTTCATGATATTATCTTCCCGTTACTTTTCCTCTTTTTGCTGCATTCAGAAGTGATTTTTCTACGTCTTTCTGCTTTTTGCCGTTAATCGTATTTCTGGCGATGAATATGAGATCATATCCTTCAAGAAATTTTTCTGCGTTCAGTCTGTAACTTTCCTTCATCAGACGTTTGGCTCTGTTTCTCTGAATGCTGTTTCCGACCTTTTTGCTTGCTAAAAAGGCTGTCCTGCTATATGGGAGATCATTCTTTCTATAAAAAAGAACTATATACCTCTCCGGAACTGACTTCCCGGCTTTATAAATTGCCTGAAAATCGTCCTTTTTTCTCAGTATTTCCTTTTTTCGCATTGTCTTTCAGTAATATCAATAACAAAAAGACCACTCTAGTTTGCGGTCTCTATGCTGATAAAACTTTTCTTCCTCTTTTTCTTCTTCTCTTCAGTACATTTCTACCATTCTTTGTCTTCATTCTTTTTCTGAAGCCGTGCTCCTTTTTGCGCTGCCTCTTCTTTGGCTGATATGTCATTTTCATGGGCTTTTCCTCCTTCTTTCTTATTTGCCTGCATAAATCTGAATTTCAACTTATGCACATATGCTCAAGTATTATACAACCCCAAAAAAACCATGTCAATTTATTTAAGCCTCTATGCTTTGAAATTAGTCCTTTTTACTATTTATAAATTCCATTATTATACATTTTTTTGATTAGAACACAATATATTGTTGTTTCTGTTGAAACTATGCACAACTTTATCCACTTATTGTGGATAAGTTCGTCTATCATTGAAAAATAAAGGTTTAAAATTTAACTGTTGCCTGTGGATAACTATTTTTGTATTATAGTATTCGTTCTGTGATATGATATATATCCAAAAAACTGAAAGGCTATTGTCACGTAATGGAGAAAATCAACAATCTCAAATGGAAAGATGTTCTTGCTCTTGCAAGCAAAGAGCTGACTGATGTAAGTTACAGAACCTGGTTTCTTCCTCTTGTGCCTCTTGAAATGGATGAAGAGAAAGGAACCATGTCTTTTGCTGTAACAGAAAGCTTTAAGGCCAACATGTTTTCAAGAAACCCGAGATATATCGATATTCTTGAAAATGCCATCAAAGAAGTATTTAGAAAACCTTATCATATTCTGATCACACATAAAACAGAAGATGAAATTAAGGAAATCCTGGAAGGTAAAAAAACAAAAGCAGCGGAACCTTCCATTGATCCGGATAATCCATATAAAGAAGAATACTATCTGAATCCGAAATTCAATTTCGATAATTTTATCGTAGGTCCAAATAATGAATATGCCCACGCAGTTTCTCTTGCTGTCGCGGATAATCCTTCCACCGCATACAATCCTCTCTTTATATATGGAGGATCAGGACTTGGTAAGACGCATCTGATGCATGCAATCGGGCAGCATATTATGAGAACAAATCCATCTTTGAAAGTTCTCTATGTTTCATCAGAGATGTTTACATCAGAACTTGTTCTGGCCCTACAGGATCCGGTCAATAAAAACAGCAAGTTAAATGCCTTTAAGGCAAAATACAGAAATGTTGATGTTCTTCTGATTGATGATATTCAATTTATTGAAGGAAAAGAATCAACGCAAATGGAATTTTTCCATACATTTAACACTCTTTACGGTCTGAACAGACAGATTGTAATCTCAAGTGACAGACATCCGAATAAACTGAGAGATCTGGATGAAAGACTGACTTCAAGATTTAAATCAAATATCATGGCTGATATCCAGCCTCCTGATTTTGAAACAAGAGTAGCAATCCTCAGAAAAAAAGCAGAAGAAGAAGGACTTGCTATCGATGAAAATACTCTAGAAGTCATTGATTTACTTGCAGAAAAAATTAAATTCAATATCAGAGAGCTGGACAGTGCGCTGCTTCGTGTTATTTCTTTCTCACAATTTAAAAACCAGCCGCTTACAGCAAAATTTGCGAAAGAATACCTGACTGATATTTTCTCAGTAAGAGATATCGATATTTCCTGTGAATCTATCAAAAAAGCGGTATGTAAAAAATACAATATTAAAATTGCAGATATTGAATCTAAAAAGAGAAACAGGGAGTTTTCACATCCTAGACAAATTGCGATGTATCTGTGTCGGGAACTGACAGATCTTTCTCTTCCTAAAATAGGTGAATCCTTCGGAGGAAGAGACCACACGACAGTTCTCCATGCATGCGATAAAATCGGAAAACAGGTTAAACTGGATCCTACTCTTTATGAAGATATCAGAAACTTAAAAGAAGATTTTCAGTAGATGAATTTATAAACAGGAACTGTTCTTTAAAATTACAAGTTTTCCACAGGTTTTAAATAATAAATAGTGGCTGATTTTCAACGCTTACAGCACATATCAACAAATTCACAGCCTCTACTACTACTATTACTAAATATATAATATAATAATAAGGGATTTTTTTTCGGAGGAAGTCATGAAATTCACATGTAATCAGCAAGTTCTTGCAAAAGCATTAAATACTGTATCAAAAGCAGTATCAAATAGAACAACAATTCCAATTTTAAAGGGAATTATGATAAAAGCAACAGAAGAGGGCAGTCTCATTCTGACGGCATCTGATCTTGAAATCAGTATTAAAAAAGAAATCAATGCTGATGTACAGGAACCAGGTGCAATTGTCGTCATGGCAAAACTCTTCGGGGATATTATCAGAAAACTTCCAAATGAAGATATCCTCATCAGCTGCGATGAATCCGGAACAGTTTTAATCAAAACAAGTTTTTCTGAATTCAATGTTGTAAGTTTCCCAACCGATGAATTTCCTGAAATCGGCAATAAAGAAGAAGGAAGTGAAAGCATCACTCTTGACAGAGACATCTTCAGAGAGATGATTAGAAAAACTTCTTTTGCAGCAAGTGTAGATGAATCAAAAGGAGTTCTCACAGGAATCCTGACTGAAATAGATGAAGATTTTATTAAAATGGTATCACTTGATGGATTCAGACTTGCTCTTGTAAAAGAAAATATGAAGAGTGCTTCTTCCAATAAATTCATCATTGCAGCAAAAGTGATGAATGAAATCAGTAAAATTATATCTGAAGATGAAGAAGACTCAGATATCAACATCATGCTTGGTGAAAAGAGAGAAGTCATCAATGTAGGAAGTAATGAAATCATCATTAGAAGAATGGAAGGTGAATTCATTAAATATAATGATATTCTTCCAACAGAAAATACGACAAATGTCATCGTCAGCAAAGAAATGCTTCTAGAAAGTATTGAAAGAGCTTCACTTCTTTCAAGAGAGGGAAAGAATAATCTGATTAAGATGATCATCAAGAATGATCTTATGACCATCACTTCAAGATCTGAAGAAGGAAATGTGAAGGAAGAAATCATAGTAGAAAAGACAGGAAATGATCTTGAAATCGGATTCAATTCCAAATTCGTACTGGATGTACTGAAGGTCATCGATGATGAACAGGTATCATTGAATTTCAAGACAGGTGTTTCTCCATGTGTTGTTAAACCGGTCGATGGAGATTACTATGAATATCTGATTCTTCCTGTAAGAATTCCTTCTATGTAAATAATATATGTATATCAAAGACATAGAACTTTATAATTTCAGAAATTACAAAGAACAAAAAGTATCCTTCAGCAAAGGCGTTAATATTTTCATTGGGAAAAACGCCCAGGGAAAAACAAATCTGCTGGAGGGTATTTATTTAAATGCCTTTGGAAAATCTTTTAAAAGTGTAAAAGATAAAGAACTTATCAGATTCGGAGAAGAATATTGCAGAATCAAATCTACAGCAGAAGATGAGGATGGTGAGAAAACAACAGAAATCATCATCAAAAATGACGGACGCAAAGGCATTAAAAAAGATGGAATCAAAATAAGAAGAGCTTCTGAACTCCTTGATAGAATTTACATTATTATATTTTCACCGGAAGATTTGAAAATAGTAAAAGATGAACCGGAAAAGAGAAGAAAATTCATAAATCGTGAACTATGTCAAATTAGGGCAGGTTATCTTTCCGACTTAAATGATTACAATAAGATACTGAAACAGAGAAATGTTTATCTGAAAGAAAAACAAATTGATTCAGATCTTTTAGATATCTGGGACAGGCAACTTGCCGCCAGCGGCACAAGAATCATCAGGAAGAGAAAACAGTTTATAGAAAGAATCGACGAGATCAGCAGAAGAATTCACTACGGCATTACCGGAGATAAAGAAAGGCTTGCACTGAAATACGAATCCAATATTCCTGCCTCTGCGAATACAGAAGAAGATTTTTATGAAATACTTGCGGCGACCAGAGAAGATGATATCAGAAATGGGACGACAAGCAGAGGACCGCACAGGGATGATTTCAGCATCAATGCAGATGCAATCGATCTCAGAAGATTCGGATCTCAGGGTCAGCAGAGAACAGCAGCTCTTTCACTGAAACTATCAGAAATCAAAATAATAGAAGAAGAAAAAGGAGAAAAACCGATTCTGCTTTTGGATGATGTTCTCTCAGAGCTGGATAATGAACGGCAGATACTGCTGATACAGTCATTGGGAGAAAATCAGATGTTCATCACGACAACAGATATAATAGAAAGCGTTGCGGAGAATCTGCCAAAAGGAAAATATTTCAAAATAATGGATGGGCAGGTCGCTTCAGAAATATAAATATAAAGCAAAAAATGCACGGTCTGGGAAGATTTTAATACCTAGGCCGTGTTTTTTATTAAAATAAACACAAAATGTTGTAAAATAGGCGATTTCGTGCTACAATATAGTGTGTTTTGTGGCAATTTATAGTAAGGAGAAAATTGAATGGCAAAAAACGATAAAATACAGCAATATGATGCCGAACAAATACAGGTATTAGAAGGATTAGAGGCTGTAAGAAAAAGACCCGGCATGTACATCGGAAGTACTGGCTCACCGGGATTGCATCATCTCGTTTATGAGATCGTAGACAACAGTGTCGATGAAGCATTGGCCGGATTCTGCACAGAAATCAAAGTAACAATCAATAAGGATAACTCCATCACAGTCGAAGACGATGGAAGAGGCATGCCAGTAGACATGCATCCTAAGATGAAACTTCCTGCCGTTGAAGTTATCCACACCGTACTTCACGCCGGCGGTAAATTCGGCGGCGGCGGATACAAAGTATCCGGCGGACTCCACGGCGTAGGTGCATCTGTTGTAAATGCGCTTTCCACCCGCATGGAAGTTGAGGTAAGGAGAAACGGCAAGGTCTACACACAGGCTTACGAAAGAGGTAAGACGGTAACCCCTCTGGAAGAACAAGGCAACACGAGAAAGACAGGATCGAAGACCACCTTCTGGCCGGACCCTGCGATTTTCGATGACGTCGTTTACGATTACGATACGCTGTCCAGAAGATTCCGTGAGATGGCCTTCCTGAATAAGGGCGTAAAAATCAGCATCAAAGATGAACGCTATAAGAATGAAGATGTTTTCTATTATGAAGGCGGAATCAAACAATATGTAGAGTATCTCAACAGAACAAAGAATCTGATTCACAAGGATATCATCTACTTTGAAGTAAGTGAAGAAAACAGAGAGGCAGAAGTAGCGATCCAGTACACAGACAGCTATAAAGAAAACGTCGCATCCTATGCCAACAACATCAAGACGACAGAAGGCGGTTTCCACTTACAGGGATTCAGAGCAGCGCTGACCAGAACTATCAATGCATACGCGAGAAAGAGCAATATTCTAAAAGAAAAAGATGAGCCGTTCGAAAGCGATGACGTCAGAGAAGGTATCACCGCCATCGTATCCGTCAAGCTAACAGAGCCGCAGTTTGAAGGTCAGACCAAGGCCAAGCTCGGAAACTCAGATATGAGAGGATTTGTAGAGAAAGCAACGGCAGATTATCTGTCAGCCTTCCTCGAAGAGAATCCAAAGCAGGCGAAGCTCATCATTGAGAAATGCCTGGATGCAGCCAGGGCAAGAATGGCAGCACAAAAGGCGAAGAAATCTGTCAGAAAATCATTCCTGGAGGGCAATTCCATGCCGGGCAAACTGGCGGATTGTTCCGAGAAGAATCCTGAAATTTCAGAAATCTTCCTGGTCGAGGGTGATTCGGCGGGCGGAAGTGCCAAGGACGGCAGAGACAGAAAACGTCAGGCGATATTGCCTTTGCGCGGTAAAATCCTGAATGTTGAAAAGGCGAGAATCGATAAGGTCCTCAGTTCAGAGGAAATCAAAAACATGATCACAGCCTTCGGCTGCGGCATCGGTCAGGAGTTCGACATCACGAAACTCAGATATCACAAGATTATCATCATGACCGATGCAGACGTAGACGGTGCTCATATCAGAACGCTGCTGCTCACCTTCTTCTACAGATATATGACGCCGCTCATCGAGAACGGTTATGTCTATGCGGCACAGCCGCCGCTCTTCAGAGTCAAGAAGGGAAAGGAAATCTACTACACCTATTCGGACAGAGAACAGGAAGAGCTTCTGGAAAAACTCAAAGGCAGCAAATATGATATCCAGCGCTACAAGGGTCTCGGTGAGATGGATCCGGAACAGCTGTGGGATACGACCATGGATTACAGCAAGCGTACACTCATACAGATTACGGTAGATGACGCCAACGCGGCAGATGAAATGTTCACTACACTCATGGGCGACAAGGTTCCGCCGCGCAAGAAGTTCATCGAAGACCATGCTGTATATGCAACGATTGACGTGTAAGGAAAGGAGGGCATCTTAAGTGACGAAGACAAGCTTACTGGAAGATCAGAGAATGATACAGCATGAGATCCACGACGAGATGAAGAACTCCTACATCGACTACGCCATGAGCGTCATCGTTGGAAGAGCGCTTCCGGACGTCAGAGACGGACTCAAGCCTGTACACAGAAGAATTCTCTTTGGAATGAACGGTCTGGGCATCACCCCGGACAAACCACATAGAAAATCCGCCCGTATCGTGGGCGATGTCATGGGTAAATACCACCCGCATGGAGACAGTTCCATCTATGAAGCAATGGTTAAACTGGCGCAGCCTTTCGCAACCAGATACCCGCTCATCGACGGACACGGAAACTTCGGCTCCATCGACGGGGACGGCGCGGCAGCTATGCGTTATACGGAAGCACGTATGACGCCGTTTGCGCTGCAGATGATCCGTGACATTGATAAAAACACAGTCGACATGATTCCAAACTTCGACGAAGAAGAACTGGAACCAGTCGTTCTGCCATCACGCGTACCAAACCTTCTGATCAACGGAAGCAACGGTATCGCCGTCGGTATGGCAACCTCCATTCCGCCGCACAATCTGAGCGAGACCATCGACGCCTGCGTCAAGATGATCGAATGCGGAATCGATGACGAAGAGTGCACCGTCGAGGACCTTATGAAGATCGTCAAGGGACCGGACTTCCCGACGGGCGCACAGATCATGGGAAAGAAGGGTTTCCAGGAAGCATACAGAACAGGGCAGGGCAAATGCGTTGTCAGATCCGTATGTGAAATAGAGGAGACAAGCCGCGGAAAATCCCAGATCATCGTCACCGAGATTCCATATCAGGTCAACAAGGCCAGAATGCTGGAACGAATCGGCGAAATGGTAAGGGATAAGAAGCTGGATGGTATATCGGCAATACGCGATGAGTCAAACAGACAGGGCATCCGCATCGTCATCGAGCTCAAAGCATCCGCCCATCCGCAGGTCATGCTGAACAAGCTGTACAAGCATACATCGCTGCAGGAAAACTACAGCATGATCATGCTGGCTATCGTGGACGGCAGACCGAAGATCCTCAATCTCAAGCAGATTCTGGAAGAATATCTGAAGCACCAGAAGGACGTAGTGACCAGAAGAACACAGTTCGATCTGGATAAAGCAGAAGCGAGAGCGCACATCGTAGAAGGTTTGCGCATCGCCCTCGACAATATTGATGAAGTCATCAAGACCATCAGAGAGAGCTATAACGATGCCAAGGAAAAACTGATGAAGCGGTTCGGGCTTTCCGAGAAACAGGCGCAGGCCATCCTCGATATGAGACTGGCTCGTCTGCAGGGACTGGAACGCGAGAAGCTGGAAGAAGAGTACAAAGAACTCTGTGAGAGAATCGCATACTACAAGAGCCTTCTGGCTGATGAAAAGCTCCTCATGGGTGTCATCAGAGATGAACTTCTCGAAATCAAGAAGAAGTGGGGAGATAAGAGAAGGACGAAGATCCTCGCCGCAGTTGACGAGATGGATGAAGAAGACTTCATCGAAGAGAAGCAAGTAGCGATCACGCTGACCCACAGAGGGTACCTGAAGCGTGTCGCCGCAGATACATACAAGACACAGAGAAGGGGAGGCAAAGGCATCACCGGACTTGTGACAAGAGATGATGATTTCGTAAGAGATCTGATCATGACATCATCCCACGACCACCTCATGTTCTTCACCAACATGGGTAAGGTTCACAAGATCAGGGCGTACGATATTCCGGAAGCAAACAGAACTGCCAAGGGTACCAACGCTGCGAACTTCCTGAACCTGATGCAGAGAGAACGCATCTCGGCAATCATTCCGTTCAGAGATTTCCGCGATGATAAGTTCCTCATCTGCGTAACGAAGCATGGAACGATCAAGAAAACAGCGATTTCCGCCTTTGACACCAACCGCAAGAGTGGACTCATCGCGATTTCCCTCAAGGACGGAGACGAGCTCGTTGAAATCAAGCAGACTTCCGGAACGGATAACGTAATCATCATCACAAAGAACGGCAAGTGCATCTGCTTCAGCGAGAAGGACGTCAGACCGATGGGCAGAAATGCAGGCGGCGTCAGAGCGATCAACCTTGATGCAGATGACGAAGTCGTTGCAATGCAGCTCGTACAGCCGGAAGAAGAACTTCTCGTCGTAACAAGCAAAGGCTACGGCAAGAGAACGCCGGTTGAAGAGTACAAAATCCAGGCAAGGGGCGGCAAGGGACTTTTGACTTACGACAAGAACAAGTTCAAGAAGACCGGTCACCTCATCGGCGCCGTTGTTGTCGATGACAATGATGAAGTGATGCTCATCAACTCCAAGGGTACGATCATCAGAATCGCAGCCAAGGACATCTCACGTCTGGGACGCGCGACACAGGGCGTTAAGATCATGAGAGTCGGCAGCGATATTGAGATCATCTCCATGTCCAAGGTAATCAACGAAGAGGAGAGAGCCCACCTGGCCGAGCAGGCGCAGAAGCAGAGAGAAAAGAAGAAGGCCGAGAAGAGAGCTGCGCAGGAAAAGGCAGAAAAAGAAAAAGAAGAAGCCAGAAAAGATGACGGAACGGAACAAACCGAATTCGACATATAAATTCGATATATAAGGAGAAGACATTAGATGAAGAGAGTATTTTCCGGCGTTCAGCCGACAGGAAACATTCATATCGGTAATTATCTCGGCGCGCTGAAGCAGTTTGTTGAACTGCAGGAAGACCACGATTGCATTTACTGCATCGTGGATGAACACGCAATCACCGTGCCGCAGGATCCAAAAGAACTCAGAGAGCATATTCTGGATGTGGCGGCGCTGTATATGGCCATCGGAGTCGATCCTAAGAAGTCGATCATCTTCGTGCAGTCACAGGTCAGCGAGCATGCGGAACTCGGTTGGGTGCTCTGCTGCAACAGCTACACAGGAGAACTCTCCAGAATGACGCAGTTCAAGGCGAAGAGCGGCGGAAACGAATCCGTAGGAACCGGACTGCTCACCTATCCGGTGCTCATGGCAGCGGATATCCTGCTCTACGATACGGACGTCGTCCCTGTCGGCAATGACCAGAAGCAGCACATCGAGCTCACCAGAGACATCGCCATCAGAGTGAATAATAAATACGGCAAGACCTTTGTCGTTCCGGAGGGAAGATTCATGAAGGAAGGCGCACGTATCATGGCGCTGGATGATCCGGAGGCGAAGATGAGCAAGAGTGCGGAGAACATCCACTCGAGGATTTCCCTCCTTGATGAGGACAGCAAAATCAAGAAATCGATCATGAGAGCAACGACAGACTCGGACGGTGAATTCAGATACGATCCTGTGAATAAGCCGGGAGTCAGCAATCTGCTGAACATCTACAGTGCGTTCAGCGGCGTGTCAGTGGAAGAAATTCTGACCGGACAGAGCTGGAGAGGGTACGGCGATCTGAAGAAAGAGCTGGTTGCGGTAACCCAGGAAGCGCTTTCACCGATCAAGAAGAATTATGAAGAGATCCGCCACTCTGACGAACTGATCAGAGTGCTCAACGATGGAGCGGAGAGGGCGTCTGCCATTGCAGAGCCTGTCATGAAGAGAGTAAGAGATAAGTTCGGACTCGGTCTTGGCTGATAGTGTATGATAAACAAAAATGAAGTCCTTGTTCCCCAGCCCAGACTGGGGACAACTCTTTATATCACAACTTTAATCATTATGATGACTGTCCAGTGGATGACACTGGACATGTATCTTCCTGCGCTTCCGGTGCTCAAAGTCGAATTTGGGGCATCGGAGGCTCTTCTTAATATTAGCCTGAACAGCGATCTGTTCGCGTGCGCCATTGGTACACTGATTGGGGGAACAATCAGTGACAAATACGGACGCAATCCTATCATGATTATAGGGCTGCTGCTGGCGGGACTGCCGCTTTTGGTCGCGGCATTCGCCCAGGGGGTTTGGCTTCTCACCGTCATGAGAGGACTGTCCGGTCTTGGCGGCGGATTTGCGCTGACCGTCGCGTCGGCCATCGTAAGAGACAGCTTCAAAGGCAGGACATTCCAAATGGTCACGACTCTCACCCAGGCGGCAGCAGTTATAGGGCCTTTGTTTGCACCTGCCATCGGCGCGTTCACGATTGAATATCTTTCCTGGAGATGGATTTTCCTCTTTGAGGGAGGGGCGATTCTGATTACGCTGATACCGTTCCTGATCAGCGAGGAGACCTGGCCGGAAGAGAAGAGAAAAGTCTCAAATGTGCTGCAGGCGACCCTGCAGGCCTTCGGCATCATCCGGAATCGGAAGCTTCTCGCCTTCATTGGAGCCGCCATGCTGATCACCGTGCCGTTGTGGGGCTATATTGGAGTATGCTCTTATGTTTACTACGATTTCTTTGGGGTGAGCAATCTGGAATATGCCGTGCTGTACGCCATCGGTTCCTTGGTTTCCTTTACGGCACCATTCCTGTATATGCTTCTCTCCAGGATTGCAGACGCGAAAAAAACCGCAGTCACGACCATGATCATGCTCGCTGCTGCGGCTGTATTGTTCGGAACGGTCGGGTCGAAAGCTCCGGTTCTGTTTCTGATTGCGATGATTCCTGTCCTTTTGGCGGAGGGGATCATCAGGACCCTCGGTACAGTGGAAGTGCTGAACCGGTATCACGATGAAGCGGGCTCCGCCAGCGCTGTATTCGGATTTGCCATGCTGATCATCAGCGTGCCGGCAACGGCCATCGCAACGGTCGGATGGGGATCCTTCATCATGGGGCTCACTGTCATCACAGGAGGGTGCGCAATTGTGGCGGCGCTCCTGTGGATCTATGGACGCAAATTCCTAGACTGATTCTGACTGCAGCGCTAGAGTGCTTCTAACTTCAGCGTTAGGCTGAGGCTGACTGCAATGCGTACAGTTCTTCGACGCCGGTCCGGATCATGTTTTCGATCTGATCACCAAGTTCTTTTTCTTCCTTGCGGGAGATTCCTGCTGTCGGAATAGCAGGGTAAATCTTCACATCTACACGGGCAGGACTGACAACGCCTGTCTCTTCCAGCATATGATAGGTTCCGTTCAGAGCAACGGGGACGATCGGTACGCCGGGCTTTGTGGCGAGCTTAATGGCGCCCTTCATGAACGGACCGACGGTAGGGCCTTTGCTCCTTGTCCCTTCCGGGCAGATGGCAAGGGAATAACCATCATTGATATACTCGATTCCCTTGGTAATGGCTTTCAGGGATTCACGCGCGTCGCCGCTCCCAATGAAAACACTGCGGATGCGCGGCATCCACTGGCCCAGGATCGGAGCTTTTGCCAGATACTGCTTGGCGATGAAACCGAACTGGAACTTTCGGAACACGGCAAACATGACAGGGATGTCTGCATAACTCTGGTGATTGAGCATGATCACAACAGGAC
Organism: uncultured Eubacteriales bacterium; assembly: GCA_902763505.1. GTDB lineage: Bacteria > Bacillota > Clostridia > Peptostreptococcales > Anaerovoracaceae > Lentihominibacter. The sequence continues at coordinate 34,752 of CACWSO010000010.1, read as the reverse complement.
CTTCTTCCGGAATGTTCTCTTCTCCGTGGACGTGAAGATCACAGTTGAACTGCTCTACGATTTTAGGACCAAAGGTAGAGGTCGCTTCGAGAATCAGACGGCGTTCTTCCTCCTTGTCCCCTGATGCCTTTGCATTGTCTATCAACGATTTATATTTGTTGTAGCGAACCACATCCACCAGGACTTTCGTCGCTGCGGGAATATTTCTGATGATTTTCATATGGGTTCTCCTGATTGTATTTTCTTTGAAGAGTTTTCCTTAGAATTTCACGTCCCCCGGGCCGCGGTCGAAGAATACGCTCTTGGACGCAACCGAAAGAGGAATGCCGTAGCAGACTTTGACTTCGTCACCGAAGATGCCCATGCGGGCAGCGCCTTTGCCAGCGGAGAAGAGGACGCGGTTGTCCATTCTGTTGTCTGCCGCCAGTGATACGGCGGAGCCGACTGCGATACCCAGATCGGTAACATTAAATGCGCAGACAGCGCCTGCCTTGCGTGCAGCGCCGCAGTTCTTGAAACCGCAGAGTCCGCAATGCGTCAGTTTGAGAGGCGCGTTCTCTGCCCAGAGGAGTACAACGCATACGCTGTTGTCGACATTTCCTGCATCGCGAGCGTAGAAGTCTTCCCCTGTCTCGTCGGCGATATCGCGCATGTGCGCGGCCAGAATGTCTTTATCCTCTCCTGTAAGGAGAACACCTTTCACATCATCGACGCCATTACCCTTTGGGGCAGTGACTGCAGCGGCGATCATAGCTTGTCCTGTTCTTATGGCGGCTTCTGTGGAAGCTGCGATTCTGTCTTGTATCATTTTACAACTCCTTCAAATAATAAACGCTGTCTTCTGATCAGATCACCGAAGGCCTTCCGCTTCTCTTCCTCTGTGCCAAAACTCATAAATGCATGATAGGAATCCGGACAGGCGGATGCGTTTTTCCACAGCTCCTCTTCGCTTAAATCCTCACCTGCAATCACCAACCGGTTTTCACAGATGATGCCGCGGGAATCATCGTCATAGAGGACGCCGTCACCGCAGGCAACGACACAGGGCTGGCCCTTCTCGGCCAGTTCCTGCAGAATCTCAAATTCAGCGTTCCGGTATCCGTGTTCGCCGTTCATCATAACAAGACGGCGGATCGTGCGGCCGTCGCGTTGTTCGATTTCCTTGTCAAGCTCCACGAGGGGAAGTCCGTGCTCGCGGGAAAGCGCGTGCGCTTTCTCTAAGACAGGTGCCCCAAAGCAACCCGTCACTACAATTAGATTTGCGTTCATCATGTTTCCTTGTTAATATATACTATACTGATTATACATCATTTGAAGAGAAAAAATAACCAGAAGGGAATAGTCAAACCATGAAAAAACCAACGTTAATCATAATGGCTGCAGGCATGGGTTCCAGATATGGAGGTCTGAAGCAGGTGGATACAATTACAGAAGCAGGAGAGATCATACTGGACTTTTCCCTGTATGATGCCATGATGGCAGGGTTCGATAAAGCCATTTTCGTCATCAGAAAGGAACACAGGGACATCTTCAAAGAATTGGTCGATGAGAGAGCCGGCCGGTTCATGGAGGTCGAGTACGCATATCAGGACCTCAATGATATTCCTGAAGGATATGAAGTGCCGGAGGGCAGAGAGAAACCGTGGGGAACCTCCCATGCGATTCTCGCTTGCAGAGATCTCATCGACGGGCCGTTCGCGGTCATCAATGCAGATGACTACTATGGTCCCAGCGGTTTTGTGAGTGTCTATGAATATCTTACGGAGCATGAGGATACAGATCAGTACCAGTACTGCATGGCCGGATATATTCTTTCGAACACCATCACCGAAAACGGGCATGTAGCCAGAGGCGTCTGCGAGATGGATGAAGACGGCTACCTGAAAGAAATCACGGAGCGGACCAAGATTCAAAGACAGCCGGAAGGCATCTGCTACACAGAAGATGACGGCGCAAGCTGGCATGTCCTGGAAGAGGACACGCTCGTTTCCATGAACTTCTGGGGATTTACGGAGAGCATGATTGCGGAACTCAAGGCAGGCATCGATGAGTTCTTCGAAGTAGAAGTGCCAAAGAATCCAATGAAGAGCGAATATCTCCTGCCGCGCACTGTGGATAAACTGATCAAGGGCGGCAAGGCCCGCGTGAAAGTACTGCCATGCCATGACAAGTGGTGCGGTGTTACTTATAAGGAAGACTGGCAGACTGTGCATGACGAGCTCCAGTCAAAGAAAGATAAGGGTGAATATCCGGAGAAGCTCTGGAAATAGCAGTCTGGCAAAAGGCAGCAAATCATTATGGGTGGACTCTTTAAGATCATTACATCATTGCTCATAGCCCTTGGCATTTCAGGTGGGGCGGCATCCATGTCTGAAGTAACGCCGCAGGAGGCAACCGATGCTTTCCTGAAGGACTTATCCGGCGGCAACCAGCAGACGACCATGGAGTATATGGACAACAGGTATGTCAACTTCCTGGAGAACGTGAAGGGTACCGATGAAGAAATGGACAGACTTGAAGACGCTCTCTTCAAGAATTTTTCCTATGAGATCGAAGAGACCGCCACGAAGAATGATGTGGCTGTCGCGAAGGTCGTCATAAAGAACTGTGACTTCAGCGGCATTATGGATAGCTATGAAAAGGAATCCTACACATATGTGACAGACAATCTCTACAGTGATGACGTCATCAACAAAGAGAAACTGAACAAAAAGTGCCTTGATATTTATCTCGATCAGATAGAAAAAACTGCAGAAGGAGAACCATCCTTTGAGTCAGAAGTGTTCATCCCGATGCATGAGGACGGATACGGCGGCTGGAGGATTATCCTGAGTGACGATATCATGAAAACGATCCTGGGAGAACTGGAGATTCCGACCAATGAATGAACAGAACCGTTACTCTGACTTACAAGTGAATGGTCCAAGATGGAGCCGGACGACGCTTCTTCTGATTGCGGTCGGAACCATACTGTCGATCATGCTTTTGCTCATCGCCTTATGGCTCGGCGTCGGACGTGTGCATTCCGAGTCGAAGGAAGCAGCGGCCGCCATTGCAAACGAGAAGAATGCATCGGCTCAGGAGATCGATCTGGCCAACAGACTGCGGGAGAAAACCGTTGACTATGTGCTGGAGAAAGAGGAAATCCCGGCCTATTCCTATGCCCAGGTCCAGTCCATGGACATGAGCGTCCCAAGCGGTGTTACCGTCGATGATCTCAAGCTGGTGACAAAGCACAAACTCGTCGGAACAGAGGAAACGCTCTACAAGCTCGAACAGGAATACGATCTGAACTGCCTGTTCCTGCTCGCCATCGCATCCCATGAGAGCGCTTATGGAACGGCACAGTTCCGTCCGAACAATGTGTGCGGTTACGGCGGCAAGGGATTCTCGTCTGTCAATGAGTGTCTGGAGACCGTAGGGCGGGCGTTGGCGAACAGCTATCTCAGCCCGAGCGGCGCCTATTACAAAGGCAACACGATCGCGGCGGTAAACAGAACGTATGCGGCAGATGGATCTTGGAACGTCAAAGTCGCGAAGAAGGTCGCCTACTTTTATCAGGTCATCAGCGAAAATCACAATGCCCAGCTTGAAAAGCTGAAATAATAAGCGCCAATACACAGAAATAAACTCTTGATTTCATCGGAGTTTGATGTATAATATACGAGCGCGTAATTTCACGCGCAGTTCCTTGCGATGCCCGGAAGGCATCGCCACTAAGTCCACAAGGAGGTGAAAAAATGACTAATTATGAGGTATTATTCATCATCGATCCTGCACTGGAAGACGAGAAGAAAGAAGCCACAATCGAAGCAGTTAAGGAAATCATAGCTGCAGAAGGCGAAGTCGGAAATGTAGACGTATGGGGAATGAGAAAGCTCGCATATCCTATCCAGAAGAAATCTGAAGGATATTATGTTGTCATTGAATTCAAGGCTGAGCCAACACTGCCGAAGGAACTCGACAGAAGACTCAAGATTTCAGACAACGTAATGAGACACCTTATTGACAATAAGGATCAGAAATAAGAGGGGGAGTATTATGAACAGTGTATGTTTGATTGGGAATCTGACAAGAGATCCGGAACTGAGATATTCCACAGGAGCCAACCAGACAGCGATCTGCAGGTTTACACTTGCGGTGAATGATGGTTACGGCGAAAAGCAGAGAACAAATTTCATTCCAATCGTAGTATTCGGCAAACAGGCTGAAAACTGCGACAGATATCTGGCGAAAGGCCGCAAGGCAGCTGTAGCTGGAAGGATCCAGACAGGCAGCTATGAGAAGGACGGCAGAACTGTTTACACGACGGAAGTCATCGCAAACAATGTCGAATTCCTCAGCAGCGGTCAGCAAGGTCAGGGGCAGAGTCAGGGAGGTTACGGCCAGCAGACCGGATTTGGTCAGCAGGGCGGCTTCAGCCAGCAGGCACCGGCTCAGGATGCGCCACAGCCGGACATAGACGTACCGGGCGGATTCACATCCCTGCAGGATGATGACATCCCGTTCTAAAAGAACAATCCTGAAAGAAAGGAGAAAATCATGGCATTTGATAACAAAAGACGCGGCGGCATGAGAAGAAAGAAAGTATGCCAGTTCTGCGCTGATAAGAACAAGACAATAGATTACAAAGACGTAGATACTCTGAAGAAGTATGTTACCGAGAGAGGTAAGATCCTTCCGAGAAGAATCACAGGTACTTGTTCCATCCATCAGAGAGAAGTCACAAAGGCTATCAAGAAGGCAAGAGTTGTCGCCCTGATGCCTTACATCGCTGAATAATCTCAGATAAGAAAAACAGTAACGAGGAGCGGGAAACCGCTCCTTTTTGATGCTTTTGCAATGTGTTGATGCTTTTGCTATAATATACGTTACGATAATATGCCTTATTGTGCGCATTTTTTAGGAGAAGTAAATGTACGTAGGACGAATCGAGAGACTGCTGGCCTACTATTCACCATTGCCCATGTGCATCGTGAACGCTCAGGGCAAGGTGACGAGAGCCAGCAGGAAGATTGCAGAAGTATTTAAATATGACGGAATCATCGACTATGATGTGTTCGCATTGACAGGTATTAAAATGCCTGAATTTGTGAAGGCAGCGGAAGAAGATACACCGCTGTTCATCCAGAGAAATGAAAAAACATTTCGCATTGGGTGCGGATTTCTGGGAGGCAGCGCAGAGGAAGACGGCGAGGAAGATCACTCAAATTCTTCGATTATTCTCCACTTTACGGATGTGACGGAATACGAAGAACTTCAGAAGCGTTACAGGGATGAAAAAGTCTATATGATGCTCGTCAATGTCGACAACTTCGACGAGCTTACGTCCAGCGCAGGCGAGATAGAAAGCACGATCACAGCGAACATCGATAAGCTTTTGAGAAACTGGGCTGCTGAGATGGAAGCAATGATCGTCAGGTACAAAGACAGTCTGTACGAGCTGGTTATTACGAATAAAAACTACGAGGCGCTTGTGGAAGACAAGTTCTCTATTCTGGATAAAGCCAGAAACATAGAAACAAATGCGGACTTTCCTGTTACGCTGAGCATCGGCCTGGGGATTGGCGGAAAGAGCCTCGTTGAGCTGGATGACTTCGCTCAGGAAGCGCTGGACATGGCTCTGGGCCGCGGAGGCGACCAGGCAGTCGTCAAGAACGGCAGCAATTTCGAATACTACGGCGGAAGCACACAGAGCGTTGAGAAGAGCAACAAGGGAAAATCCAGAATCATCGGACACGCATTGGCGACGCTGATGGAACAGTCCTCGAGAATATTCATCATGGGGCACAAGAATCCGGATATGGATAGCTTCGCAGCGGCAGTCGGCATTTCAAGACTTGCGAAGACCGTCGGTAAAGATGCGTATATTATTCTGGGGGAATACAACGAAACCATGATCGACATGGTCGCGGATGCGAAGAAAACGGGAGACTATGAATTCGTAACAGGCGAACGCGCCCTCGGGCTGGTGGAAGAGAACTCTCTGGTCGTCGTTGTGGACACACACAGACGAATGCTGGTTGAGTCGATTGAGCTGGTTGACCAGGTAGAGCGGCTTGCAATCATCGACCACCACAGGAAGGCGGAAGATGTTTTGACGAATCCGACGCTTTCCTATCTGGAATCCTATGCTTCTTCAGCTTCCGAACTGGTGACGGAAATCCTACAGTACAGGCTGGACAAGAAAGCGCTTTCGAGATATGAAGCGGACGTTCTCATGGCAGGCATCATGCTCGACACGAACAGATTTGCAGTCAAAGCCGGCGTCAGAACATTTGAAGCGGCATCATGGCTGAGAAGGGCCGGCGCGGATCTTTCAAGAGTCAGACGGTACTTCCAGGAATCACCGGACAGCTTTATCAACAGAGCGAACGGTATTGTGAACGCAAGAATTCTGGAAGATGGAATCGCCATGTCCATTTGCGAAGGCCATTCCATCAACACGCAGATCATCAACTCCCAGGTTGCAGACGAACTGCTCACCATAAAGGGCACAACGGCAAGCTTCGTGGCAGGCAGGAACGAAGAAGGGCAGACCGTGGTCAGTGCCAGATCTCTTGGCAACATGAATGTGCAGACCATCATGGAACATTTCGGCGGCGGCGGACACATGAACACTGCAGGAACGAAGACAGATCTTTCGCCAGAAGAAATCCTGGCGGAGATAGAAGAATATATCAAAACCACAGAATCAACACAATAGAAGACTATAATAATATGATGACCAGGCAGGAGGTTACAAATGGTTGTTATCCTTTTAAAAGATGTTAAAGGAACAGGGAAAGCGGGCGACGTTGTGAAAGTCAGCGACGGTTACGCACGCAACATGCTCATCCCGAAGGGGCTGGCCAAAGAAGCGACACAGGGCAATGTGAGAAATCTTGAAAAACAGAAAGCGATTGCCGAGGAGAAAAGAGCTGAGGAAAAAGCAGCAGCACAGAAAAAGGCGGAAGAACTCGAGAAGATCACGCTGATCGTAAAGTCCAAGGGCGGCGAAAACGGTAAACTCTTCGGATCGGTTACTTCCATGGATATCGCGAAAGCCCTGCAGGAACAGGAAGGAATCACAATCGACAAGAAAAAGATCGAAATTCCGGGACCGATCAAGCAGGCAGGAAAAAGCCAGGCTGTAATCAAGTTATACCAGGACGTTTCAGCGAAGATCACTGTTGATGTGACAGTATAAATAATATAGAGGTAAGGAATTATGGAAGAGAGAATACCTCCCCACAATCCTGACGCGGAGAGATCCGTATTAGGCGCGGCACTCTTATCTGAGGACGCGCTCTTTGACGTTGTAGAAGTCGTAAAACCGGAGGATTTTTATGATCCGAACCACAAGGAGATTTTCAGCGTCATCTATGAATTGAATAAAAAGAACGCACCGGTCGACGCGCTGACAGTATCCGAGGAACTGGACAAACGCGGCAGTCTCGAGATGGTCGGCGGGAGAGCGTATGTGGCCGGGCTGTCATCTTCGACACCTACCACTGCAAATGCAGGAGAATATGCCAAGATCGTTGCAGAGAAAGCATCCATCAGAAGGCTGATCGCAAAAGCAGATGATATCGTCGTCAAAGGCTATGACAAGAGCATGGACGCCGGACAACTTCTGGATTATGCAGAGAACGGAATCTTCGAGATTTCACAGGAACGCCAGAAGGGCGCCTTTGTACCGCTCAAGGACGTACTCATCAGCAATATCGATGCAATCGATAAGGCATCAAAGCTGAAGGATGGGCTGACCGGCGTAACAACAGGATTCAGGGATCTTGATGCAAAGACATCAGGCCTGCAGAAGTCAGAACTGATCATTCTGGCCGCAAGACCTGCCATGGGTAAGACCGCCTTTGCACTTTCCCTCGCGCTGAATGCGGCCGTGAAAGGCGGCGCGTCCGTCATGGTCTTCAGTATGGAGATGTCAAAGGAAGCTTTGGGACAGCGACTGCTGGCAATGGAGTCAAAAGTTGAAATGCAGAAGCTCAAGACAGGAAGATTGGAACGACGTGACTGGGATGATGTGAACATCGCGTTGGAAGTACTGTCCGGAGCGAAGATCTTCATCGACGATACCGCCGGCATCAGCATTATGGAAATGAAGAGCAAGTGCAGAAGACTCAAGGCGGAGAAAAAACTGGACCTTGTAGTCATCGACTATCTCCAGCTCATGAATCCGGAAGGGAGATCACTGGAATCTCGTACACAAGAGATTTCCGTCATCTCACGTAACCTGAAACTTCTCGCGAGAGAGTTGGACTGCCCTGTTCTGGTGCTTTCGCAGCTTTCCAGAAATCCTGAACAGAGAACAGACCACAGGCCGATGCTTTCGGACCTGAGAGATTCCGGATCCATTGAACAGGATGCAGATATTGTTCTCTTCCTTTATAGGGATGAGTATTATAACGAAGATACTGACGCCCCGGGCGAATGTGAAGTCATCATCGCCAAGCAGAGAAGCGGTCCGACAGGTACCGTTAAGGTCGCATGGCTCGATAAAATCACCAAGTTTGTAGACAGTGCAGGAAGCGGAAACTTCAGCGAATTTTAAGGATGAGTTTTTACAGAGACAAAACAAAAGATTATTTTCTCCTTGATACCAAGGTAGAGAATATGTTCATAAATGAGTATATGGTGTCCGCTCCGGGAGAATACGTCAAGGTGTATCTCTTCGCGCTCATGTATGCTGAGTTGGAGGTGGACTTCAGCAATGAAGACATCGCGAAACAGCTGTCCATGGATATCGAAGATGTTCTGAAAGCATGGACTTACTGGGAAAAGATGGGCATCATTAAAAAAGTAAGAAAATCTGCGGACAATCCGCTGGATTATGATGTTGTATTTGTTCTGCTCAAGGACATGCTCTATGGCAGTCATGAAGAAACACGCATGGTCTCTTCGGATCATGGGATCAACGCGCAGATGGCGAATCAGGAATACAGAGCCATGTTCGATCGGATTGAGAAATCCTTCGGGCGCGTCATAAGCGGAACGGAAATGAGCGAAGTGCTTTCCTGGATCAACGATTTCGAAATCGAACCGGAATTTGTTGCCTTTGCAGTAGAGTACTGCGCCAGAAAAAAGAAAAAGACGGTCAAATATGTCGAGGCTGTCATCAGAAACTGGATCAGCGAGGGGCACAGAACCGTCGAGGACATCCAGCAGCACATCGGTCATATGGAGGAGCGTTCGGCAGATTACAGAAGGATTTTCAGGGCGCTCGGATGGAGCAGGAACTGGACCGAAGCGGAAAAACGCATTATGGACGAATGGTTCGACAAAATGGGTTTCAGCATTGATGCCATTTTGGAAGCGTGCAGCAAAACGGCCGGAATATCCAGCCCGAACATCAACTATGTAAACAAGGTGCTCACAAGCTGGTACGAAGAAGGCGGGAAGAAGACCGCATCCGGAGAGGTGAGCGGCGCAGACATCAATCGCTACTATGAGCTGCTCAGAGCAAAGGAAGAGCGGGAAGTAGCCCAGCGCCGTGAGGAAGTGTACAGCAGGCTTCCTCAAATCAGAGAAATGGATGAAGAAGAGAGTAGGCTCGGAGCCAGCCTTTCCAGAATACTGGTGTCCGACCGTATAGATAAAAAAGAAGCAATCGAACAAATCAGAGAACAGATAGACGAAATGAGTGCACAGAGAGCGTTCCTGATGACAGACAACGGATTTGAATTGGATTACATGGATGTCCGATACGAGTGTCCGGACTGCAAAGATACAGGAAAGCTTGAAACAGGAGAAAGGTGTCCATGCCACAGGGAAATAACCCAGCAGAAGATAGAAGCTCTGCTGAAAACAGAATAGATAAAGAAAGCGCCGGCCAGAAGGACACCGTCAAAAAAGCTTATAATGACGTGCAGACTTTGAAGGAGCAGATTGAGAAGCTCAAGGCGCAGGCAAACAAACTGAGCAGCACCCCTGCAGCTCCTGCCAATCAGGCGGAGACGGTAAGGGTTTCTTCTGATGTCAAGGAACCAGTTGACCTGGAAGCTGCAAAAGCAGCGGAAGAGGTTGTGCGGAAACAAGCTGAAAAAGATCTTACCGAGACAGTAGAGAGCATGCGCCGCAAACGCGAAGAGCGTCAGGCAAAAATCCAGGAAGCGATCGAGAAAGAGAAACAAGCAAAACAGCGACTGGAACAGAAACGCGAGGAAGCTCTTGAAAAGCAGAGACAGCTCCTGCAGGCGGAGAAGAAAGCCGCTAGAATGAGCAGCAATCTGCGCAAGGCTGAGATTCAGTCAGAGCTTAACAAAACGCTTCGTGCGCAGGAAGAAAAACGAGCGCAGCTCCGCAAGAAAAAAGAACTCGAACGGCAGCAGAAGCTTAAGGCTGCCATGGAGAAAGAGAAAGCAGAGCTCCAGAGAAAAGAAGAACTCAGGCTGGAAAGAGAACAGGAAAAACTGATCAGAGCGCAGATGGCTGCCAAGAGAAAGGATGAAGCCATCAGGCTCAGAAACGAAGAGCAGAAGGCCAAGAAAGAAATCGTAAGATTGCAGGCCGAACAGCGTGAGAACCTCAGAAAGCAGAGGGAAGAGCGCGCCGAGATCAGGAGACAGAGAAGACTTGCGAAGAAATCCGCCGAGCTGGGCGGAGGAATCGTTAACGTTCACGGAACAACAATCAAGACAGAAGTAAGACCGGTTGCAGCCTTTTCTTTGAAGGAACTGTTGGGATTCTCCAAGCGTAAGGAAATCAATACGGCGCAGACAGAAGAGGAAAAGCAGCAGCTCCTTGAGGAAAACGAACGGATCAGAAACGAAGCTCTGGCAACGGCTGCCCACCTCAGAGAGATCAGGAAAAAGAAGAGAAGAAACAGCAGGATCTATAAGAAGGCAAAAGACATTTTCGCCTTCTGCGACAAGAAGAAAAAACCGCTTCTTATTGCATTTTCTCTTATGCTGGTTGTCGCCGTTGGAACAGCGGGATTAATCAATTACTTTACCGCATACGAATATTCTTATGGCAATAAGAAACTGGGATATGTCAAGAACAAGGATGATGTTCTGCAGATTACGGAGATGGTGCGGCATGCGCTGACGGAGGAGAAAGATATGTCCGTTGCTCTGGACCCGCGGAACGATATCAATTTCAAGCGCGTGTTTACAGGGAACAAGGATATCGTCATTGACTCACAGGACGGTGTTCTGCAGAGACTTTCCTATTTGGGAGACGTGAATGTCAAGGCTTACGGAATGTATATCGACGGCAAGAAAGTAGGCGCGGTCAAGGATAAAGATACTGCTGCGCAAGTGCTGCAGAGCATTCAGGATAAATATGCCAATCATGATGAGGGAACGGAACTCAATGAAGCGGTCATCGTAGAGAATGTGGAGTTCAGGCAGAGCAACACACCGATGAGCGATATTTTAACAGCTGACGCCTTGGTGGAAAAACTCTGTACCGACACAGAAAAAGAAACTGTGCACACCGTTGAAAGAGGTGAAACACTGGACATTATTGCTGAGAACCACAATGTTTCCAAGGATGAAATCATTGCGGACAATAACATCCTAAGTGATGAACAGCTTAAAGTAGGAAGCACTCTCATTCTGAAGGAAACAGCGCCTCTGCTGACGGTTAGAATCACGGAAACGAGATCCTACGAAGAGAAAACTGCCTATAAAACCATCAAGAAAAAAGATGAAGACATGTATGAAGGTGACATTGAAGTTTCCCGCAAAGGCAAGAAGGGCAGCAGTTTCATCGTGGAAAAGACTGTTTCCATCAATGGAGAGGTTGTAGAAACTGAGAACCTGAAGAAAGACGTAGAAAAGGAACCGGTTGACAAGATCGTTCTGGTCGGCGTTAAGGAAAGACCGCCGACGACAGGAACGGGAACATTTATTTGGCCGGCATACGATGGAACGTATACCGTGACATCAGAATTCAAATGGAGATGGGGCCGCCAGCATGAAGGAATCGACATGGGGTGCAGAACCGGCAATGACGTTCTGGCATCCGACGGCGGAACGGTTGTCCATGCAGGTCCGATGGGCGGTTACGGAAATCTGGTCATCATAGATCACGAGAACGGGATCCAGACATATTATGGACATAATAGCTCGATTCTGGTTAGCCGCGGCGACAAGGTATTCCAGGGACAGCATATCGCGGAAGCCGGGAACACGGGAAACAGCTTCGGCAGTCATATACACTTCGGAGTAAAAGACAATGGATCCTTTAAAAATCCGAGAAACTATCTTCCGGAGAAATAAGCCGACAGATACTTACAGGTAAAGTGTAAGGGAAAGAGATAATGGCAAGAAAGAGCAGAAGCAGACAGTTCAAACGAAGCAGCCGCGTCATCGATATGGATGAAGCGAGAAAAGAACGCCAGGAAAAAAGGGAACAGATTCAGGCGGAAGAACTGCATGAAAAAACAGCAAGCGACGAGAGGAGACTCAAACGCAAGCGCGCGCTCAGGAGAAAACAAAGCAGGCACAGGCTGCTCGTCATCGGCGTCGCCTTTGTCCTTGTCGTGATGCTCGCATTTTCCGTCGTCAACATCATCAAGCTGAAAGGGGAAGAGCGGGAAGCCCTGAAGAAGCAGGAACAGCTCAAAGCTAAGCAGGAACAGATGCAGGAGGAGATCAAAGACGTTGGGAATGAAGAGAACGTGGAAGATCTCGCCCGTGAAAAGCTCAAGCTGACAAAACCCGGCGAGACCATATATATCCCTGAATCGGAGGAACAGTAATGGATCTGTCATCACCGGGAACAGTAAAGTCGATCCGTGAGAAGTACGGGCTGCAGCTTTCGAAAAGCCTCGGACAGAATTTCATAACAGACCGCAACATCCTGGAGAAGATCATCGAGGGAGCGTGTGTTGAACCCGGCGATATGGTCATCGAAATCGGACCCGGCATCGGCGTCCTCACAGCAGAACTTGCGGAGAGAGCATCCTTTGTGACGGCAGTCGAAATAGACGGAAGGCTGATTCCGATACTGAAGGAAACCCTCTCAGAGCATGACAACATCAGGATCATCAATCAGGATATCCTCAAGACTGATCTCGGAAAAATCATTGAAGAGAGCAGGCAGGAGGGACTGTTCACAGGAAAGGTGCATATCATAGGGAACCTGCCGTACTACATTACGACACCGATCATTATGAAGCTGCTGGAAGAACAGGTGCCAGCAGACAGTATTACGGTCATGATGCAGAAGGAAGTTGCCGACCGCATCAAATCCGCACCAGGAAGCAAAACCTACGGGGCGATATCCGTGGCAGTGCAGTATTACTGCCGCGTTACAAAAGTCACCGACGTGCCGAAGGAAGCATTTGTTCCGAGACCGAAGGTGGAATCCACGGTCCTAAATCTTGAACCGCTTGACGCAAAGGCAATCGAGCTGAAAGATGAGAAAGTATTTATGCGATGCATCAAAGCAGGTTTCGCACAGAGGAGAAAAACCCTGCTCAATTCTCTCGCCTCTGCGGGAGGAATGGATAAAGACAAAGTAAAAAGGATTCTCTCCGCCGCCGGCATCGATCCGGGCAGAAGAGCGGAGACACTGACAGTAGAGGAGTTCGGAAGAATCGCGAACAAGACAGCAGATGAGTAAAATAAAAGACATTTACAAGAAGATAAAGAAGAACCACGTACTGGCGCTGTTTATTCTGGCGGTAGTCATCGATTATATTATAGAGGCGCTGGGGAGACTGTCTCCAATCGCCGCGCTGCAGTTCTTTGGGGAACATCCGCTCATCACCTTCTGCAACGTCATGCTGATCATGGCGGTGATTTCGTTGTCGCTTCTGTTCAAGCGGCGGGTGTTTGCGGCTTGCATGCTTTCACTTCTGTGGCTTTCCATAGGAATCATCAACGGCATCATTCTCACCAACAGAATGACTCCGTTCAATGTTAAGGATCTGTCTACACTGAGTGAAGCGCAGTCCATCCTCACCAATTACTTTTCTGTCAAGAGCCTGATCATCATCGGCGTAGGCGCAGCCTTGTTTGTGCTGCTGGTTATCTTTTTGTTCCGGAAGACGCCGAGGAGCAAGGGCAAGATCGACTACAGAAAGTCCATTGCATCGATCCTGATTATTATTCTGGTTGCGTTCGGATCCATCACCGGCGGAATGAAGTTGGGAGTACTGGATACATTCTTCCCGAGTTTACCGTACGCTTACAGAGATAACGGCGTTCCGTATTCCTTCATGATCACCTGGGTCAAGACAGGAATCGATAAGCCAAAGGGCTATTCCGAAGAGATGATCAAGGGCGTCTTTACGGGCGGAGAACTCGGAACAGACGGCATTTACACTCCGGGAAAAGATGACACGGAAAAACCGAAGCAGAGACCGAACATCGTTTTCGTTCAGTTAGAATCATTCATTGATCCGACGATCGCGAAGAACATCGAGTATTCGAAGGATCCGATTCCATATTACAGAAAACTGCTCAAGAAGTATTCCTCCGGATACCTGACGGTTCCTGCCGTTGGAGCCGGTACCGCCAATGTCGAGTTTGAGGCGATCACCGGAATCAGCGCGAGATTCTTCGGTCCGGGCGAGTATCCATATAAGAGCATCCTGACGGAGACAACCTGTGAGAGCGCGCCGTATGACCTGAGGCAGGTCGGATATACCTCCCACGCAATACATAACCACAGAGGTGCGTTCTACAATAGAAACACCGTATTTGCCAACCTTGGATTCGACACATTTACCTGTCTCGAATACATGAACAATGTGGTCAAGACGCCGAAGAACTGGGCGAAGGATACGATTCTGACAGAGAACATTATCGACGCCCTGAACAGTTCCGAGGGACCGGATTACATCTACACGATCTCCGTGCAGGGGCACGGCAAATATCCGAACGAGAAGGTAATAGAAGATCCTGTGATCGAAGTGACCAAAGCCCCGGATGAGAAAACGAAGTGGAGCTACGAATACTATGCTAATCAGGTTTACGAAATGGACCTCTTCGTTAAGGAACTTACCGATGCGCTGGAAGATTATGATGAGGATGTTGTTCTCGTTATGTACGGCGACCACCTGCCGGCACTTGATATGACAGAGGAGAACCTTACGACAGGAGATCTCTATAAGACCCAGTATGTGATCTGGAGCAACTTCGGCCTTGAGAAAAAGGATGAAGATGTCTGCGCATATGAGATCACATCCCACCTGCTCAAGCGGTTCGGAATCTCCGCCGGACTGCTGAACAAATACCATCAGAACTACGAAGGTTCAAAGAATTACCTGGACGGACTGGAAGCCCTGTCCCACGATATCCTCTATGGTAAAAACTATATTTACGGCGGCAAGAAACCGTTCGAACCGACAGAGCTCAAAATGGGCATCAGGGACATCAAAATCGAAAACATCGTCAAAATCGGCGATAAGTATTACATAAAAGGACAGAACTTCACAGAGTACAGCAAGATTTCCCTGGACGGCGAAGTGCTGAAGACCGTATACCTGGGACCGACGATTCTCGCCCTCAACGAGGAGGTTGACCCTGCCAGAGCAGCGGAGATGAAGGTCAGTCAGGTAGAAAAGAATAAGGAAATCTTAAGCACTACCGAATAGCACTTAACGCAGAGAGGTTCGGAAGATGAACAGGCTCGTAAGAGTACCGCAATTAGAAACAGACAGACTGATCCTCAGAATGTGGTCGAAGAGGGACGCCGAGGCGTTATATGACTATGCAAAGGATCCCGACGTGGGTCCGAATGCAGGATGGAAGCCCCATGCCAACGTAGGCGAATCCCGCATGATTATCGACCAGCTGTTTCGGCGCAACATGACCTGGGCGATCGTCGAGAAAGAGACCAAAACGGTCATCGGCAGCATTGGGTTTGAGCCGGACAAGTACAGACCGGACATCAACAGCAGGGAGATGGGTTACTCCCTTGCGAAGAGCCGCTGGGGAAGAGGCTATATGACGGAAGCGGCAAAGTGCCTCATACAGTATGCTTTCAAGGAGCTCAAACTGGACGTTCTGATGATTCGGACAAGTGAGACGAACATCAGAAGTCAGCGTGTCATTGAGAAGTGCGGCTTCCAATATGAAGGGACGCTCAGGAGAGCATACAGGACGTACGACAGAGGTATGCGCGAGGTGCGGTGCTACTCGATGCTGCGTGAGGAATACGAAAACCTTTATCTTGAATGACCTCTGAAAGTGTGATAACATTACAAAGCGTATGAAAAAATTCATGGAAGAGGCCTTTCAGGAGGCCAGAAAAGCAGCCGCTGAAGGGGAGGTTCCCATCGGGGCTGTCATCGTTCGTGAAGGCGAGATTATCGCCAGAGCGCATAATAAGACAGAACAGGACAAAGACCCAACCGCCCATGCTGAGATGCTCGCCATCAGGGAAGCTGCGAAACATCTCGGAGGCTGGAGGCTCACCGGATGCAGTATGTTTGTTACGACAGAGCCGTGCAGCATGTGCGCCGGCGCGATTGTCTGGTCAAGGATAGAGAAACTGTACATCGGGACGATGGATCCGAAGGCAGGCGCCTGCGGTTCTCTGATGAACATCCCCCAGGACAGCAGACTCAACCACTATGTAGAAATTGAAACAGGCCTGATGCGTGAAGAATGCGCCGGCCTGATGAAAGATTTTTTCAGGAAACTGAGATCGGAGGAAAGACGATAATGAAAAGAGCAAGCGCAATCATATGCGTGATAATGATGGCAGTGGCACTAATGGCGCCGGCTGCTTTTGCGGCTGAGGATACCAATGATTCAGCGGCGGCAGCGAAGACTGATCTGGAGCTGGTAAACTCTTCACCTGAAGATGGAGCGACCGGGGTTGCAGTCGACAATCTGAGTGTCAAGATGCGCTTCAACAAGGATGTTAAGCCGGCAAACGACAATATCAAGAAGGCCAACGCCAAGCAGTGCAAGCTTGTTGACTCCGAAGGAAAGAAGATTCCAATCAAAGTATATTACAGCGAGAAAGAAGACGGTCTGATCCTCATTGCAGCCGATGTATACTCCGGCGGTACAAGGAACGCGATCAAAGGCGACGAAGAATACACTCTTACAGTAGGAAGAAACTTTCAGGCAACCGATGGATCCACAACCGGACAGAAGGTCACAGTAACGATGAAGACCATCAACCAGGGAAGATCCACGGCGATCTACATGGTCCTCATGGTTCTGATGATGGTCGGAATGGTATTCTTCACACTGAGAAGCACAAAGAAGGCAGAGAAGAAAAAACAGGAAGAGCGTGAGTTCAAGGAAGGCGTAAACCCTTATAAGGAAGCCAAGAAATCAGGCAAATCCGTTGCGGAAGTCGTTGCTAAGGAGAACAAGAAGAAAGCCAAGAAGGAAGAAGCCATCCGCAAGCAGAAGGAAGCGGAAGCCGCCATCGAGGCAGAGATCATCGAGAAGATCAGGAGAGAATCCAACAAGAGAGTTTCTTCACCTCGTCCGATCAGCGCCAAGGGAAGCGATCTGAGGCTGAAGGTCGTGACAGACGCCGGCCACAAGGTCGAAGCCGCTGATCAGAGAGAGATCAAGAGCAACAAGGGAACGACGAATCCAAAGAACCAGAGCGGCAAGAGCAGAAATAAGAAGAACAAAGGCAAAGGCAAGAAGAAGAAATAAATAGCGCCGCACTCACAGAGAACAGAAACCCGGAGGAACAGTCCGACAGCTCGGACAGCTCCGGGTTTTTTATGTTATAATTTGACCGAGAAGCGGAGGGAAAAGGAAATGGACCTGAGACTCAAATCATATGCGAAAATCAATCTGACCCTGGACATCAAGGGCGTTACAGAGGATGGCATGCATCTGGTAGAAATGGTCATGCAGCAGATCCTCTTGTGCGATGATATTGATATGAAGTGGACCGCCGATGCGGATGCGTTCGAAATCAACCTGAAAACAAACAGAAAGTATCTGCCGACGGACGAAAGAAATCTGGCGTACAAAGCAGCTCTCGTAATGCAGAAGATTGCAGGGGACAGTGATTTGCGAGGCAGATTGGATATCAATATCAAGAAACGGATTCCCGTTGCAGCAGGGCTCGCAGGCGGAAGCGGCAACGGTGCCGCTGTTCTCCACGGGCTGAATGTTCTTTGGGGAATGGATCTGAGCCTTGCGGAACTTTGCAGAGCAGGAGCGGAGCTCGGTTCTGATGTTCCGTTCTGCGTCATGGGACAGGCTGCGGAAAACGAGGCGCTCAAGGAGAGATTTGCGGGAGATCCGCTAGCCTGCCACTGCGCGCTGGCGACAGGAACAGGAACGGATCTTGAGCCGCTCAAGGGTCTGGAAAGCCATCTTGTCCTGTCGAAGCCGCCGGTCAGTGTTTCTACGGCGAAAGCATACCAGGGCATCGACAGCATAGAGATTCCCGCGCGTCCGAATACGGCGGAAATGATAGAAGGTTTAAAAACAAAAGACGATTCGCTGATAGAAAAAAACATGGTCAATGTACTTGAAAATTACACATTAAAGGAGTATCCTACAGTTGTGTATACAAAGAACAAGATGCAGGAGCTGTGCTCCGGACATGCGGTTCTGATGAGTGGAAGCGGACCATCTGTCTACGGTCTTACCGACAGCATCAAACAGTCCCGGTCGATCTGTGAAGAGATGAAAAAGATCAACAGGGAGAGTTTCTGGACAAGAACGACATACTGAGAATTGCAATAGATAAAGAATCAGGGGAATTAGAATGTTAAACTTCGATATTCAAAATCACAAGCCACTTAGAGAGATGGTATATGAGGAACTGAAGATGCAGATCCTCAAGGGCTCCATCATTCCGGGAACAAGAATGATGGAAGTAGAGCTTGCTGAGGAGATGGGCGTCAGCAGAACGCCGATCAGAGAAGCCATCAGAAAGCTCGAGAAGGAAGGTCTTGTTACCATTGAGCCTAGAAGAGGCGCCTATGCTTCCATGATTTCCACAGAAGACATGGTGGAGATTCTTGAAGTGAGACAGGATCTGGAAGGCCTCGCGGCATACTTCGCAGCCAACAGAATGACGGAAGAGAAGATGGAAGAGCTCAGAGAGGTATCTAACAGCTATAATGAAGCCGTAAAAAGCGGGAAAATGGAAGACATGATCAAATATGATACGAGATTCCATCATATTATAGTAGAGTCCTGCCGCAACAAGATTCTCGTCCAGATGATCGAGCAGCTGCAGGAGCTGGTTCTCAGATTCAGATACATTTATTATGATAATTTCAGACGCGCGGAGAATATGCCGGAAGAACATGAAGCCATCGTGGCAGCCATTTCAGAAGGCAATGCCGACAAGGCCCGCGCTGCGGCAGACATACACATCGACAGGCTCAAGGAACTTGTTGTGAAAGAAGGCGTACAGCAGAGACACGTGTAAGGATCCGCGAAAAAAGATGCATTCAGAAGGTGTCAGAAATGACACCTTTTATCGTATTCAGCCACTTAAGCGAGGAGAAGACATGAGAGAGAAGTACTTAAAACTACAGAACGGCAGCGATATAAGAGGCGTTTCTCTGACAGGCGTACCAGGTGAGAACCTGAGCCTCAGAGAAGGAGAGGCGAAGGAAATCGCCATAGGTTTCATCGCCTGGCTTTCAGAGAAGAAAGGCATCAAGCCTGAAGATATGACTCTGGCAATCGGAAGAGATCCGAGGACATCCGGACCGAGACTTCTTGACGGACTGATGGATGGATTCGGAGAGTACGGGTGCAGAGTCTATGACTTTGGGTATGCTTCGACGCCGGCGATGTTTATGGCGACTGTCTTCGAGGAGTTCGCCTGCGACGGAACCGTGATGATTACCGCAAGCCATCTGCCGTACAACAGAAACGGGTTCAAGTTCTTCACAAGGGAAGGCGGACTCAATAAAAAAGATATCACGACTATATTGGAATATGCTGCAGATAAGAATGCACAGATCGCCAAACTCGGCAACCCGCCGAAAGCAGGACAGCAGACCCACAGACTCGGAAAGCTGGTGTTCGAAGCAGAGAAGAACGACATCATGACGCCGTACTGTGAATTCCTGAAAAACCTCATCATCGACGGCGTCGGCGCCGGCGAAAGACCATTGGAGGGAATGAAGATCGTTGTGGACGCAGGAAACGGCGGCGGCGGTTTTTATGCCACAAGAGTGCTGAAACCGCTCGGGGCGGACATCAGCGCCAGCCAGTTCCTGGAGCCGGACGGTATGTTTGAAAACCATGCGCCGAATCCTGAAGACAAGGAGGCTATCAACGCAATCTCCCTTCAGACCGTAGCAAGCGGTGCGGATCTGGGGCTCATCTTCGATACGGACGTTGATCGCTCTGCCGCTGTTGACAGCCGCGGCAGGGAAATTGCCAGAAACGGTATCGTTGCGATGGCGGCGGCACTCGTTGCGGAAGAACACCCTGGGACAACCGTGGTGACAGACAGCATCACAAGCCGTCAGCTTTCGGAGTTTATCGAAAACAAACTGGGACTGAAGCACTTCAGATATAGAAGAGGATACAGAAACGTCATCAACAAAGCCATCGAACTCAACGAGCAGGGAATCGACTCCCAGCTCGCCATCGAGACATCCGGCCACGCTGCTCTGAAGGAGAACTACTTCCTGGACGACGGCGCATATCTGGCGACAAAGATCGTCATCAAGGCGGCGAAGCTCTTCCGGCAGGGCGAGAAGATCGACAGCGTCATCGCCGAGCTGCAGGATCCGGCGGATGAGAAGGAGATCAGAATTCCGATTCTCTGCGAGGAGTTTGCAGAGTACGGAGACAAAGTCCTTTCAGATCTTGCCGAATATGCAAAGGCAACAGAGGGGCTTTCCCTGGAAGAGCCGAATTATGAAGGCGTCAGAATCAATTTCGATTCGGACGGATGCGGTGCGCAAGGCTGGTGTCTGCTTCGTAAGTCCTTGCACGACCCGCTTCTGCCGATGAACATGGCGTCAGACGAAAAGGGCGGCTGCAAAGAGATACAGAAGATCATGATGGATTTCCTGTCTGGCTATGACCAGCTGAAACTGTAATATGGGAGAAAACAGAGATGTCTAATGCGACGGATAGAATGGAAACAACCCTTGAAGAGAAGTTAAAGAAGCTGGAGGAGATCGTCCTGGGATACGGGCAGATGATCGTCGCGTTCTCAGGCGGCGTGGACAGCACCTTCCTTCTCGCCTTTGCGCTGAAGGCATATCGGGAGGCGGGCTGTCCCGACAACGTAGCGGCCATGACGGCTATAGGTCCGCAGTTCGCAGCCGATGAGACAGGATTTGCGGAACGCTTCTGCGACAGCCTGTCCATCGCCCACAAGAAGATGGACGTCTCCCATGTGCTCGATGTCATCAGAGACAATCCGCAGGACAGATGCTATCACTGCAAGAAGGCGATATTCGGGACGCTCAAAGAGCGGGCGGATATGGTTGGAAGTGTTCTGGCAGACGGCACGAATCTGGATGACATGGAAGACTACCGTCCGGGTCACAGGGCCATTCAGGAGCTGGGCGTTGCAAGTCCGCTGAAGGAAGCAGGCCTGACGAAGGCGGAGATCAGACAGGCGCTCGCGGCAGTCGGCATCGACGCCGCGGCGGATAAAGCGGAGATGCCTGCCTTTGCATGTCTTGTCACAAGAATTCCGTACGGCGAAAGAATCACCGAAGAGAAACTGAAGATGATCTATGCGGCGGAGCGGTATTTCAAAGACCGCGGATTCTCACAGGTCCGGGTGAGATGTCACGAGATTTCCGAGGGTCTGATGGCAAGAGTTGAACTGGAACAAAATGAAATGGAGATGCTCATCAGCGGAAAAAGGGACGCCGCTCCGGCAGATTTTGAAGAGGCTTTGAAGGGGTTCGGATTCCGTTATGCGGCACTTGATTTAGGCGGTTACGAAAAAGGCAAAATGAACAAGAGCGTTGTTGCATAACGGTTTGCGCTATGCTATAATAGCGTTGCAGCAGGGGCTGCGTTTACAATGTCAGTAAACCAATTACAATAATAGTGGAGGAAAAAAGAATGAATAAAACTGAATTAATCGAAGCAGTAGCAAAAGAAGCTAACCTGTCAAAGAAAGATGCCGGCGCAGCAGTTGCAGCAGTATTCGGCGAAATGACAAAAGCTCTGAAGAAGGGCGACAAAGTTCAGATGATCGGATTCGGAACTTTCGAGACTAGAAAGAGAGCAGCAAGAAAGGCTAGAAATCCTCAGACTGGCGAAGAGATTAAGATCAAGGCCACTAAGGTTCCTGCATTCAAGGCTGGAAAAGCTCTGAAGGACGCTGTAAAATAATTGGCTTACATAAGATGCGGTACGCCTTGCGGCGCACCGCATTTTTCGTATTGGAGGAGAAGAACCATGTTGAATTTCCAGTCACTATTAACATTCAACTCAGCAAAAAACAAATTCCTGGCAAACCACCCGACGGTTCAGCCGTTTATCGATAATCTGAACAGCAGAGATCCTGAGCCGGGACAAGAAGTTGCCATAGCGGTCAGATATCCGGACGGCACCGAGTATAAGACAGGAGTGAAAGTAACAGAAGACGATTTGCAGCTGCTCAGCTTGCTGAAGGAGCTGCTCAAATAAAATCCGTATCTGAGACAAGAGGAAACAAAGATGAGTTTTTTAGATTTATTCAAGGAAAAAGCAGGGGCAGCAAAGGATAAGGCTGCTTCTATGGAAGTGACCGCAGTGGCGAAGGACAAGGCGGCAGAAGCCATGGACAAAGCGGCAGAGGTCAAAGACAGAGCGGCAGAGGTCGTAGACAAAGCGGCAGAAGTGAAAGAGAAAGCAGCAGAGGTCAAAGATAAACTCGCTCCGACGATCAAGGAGTTTACTGCAGAAGCAGGCAATCTGGCGAAGGAGCAGGCGGAGAGAGCCAAAGGCATCAGCAAGAACGGCGGTATCATGGCGCTCATGAAGAAGCCTGACGAAGATGACATCGTTGCACTCAGCAAGAAAGCCCGTAAGAAGGCAAACAAGCTTGAGAAAAAAGCTGCCAAGCTCGAGAAAAAGCTGAAGAAGATCGAGAAGAAGCAGATCAAGCATCTCAAGAAGCTGGAAAAAGCAAACAAAGGGGAATAAGGAGCAAGGGTAACGGATGGACGTAGAACACTTAAAGCGAAAGCTCGAGAAGGAAATACGCGGCGCCGTTGAACAGTTTCAGGAGAGAGAGGATATCACATGCCGGTTCGGTGAACCGGTCGTAGGATACGTCAGTGTCGATGACGTGCGTTTTGATATGCTTTTCGCCAGGGGATTCAATGGTCACCCGAGAGAAATATACCGTCCCGGCAGAACCATCATTCTGTACTATCTTCCTTTTGAGGAAGATATCGTCAGGGCGAATGAAGAGAGCGAGACGCCGACAGAGGAATGGGTGCGCAGTTATTACGAATCTCTTTGGCTTGCCATGGCGGTCAATCAGACCATAAGGCAGGTCATCGTCGGCCAGGGAAGACTCATTTCCAATCTGAGCAATATGGTCTCCTGGGATGATGAGCACTGCCGGGAGGACTGGTCTTATAAGTTTGCCGCGGCAATTGCCGGAATGGGGGAAATGGGTCCGGCCGGTTCCTTCCATATGAATGGGAACTACGGCGGACGCGTCGGAGGCATGATCACCGACGGCATGTATGCAGACAAACCGCAGATGTTAGAAGGTGAGGAACTGCAGAAGGCTCTTGAAAAACTCATCGACCCTTGTCTGCATGAAGGCCCGTGCAGTGAAGAGATGATCGCGGTCTGCCCGGGCGGGGCAATCACCGCAGACGGCATCGACAGAAATAAATGCAGCGCATACTGCAGAACACTGAACGAGACAACGCCGGTTCCGGAAGTATGCGGCAAATGCTTTAGGTTTAAATAACAGACAATCATGAATGCAGCAGAACTGAATGAAATCATCAAATCCATAAAGCCTGCCGGCAGGCAGGCTATTATAAACGCAAAAGCAAGACAGGATTCATTGGCCAAACCGCCGGGGTCCTTGGGCGGCCTTGAGGAGATCTCCATACGGATCGCCGGGATGACGGGGAAGGAAATCAACAGGATCGGCAAGGGCTGTGTTGCTGTCTTTTGCGCGGATAATGGTGTTGTGCGGGAAGGCGTTGCTTCCGCGCCGCAGTCGGTCACAAGAGCACAGACCATCAACTTCACAAGGAGGCTGACGGGCGTCGGCGCCCTTGCCAGAAGCTATGACAGTGAGATTTTGATTGTCGATGTTGGCGTGAAAGATTCGATTCCGGCAGAACTGTACTCCCAGACCCCGTTTGAAGACACACACAAAATCGTCGACAGACGCCTACGGAAGATCGGGGAGACGGACAACCTTGCCGAGGGCCCGGCCATGACAAAAGAAGAAGCGCTGGAAGCAATTGCAGCTGGGATAGAGATGGCCGATGCCGTGTCCAGAGAAGGATTCAGCATTATGGGCGTCGGTGAAATGGGAATCGGGAACACCACCACCAGCGCAGCGGTTCTGTCCGCCGTAACCGGCAAGCCGGCAGAATACACGGTCGGGAGAGGCGGCGGCGTCAATGACACCGGGTTTGCCAGGAAGAAAGAAATCGTTGATCAGGTTTCCGGAGAATATCAGGCTGCAGGCGGCGTATTGAACGCCCCAGAGGAAGTAAGAGTACCGCAGATGCTGGATGTCCTCGCCCGCATGGGCGGATTTGATATCTGCGCAATGACAGGGGCGTATCTGGGCGCAGCGATAAACAGAATGCCGGTTGTGATAGACGGATATATTTCCGCCGTGGCAGCATTGGCGGCGTATACGTTTGCGCCTGCTGCCGCGGACTATATGATTGCTTCACACAAGTCCTTCGAGAAAGGGTATACTCTGGCCATAGAAACGCTGGGACTCAAACCGTTCCTTTCCCTGGACATGAGACTCGGGGAGGGAAGCGGCTGCCCGATCGCGTTCAGTATCATCAGAGGTGCTTGTGATGTGATGGCGGACATGGCAACCTTTGATGAGGCAGAAATCAACGATGATTATCTCGAGGAAATAAGACAGGAAGAAACGTTTCAGAAATAAAGGAACAAATTACGAGTACGAAGATGAAATACATCAGAGGATTTTTAATGGCATGGGGGATGTTCTGTTGGATACCATGCCCTTATAAAGAGTGGAGAATGGAAGACCGCAAGGCGCAGGTAGTCATGCTGCCTCTTATTGGCGCGCTCATCGGCATGGTTTTGTGCCTTTGCTGGTGGCTGCTCAGCGTCATTGGCTGCGGCAGTTTCCTGAGCGGCGCACTATTGACCGGTGCATATTTCCTCCTGACGGGATTCATTCATGTGGATGGATTTATGGACTGCAGTGATGCCATCATGCCGAGACATCCGCAGATGGAAGAGAGGCGCAGAATTCTTAAGGATCCCCATACGGGTGCTTTTGCGGTGATCTGCCTTTGCATTATGCTTCTTGTTTTTACAGGAGCCATGGCGGAGATCGCGCCGCACTTCAGTCTCAAAAGCTGCAGCCTCCTCGTTGTGATTTTCACAGCCTCCAGAACCGTAAGCGCGCTGGAAGTCATCATGAGAAATCCGATGGAGACAAGCCAGTACAGCCAGCTGGGCGTACCTGGCAAAGCCTCGGAGACGATTCCGGCAATTGTAATCCTGATCGTTTTTCTGGGAGCCAGCGAACTCATCATGGCGAACTTCAGTTGGTGGGCGCTGATTGCGGAACTGCGCAGCAATATCATCGTGCTTACTGTCATGGTGGCAGCTTTTATCACCTGCAGCTATGACTGCCGGAAGCTCGGCGGAATGAACGGAGATGTTTCAGGACATATGATCACCATTTCCGAACTATTCGGCGTATTGGTGATGGCACTGATTATATAGGAAGAAAAAATGAACGTATTGATAAGCGGCGGATGTAAAAACGGGAAATCCATGTATGCCCAGCGGATCGCATCAGAACTTGCGGCCTGCGGGCCGCTTTATTATATCGCCACCATGATTCCCCACGATGAAGAGGACAGGGCGAGGATCCGGCGGCATCTCAAAGAGAGAGACGGATGGGGATTTGAGACTCTTGAACAGGGAAAGAACATTGCGGCGCTCATAGATAGAGATGATGTAGACCTTAGGGGGAGCTTCCTGCTGGACAGTGTGACGGCGGTCCTTGAAAATGAGATGTTTCCGGTTGCGCTGAAAGATGGGCGCATTGCGTTTTTAGGAGAAGACGAAGACGCGCCGGAGAGAGTCAGAAGAGAACTTGTTGCCTTTGCATCGGCTGTGAAGGAAGCAGGCGGCTCAGTGGTGTTCGTTTCCGATGGCATATACGGTGACAAAGGCGGATACAATCCATCAACAGAACATTACAGGCGTGCGCTGGCGAATGCGGACAGGGCTTTGGCCAAAGTATGCGACAGGGTCACGGAAGTTACTTACGGAATCACAGAGGAGTGGAAATGATATTTGTATTTGGAGGAGCCTATCAGGGAAAGACGGAATATGCGCTGCAGGAATTTGGAGCAAAAACTGTCTCCGACATCTCTGAAGCGGGGGAACCGGATTTCAGCAAGGATGTCGTAACGGGCATTGAAGGCTTCGTATCGAGATGCGCAGAGCAGGGCGCGGAGCCATCAGAATATTTCGCATCCCGGCGGGAGCAGTGGGAGAATAACATTCTCATCGTTACGGATGTATCACAGGGCGTCGTCCCAATAGACAGCAAAGTCAGAGCAGCAAGAGAAGCCAACGGAAGACTCATGATCTATCTGGCAAAGGAAGCGGATCAGGTACACAGGGTTTTCTGCGGCATAGGAAAGAGGATCAAATGAAGTCAAAGATAGTGCTCATCAGACACGGCATTACAGAAGGAAATGAGATGCATATGTACTACGGCAGTACCGATGTGTCTCTGTCCGAACGAGGAAAGCACTTGCTTGAGAAGCAACGAGAGGAAGGGCTGTATCCAATCTCAGAAACCGCCCAGTTTTATACGACGGGAATGCTGAGAACGGAACAGACGCTGCGCATTGTCTACGGTGACAGAGAGCATGGCGTTATCGAAGACCTTAGAGAACTGGACTTCGGTGAATTTGAGATGCACACGTACGAAGAGCTCAACAGCGTTCCCGAATATCAGAAGTGGATCACAGCAGAGGATTCCGGTAAGGCTCCTCCGGGAGGAGAGAGCATCGATAGCTTTACGAAGAGGATCAGGAGAGGCTTCGACGAGCTGACGATCAGGAACGAACTGTACATGTTGAAGCTGAGAAACCACCAAAAGGAAGCAATGACCATCTGTATTTGCCATGGCGGTGTCATATCCGGAATCATGGATTACATATGGCCGGGAGAGTACAAGAATTTCTTCGAGTGGATCCCGGACCCGGGTCATGGGTATGTTCTCCTTGTGGAGGATGGTTCGTTCACAGGATACGAGC
This sequence comes from uncultured Eubacteriales bacterium, assembly GCA_902763505.1. Lineage (GTDB taxonomy): Bacteria > Bacillota > Clostridia > Peptostreptococcales > Anaerovoracaceae > Lentihominibacter. Next base: position 7,409 of record CACWSO010000010.1, on the reverse strand, counting down.
AGTTCTAGTTTATATGATGATAGAATCCAGCAGGTCTGCTGGATTTTTTATTGTCCACATAAAAACCGCGAAAGGCTTGGTGTGCTTGTAACCTTAGTATATTTTAAGAAAATACGGGCTCTTTCTATGATAGAATGCTTACAAGATATGGAAATATGATAGGAGATACTACCATGAATAACGAAAACAAGAAAAAAGTAATCACAATCAGCCGTGAATACGGAAGCGGCGGAAGACTTATCGGTAAGCGCCTTGCGGAGAAACTCGGGATTCCATATTACGACAGAGACACTATCAATGAGAGGATCTCCCAGGAATCCGGTTATGATAAGGATATGTTTGCGGGACAGGAGAAGAAGGCGAAGAACAGCTTCCTCTACAGCCTTGCGTCCGCTATGGGCACAGGAGAGGCAGGCCCGGAATCACTCAGTCTGAATGAGAGACTCTTCCTGGCGCAGTTCGACACTATCCGCAAGATTGCGGAAGAAGGCTCCTGCGTTATCGTTGGAAGATGCGCAGACTACATTCTGAGAGGACTTCCATACGCAACCAATATCTTCATCTATGCGGAAGAGGCTGACAAAATCAAGAGAGCCGTAGAAGAGTACGGCGATCCACCTGATCAGGTGAGAAAGATCATGAGAAGCGCCGACAAGGCGAGAGCGAACTACTATGCATACCACACAGGCCGCAAGTGGGGAGATCATGTCAACTTCAATCTCTCACTGGACAGCGGATATCTTGAACTGGAAGACGCAGTAGACCTCATTATCGCTTACACAGAGAAACAGATCTGGAGAGAAACTACGATTGACGACGAACTGTAAGCGTTCAATAAAAAAGGACCAGTGCCCTCTGCGGGCATACCGGTGCCCATTCGCACCGGAGAAAGGAAACGTGAAATGGCAGACAAAGGAACTTATTACATCAGCACACCAATTTATTACCCTAGCTCGAACCTTCATATAGGGCATACGTACTGTACGGTCATGGCAGATGCTATGGCCCGGTTCAAGAGACTTCAGGGTTATGACGTCATGTTTCTGACAGGCACTGATGAACACGGACAGAAGATTCAGCTTCTGGCAGAGGAGAAGGGCGTGACCCCACAGCAGTATGTTGATGAAGTAGTCGCTGGAATCAAGGATCTGTGGAAGACCATGGAGATATCCTATGATGATTTCATCAGGACAACGGAGGACAGACACATCAAAAGAGTCCAGGAACTCTTCATGAGAATGTACGAAAAGGGTGACATCTACAAAGGCACCTATGAAGGCTGGTACTGCACGCCTTGCGAATCCTTCTGGACAGAGAATCAGCTGGTAGACGGCAAGTACTGTCCTGACTGCGGCAGAGAAGTAACGAAGGCGCAGGAAGAAGCTTACTTCTTCAAAATCAGTAAGTACTCCGACGAGCTTCTGAGAATATTCAGAGAGACACCGGAATTCCTGGAACCGGAAGCAAGAAGAAATGAGATGATTGCCTTCATCGAACAGGGGATGGAAGATCTGTGCATTTCCAGATCCTCCTTCGACTGGGGCATCCCGGTACCGATCGATGAAAAGCACGTAATATATGTATGGCTCGATGCACTTTCAAACTATATCACGGCTTTAGGATGGCCGGACGATCCGGAGAAGTACAACAAATACTGGCCGGCAGATGTACATCTGGTAGGTAAGGAAATCGTAAGATTCCATTCCATCATATGGCCGGCAATGCTGATGAGTGCAGACCTGCCGCTTCCTAAGCAGGTAAGAGGACACGGATGGCTGCTCCTTGGAGGAGAGAAAGTTTCTAAATCAAAGGCAGCAAAGGGCAACGACGTCATCGACCCGGTTGTTCTCATCGACAGGTACGGAATCGATGCGCTCAAATACTTCCTGCTCAGGGAGTACACCTTCGGACAGGATGGTGTTTTCACAAATGAAGTAATGCTGAAGAGGCTGAACTACGATCTGGCAAACGACCTGGGCAACCTGGTTTCCAGAACGGTCAGCATGATAGAGAAATACAATGGCGGAATTGTTCCGGACATCACAGACGCAGGCAAGTGTGTTCCTGGAGAAGATGGTGTTGATTACGACGCACAGCTCAAGGAGATCGCCATCTCCGCAGCGGATAAAGTCGGCAAGCAGATGGATGACTTCAAGTTCAATCTGGCACTGGAAGAGATCTGGGTCGTCGTACGCCGTGCCAACAAATACATCGACGAAACGATGCCGTGGGTACTCGCCAAGAACGAAGAGGACAAACCTCGCCTTGACAATGTACTGCACAATCTGGCAGAGGCGATTCGAATCGTATCCGTTCTGATACATCCATTCATGCACACGACATCGGATGCCATCAGAAAGCAGATGGGTCTGTGGTATGCAGATGTAGCCTGGGAAGATGCGTTCACATTCGAAGCGATGTGCGGTGAACAAGTCAAGAAAGGACCGGCGATATTCCCTAGACTCGACATTGAGAAGGAGCTTGAAGAACTCTATGCACTCGGTGCAAAGGCAGCTGGTGAAAAGGGCGAGGAGAACATTCCGCTTGAACTGAAGGATGAAATCGTCTACGACGACTTCGACAAACTGGATTTGAGGGTCGGAACGATTCTCTCAGCTGAGAAGCATCCAAAGGCTGACAAGCTGCTTGTTTTCCAGGTCAAGATGGGAACCGAAAAGAGACAGATCGTTTCCGGAGTCGCGGAATACTTCAAGCCGGAGGAATGTGTCGGGCAGAAGGTTGTGGTCGTTGCCAATCTGGCGCCGAGAAAACTCCGCGGAATAGAATCAAAGGGCATGCTGCTCTTTGCAGATAATCTCGTAGACGGTAAAGAACGCGTTGAATTCGTTTCAACGATTGCCGAAGACGGCAATCCTGTTACATAAAAGACCGCATGCCGGGGAGAAGCTCCGGTCGGCCGGTAACACAAATTATAGTGATGATAGGTGGAATTATGAAAAAGTCATTACAGAAGAACATAAAAGCTGGGCTTGTAATCGCACTGTCGCTGGCAATCGGTATCGCATTTATGCCGTTGAACACATCCAACGTCTATGCGACGAATTTTTCGGACGGTAAGATCAGCGGATACAAAATGTCCGCCAGAACGTACAAGTCTGTGACCTTTGTTTGGAACAGCTATCCGGGAGCTTCCGGCTATGAAGTGTATAGAGCTTTCAAGAAGGGCGGCAAATACACAAAGCTGAAGACGACAACAAGCACATACATCAAGAGGACTGGTTTGACGCTGAACAGAACCTGCTATTACAAGGTCAGAGCCTATAAGAAGTCCAACGGAAAGAAGATCTATACGAAGTTTACGGCTGGCCTGGCAGGCACACCGAGACTGTCAACGCCTTCCGTTTCAGCAACGTCTTCCACCAGCGGCATTTACATCAGCTGGCCGGCAGTCAGCGGCGCATCAGGATATGAGCTCTACCGTGCGGCCAGTGCGCAGGGCAGCTACAGCAAGGTGAAGACGCTGAAGTCCAATGCATACTCAGACACTTCGACTGCTGTCAACAAACCGTATTACTACAAGGTTCGTGCGTACAGAACAGTCAGCGGTAAGAAGAAGTACAGCTACTACGGCGGCATTCCGATGGGAATGAAGGCGTCGATTACTAAAGTTTCAAGCGTTTCCGCAGCATCGCAGAGCAACTACATTGGACTCAGCTGGGCGCCTGTTTCCGGCGCATCAGGCTACGAGGTATACAGAGCGACAGGATCGTCCTCCGGCAGCTACACAAATGTCGGAAATGCGGCCGGCGCTGCATTCAACGATTACAACGTTGCATACGGACTGACGTATTTCTACAGAGTCCGTGCCTACAAGACCGTTGGAAACGCAAGAATATATGGTGATTTCAGTTCCGTTGGATTCAGCAGAAATGCTGTTGTCAGCACTGCGGTAGCATGGCTGGGATGCAAGGAATCAAACAAGTCCAATAAGCCGATTGTAGATCTCTACAATTCTAACATGGGCACGAAGTTCTCCTACACGACACCGTGGTGCGCGATATTCGTATCAGCTGTTGCAATCAAGTCGGGAACGACATCCATCATTGTAAGAGGCAGCTACTGTCCATCCGTCATCAATGCATATAAGAACAGCAAAGTCAGCAACTACAAGTATGGTGCAGGAGCCAACTACGTTCCAAAGGCGGGAGATGTCATCTTCTTCGACTGGAACAGAAACGGTGTGCCGGATCATACAGGACTGGTTGCCAGTGTCAGCGGAAATACAATCAAGACAATTGAAGGTAACTACAGTGACGCCGTCGGCTACAGAACATTCTCCGTAGGATACAAATATGTTCAGGGATACGGCCTTCCTAACTATGATGACGCCAACGGAATTCTCTTCACAGGCAGCAACACGTCATCCGTAGGATGCGGGGAACTTGCAGCCATGGGTATCGGAACAGAGCCTGAAGGAATCGAAGAGCTGGGCGGCGAATATGATTTCGTTGAGCAGAATGTAGATGAGAATATCGGCGAAGCAGAGGATGTCTCTGACTACGATAAAATGGTCTACATGGTTTCAAAGGTAAGAGCCAATGCGGAAACAGAGGGCATTGACTGTGCTGAAACGCAGTACTACGCAGCATTCATCTACAAGCTCTGCGTGGAAGAAGGATTAGAAGCTTCCATCATGACCGTTGAAGATGAAGCAGGCGTCACCCACGCTTGGATCGAGGTATGCCTTGACGGCACGTGGTATACTGTAGATGCGTCAAAGGAAGCAGATCAGATTGTAGAATTCGTGCCTACGTCAACAGATGTAGAGGGAACGATCGCGGAACCGGTAGACGAAGACACGATTGACGAAAATGCGGAGCAGCCTGATGTGGTAGATCCTGAAACACAGGATGCGGCAGCAGCAGATCCGGAAGCTGCGGACGCGGCACAATAATTTCGAAGGGAACTCGAATCATGTTATTCGATTCACACACACATTTTAATAATGAAGATTTAACGAGCCTGGAACGCCAGGCTCTCTTCAGTGCTGTAGATAATGCAGTACGGAGCGGCAAGATGTCAGGCGCGGTAGATATCGGCTTTGATTTGCCGAGCTCGCAGATGGCTGCAGAGCACGCACGCAGCTGGGACTGGTGTTATGCTGCCGTCGGATGTCATCCTCATGATGCGAAGACGATGGACGATGACAAGCTGGCAGAAATCAGAGAACTGGCAGCGGATGAAAAGGTTGTTGCCATCGGCGAAATCGGCCTTGATTTCCACTATGATCTCAGCGACAGAGATGTACAGAGGGAGTGGTTCAGGAAACAAATCAGACTGGCCAATGAGCTGATGATGCCCATCACGATCCATGCCCGCGAGGCGGATCAGGAAGTAATGGACATCCTCAAGGAAGAAGGGGCCTTTTCAAAAGAGCGCCTGGAGCATTTTGGACATGCGGGCGTTTTGCTGCACTGCTTTTCAGGGTCGGCGGAGCTTGGAAAACAGTACGTGAAATTGGGGGCATACTTAAGTGTTGCCGGACCAGTCACCTATAAGAACAACAAGAAGACAGTGGCAATGGTCGATGCGGTTCCAATCGAAAGGCTGTTAGTTGAAACAGACGCTCCATATTTGACCCCGGTACCGTTCCGGGGCAAGAGAAACACGCCGCTGTTTGTAGAATACACAGCACGTAAAGTCGCGGAAATCAAGGGATTGACTTTCGAAGAAACGGCTGCTATCACAAGAGATAACGCCATGAGATTCTATGGAATCAAAGGATGACATCAGAGGATAACGATAATGGAAATCAAGCAGTCAAAAGTCGCGGTTGTAAGATGCGATTCATATGAACCGGACAAAGTGCAGGACGCTATCAGAGAGGCTGTCCTGCTTTTGGGTGGATTCGATCACATCTTCGAAGGAGAAACGGCGATAGAGGCATTTGGGAAAAATGCTGAGATACTGCTGAAACCGAATATGCTTTACAGGGCGGCACCGGAGAAGGCGATTACAACGCACCCGGAAGTTTTCCGGGCGGTTGGCGCTCTGCTGAAGGAAGAAGGATACAACAATCTTGCCTACGGCGATTCACCAGGAAGCCCGGTTCCGGGAATGGTGAAGACGGCAGAAACGTGCGGCATCAAAGCAGCGGCTGATGAGCTCAATATCAGACCGGGAGAGTTTGAACACGGAACAGAGATCGCGTATCCGAAGGGAAGAGCGGCGAAGCATTTTGTGCTTTGCAATGAAGTGGTCAAGGTAACCGGCGCAGATGGGAAAGATTCGGCAGGAATCATCATCAACCTCTGCAAGATGAAGACACATCAACTGGAGCGAATCACCGGTGCCGTGAAGAATACGTTCGGATGCATCTGCGGAATCAATAAGACGGCGTCTCACGCCAAATTCCAGAGCCCCGAACACTTCGCCAGAATGCTGGCGGATCTGAACTGTGTAGTAAGACCAACCCTTCATATTATGGATGGCATCGTTGCCATGGAAGGCAATGGACCGGGATCGGGAGATCCAAGACCGATGTATGCCATTCTCGCATCAACTGATCCGGTTGCACTTGACGCTGTGTTCTGCAGACTCATCTATCTGGACCCTCAGCTGGTCGCGACGAACACGGCCTGCATGGAAGCAGGTGTCGGCACATGGGATGAAGAACATATTGAAATACTCCTCGGCGGCGTTCCGATGCAGCGGGAAGGAGCTGTGATCACAGAGGACGAGCTGGAAATCAAATATGCAGCGAAAGATTTCAATGTACAGAGAGGCAAGGACTTCAGAGGAGAGTTACGCATGATGCGTTACTTCCGCAGCTTCATCGAGAAGAAGCCCGTCATCATAGCGAGCAAGTGCATAGGGTGCGGCATATGCGAGCAGACCTGTCCTCTTGAAGACAAAGCCATCACTATCTTACAATCCGGCGAGGCAAGGATCGCAGCATATGATTACTCGAAATGCATCAAGTGCTATTGCTGTCAGGAAATGTGCCCTAAGCAGGCAATTACAATAAAGAAATCACTGCTTTCAAAAGTTATTGACCGCAGGTGGAAAGTGTGATATTCTATGAAAGCTCGCGAGAGCAGAAAGGAAGTGAGAAGCATGAAAAAAGGAATCCATCCTGAGTATAAGGAATGTAAAGTAACTTGCGCATGCGGTAACACATTTATGACCAGATCAACTGAATCAGAAATCAGAACAGACATCTGCTCAGCGTGCCATCCGTTCTTTACAGGAACTCAGAAGTTCGCCACCAGAGGCGGAAGAGTTGAGAAATTCAAGAGTAAGTACGGACTCGAATAATTTACTCAAAAACAACGAAGGCGCCGCAATCAGCTGAACCTGTCAACTAAAAGTAGACAGCAAAAAGAAACATCAAAAGCCCCGTTCATGTTTGAACTGAATGGGGCTTTTGTATTGTAGCGCGGCTGCAG
>CACWSO010000009.1 GCA_902763505.1 uncultured Eubacteriales bacterium | reverse complement strand
CTGTGAAAAAGCACCTCTTAAAAGGCCTTTTTTCACACCTCAGAGAGTCGATGTGTTATTGAGCGATATTTCAGTCGAGGTTTAGTTCTTCATTCAACCTACCCAAGAGGGGATAAAATATAACAACAATCCATAGAGAGCACGTTAGGGACAGGCCCGATGATCGTGCAGCAACCTGCCTTAGCGGCAAGGTGCTAAAGCCTGTATGATGGAGGTGAATCAAATGGAAAACTACATGTGGCATGTTGCCCTAGAACCGGGCACAACCAAACTGCAGGATGTTATCATTGCAAAAATCGCCATTGCTGAGTATGACACCTTATGCCTTTTGCTTGGATCAAGGCATTTGGTTGGAAAACAATATGGGGATGAAAAGGGTGGTTATGTCCTGCTGCATGCTGCGGAATACAAGAGACCTTATCCGAGCGTCATGGTCTGGCGGTTCCGAAGAGTCGGGGAGGAAAAGTTCATTGAGGACATGCGTCAGGAAGACGCCTGGATTCTGGAACATATTTGGAGGAATTGGCTGATGCCGGAGGAAACCGATGAGGAGTACGTTCCGCCGAAGCAGTTTTTGGTGATGGAGAGAGGGTAAGAAATGGCTTACAGCGAACTGATCAAAGACTTCAACAAAATAAGAGACTACATGCGCCAGTTCTACGTCTACGGCTTCAAAACCAGAGACGAGTACGACGCCAAGAGCGCCCGCAGCTACGACAACGAACGCAGGCGCATCGAGAGCTGGCTCGGCGACTACATGTCTTTCCGGCAGGAACCGTCCGGAAAGGTCTCTTTTATTTCCGTTGACAGCGCTGAAGTCGATGCCAATCCTCTGTATAACGCGTTCAAAGCCAAAAGCTTTACGGCCAACGATATCGTCTTGAATTTCTGCATTCTGGACATCCTGCAGCCAGGCGTGAAACTCGGCGTTTCCGAAATCACAGATCTCATTGATGAGGAATACATGTCTGCCTTTGACGATCCGAAGGTGTTTGATGAAGCGACCGTCAGAAACAAACTGAAGGAGTATGCAAAAGCAGGAATCCTGGTCAGCGAAAAGGATGGAAGAAAGCTCGTCTACAGCCGCTCTGAGGATACCGTCAGCCTGGATGATTGGCAGGAAGCCATCTCATTCTACTCTGAGATGGACCCGGTCGGCGTCATCGGCTCTTTCCTGCTGGATAAGATGCAAAAGCATCCCGACTTGTTCAGTTACAAGCACCACTACATCCTGCATGCTTTGGAGAGCGATATCATCTGTACATTGCTTGATTCAATGACAGATGATTGCACGTCTTCCATAAAGGTTCAAAGTAAAAGAAAAAGCATAGTCAAAGATTATGAGGTTATTCCGTTCAAAATTTGCATTAGCACAGAGAACGGACGCGGATATCTCCTTGCAAAAGATTGCAACAGCAGGGCCTTTAATATGTACCGTTTGGACAGGATTCAGTCAGCCGAAAAGGGTGCCTTTGCATCTCGAAAGGCAGAATTGATGGAATCGGCGGAGGAGTTTACATCGCACCTTTGGAATACATCGGCAGGACGGGAGAGAACGCTGAATCACCTAGAAATGACGCTGCATGTTAAGAGGCAGGAGAAACACATTCTGCAAAGACTCAACCGCGAAGGTAAGCAGGGTTATGTGGAACAGATAGGTGATGAGCTGTACAGATTCGTAATTGATGTTTATGATGCGACGGAGATGATTCCGTGGCTTCGCACGTTTATCGGTCGAATCGAGGAACTGAAGTGCGACAATCCTGAAGTTGAGCGGGTGTTCTACAAGGATCTGGAAACTTTGTATGCGATGTACTTGAAGGATGGAGGTGAAGGCGATGCTGTTTAATGAAATATACGGCAACTATTACAATGCTGTCGCCGAAATCCTGAAGTACGCAGTTCGCGGAGAACTGACGCAGCAGGATATCTATGAAATCACAGACAGCAAAGCTTTCGCAGAGAGCGTGCTCAGTATTCCGGGCGCCATGAACAGCGGTGAGTGGCCGTTCCTAACGGAGGAACTTACAACGCCGCTGCATCATGAACCGAAGATGCCTCTGACAACGTTGCAGAAGCGGTGGCTGAAGGCTTTGCTTGAGGATCCGAGAATCCGTTTGTTTGATGTGCCCGCAGAAGGGCTTGAGGATGTAGAGCCTTTGTACCGTCCCGGGGCGATTGTCTATTTCGACCAGTATTCCGATGGGGATCCGTATGAGGATGAGAACTATGTGAGGAACTTCCGCACAGCGCTTCAGGCAATACGCGAACACCGAAAGCTCCAGGTTAACTTCAGAGGCGGCACCGGGAGAAGACACAATTGGGTTTGTGTGCCTTTGAGCATGGAATACTCCCTGAAGGACGATAAGTTCCGTCTGATCGTATGCGGGGTCGAGGACAACAATATCATCAACATTGCCAGAATCAAGAAGTGTGCGTTGCTTGAGGAGTACGCGCCAGAGGAAGTATCGGAAATAAGTGCCCGCAAGAAGAAACTGGTCATCGAGCTGACGGATGAGAGGAATGCGCTTGAGCGTGTCATGCTGCACTTCTCACATCTGAGAAAAGAGACCATGAAGCTGGATGATAAAACTTATCAGATTACACTCTGGTATGATAAGGATGACGAGACAGAGCTCTTGATACGAGTGCTGAGCTTCGGGCCGGTGCTGAAAGTGCAGGAACCGAAAAACTTCATACGACAGATTCGGAAGAGACTAGAGATGCAGAAGCGGTTTGAATAACCGCTTCTTTTTTGGAGAAATGCCGTTCGCAACTTTTTTTTCATGAATAATAACAATTGACTTGTTATTATTCGAATGTAAAAAGGCACGGACAGCAACGAATGATCCGAGTTAGCTCAGTCGGTAGAGCAGCGGTTTGTTAATCCGCGTGCCGCGGGTCCAATTCCCGCACTCAAACAACGTGCCTTGTAAATACTAAAGAGGTGATATAAATGCTGAATTTACTGAAGACAAAAGCGAATAAGACCTATACAGAGAACGGAGCAGTTACGTACAGAAACACTGCGTCTGATTGTCTTGACCTGTTTGCAAGAATCGGAGCAATGCGAAACACATGTGACCAGGATATCATCAACTGCTTTTCAAGGGCATATATCGAGAATCCGGATTTAGCCATGAAGATCCTGTTTTATGCAAGGGATATCCGTGGTGGACTCGGTGAAAGAAGAGTATTCCGTGTCATCATGAACTGGCTCGCTGGTTTCAATAAAGAGTCGGTAGTCAAGAACATTGAACAAATCGCCGAATTCGGTAGATTTGATGATGTTGTTGAGCTCTTGGATACAGGGTGCGACGGAAGCGCTCTGGAATATATAAGAAAGCAGCTGTCAATTGATCTGACAGCGCTCGAAAACGGCGGCAACGTTTCATTACTGGCCAAGTGGCTGCCATCTGTCAACGCATCCAATGCGGAAACAGTCAGAAAGGCGAAGAAGGTTGCCAGAGCACTCAATATGACTGACGCTCAGTACAGAAAGGCACTGAGCAAGCTGAGAGCGCAGATTAAGATTATTGAGAACAACCTGCGTGAAAAGGATTATTCCTTTGACTATTCTAAGCAGCCGTCCAAGGCCATGTTCAAGTACAGACAGGCGTTCATCAGAAATGATAATGAACGTTACATGGAGTTTTTGAACAAGGTTGAGAAGGGCGAAGCGAAGCTTAATGCGAAGACGCTGATGCCATATGACATCATTGCGCCTATCCTTGACCGTAGAAACTTTACTAAAGAACAGCGCAAGGCGATGAATATTTCCTGGAACGCATTGGAAGACTTTGCAGATGGAAGGAACGCGTTGGCAGTTGTTGATGGGTCAGGGTCCATGTATTGGGGTGGAACTCCGATTCCTGAAGCAGTAGCAATCTCACTGGGAATCTACTTCGCTGAAAGGAATACCGGTTCATTCAAAAATCACTTCATCACTTTCTCCTCATCTCCTCAGCTTGTTGAGATCAAGGGAAAAGATATCGTAGATAAAACGGTATACTGTGAGGGATTCAACGAAATCAGCAACACGAATATACAAAGAGTTTTCGAGCTTTTGCTTGATGTTGCCTTGGCGAACAGATTGCCGCAGGAAGACCTGCCGGAGACTTTGTATATCATATCCGATATGGAGTTCGACTATTGTGCCGATGGTGCAGATGTCACCAACTTTGAGTATGCGAAGAAGTTGTATACCAAATTCGGTTACAAGCTGCCGCAGGTGGTGTTCTGGAACGTACAGAGCAGAAATGCACAGGTTCCGGTAACCATGAACGAACAGGGCGTCGTGCTCGTATCCGGATGCACACCGAGACTGTTCTCAATGGTCGCTTCCGGAAACTACAATCCATATGACATCATGATGGAGGTTATTGGCAGCGAGCGATATGCGAGCATCGCAGCATAAAAAACTGTACAATATGAAAGGCACATTCAGCAATCAAGCGATCAAGATGATTCAGTCGGCGGATACTACGCAGTGCCTTGTAACGATGATGAAAGGCGCGGACAGCAAAGGCAGAATACTGCATTGATCCTAGTGGAGGATATCTGGGTCATACCCAGGGGGGGTGGCAGGTTCGAATCCTGCATGCACGAAAAACCGCGCCTTGTACGCATCACGACACGCATCAACAGGCGAGATGTGATTAGACTACAGGTTTAATGCGGCAGGTATGATAACGTGTTATCATACCTACTGTGGAAAGAATAAGTGAAAGGATTTCATTGAGAGATGATATTTAACAGACAATACTTACCGACAATCGAACAGACACATAGATCACACTTCAACTATGGCGGCGGAAGTGATTGTTTGTTATGTCAAAAAAAGATAAGCAGTGGAAGAGGGCGGAGCAGATGATAGTACGCTCTGTAATGTAATAGAAAAAAAGAAAAACTGCTTATCGAGAAGATAGGCAGTTTTTTAGATAGGAGGAAAATAAAATGAATCTGATGTTGCCAACCATTGATATGGTTGCGACTGGTAATAACATAACCAGACTCAGAGAGCAGGCAGGGATGAGCGTAAGGGATCTGCAGAACGTCTTCGGTTTTGCATCTCCACAGGCCATCTACAAGTGGCAGAACGGTATTTCCATGCCAACGATAGATAATCTGATCGTTTTGTCTGTAGTTCTGAACGTCAAAATAGAGGATATTGTTGTGCTGAATGATAGATAGCACATATGCGGAGGGATACCGAAGAGGTCATAACGGCGCAGACTTGAAATCTGTTGTGGCGCAAGCCCCGCGGGTTCGAATCCTGCTCCCTCCGCCATATCCAGATTAGCACTCTTAATCCAATTGGCAGAGATAACGGTCTTAAAAATCGTTCAGTCCGGGTTCGAATCCCAGAGAGTGCACCATAAATAACGAGACGGCGTAGCCCAATGGTAAGGCAAAGGTCTGCAAAACCTTGATTCCCGGTTCGACTCCGGGTGTCGTCTCCAACGTCCGGGTGTAGCTCAGTTTGTGTAGAGCGCCTGATTTGGGTTCAGGAGGTCGCAGGTTCAATTCCTGCTACTCGGACCAACATGTGGATGGTAGTTCAATGGCAGAACGCTGGGTTGTGGCCCCGGAGACACGGGTTCGATTCCCGTCCTTCCTCCCAGAAAAACGCCGGAGTAGCTCAATTGGTAGAGCGACTGTTTTGTAATCAGCAGGTTGGGGGTTCAAGTCCCTTCTCTGGCTCCATAGGTGGGCATGGTGTTTAACGGCTAGCATGTGAGTCTTCCAAACTCAGGGTGCGGGTTCGAATCCCGCTGCCCACTCCAATATTAAACCACAGGGTTAATATACAAGGCCGAAACAGGGTGGTATATTGAGAACAGAAAAAGCCAAATAGCAGAAAGGAAAAGAAATGTTGAACAAGTCGATTTTTGCACAAATGATGAATCGCTTTATGGAACAGAGAAGCTTCGATCGGAACATAGATCAGGAGCAAAGCTTTGCGTGCAAAAATGAGACAGGTAAGATAGATATGCGGCGTATAGAATAGAACCGCAGACAGTTAATACAGAAATCAGATCCGCTTGTCTCATACAGAGATAAGCGGATTTTTTATGGAGGAAAATGAAATGTATAAGAAATCGGTCGGTGTAACAAAAGTCCCGGTCATCGACCTTGCGGCTACCGGGCGAAACATCACAAAACTTCGTGCAAAAGCAGGAATCTCGGTTAGGGATCTGCAGACAGTAATGGGCTTCACAAACCCACAGGCCATCTACAAATGGCAGAACGGATACTGCTTGCCGTCAATCGACAATCTCGTGATCCTGGCAGCAGTCCTCGGCACAACAGTAGATGACATCCTCGTGTATGAGGAGGAATCGTCAGAGGATATTGCAAATCAAATTGACATGATGAGCAGATGGCAAAGGATGAACATACAACTGAATAGAATATCGGCTCAACATTGAGCCGATATATGGTCCCATCGTCTAAAGGGAGGACACCAGACTTTCACTCTGGCAATGCTGAGTTCGATTCTCGCTGGGATCACCAACATACTCCATTAGCTCAACTGGATAGAGCAGCGGTCTTCTAAACCGCGGATAAGAGTTCGAGTCTCTTGTGGAGTGCCATACGCCCTTAGCTCAGTTGGCTAGAGCGCCCGTTTCATACGCGGGGAGTCCGCGGTTCGAATCCGCGAGGACGTACCATATAGCCTTTTCGTCTAACTGGGAGGACACCGGAATTTGACTTCGGCGGTGCTGGTTCGAGTCCAACAGAGGCTGCCAATTATACTCCATTAGCTCAACAGGATAGAGCAGCGGTCTACGAAACCGCTGATAAGAGTTCGAGTCTCTTGTGGAGTGCCATGGTAAAGTAGCTCCAATTGGTAGAGCGCGGGATTGAAGATCCCGGCGTTGCTGGTTCGAGTCCAGCCTTTACCACCAACATGGAGGCGTAACTCAGTGGTAAGAGTGGGGTTCTTATAAAGCTCTGGTCGGTGGTTCAATCCCACCCGCCTCTACCAATAAACCAAATATAATTACGAAGTCATTACTATACCTAAAATGTAGTTTTCAGATAAAAGAGCATAGTTTTCAAGAGGAGTGCTATGCCGAAAACAATGATATTAAATAAAAAGGTATAGTTTTCGAATGGTCAACTATGCTGAAATCAATGCTTTTGAATAAAAAGGCATAGTTTTCAAGAGACTAACTATGCCGAAATCAGTGTTTTCGAATAAAAGAGCATAGTTTTCATAGAGATTACTATGCCGAATTTGCTGATTTTGCATATAAGAGCATAGTCGGGTGAGAAATATTGAGACTGGATGCCTGTGATTTCCGCCAGCGCTCTATTTAGTGGTATAATACCCCCATAAGGAGCGAACTACCATGAGTAACAACGACGACAAAATCGTAACGCTGGCAGATCTGCAGAAGGATTTTGAGCGGGAACGGCGCAGTAAGGGGGAGACGGTCATCAAGCCGAAAAATGGCGGGGAGACCTATGCCCTAAAGGACAAATCCTATAAGAGCTCTCCGGACTTTTTCAAGCAGTTGTTCAGGAAGATGAAAGACGAGAAGGAAGAAAAAGACGTAGAATAAGCAGGAGAGCAATTTTCTGCAATCAATAGCAATATTTTACTGAGTTAAAGCAACTTTTTGCACACATTAAGCAACCGACGTTCTGTTTGGTTGTTTTCTTTTGTTTTAAAATAATATATGTAGGAAACTATATTGCTTTTACCTATAAATATATATTGCTTTAATAATTAAAGGAGGTAGACACAATGGAAAACAACGTTCATACAGGCAAATTACCTTTTAAGGTAAAGCTTGGATTTGGCGTCGGAACGGTCGGTGACTCGATTCCGTATACACTTTTTTTCTCGTATTTCGTTTATTTTCTAACTGACTTTGTGGGTCTTTCTGCAGCCTTGGCGGGTGTCATTTCTTTTGTGGCGGTATTGTCTCAGGCAGTCATCAGTCCTGTGATTGGTTTTGCCTCGGATAATTCAACGAATCCGAACGGACGCAGACGCCCGTTCATGAAGGCCGTGATTCTGCCATATGCTATTGTTACCGTATTGCTTTTCCTGCCGCTTAATATCGGCGGAACCGGTGCTTTTGTATACTACCTTCTGATGGCGATACTCCTGCAGGTAGGGTACTCCTTCTGGTGTGCGCCTTGGGATGCGTTGGGTGCAGAGCTTACACAAGATTATACAGAGCGTAACAATGTCCGTTTATTCATTGGCATCGCCGGTTATCCGGCGTGTCTGATCGCATCATCGGGCACCATCGGGATGGTTGGATTGTTTGGGGACAATCCGAGAATGGGATGGTTTGTCGGAGCTCTCATATGCGCTGTATTTGTTCTTCTTGGTGGTACCGCAGCAATCAAGTCAACGAAAGGCTATGAAAACGTGGACCCGGAAGCTGAAAAGGTAAAAATCAGCGTTTCAGCTCTGTTTATGCAATATGCCGGCATTCTGAAAATCAAATGCTACAGATGGCTGACTGTCATGCAGTTCATCTTCGTTCTCGGATATATCATTTTGACCAGTGCAGCTATTTACATGCTGAGCTACGTTGCCGGTCTGAATGAAGGGCAGCAGTCCATTTTCTATGTTGCCAACACCTTGCTCTGTCTGGTGTCACTTCCGATCGCTACAGGTTTTGCAAATAAATTCGATAAGAAGCTCTGCGTTTATGTATTTCTGGCCGCTTCGGCAGTTGCACTTGTCATCTTCTTTTTCGTCGGAGTAAATGGCTTTATGAGTGCACTGGTCTTCTCTTTCTGCTTATCCTTTGCCACAACAGTATTCTACGGGATTCTGTACTCCCTGATTTATGACTGCTGTCAGGTGCACGAACTCGCAACCGGAAAACAATCCGAAGGATCGATGCTGGCACTTTCCAGATTTGCGCAAACGCTGGCATCTGCACTGGGCGGTCTGGCGCTCGGATTACTACTGACAGCGATTGGCTATGATCCGGCAAATGTTACGGAATCAATGGTTCGCGGCATTCTATTCATTTGCACAATTGTTCCTGCAGCAACTACGCTGATTTCATTGGCAGCACTGCTCAAGTACAAGATGACGCCTTCCAGATTCCAGGATGTACTGGATGCATTGGAAGCAAAGAAGAACGGTCAGGAAGTCGACCTGAACGATTTCAGAGACATCATCTAAGGAAGGAGAACGACATGAAAGCTGATCAGATTATAAAGAATGCAAAAATATTCACATCAAACAAAGACTATCCGCAGGCGAGTGCGCTCGTAGTAAAGGACGGCAAATTCGTCTATGTGGGAGATGAGGCAGGCCTTTCGGAGTATGAAGGCGAGGTTACAGATCTTGGCGGGAAGTTCATCATGCCTGCCATCATTGACAGTCATGTTCATATCACGACAAGTGTTGCCTTTGATTACGTAGATTTAGGGGAGCGCGTTGATTGCTCTAGCAAGCAGGAAGCCCTGGATTTTATGGCGGAATATATTCGAAACAACCCTGGCGTGGAGAGTTACAGATTCATGATGGGGAAACCCGTTCTGAATGGAGAGGAGCTAGTAAAAGAAGATCTCGATGCGATCTGTCCTGACAGTGAGATCGTGATTCTGGAAGAGGAATGCCATAGCGTGTGGGTGAACTCCAGAGTTCTTGAAAATCATGGAATCACCGATGATACACCGGATCCGGCACCGGAAATCTGCTATTACGTACGCAAAGACGGACACCTGACCGGTAATGCTTTTGAAGCCGCTGCATGGCCGTTCCTCTTCGCTCAATTACAAAAGACCCTGACCGATGAGCAGATCGAAGCGTCGTTCACGCGTTGGATCGACTTCTGCAAAGATCAAGGTGTATGCGCTGTCTTTGACGCCGGTTTCCCGGAGCATAATGAGTGGCAGGAACGGTTCTACAAATATTTGCAGGGTATGGACAAACAGGGAAAGCTGCCGGTATATGTTGACGGATGCTATTTTCTCACAAACCGGAGAAAGGTGCAGGAAGTCCTGGACGGAACGAAGCGGTGGAATCGCGAATTTACCACGGAGCACATGAAAGTCCATACATTTAAGCTTTTTAACGACGGCACTCAGAAGATTCACACCGCGGCCATGGTTACGCCGTATGCAGATACCGGGAAGACGGGTGCTACAACACTCACCGCAGAGGAAGTAGCGGATCTTCTTATGAAACTCAATGAGGAAGGATTGGATCTTCACGTACATACCGTTGGCGAGCAATCGTCCCGCGCTGTACTGGACGGTGTGGAGATGGCCAGAAAAGAGCTGGGGGACGATTACCATGTGAGAGTCACCTGTGCCCATCTGGAAGTCCAGGTCGACTCGGATCTGGATCGTTTCGCGGAGCTGGGCGTGATTGCGAACTTTACACCTTGGTGGAACATTGGAGGAGATTTGCCGGATAAAATCGTTCTGCTTGGTGAGGAACGCGCCAGAAAGCAGTTCCGTTGCAGAACGATGTGGGACACCGGCGCTCTGGTGGCCTGGTCGAGTGACAATGTCGCATACCTGGATTTTGCACCTTGGAATCCTTATCTTGGTATGGAGATAGGAATGACACGCTGCTCCACCGAGAAGACCAATATCTACGATTACATGAAATTGTTTGAAGTATACCCTCCGGAAAACGAGGTTATGACTGTTGAGGAAATGATTCTGGGTTATACGATCAACGGTGCAATACAGCTCGGCATTGAAGATGCGAAGGGCTCCATCGAGGCAGGCAAGGACGCGGACTTCCTGGTATTTGACAACGACCTGCTGACAGCGGAGCATGAAGGGTTCAGCAACAACAAGCCGAGTGAAGTGTATTTTGGCGGAAAGAAGATGAAGTAATGACTAGGAGAGCAGAACAATGAGTGAGACATTTGATGTGAAAGACCTAATGGATCTGCCTGTACCGGAAGAGATGCAGATTGCTATAGATGAGGCAAAAAAGGAGATAAGGGCTCACTACGGCGAAAACAGACAGATTACAGACGACAATTATGACAAGATTCTGGCTGTTAAGTGTGTCAATGGCACTTTTGTCGGCAAGAAAACAGAAAATGTCATCGCATACAAAGGCATCCCCTTTGTCGGTAAGCAACCCGTCGGGGAGTTGCGCTGGATAGCACCAGTAGACTTTGCGCCAGATGATGGCGTATATGAGGCATATTACAACGGGAAAACTCCTCCCCAGAGTGAGGACCTCAGTGAAGCCGCTTCTCTTTACGTGCAGGGTGAAGACTGCTTGTATCTGAACATATGGAAGGCGGACGAAGCAACAGATGAGAAAAAGCCGGTCATGGTATGGATCCATGGCGGCGGTTATATGATGGGAGGTACAGCAGATCCGACATATGATTGCCACAATTTCGTGCAGGAAAATCAGGATGTCATTGTAGTCTCCATTGCGTACCGGCTTGGCGTTTTTGGCTTCCTCCGTCTGTCTCATCTGCCGGATGGTGAGGATTATCCAGACGCGCAGAATCTGGGCCTTATGGATCAGATGATGGCATTGAAGTGGATCCATGAGAACATTGCGGCCTTTGGAGGCGATCCCGATAGAGTGACGATTTTCGGTGAATCCGCCGGCGCTGGATGCGTGACCATGCTTCCGTTGGTTGAGGGTGCCCAGAAGTATTTTAAGAGAGTCATTGCCCAGAGTGGCGGTCCTGCAATAACCATAAGTACAGAAGAAGGAATTGGGTGTACCAATGAGATAATGGAATTATTAGGCTGCAAAACTGTTGCCGAACTGCGGGAGGTGGATATTGAGACGCTGTTGAAGGTATCCATGGTAATCGGACTGCGCTGCGGTCCGGAAAGAGATGGGAAATACCTGCCGGTTGACCCGTATGAAGCCTATGAAAACGGCGCCATGAAGAATATCGATTTTCTTCATGGCTGCAACAAAGACGAGATGTATTATTTCGTGGCTCTCTCAGGGCCGGAGTTTATTGAAATGTGGGCGGCTGACCGCATGACAAGAAGGATTGCCCAGCTGCCGGAGGAAGACAAACAACGGCTGATGAGCTTTTACAATGATGTAGAGGGCGAAAAGTACGACAAGGATTGCTGTCTGTTCAGTCAACTTTGGTTCAATGCGCCGCACATCAGAATGTCGGAAGAGCAGACAAAGGCCGGTGGCAAGTCATACACCTATTACTTTACGCCAGAATCTGCTGTGCCGTACATGAAATGCGGACATGCGACGGAACTCATGGGGATCTTTAATCATCCGGAGGAGACCTTGTTCACAGGAAGAGTTTATGACGAAACCTTTTCCAAAACCATGCGCAGGATGTGGGTCCAGTTCGCCAAGACTGGGAATCCATCACTTAGCGCAGACATCTCTCCGGACGGAAAGGCGTATGAGTGGCCGCTCTACGATCTGAAGGATAAGAAGGTGATGGTCTTCGATGAATTCGATATCCATCCGGAAAAGGAATCTGAGAGAAAGATCGTGGACTGGGAAAGAACTTACCCATTGACCAAGTATTTTTATCTTTAATAAGCAATATACACTTAGGAAAAAGGAGCAGACGATAATGTGTGACATGAACAGCGCGCATGCGGAAGTGAAAGAATTCATGATGGCTTTGTACGGTGAGAACAAGCGGATCACCGACGGCAGTTATGACAAATCGTTGGCGGTCAAGTGCATCAATGGTACGTTCGTTGGAAGGAAAACGGAGAACATCATCGCATACAAAGGCATTCCATTTGTCGGCAGGCAGCCGGTTGGAGACCTGCGCTGGAAAGCGCCGGTGGACTGTGTTCCGGATGACGGCGTATATGAGGCCTATTACTTTGGGAAAAGTCCCTGCCAGTTAGAGAATCCTGAAGAACCTGCGTCCGTTTACGTTCAGGGCGAGGATTGCCTTTATCTGAATATATGGAAGGCAGAAGATGCGTCTGACGAGAAAAAGCCGGTTATGGTATGGATTCACGGCGGCGCCTTTGAATTAGACGGAACGGTTGACCCGCTGTATGAGTGCCACAACTTCATCAAGGAGAACCCGGAGGTGATCGTCGTCAGCATCGCATACAGACTCGGCGTCCTCGGTTTCTTCCATCTGTCCCACTTGCCGGACGGCAAGGATTACCCGGATGCGCAGAATCTGGGACTCATGGATCAGATGATGGCGCTGAAATGGGTTCATGAGAACATTGCAGGATTCGGCGGTGATCCCGAAAATGTGACGATTTGGGGCGAATCTGCGGGTGCGGCAAGCGTGACCCTGCTCCCTCTGATCGAGGGGTCCCACCAATATTTCAAGCGCGTCATCGCACAAAGCGGTGCTCCCGCACAGATGAGGTCCGCGGAAGAGGCCATCATGCGCACGAACGAGATGATGGAGGCATTGGGCTGCAAGACCGTCTCCGATCTGCTGAAGGTCGAGGCCAAAGACCTTGCGGACACGGCGGCACAGTTGTGGGGATTCTACACGGTGTTAGAGATATGCTTATTACCGGAGCGGGACGGAACGTATCTGCCTCTGGATCCATTTGCTGCCTACGGGAAAGGCGCGGCAAAAGACATCGCGTTTCTGCAGGGCTGCAACAAAGATGAAATGGATGTTTTTGCGTTTGCCTTTGGAGAGGAGAATTGGAAGGCTTGGTGCGCAGACCGCAGGGTAAGGATACTCGCTAAACTGACAGACGATGAGAAGAAGCTGGTCGAGAGTTTCGAAGACGACAGTCGTTTGATCGAGCAGAATATGTTCGTCGCACCGCAGATCAGATTGTCGGAGGAACAGGTCAAGGGCGGCGGTAAGTCCTACACCTACCTGTTTACACCAGAGTCAGCTTATCCGGGAGTGGGGAGCGGACATGCGGCAGAACTCCCGATAGTGTTCGCGCATCCGGAGTACAACGAGCTGCTCGGAAGAGACCTTGACGAGACCTTCTCAAAGACTATGCGCAAAATGTGGGTCCAGTTCGCGAAGACGGGCAACCCTTCACTCAGCGCAGATCTTTCACCGGACGGCAAGGCGCATGAGTGGCCACTCTACGATTTGGAAGACAAGAAGGTGATGATCCTCGACGAATTCGACATCCATCCGGAAAAAGAATCTGAGCGAAAGATCGTTGATTGGGATAGGACTTATTTACTGACCAATTATTATACGATTTGATGATGATATGACCTGATGATTCGAGCGAACGAAAGGAGAAAAAAACAATGTGTGAGATGTACGGTGGTCTGGACAAAGCGAGAGAAAGAATGAGGGCTTTGTACGGTGAGAACAAGCGGATCACCGATGGCAATTATGATAAATCGCTGGCAGTTAAGTGCATCAACGGAACCTTTGTCGGCAGGAAAACAGAGAATGTCATCGCGTACAAAGGCATTCCATTTGTCGGCAGGCAGCCGATCGGTGATCTGCGCTGGAAAGCGCCGGTGGACTGTGTTCCGGACGACGGCGTATACGAGGCGTATTACATGGGGAAAAGCCCCTATCAAGTGGATGACATCTCCCAAATCGCTTCTCTTTATATGCGGGGAGAAGACTGCCTTTATCTGAACGTGTGGAAAGCGGACGAGCCGTCTGAAGAGAAAAAGCCGGTCATGGTATGGATTCACGGCGGTGCCTTTGAGGTAGGCGGGACGTCGGAACCGCGGGAAGAATGCACCAATTTCGTCAAAGAAAATCCGGATGTCATCGTCGTTTCCATCACGTACAGACTTAGCGTTTTCGGTTTCTTCCATCTGTCCCACCTGCCGGACGGCAAGGATTATCCGGACGCGCAGAATCTGGGACTCATGGATCAGATGATGGCGCTCAAGTGGGTGCATGAGAACATTGCGTTCTTCGGCGGCGATCCCGATAATGTGACTATTTGGGGACAATCCGCCGGCGGCGGAAGCGTAACCCTGCTCCCGCTGATCGAAGGCTCCCATGCGTACTTTCATCGTGTCATTGCAGAGAGCGGCACACCCGTTTTCACGAGATCCACAGAGGAGGCCATCGGCTGCACAAATGAATTGATGGAGATCCTCGGATGCAAGACTGTTGCCGATCTGCAGAAGCTCGATCCGCAGGAGTTTGTGGATGCAGCAGATGTGCTCACCCTGCGGGTATGGCCGGAAAGAGATGGCAAATTCCTGCCTTTGCATCCATATGAAGCCTACGCAGATGGCGCGGCAAAGGATTTGGACATTCTTCAGGGCTGCACCAAAGACGAATTGGGTTATTTTGTGTTCGGCTTCGGGTTGGACTTTTACAACGAGTGGGCCAAAGGCTGCCAGGAGAAAAAGCTTGCGCAGCTAACAGATGAAGAAAAGGCACTGGTTGAGAGCTTCTGCCAGGATGGCAAAGGAGGGGACTACGTATATTCCAGTGAGGAACGGGCATGCTTTGCCCGCCTCTTCGACCACATCGTGTTTATCGCTCCGCTCTTCAGGATGTCGGAGAACCAGACAACAGCCGGCGGTAAATCCTACACTTATTACTTCACGGTTGAATCTTCCTGGCCGTTATTGAAAAGCGGGCATGCGGTTGAGCTTTCGGAAATATTCAATCATCCGGAGGAGACCCTCGTTACAGGAAGAAGCTTTGACGAGACCTTCTCAAAGACCATGCGGAAGATGTGGGTTCAGTTCGCGAAGACTGGCGATCCGTCGCTCAGTGCGGAGATTTCTCCGGACGGCAAGGCACATGAATGGCCGCTCTACGATTTGGAGAATAAGGAAGTGATGGTTTTTGACGAATTCGATATCCATCCGGAAAAGGAATCAGAGAGAAAGATCATTGATTGGGACAGGACTTATTTCCTGACGAAATATTATTGTATATAATAGATTTGTTTATATTGAATGGATTGATACATTGTTTTGGCTTTACAAGGAGGTGGCTTAGTTGGCGGAAAGAAGAAAAGGCGTTAAGAACGTCGGAAAGAAGAATTACGGCGTTATTTCGATCGTAGGCCTGCTGTTCTGTTCTATCGCAGCCGGAGCATTCGGCGTCGAAGAGATGGTATCGACATGCGGACCGGGTCTCACGATGATAACCATATTTGTTATGGTTTTCATATGGGCGATTCCATGGTGTTTCTGCGTAACAGAAGTAGGCTCCGTCCTGCCTGCGGAAGGCGGTGACCTGTTTTGGGCCAAACACACCTATGGGGAATTCTATTCGTTCCAGGAAGGTATATGGTATGCGATTTCGTATTATGCAAGCAGCGGAACCTATATCGTTCTGGCGACGAACTACCTCGGGTATTTCTTCGATTGGAACAATGCAGAAGCATTCATTGTAAAGCTGATCATCGTCATTGTGTTTACAATCGTAAACTTGATGGGTCTGAAAGAAGTAAGTGTCCTCAGTATTGTCTTTTCCATCTTCATATTGCTTGTATTCGCTTTCATTACGGTTGTAGGATTCGGCAATTGGAATTACAACCCGATCGAACCGATCTTCAATGCAGATGAAGGCGTCACAAGCTCCATCGGATCGGCTTTGGCCATCAGCGTTTGGCTTTATTGCGGCTGGTCCATGATCAATCAGGTTTCCGGAGAAGTCCGGGATCCAATGGTCATCCCGAGAAGCATACTGATTGCATGTCCTCTGATCGGAATGTCATATCTGCTCCCTACACTGGCAGGTGTCGCCTCTGTAGGACATTGGGATCTGTGGACCACAGATCTTAGCGGTGACAGCGTTGGATACGCTACCGTTCTTACACAGAATGTAGGCGGCTGGTGCGGCGTGCTGGTCGTTCTGACAGCCGTCGTCGGTAATCTGGCAATCTTCAACACGAACATGGCGTGCGGTACGAGAAGTCTGTTCGTTATGGCGGATGATCATCTGGCTCCGCCGTGTTTCACATGGCTGACGAAGAAGAGCGGTGTTCCTTCCGTCGGAATCCTCTCAATGTCACTGGTAACCGTTCTGCTGATGCAGATGGAATTCACAACGCTGATTCTGATTCAGGTCATTCCGACATTCGCAACGGTTATACTGCTGGCCTTCATGGTCTTCAAAGACCGCAAGCTCTATCCGGAGGAAATCCGGAAGCCGGAAGCCTATAAGATTCCGGGAGGCAAATTCGGAACCTATCTCTGCACGATTACGATCTCCGTTGTAGCGGTAGCAGCATTCTTCATGAACGGAACGGATTACTTCCTGTATGGAGTATTTCTGATTCTCGGAGGAATCGTCCTGTATGTGATCTGCAAGCCTTTGTTCGGCGGATGTTCCGTTGAGCATCCGGACAAGTGGCCGCGCAATCCTAAGACGAAGCTTGCTTACGGCGATTTGTTCAGAATCGGTATACTGGTTGAAATCATGGCTGCTGTTTGTCTGGCGGGCAGAGTTTTCCTGAATCTGATTGAGGGAAGCTGGGGTCCGGAATACTATCTCGAAGAGTACGGCAGCGGACTGCTGAGTGATTTCTATGGCATGCTCAATCTCCTGCTCGTCATGGGAATTGTACTGGCGATCATTGGCATTGTGCTGTTCCTCGTCGGCAAGAAAGTCGACAAGTTTATCTCACAGCCGGTCATTCTCAGTGAAGAGGACAGAATGGAAGCCATGAGCGGAAGCGCCGGAGAGGCATTCTAAGGATAATGAGGGCATAAATAAAGAGGTCACATATGCTGAAGGAAACGGCCGGCTATCTGGATGATATGCCGATGAACATCCGAATCGTGAATATTAAAAATTACCCTCTTCATTATCATTATGATCATGAATTCATTTACGTGCTCAAAGGTTCTATTGTGCTGAAATGCGGGTCCAGTATTTATAAAATGCAGCAGGGTGATGTCTTTGTCGTGAATGACAGCGAAGTACATGGAATCTATGACTGTTCCGATGACAATGTCGTTTTAATGATACAGATCAACGCGGACTATTTTTGCAAACAGTTTCCCACATTGGAACATAACGTATATCGGACGATGGGAAAAGAAAAGGTCAATGAAGAGATTATCGTATTACGAAATCTGTTATTGAAAATTGCTTTCAATGACTTGACCAAACATCCCGGTTATCAAACGACGAATACGAACATCATGGTAGATGTGCTCAACTATTGTGACAAGAACTTCAAATCATTTTATTTTGAAGGAAGAGTCGTGATGCATAAACGATATGACTATCCGGAAATCGGGGAACGACTGGGAAGGATCATAGACTATATCTATGAGCATCACAGTGAGAAACTATCTTTGAGAGAACTGGCGAAAAAAGAACATTTCAGTGAAGCGTATCTGTCAAAACTGATCACAGCAGGAACCGGCCTTGGCTTTCGGGAGCTTCTGGCCTTTGCAAGAGTCGAAGAATCAGAAATCATACTGCTCAGCGGTTCGGAGAAAATCAGCAGCATTGCTGCGAAGGTCGGTTTTTCAACGACGGCATACTATGAGAAGTTCTTTCAAAAGTGGTTCGGGTGTCATCCTGAGGAATATAGGGAAAAGTATGCGGACAGAATCAAAGGGAATTCACCCGAACTTGTTTTTGAACTGAGCGAATCCGATGCATTGTCGATCATACAGAAATCGATCCAAAATCTCTCCTTCGAAAGCGGTGGTTTCGATGCAGGCCGGGACGAGGCGCAGAAACTGCTCGAACGGAAGAGAGAACAGCAGCGAAAAGAAATTCTGGAGGCTTATGAAAAAACAAATCGAAGTCACGAAGAAATCCTGCGATTCATGCTTGGCTCAGCGGATGAAGATGAGGCATAGGTCATAATAATCAGGTTTCATGACAAACTAATTATAGAAAAAGCATCTTTGCTTTATTAAAATAAAGTAAAGATGCTTTTTTATTATCACCAAGGTTAAAAAGAGGTGAAAATACATGATTACACCAAGAGTGCAGAGATTAAAAGATCGTTTTTTATCAGTAAGACCGAACATCACACCGGAAAGGCTTTTGCTGATCACAGAGGCGTACAAGAGGTTCGCCGGTGAACCGCGTTACCTGTTCCGGGCAAAGACACTGGAATATGTTTTGGACCATCTGAGCATCACGATCCACGATGAAGAGATGATTGTCGGCGTACCGACCTATACGCTTCGCGGCGCGCTGCTCTTCCCGGAATATTCTTCGACGGAGTGGCTTCTGGAAGAGATTCCGGAGTTCCCGACGAGAAAGCTGGATGAGATCGATGTGACGGAAGAAGACAAGAAGATCATCATGGACTGCCTGGAAGAGTTCTGGCAGGGACGAGCCATCGAAGATCATCTCTATGAGATCCTTCCGGAAGACACCATGGCCATGTATGAAAACTCTATCATCGACATGGGTCAGACCAA
This sequence comes from uncultured Eubacteriales bacterium, assembly GCA_902763505.1. GTDB lineage: Bacteria > Bacillota > Clostridia > Peptostreptococcales > Anaerovoracaceae > Lentihominibacter. Next base: position 75,859 of record CACWSO010000009.1, on the reverse strand, counting down.
TACTATCTCTGGTGAGGTCGTACCGAATTACAAGCGCCTGATGGAACAGGGATTCAAAGGCTACATCGCCCGCTGTGAAGAGAAGATCGCGGAAACAAAGGGCGACACCATAGAAGCTCAGGAGAAAATTGACTTCTGGAGAGGCTGCATCATCACGGCAGAGGCGGTGATCCGTTTTGCCAACCGGTATGCGGACAAAGCCCTCGAGCTGGCAGAGCAGGAGACTGATATGGGCCGCAAGGCTGAACTTCTGGAAATCGCCTCCAACTGCAGGAACGTGCCGGAGAATCCGCCGAGAGGATTCTATGAGGCACTGCAGTTCGTATGGTTCGTACACCTCGTTTATCACATCGAGGGACCGGCGACAGCATGCAGCTTCGGTCGGTTCGACCAGATTCTGTATCCATATATGGAACTGGATATGAATGCTGGCGTCTTTGATGAAGACAAAGCGCAGGAGATTCTGGAGTGCTTCTTCCTGAAGTGCGGAGAAGTCATCGAAGTCAGAGATAAGGAGTGCTCTAAAGCATTCGCAGGCTTCCCGATGTGGGCCATCGTCATGGTGGGCGGCCTCGGATTGGATGGGGAAGACGCGACCAACAAACTGAGCTATATGTGCCTGACAGCAGGTGCAGATGTGAGGACGGCGCAGCCGGTTCTGGCAATGCGCGTCAGCGAGAAAACGCCGGAGGATCTGCTCCACCAGGCGGCGGAGATGATCCAGGATGGTATGGCACAGCCGGGACTCTTCAATGACGATGTATGTATGAAAATTGTACGCTCCAAGGGCGGCAGTGACGAAGAGGTCTTAGGCTGGAACGTGGTCGGATGCACCCAGCCACAGTATGGCGGCGGCGGCGCGGACTGCTTCCCGGATGTCGGCTATGTCAACTACGCCAAGTGTCTGGAATTCGTCCTGCACAGAGGCGTGGATCCGAGAACCGGCATGAAACTGGGAATCGACACCGGCGATCCATGTGAATTCACTTGCAAGGAAGACATCATAGAGGCGTGCAAAAAGCAGATCATCTACATCCATGAGAGAATGGTGGAAGCATCGAGAATCATTCAGGTAGAACAGGCGAGACGGCTTCCGGCAGTATATACTTCACTGACTGTGGACGACTGCATCGAGAAAGGGATGTCCGTGCAGGAAGGCGGCGCGAAACATTCCAGTTCGGGAATATTCGGTACGGGACAAGCCAACCTGGCAGACTCCATCGTCGGCATCGAGTATGCTGTGTTCAAAGATAAACTCGTCACCATGCAGGAGCTGATCGACATCCTCGACAGCGACTTCAAGGACAACGAAAGAATCCGTCAGTACCTGATCAATATACCGCCGAAGTTCGGCAACGATGATCCGTATGTAGATGCCATCAACAAAGACATCTGTACTTACGTGGCGGAGACCGTCCAGGGATGGAAGGACGCCCGCGGCGGCCACTACGACTACACACTCATGTCCCAGTCAGAGAATGTGCCGCACGGTGAGGATACCGGCGCGACGCCGGACGGCAGACATGCCGGCGAATCACTGAACGACAATTCATCTCCGATGATGGGCCGCGATATCAATGGACCGACGGCGACTGTAAAATCTGTCGCTTCGCTGAAACCGGAGCATTTCTATGCGGGCGCTCTGTTCAATCTCCGTTTCGACCCGAAGAGTGTCGAAGGAGAGAAGGGCATCGACACCATCGAGAGCGTAGTCAAGACATACTTTAAGGAAGGCGGTCAGCACATCCAGATCAACGTGGTCGATGACGCGACCCTGCGTGCTGCCCAGGAGAATCCGGAAGAGTACAGAGGTCTCGTTGTTCGTGTCGCAGGCTACCTGGCGTACTTCACAGAGCTCGATCGTCACGTCCAGGATTCCATCATCGCACGAACGGCTCACAGCGGTTGCTGATTCAGATTGACAGTATTATGAGAGACAACGACAAAACGATCACTGCTTTAATAGGCAATATACAAAAGTTTTCAACGCAGGACGGCCCGGGAATACGATCCACCGTATTCCTGAAGGGCTGTCCCTTACGCTGCGTCTGGTGTCATAATCCGGAGATGATCCGGTTCGAAAACCAGATGATGATCAGCCCGTCCCGGTGCATCCGGTGCGGAGAATGTGCGGCTGTCTGTCCGGAAGGTGGCATCACCATTTCTGAGGATGGCGTCGCTATTGATTTTGCAGCGTGCAAAGCCTGCGGTGAATGCAGCGAGGTTTGTTATTCCAAGGCCATCGCCTACGTGGCAGAGGAGATGACGGTGGAAGAGGTCATGGAGGTCGTTCTGCAGGACAAGGACTTCTACCTTGACTCTGGCGGCGGCGTGACCATCAGCGGCGGAGAACCGCTGGCTCATGCTGCCTTTGCGCAGGCGCTGATCGATGCGTGCCGCGAGAAGGATATCAATGTGTGCATCGACACATGCGGATACGGCGACACACAGCAGCTGATGGAGCTGGCGAAGTCTTCGAATGTGACCCATGTGCTGTTTGATGTGAAGCACATGGATCCTGCAACTCATGAGAAACTGACGGGCGTCCGCAACGAGCGGATCATCAACAATCTGCGCGCACTGGCGGCAGACCCACAGACCCACGACAAAATCTGGGTGCGCATGCCCCTCATCAAAGACCTCAACGACGGTGATGAAACCATCCAGGCTGCGGTGGCTTTGCTTGAGGAACTCGCAGTAAAGCGGGTGTCCCTGCTCGGATACCATGAGATGGGCGTTTCCAAAGCGCGTCATGCGGGACTGGAGTTCAGCACCTTCGAAGCACCGTCCCATGAGCGGATGGTGGAGATCAAAGAAGCGTTCCAAAGCGCAGGAATCGACACGGAGATATCCGGTGTGAGCGCATAAAGGACACAGCAATAAAGCAATCTACTGCATGCAATCGCAATAATTTGCTGCACGAAAGCAATCTACACACAAAGAAAGCAATCGACGTTCTGTTTGGTTGCTTTTTTTTGTTTTAAAATATTGTTGAGAAGAGAGAAAGCGAATATATAGAAAGGATTTATTGACATGAAGACAGATAAGAGATTTGCGATAACGGATGTTGCCGTCATCGATGGCAACGGAGGAAGGCCTGTTCCTGATCAGGCAGTCATTATTAACGGCGATCGGATCGAGAAAGTATGTCCCGCAGAGGAAATTAAGGGTGATGCAATCGAGAAGATCAGCCTGCCGGGGAAATATGTCATGCCGGGACTCATCGACTCCCATGTGCATCTGATGGGTGTAACGGATCTGAAATACTGGGGGATGGTGGAATATTCAGCCACGTTGACTCACAGCTACTCGCAGGCGCTGCGCTTACTGAAATATGGATTCACCAGTGTTCGCGACATATCTGAAAACGGAATATACCTCAAGAGAGCATTTAATGCACCGGGAGCTACCGGTCCCCGTATCGTCGCTTGCGGCAGAGGGCTTTCCCGGACAGGCGGGCATGCAGATATTACACAGCTTGATGATGTGGCCTATGCAGAAAGAAATTGTATGGTGTCTTACTACGCAGATGGTCCGGATGAATGCAGAAAGGCGGTAAGAAAAATTTTCAGAACTGGCGCTGACCAGATCAAATTCTGGGCAACAGGTGGGGGGAACAATTATATTGACCGTTATACTGACATTCACTACACAGAAGAAGAAATCCGCGCCATATGCGAAGAAGCGAAACTCATTGAAGGCACGAAGGTTCTGGCCCACTGCGAGAGACCTGAACTGTCAAAAATATGCATCGAAGCGGGAGTGGATTCCATTGAACATTGCGATGGATACGCACCGTTCTTATGCGATCTGATGAAGGAGCACAACGTCTATCTGGTTCCGACCATGCGTCTGTTAGTAAAATGGATGGAGGATATTACTTCAGATGACTTTACGGCCTATCTGGATGAGACTCTGCCGAAGTTTTTCCAGAGAGATCTTCTCAGCAATGTCGACACCGTGGAAGAAGAACTGGAGGCAGTAGAAGAAGTCAAGGCAGCATTCCTTCATGCCTATGAAAATGGAATCAAAATCGGCGTAGGATCCGATACATGCTTTGAAGGATCTACGCCTTTCGGTTGGTACGGCGTTCTGGAACTGGAGTGCATGCAGGAATGCGGTATGCCTGCCGACCAGGTCATTCGTTCTGCGACAAAGATCAATTCGGAAATACTCGGATTGGATGAGTATCTCGGAACCGTCAAAGAAGGCAAGATAGCAGACCTGCTGATCGTCAGCAAAGATCCAACAGAAGATGTTCGTGTTTTCAAGGATAATGAAATCATTGAGTATATCTACATGGGTGGTGAACTTGTTGTCGATCATGGTAGAATGCTCCTGTAGAAGAATGCTCCTGTAAATGGGCTGAACAATCACATAAATAATTAGTGGAACATGGTATGAACAATAGAGGAAAACAAATATGAAAGCAGATCGGATTATAAAAAACGCGAAAGTATTCACATCGGACCAGAACAATTTGTTGGCATCTGCCCTCGCGGTCAAAGCCGGCAAGGACGCGGACTTCCTGGTATTCGACAAGGATCTGCTGACTGCGGAGCACGAAGGCTTTAGTTACAATTTGCCAAGCGATGTATATTTCTGCGGAGAGAAGAAATAAAAAAGCAACCTGGATCAAGCTATCGTAGATGTAACATTTTAGGGCAGCCTGCGGAACCAGAGCTGCCCTATTGTTTTCTCGATTATTATTTCAGGAGAAAGGTTATCTGTCTTTAAATAATGCCATTCATAGGCGTCTTGATGATATAATAGGCTCAACAGAAGTAAGAAGGACGCATGAAAGCAGGATTCAGAAATGATTGATTATCGGAACTATCACTCGAGCCCACTTTTCATATCCAACAAAGAAGGAACTGATTTTGAAGGGCTGTCTTTCAAAACGACAAGGAATATATACCACCCATATCATTTCCACGATGGCGTCGAAATCGTTTATGTACATAAAGGCGCCGTATTGGTCAACGCTTTCTCTTTAACGGAAACAGTGAAAGAAGGTCAGTTTATTCCTTGTGATCCATATCTTGTCCATTCCGTCGAGAGCATGACGGCGGATACCGTCGTGACGACGATCAGCATTTCCGGGGATTATATTGACGAAAACGATGGTATCATCTCATCGAATATTCAGATGGTTGCGGACACAGAGGAATACGCCCGTCTGAAAGATGATATCCTTGAATGGATCATGATGGGAGCCATGCCGGATGCAACAACGGATAAGATGCTGTGGCAGATGAAAAAAATCTTTCCGCGGCTCCAGAAGTTTATGAGCGTAGCGTTTTTGGATACAAAAGAAGACAGAATAACTGTGCAGGGATCCGAGAGGGATCATGAGAGATTGACCAGCATTTTCAATTATCTGTTTTGCCATCACGATGAAACCATAAAACTGGACTCAATTAGTTCTGAACTGTTTATCAGTAAATACTACTTATCTCATTATATTAAGCGGGTGTTCGGGTACACTTTGAAGCAGGCTCTGTACTATTGCAGAACGGAAGAGTCGGTGATTGATCTTCTTGACGATAAGATGACGATTGCAGAAGTGGCAGCAAAACACGGATTCCCATCCGTCAGATCGTATAATGAGTTGTTTCCAAGATATTACGGCGTAACACCAGCCGAGTATCGGCGTCGTCATCTGAAGGAAACTGTGAAGCATAAAGACTTTGCCGGAGAAGAAATCAGCCTTGATTTTATGGGCAGGGAAGAGACGACAGGCAGTACGATTCATTTTAATGGATGCAGTATAACAGTCAATCTGCCGAAGGGAAGCTACGAAGTTCTTTCCGTTGAAACCGAGAAAAACAATATCAGCAACCGCATGACGAAACTGAATGCGAAGAATAAGATGATCACAATAGACAGCAATTGCGAGGAATTGATTCTGAGAATCAAGAAACAATGAAGTAAGAGAGGAGCTTGCTGCCTTTGCATGATACATTGGCAGTAACAGACACATTGACAGCAACAGCAGAAAGGATGGAACAATGACAGTAAAAAACAGAATTGCAATCGTGACCGGTGGAGCAATGGGAAACGGCAAAGGCATCGCAGAGGTGCTCGCATCTCAGGGCGCCCGCGTCGCGATTTTTGATAAGAGCGACATTTTGGATGAAACTGTGGCGGAACTGACGGGCAAAGGCTACGATGTCTGCGGATTCAAAACCGACATCACGGACAGAGCGAACATCGACGACTCCGTTGCAAAGGTCATCGAGAAATTTGGCCGAATCGATATTCTCGTTAATAATGCAGGCGTCATGAAGAATCTGCCGTTCCTGGAGACCGATATGAGCAATCTGGATTTTCATATCGACATCAACGTTAAAGGACCGTGGAATGTTTCCCAGAGCGTCATTCCGCACATGGTGGAGAATCAGTATGGCCGAATCGTGACCATTGCGTCCGTGACTGGCGGCTTTGTTGATGACGGCGGGGACATGTCCTATTCCATCACCAAGTCCGCACTCATCGGATTCGGAAGATGCCTCGCCATGGAATTCATCAAGGACGGCATCACTTCGAACATCATCTGCCCGGGTTACTGCAACACGCCGATGGTCGCGGGAGAAGCCGCGGAAGAATGCCCGGACGATCCTACCGCCTTTCTGAAAGCTCTGGCATCCAGCCTGCCGATCGGAAGGTTGGGAAAGCCGGAGGACATCGGTTTTCTGGTCAGCTATCTGGCCAGTGATGAGGCCAGCTTTATCACCGGACAGACGGTGGTCATCGATGGCGGCTGCACCCTGCCGGAGACCAATCTGAGCTACTGATAGAAGACAAGGAAAAATAAGGGAAAACAAGAGCAAACAAGAGCAATTTTCTGCATCCAACAGCAATATTTTCCAACATTAAAGCAATAATAACGCAAATAAAGCAATCAATGTTCTGTTTGATTGCTTTATTTTGTTTTAAAATAATATCTGGGAAGGTGAAACAATAAAGATGCAGACAGAAAAATCGTTGATTGGGACAGGACATATTTCCTGACGAAATATTATTGGCTTTGAGGGAGGAGGACAAATATGAAGGTTGATCAGATTATCAAGAATGCAAAGATCTTCACATCGGACAAGGAGAATCTTCATGCGTCTGCCATCGCCGTGAAAGATGGTAAATTCGTCTATGTCGGCAACGAGGCAGGACTGAAGGATTATGAGGGTGAAGTCACTGATCTTGGCGGGAAGTTCATCATGCCGGGCATCATAGACAGCCATGTCCACGTAACAATGCCTGTTGGATTTGAGTACGCAGAAATGGGAGAGCGCATGTTCTGCAGCGGCAAACAGGAGCTCATGGACAGCATGGCAGATTATATCAAAAGCAATCCGGGCAAGGAGCGCTACAGATTCGTTATAGAGAAAAAAGACCTCCACGGAGATGAAATAACCAAGGAAGATCTTGACGCCGTCTGTCCGGACTGTGAGCTCCAGATCCAGGAAGGGGAAGGACACAGCATCTGGGTGAACTCAAAGATTCTTGAGCGGCACGGTATTACAGATGATACTCCGGATCCAGTACCGGGACTCAGTTATTACGAGCGTAAAGATGGTCATATAACAGGGAATATCATCGAAGGTTCGGCGGAAGTGCCGATCATTCTCGACGAGTCCATGGAACTGACGGATGAGCAGATTGATGTGATGCTTCTGGGATGGAACAATTTCTGTGAAGAATATGGCATCAATGCTGTTTTTGATGCCGGAATTCCGGGGCATTCTGCGTTCCATGAGAAGGTTTACAAAAGGCTGAAAGAGTTGGACCTGCAGGGGAAGATTTCAGTTTATGTCGACGGCTGCTATGTCATTGCAGCGAAGTGGGAGGCAGAAGAAGGTCTGAAGGAACTGAAGCGTTTCCGCAGAGAGTACAATACGGATCATCTGAAGGTTCATACTTTGAAGCTGTTCATGGACGGCACCCAGAAGATCCATACGGCGGCTATGGTCACCCCTTATGCGGACACCGGAACAACAGGCTCTACCGCCGTTACTGCGGAGGAACTGGCAGAGATTCTCGTAGCGCTCAATGATGAAAATCTGGACATCCATCTTCACACTGTTGGTGAAATGGCATCCCGCGTGGTGCTGGACGGTGTAGAACTGGCCAGAAAGGAACTTGGAGACAAATTCCATGTCAGAGTAACCTGCGCGCATCTGGAAGTTCAGTGCGATGAAGATTTAGATCGTTTTGCCAAACTTGGCGTCATTGCGAATTATACACCTTGGTGGCACGCCGGAGATGAGCTGGCGCCAATTGAACATCTGCTTGGTAAAGAGCGCGCCAGAAAGGGATTCCGCTGCAAAACAGTCTGGGATACAGGCGCTCTGGTTACATGGTCAAGTGATAATATCGTTTACTTTGATTTTATTCCTTGGAACCCGCTCCTTGGTATGGAAATCGGCATGACGCGTAAAGCTACCGAGAAGACCATGCTTCCTGACTTTATGTGGAGAGATTCGGTATTTCCTCCTGAAGAGGAACGGATGAACATTGAAGAAATGATTCTGGGATATACCATCAACGGAGCGATACAGTTGGGCATTGAGGAATCAAAGGGCTCCATTGAAGCAGGCAAGGACGCTGACTTCCTGGTATTCGACAATGACCTGCTTACAGCAGAGCCGGAAGGGCTAAGCTACAACAAACCGGCGGAGGTTTATTTCGTCGGTAAGAAGATAAGATAGCCAAAATTTAATACAGACAACAAATGAAAAGAAAGTTAATCTAAGAATTGAAACTTGAAAGGAGAAGCCGACATGGAACAGACATTAAACAATGTAAAACTCCCGATGAGGGAGAAGATAGGATACGGATGCGGATCAGCATGCGATACGATTCCGTACGCTATGTTTGGAACGTACTTTATGTTCTTCTTGACTGATGTTGCCGGTATCCCTGCGGGTGTAGCCGGAACCATCTCTTTCGTTGCCATTCTTTGTCAGGTAATAGCAGGGCCGGTAGCAGGGTATCTGTCTGACAAATCTCTGAACCCAAAGGGAAGAAGAAGGCCTATCATGATGAAGTGCGCCGTTATTTTTGCGATTTCTACAGCATTGCTGTTCAATCCAATTGGCGGGAGCATGGGACTGAAAATTGCGTACTACACAGTATTTGCAGTTATTTTCATTGTTTGCTACGCCGTGTATTTCAATGTGTGGACCGCTCTGGGCGCAGAAATGACCCATGACTATATCGAAAGAAACAGCCTGAGAAGTATTGTTGCATACGCTGCAATACCACTCGAGCTGCTTTCAACCGGCGGAGTGATCGCAATCGTAGGGTTCTTCAGCGGGTACGATGTGAGCACCGGCAGAAGCTGGTTCTTCGCGGCAGTGGCAATGGCAATTCTGATGTTTCTTGGCGCAGCTATCTGTCATAGAAGCTCGGAAGAAAGACCACCTGTCTATACGGAAGAAGAAAAAGCCAGAATCAGAGCGGAAAGGTTCAACATTAAAAATCTCATCCTTGATTACGTCAGCTTTTTCAAAATCAAGATATTCAGAAGACTCGTTCTGTTCAGCCTGATCTTTGCAACCGCATTTATAATGATGAACAATGGCGTTGTATATACCATGACAAGTTATCTGGGACTCAATGAGGCGAGTCAGTCGCTGTTCTGGACGATCCACACTGTACTCAGTCTGATTGCTATTCCTATTGTATACGGTATAGCGAATAAATGGGACAAGAAAAAAGCAATGGTTGTATTTATCGGATCATATGTTGTCGGTTCCGTTATATGGTTTGCTCTTGGTATGGTAACAACGGTAGGGTTTGTATCTTACAACATATTTGCCGGAATCCTCTGTTTAGGAACAGCAGCATTCTACGGCCTGCTGGTCTCTCTGCTGTATGACTGCACAGATGTATATACGCTTGTAACAGGGGAACAGAAAGAAGGCAGCATGCTGGCTCTGCAGGGTCTGGCGCAGACATTAGGGGCAGCCTTTGCATCACTGTTTCTTGGCTGGGGACTGCAGATCATCGGTTATACAGAGGCAGCTGCGGTTACTGATTTTGTGGCCAAAGGTATCTGGTCACTGGGAACGATCGTTCCTGCAGTGCTGGTTGTAATCAGTATGATTTTCCTTATTCGTTACAATCTGACCAGAGATGACTTCGAAGCAGTTAAACAGGCTATCGAAGACCGTAAGGAAGGAAAAGAAATCGACATGTCAAGGTTTGAACATCTGATTTAGTGACTGGGAGAAGAAAAGGAGAGCTTACATGAAAGCAGATAAGATTATTAAGAATGCAAAAATCTTCACAGCTGACAAGGATAATCCCCTGGCAGCTGCTCTGGCGGTCAAAGACGGGAAGTTCGTCTATGTCGGTGATGAGGCAGGTCTTTCGGATTATGAAGGAGAGGTTACAGATCTTGGCGGCAAGTTCATCATGCCGGGCATATTCGATACCCATTGTCATGTGACGGTCGGTGCTTGTTTTGAGTTTGTAGATATGGGGGAATATGTTCCGGCCGAAAGCAAACAGGAAGCCCTGGAATTTATGGCGAATTACATAAAAGATAATCCTGGTTTAGATCGTTATCGCTTCATGATGGAGCGCGCTGCACTGGGTGGTGAAGATCTGACAAAATGGGAACTTGACGAAATCTGTCCTGACATTGGTCTTGTGGTTCTGGAGGGAGAATGCCACAGTGTCTGGGTGAACTCCAGACTCCTTGAGAAGCATGGAATCACTGATGACACACCGGACCCTGCGCCGGGACTCCACTATTATGTGCGCGACGAGAACGGGCACGTAACCGGAAATGCATATGAAGCCACCGCATGGCCATTCCTTTTTGATGGCTTGCAGGAGAGCCTGACCGACGAGCAGCTGGAAGGGGCGCTCATGCGCTGGGTCGACTTTTGTAAGGAATATGGTGAGTCAGCTGTTTTCGATGCAGGATTCCCTGAGCATAATGAGTTCCAGGAGCGCTTCTATGGATATCTGCGCGAGATGGACAGACAAGGAAAGCTGCCGGTATATGTCGACGGAAGCTATTTCCTCACAGACCGGCATAAAGTGACGGAAGCCATCGAAGAAACAAAGCGATGGAATCGTGAGTTTAACACAGAGCATATGAAAGTCCACACATTGAAGATCTTTATGGATGGCACCATGAAGATTCATACTGCAGCTATGATGGAGCCATACGAGGGCACTGATGTTGCAGGGATGACCATGTTCAATGCTGAGGAAACAGCGGATCTTATTAAAAAACTGAATGAGGCAGGAATGGATCTTCATGTGCATACTGTCGGAGATCGGGCATCCCACGTCTTACTGGACGGTGTTGAGCTTGCCAGAAAAGAGCTGGGGGATGATTTCCGCATTAAAGTTACTGCCTGCCATCTGGAGAGTCAGTATGACACGGATCTGGAACGTTTTGCTGAGCTTGGCGTAATCGCCAATTATACGCCGGCATGGCACACCGGATATTCAGATGCCGATGTCAAACTGTCCGATCTGCTTGGCGAAAAGCGCGCAGCGAACATGTACCGCTGCAAGACGGTCTGGGACAGCGGCGCTCTTGTGACCTGGTCCAGTGATGATGTCGCCTATTATGAAGATTTTGGGACGTGGAACCCGTATCTTGGAATGGAAGTCGGCATGACGCGCTGGGACAATGAGAAGAGCCTGTCTCCGGATTTCTATAAATCAAGCGCGCCAAATCCTCCTGAAAGCGAGAAGATGAGCATTGAAGAAATGATATTAGGATACACAATCAACGGCGCGAAGCAGCTTGGCGTTGAGGACATCAAGGGATCCATCGAGGCCGGCAAAGATGCGGACTTCCTCGTATTTGACGAAGACCTGCTGACTGCGGAGCACGAAGGGTTCAGCTACCAGAAGCCGACAGATGTGTATATTGAAGGGAAGAAGATAAAATGAAGGCGGATCAGATTATAAGAAATGCGAAGATATTCACATCAGACCAGAACAATCCTATCGCATCTGCGCTCGTTGTGAAAGATGGCAAATTTGCCTATGTAGGCGATGAGGCCGGCCTTTCGGATTATGAAGGGGAAGTCACTGATCTCGGCGGCAGGTTCATCATGCCCGGCATCATAGACAGCCATGTGCATATTACGACGGGTGTAGCATTTGAATACGTTGACCTGGGCGTGTATGTCCTTTGCGCCAATAAAAAAGAAGCGCTGGAGTTTATGAAGGAGCATATCAGCAAGAACCCCGGACAGGACCCTTACCGATTCGTGTTAGATCGCGCGTGCCTGAACGGAGAAGACCTCTCAAAAGAGGACCTCGATGCAATCTGCCCGGACAGAGGGATCGTGATCCTGGAGGGGGAATGTCACAGCGTTTGGGTAAACTCCAAGATGCTGGAACGTCACGGCATCACCGACGACACGCCGGACCCTGTGCCGGAACTCGCCTATTACGTGCGTAAAGATGGTCATATCACCGGAAACGCCTTTGAGTCCGCAAGCTGGCCTTTCCTTTTCGATCAATTGAAAGAAAACCTGACCGATGAGATGATAGGGAAAGCTGTATCATACTGGATCGATTTCTGTGAAAAACACGGTGTGAGCGCTGTTTTTGACGCCGGCTTTCCGTCACACAACGATATCCATGAGATGATCTATACGTATATGCGCGAGCTGGACAAGCAGGGGAAGCTGCCGGTCTATGTTGACGGATGTTATATGTTGACAGATCCAAGGAAAGTGGATGAAGCTCTGGAAGAGACGAAGCGTTTCAACCGTGAGTTCGATACAGAACACCTGAAGGTTCATACATTTAAGGTCCTGATGGATGGTACCTTAAAAATTGAAACGGCGGCAATGATCACGCCTTATGAAGACACCGGCGCGGTGGGAGCTACGACTCTCAGCGTCGATGAAACGGCAGATCTTCTGATTAAACTCAACGAGGCGGGCCTGGATTTTCATGCCCATACGGTTGGCGAGCGATCAGCCCGTATTGTGCTGGATGCCGTGGAACGGGTCAGGAAGGAACTGGGGGATCGTTTCCGTGTGAGGGTCACATGTACCCACCTGTGGGTTCAGGATGATGATGATCTTTCCCGTTTCGCCCAGCTAGGCGTCATTGCCAATTACACACCTGCATGGCACGCCGGGAACATGGGTCTGGGCTGCGAACCTTGCGAGTTCTGGCCGAGTGTGATCGGATCAGAACGCGCGCTGAAGATGTACCGCAGTAAGACTGTCTGGGACACCGGAGCCCTTGTAACATGGTCAAGCGATGATGTCGGATTCTGGGATGAGTTTGTATCATGGAATCCTTACAGCAATATGGAAATCGGCATGACCCGCTGGATCACCGAGAAGACCAAGTGGATCGAGGGTGAAACGACAGAAAATCCGCTTGCGCCTTTAAGCGAGAGAATGAATATCGAAGAAATGATCCTGGGATATACGATCAATGGAGCGAAGCAGCTTGGCATTGAAGACCGGAAGGGCTCCATCGAAGCCGGAAAGGACGCTGATTTTCTGGTATTCGATAACGATCTGCTTACAGCAGAGCCGGAAGGATTCAGCCACAATGTACCTGCGGAAGTATATTTCAGCGGCAAAAAAAGAAATGATTAGGCAGAGAGTGAAACGGAGAGTGAAGACATATGGAAGCAGATCAAATCATTAAAAATGCGAAAATATTCACTGCAGATAAAGAAATGCCTCTGGCAACGGCCCTGGCGGTCAAAGACGGCAAGTTCGTCTATGTTGGCGATGAGGCCGGCCTTTCGGATTTTGAAGGAGAGGTTACAGATCTTGAAGGGAAATTCATCATGCCGGGTATCATTGATACTCATGTCCATGTAACATTTCCTATCGGATTCGAGTACGGGGAGATCGGCGAGCGTTTTGAATGCAATGGCAAACAGGAAGCGCTGGACTTTATGGCGGATTATATCAAGAAGAATCCCGGCGTGGAACGCTACAAATTTCTTCTGGAAAAAAGATTCCTGAATGGGGAAGAGATCACCAAAGAAGACCTTGACGCGATCTGCCCGGACAGTGAACTGCAGATCCACGAAGGGGAAGGACACAGTATATGGGTAAACTCCCGCATCCTCGAGAAACACGGCATCACAGATGACACGCCGGATCCTGTTCCGGGTTTGAGCTATTATGTGCGAAAAGACGGACATGTGACCGGAAATATCATCGAAGGGACAGCAGAAATGCCTATCATCCTGGAAGGCGCTATGGACCTGACCGATGAACAGATCGACGCGGAATTGCTGCGCTGGATCGATTATTCTGTAGAGGCCGGCGTCAACTGCGTTTTTGACTGCGGTATCCCCGGATTAAACGCGTTCCATGAGCGTGCCTACGAACGTCTGCGCGAACTGGACAGACAAGGTAAGCTCCCGGTATATGTCGATGGATGCTTCGTGATCGCGGCGGCGTGGCAAATGGAAGAAGGCATGAAGGAACTGAAACGCTTCCGTCGCGAGTTTAACACGGAACACCTGAAGGTGCATACCATGAAGGCGTTTATGGATGGCACCCTGAAGATCCATACCGGAGCTATGATCGACCCATACCCGGAGACGCAGACAAGAGGGTGCCCGGCTTTCACGAAAGAAGAGCTTGCCGAGCTGATCATATTGCTGAATGAGGAGGATCTTGATCTTCACCTGCACACTGTAGGCGATAACGCATCCCGCGTCGTACTTGATGCCGTGGAGCTGGCCAGAAAAGAGCTGGGTGACGACTACCATGTGAAAGTCACCTGCGCACATCTGGAGGTTCAGGATGATGCAGATCTCCCGCGTTTCGCAGAGCTTGGTGTCATCGCGAATTATACGCCGTGGTGGCATGGCGGAGAGCCTCTTGAATCGTTGATTCCGCTGCTTGGTGAGAAACGGGCCAAGAATATGTTCCGATGCAAAACTGTTTGGGACACCGGCGCGCTTGTAACCTGGTCAAGCGATAACATCACATTCGAAGATTTCACATGCTGGAACCCTAGCCTGGGTATGGAAATCGGGATGACGCGCCAGATCACCGAAAAGACCAGACTGCCGGAATTCTACATTGGCGATTATTCATTCCCGCCTGCCGAAGAAAAAATGAACATCGAGGAGATGATCCTGGGATATACGATCAACGGGGCGAAGCAGCTCGGCATCGAAGCCTCTAAGGGATCCATTGCCGTCGGCAAGGACGCAGACTTCCTGGTATTCGACAATGATCTGCTCGCAGCTGAGCCTGCAGGGTTCAGTTATAACGAACCGCTGGAGGTCTATTTCGGCGGAAAGAAGATGAAATAGCGTTTCGGTGATGCGGAAGCACCGGGAGATGAAGAAGCTAAAAGTTAATGTTTATAGATGCAGTTAAAGGTTGACGATCATAAAGGAGAACTGAAATGGAAGAGAAATTAAACCAGAGAAAACTCCCAATGAAAATGAAGCTGGGATACGGATGCGGTACGGCGTGTGACACGATACCTTACATTCTGTTCGCAACGTACTTCATGTTCTTCCTGACCGATGTTGCCGGTGTCCCGGCAGGTATCGCAGGAACCATTTCCTTCGTTGCAATTATTGTGCAGACAATAACCGGACCGATTGTAGCTTATATATCGGATAATTCAACGAATCCAAAAGGAAGAAGAATGCCGATTCTCATAAAGTCCGTCATTCCATTCGCGATTACGACAGCACTGCTGTTCAATCCAATCGGCGGCAGCATGGGACTGAAGGTCGCATATTATTCAGTACTCGCGATTTTGTTCTATACTTTTTATGCTGCATATTTCAATGTATGGACTGCTCTGGGAGCAGAAATGACATCGGATTATAAGGAAAGAAACAGCATCAGAAGTATGGTTGCCTATATTGCAGTACCGCTTATGCTCCTTGGTTCTTCCGGAACCATCGCAATGGTAGGCCTCTTCTCGGCAAGAGGCATAAGTTATGGCAGGAGCTGGTTTTATGCGGCAACCGCACTGGCCATCATCATGCTCCTTGGTGCCTTTACCGTTGTAAAGACAGTAAAAGAAGTGCCGCCTTCACTTACGGAGGAAGAAAAAGCAGCACTCAAGGCAGAAAGACTCAGTGTGAAAAAACTGATCAAAGACTATGGAAGCTTTTTGAAGCTGAAACTGTACAGAAAAATCATTATATTTTCACTGTTGTTCGTTGTCGGATATCTTATGATGGATAAAGCCATTGTATATATGATGGTAAACTGTTTAGGACTGGGCGAAGCTCAGCAGTCCCTGTTCTGGGTAATGAACACAGTCATTTCTACGGCGTGCATTCCTCTCGTATTCGGTATCGCCAATAAATGGGACAAGAGGAAGGCTATGTTCTTATTCACGGCAGCATATCTGATCGGTTTGGTCATCTGGTTTGTTTTCGGCATGGTCTCAGTCGTACCATTTGTCCTTTTCGTCATTTTCTGCCTGCCGGTAGCCTTAGGAACCTGTGCGTTCTATTCACTGCTGTACTCTCTGATGTATGACTGCTGCGACGTATACCATCTGGCAACAGGCGAACAGAAAGAGGGCGAAATGCTGGCGCTTCAGAATCTGGCACAGACAGCAGGTGAAGCGATCGCAACACTGTTCCTTGGCTGGGGACTGCAGCTCTTCGGTTATACCGGAGGAGAAGCCGTTACGCCATTCCTTCAGAAGGTCATCTGGTCCTTTGGAACGATCGTTCCTGGAATCTTCATCGCAATCAGTATGATCTTCCTCCTGGGATACAATCTGACCAGAAAAGATTTCGATGAAGTAACACAGGCGATTGCGGACCGCGACGAAGGTAAAGAAATAGATATGTCAAAATTTGACCACTTAATTTAATACAAAAGCATAACTTGGCTTAAGAAAAAAGCATATTGAGGTGAAAGCATGAAGAAAGTACTAGTTTTAGGAGTTGGAGCACAGGGAAGCGCTGCGGCGAAGAGGCTTGATAAAGATCCGGGCGTCAGTGAAATCATCGTAGCGGATTATGATGCAAAGGCAGTAGACGAATTAGTCGCTGAACTGACCAAGGCGAAGGGAATCCGTGTTGATGCAACAGATATCAACAGCATCATTGCAGCAGCAGAGGGAGTCGATCTCATACTGAACGCACTGGCACTGACATTCAATCAGAACGTTCTGGAAGCAGCACTGGCTGTCAAAACAAACTATCAGGACTACAATGGAACAGACAAGCTCCATGAGCTGTGGGATGAAAGCGAGTTCAGCAGTCAGTACAAAGTGCCGGAAGGTTTTTCACCGGAAACAGAGAGATGGTGGAAGAGCTACATGGCAATGTTCAAGATCTACGCTCCTAAATTCAAGGAGATCGGCAAGTTGGCTATCTTCGGGACGGGTTCCGCACCTGGACTGATCTGCGCTGCAACAAAATACTCAATGAGATATCTTGATACATGCGATACGATCTACAATTTCGTATGGGAAGGCGCCTATGCCAAGAGATTCCAGCCATTCTGGTGGTCTCCGATTACAGCAATGAGCGACATGTCGGACCCGGCGGTTGCCTTTGAAGACGGGAAGATCCTGGACACGGTTCCATTCAGCAGACCTGTGAAGAGACAGTATGACTACATGGATGAGCCGGTTATATTCAGAGAACACTGCCATGATGAGCCTTTCCAGTATGCATTCAATGCCGAAACAGAATTCAAAGGCTTAAAGAACGCATACTTTAAGTATGCGGGAGCAGGCATGGATTTCGCTTCACAGCTTTATCCGGCAGGTCTTCTGAGCCACGAAGAGGAGGAATACAACGGACAGAAAATCGTTCCATTTGATTACATCATGAGCCACATCCCGCCGGCACCGCACTTCAAAGAAGACATACAGGAATTCATCGACGAGGGACTGGCGCTGGATTCCGGCTGCATGGTGATAGAATCCTACGGCAAGAAAGACGGTAAAGATACACTGGTAGAAGTGCATGTGAGCGCGCCGGGATTTGTTGAGTCCTTTGAGCTGGCGGGAATTACTGCCGAAATGTATCTGACCGGACAGAGCGGATACCTCTTCTCGAAGCTGTTCATCAATGATGATTTCGGAGACATGAGCGGCCTGATTTCTTCTGACATGCTCACCCAGGAACAGTGCGATAAATTCTTTGAATACGCAGCGGAACTCAAGATTACACTTGATACCAAGATCAAAGATCCAAAGGAGGTCTGTGACTGATCTGGAAATAATGTGAGCTAAAGAATTCTGTGAACAAAAGGTCTATATGACTCAAACTTGGAGGTGAATGCTATGGCAGACATTCGTAAAGGTGTGGCAAATGTTAACAAGAAACACTATGGCGTTATCGCTGTTGTCGCACTAATGTATTGTTCCGTTGCTGCAGGAGCTTTTGGTATTGAGGAAATGATCTCTACCTGCGGACCGGGCATGACGATTATCGCGCTGGTCGGAATGGTTTTCGTCTGGGCAATCCCTGACTGTTTTTGCGTTGCAGAAGTAGGATCGGTATTGCCTGCGGAAGGCGGCGACATCTTCTGGGCGAAACACACGCTGGGGGAATTCTACTCCTTCCAGGAAGGAGTGTGGTACGCAATTTCGTACTACGCGGCCAGTGGAACGTACATCGTTCTGGCAACGAACTACATGGGTTACTTCTTTGAATGGAACAATGCCCAGGCTTTCATTGTCAAACTGATTATCGTTATCGCATTTACTGTTCTGAATCTGGCGGGGCTCAAGGAAGTCAGCATCGCCAGCATTATCTTCTCCGTTTTCATACTGCTTGTGTTTGCTTTTATCACAGTCGTTGGATTCGGAAACTGGAATTACGATCCGATGGAACCGATTTTTAATGAGGATGAAGGTGTGTCAAGTTCCATCGGACAGGCTCTGTCGATTGGTGTCTGGATGTACTGCGGATGGGCCATGATCAACCAGCTTTCCGGTGAGGTCAAAAACCAGATGGTCATTCCGAAAAGTATCCTTATCGTGTGTCCGCTGATCGGTCTTTCTTATGTTCTGCCGACCATAGCCGGTGTGGCCTCCGTTGGTCATTGGGATTCATGGACCACAGATCTGGTCGCTTCAGATGGCGTTGGCTATGCTACCGTTCTTACACAGAATGTAGGCGGATGGTGCGGCGTGTTGGTCGTCATCACAGCTGTTGTTGGTAATATGGCCATATTCAACACCAATATGACCTGTGGATCGCGCAGCGTTTTCGTTGTTGCAGACGATCATCTGGCTCCGCCGTGTTTCACATGGCTGACGAAGAGAACCGGCGTCCCATCCATCGGTATTTTGTCTATGGCCCTGGTTACCATCCTGCTGATGCAGATGGAATTCACAACACTGGTTCTGATTCAAGTCATTCCGGAGTTCGCAGCAGCCTTCTGCCTGACAGTCATGGTATACAAAAGCCGCAAAATGTATCCGGAAGAGATTCGCAGACCGGAGACATTTAAGATCCCGGGAGGGAAGGTTGGAACCGTTTTATGTACAGCGTCCATTTGCTGTGTTTCAGTTGCAGCGTTCTTCCTGAACGGAACCGATTACTTCCTTTATGGTGTGTTCCTGATTTTGGCCGGCGTCGTGCTGTATGTAATCTGCAAATGGATCTGGGGCGGCCCTTGGAAGAAGAACCCTGACAAGTGGCCGAGAAACCCTAAGACCAAACTGGCATATGGAGATACCTTCCGGATCGCAATTCTGCTTGAAATCATGGCGGCGGTCTGTCTCGCCGGACGCGTCTTCCTGAGGTTCATCGAAGGAAGCTGGGGACCGGAATACTATCTTGAAGAATACGGAACTGGCCTTCTGAGTGATTTCTATGGTATGCTGAATGTACTTCTGGTCATGGGTATCGTCCTGGCGATCATCGGCGGAATTCTCTTCCTGGTAGGTAAGAAGGTCGACAAATACATTCCGCAGCCTGTCATCCTCAGCGAAGAAGACAGACAGGAAGCCATGAGCGGAAGCGCAGAAGAAACATGGTAATGCAGAAGCAGCAGTGTGCAGAAGCACAGCAAGATGCAAGAAGCAACGGGAGGATTATAAGGGCGTTATGAAACAGGAAACGATTGATCGCATCCGCAAGTTCACAGAGGACCGGGACTGGGAACAGTTCCACACCCCGTCGAACCTGGCCAAGTCCATCAGCATCGAGGCCGGGGAGCTTCTGGAGTGCTTTCAGTGGAACGATGCAGAGTTCGATAGAGAACACGTGAAGGAAGAGCTGGCCGACGTCATCGTCTACTGTCAGAATATGCTCGACGAGCTGGGTCTGGACGTAGACGAAATCGTCAACGCCAAGATGGATAAGAACGAAGCCAAATACCCGGTCGAAAAGGCAAGAGGATCCGCGGCGAAGTATGATCAGTTGTAGGGAGTGTTAGCTCATATGGAAATGAGGAAGGAAAACTGTTATGAGTAATAAGGTTACATTCTGCACCTGCACAGATCTGTCTTGTCCGTTCCACCCGACGAATCACGACAAGGGTTGCACCCCTTGCATTGCTAAGAACATAAAAGAGAATGAGGTCCCGACCTGTCTGTTCAAGAAGGCAGATCCGGACTATGCAGGAGAAGGATACAAGTTTGAAGATTTTGCAAGGCTAGTACTTGCGAAGGACTAAACAAGGTTGATCTCCGAGAACGCGACCTCGGAGATTTTAGGCTAGTTGCTATTTAATATATCTACCTAGCCATTTGCAAATGTAATAGGCAACTACACTTGCTGCAGTAGATACAAAAAAGTTATGATAATGTACATGGTCTACCTCCTTTCTGCCGCTACAGTATAGGAGAATAGCAACATACACATATTATCATTACTGGTAATAAATGTAAACACACTATTGACATAAGTTTTGTAGTTGATATAATTCTTTTAGGCAAAAGTTATGATAATACATGGCTTACAGAACTGTTCCTGGAGACGCGACTCCAGGACTTTTCTTTTTTTTGCGTTGTTTATATGGTATCATTAAACAAAGTGATGTTTGAATCAATAAGGAAGGTTATAAATATGGAACTTTTAGAATTAATGGCGAAGCGCAGAAGCATTCGCAAGTACACAGAAGAAGAAATCCCAGAAGAAAAGCTGAACAAGATCCTGCAGGCAGCGTTGCTCGCGCCGACCAGCATGGGCAAACGCCCATGGGAGTTTTATGTGATTAAAGACCGTGCGGTTTTGGAGAATCTATCCAAGGCGAAAAAACACGGTGCGGCGTTGCTGGCGGGTTGCAATACAGCCATTGCTGTCTTTGCAGACAGCGACTTGTCAGATGCCTGGATTGAGGACAGCTCCATCGCATTGGCGTACATGGATTTGATGGCGGCCGAGCAGGGCATCGGCAGCTGCTGGGTGCAGATGCGCATGAGAAAAGACGAAACTGACGGGGATGCCGAGCAGAACGTACGCGACACCCTGGGCGTGGAACTGCCTTGGAGAATGGTCGGCATCATGGCATTGGGTATGCCGGCAGAAGAGAAAGCACCGTATTCGCTGGACGAACTGAAGTGGGAGAAAGTGCATAGATAGATGGCAAGAAAAAAGAAGACGAAACATAAAGTTGCAGTCCGCATGTGCGCAGGATGCTTTTGCAAGTTTGACCGTCGGAAGGTGCTTCAGACCTTGGCGGATGCTTTTGCAGAAAGTTGCGAATTTGAGTATTCATATAAAAAGGAAGAAGAAAAGAATTACGATTTGGTTTTGCGAATCAGCGGGTGTGATTCTGAGTGCGCAGAGCCAGCGGAGTTCATTGACGAGCTGATGATCGACCACAATAATTGGGAAAACGCCGTTGCAGTTTTTGCAGAAAAGACGGGATGGTGATGGGGATGAGTGATACGAAACATTTCACGCGCTACGCGGATGCGGAGCCGGAAATCATGAACAATGGAATCACAAAGCGCATTCTGTCATACGACGACAGTCTGATGGTCGAGGAGCTGGTGTTTGGAGAGGGCGCGCAGTCCAAGATGCACACCCATACGCCGGTGCAGATTCCGTACGTCAAAAGCGGCGTGTTTGAATTCACCGCCGGAGGCGAGACCTTTGTGCTGCATGAGGGCGATACGGCGTACATGGGACCGGACGAACCACACTGCGTCAAGTGCCTGGAAGAGGGGACACTAGTTGTGGCCTTTTCGCCGGTACGAGAAGATTACCTATGACCAGTCATCATCGTCGTCGTAGGTTTTGTAGGTTTTGCTTGATGGCGCGTTGCTGTCTGTTTGCGAGTCGCCGTCATCCAACTGCGAACTGCTGTCGCCAAGCAATTCTGCTTTGCGGCGGTTGGTCTGGTCGATCAGTTTCTTGAGCGTCAGAGGCGTTGACAGCACAGCCACAAGTATTATTATCAGTACGACAAGTTTTTCCATTGGGATACTCCTGTTAACGTTACAGTTCTTGAGTATATTGTAGTAAAAAACGAGCGGAAAAACCAGCATATATGAAAGCGAGGGTAAGCATATGGGAAATACAATCATCGAAGCGTGCATCGGAGACATCACGAAGGTTTCGGATGTAGACGCCATCGTAAATGCAGCGAACACGTCTTTGCTTGGAGGCGGCGGCGTTGACGGAGCCATCCATCGCGCGGCAGGCAGGGAACTTCTGGAAGAATGCAAGACCCTGCATGGCTGCAACACAGGCGATGCAAAGATCACCGGCGCGTACAATCTTCCTTGCAAATATGTCATCCACACAGTCGGCCCGATTTGGCGCGGTGGCAAGAAAGGTGAACCGGAAAAGCTGGAATCCTGCTACCGCAGATCGTTAGAAGTCGCTGTGGAAAACGGCGTGAGGCGAATCGCGTTCCCATCTGTCTCAACGGGCGTGTACCACTTCCCACTGGATTTGGCAGCGGTAATTGCCGTCGGAGCCGTGCGGGAATTTGTAGCAGAGCATCCGGGAGAGTTGGAGTACGTCGCGTGGTATCTGTTGGACGAAGGAACCCGGTCGTATTATGCGCGGGAGATTGAGAAATAAAAGTTTATAGTTCTGCACTGGCGGGTGCAGAACTTAATACGTGCTGGTGTTGCTACTTGTTATTTCGTCCCAGCCACTTGCAGAGACAGTTGGCGGCTATCCCTGCTGTGAGCGAAATAAAGAAAGCTATTAGCAACTTCATACGAATCACCTCCTTCCTGTTGCCAGTCTGGAGGTAGCAACAAGAACATATTAACATTATTAGAAAAAAATGTAAATTATGATTGCGATATTATTGACATCATTTTTTAGAATGCTATAATTGTTTCAGGCAAGAAAGTTATTAGTTTCATATGAATCACAAAGTTCCAGAGTGGCGGCTCTGGAACTTTTGTTATATTATAGTATCAGTAGAGAAATAAGGAGATTCCTATGTCAGAGATGAAATACCCGATTCTTGATGTCGATCTTGCGGCGGTCGAGGAAAACGCGCGCACTATGTGTAAGTTGTGCGCTGGCCGCGGACTGGATGTGGCAGGCGTCATCAAGTTTTCCGACGGTGATTTGAAAATTGCAAAGGCATACGCGGATGGAGGTTGCAAGCAGATTGCGTCCTCCAGGACGATTCATCTAAAGGAAATCAAAACAGCGTATCCGGATATCACGACCATGCTCATTCGTATCCCGATGATGAGTGAAGTCGAAGAGGTTGTGCAGTGGTGCGACATCAGTTTGAATTCTGAGGAGCACGTGTTGCGCGCTTTAGATACGGCGGCTGGTGCGCAAGGTGTCGTGCACAGTGTTGTTCTGATGCAGGACGTCGGCGACCGGCGCGAAGGAGTATATGGAAGAGAGGCGTTCGTGTCGCTCGCCATGATGGTCGAACAGGAGATGGAGCATTTGCACTTAATGGGCGTTGGCTCGTCCTTCGCCTGCGTATCTGGCGTGCTCCCGGACTGGGATAATCTGAGCGACTTGGCGGAAAGCGCTGAGCAGATTGAAGCTGCGATTGGCCGCAAGTTGGAAATTGTGTCTGGCGGCAGTTCCATTTCATTGACTTTGGTCGCCTCGGATGCTCCGATTCCGGAAAAGATCAATCACCTCCGTATCGGCGGCGCCATCGCGAACTCTATGGGCATACGCAAAAACCGCGGTGTCCTGATTGACGGAATGCGCGAAGATGCTTTTACGCTGACAGCTGAAATTGTGGAGGTCGGTGAGAAACCATCACCACCGGGCGGCGCGCGCAAAAACTGGTCCGGCCAGACGATAGAATTTGAAGACCGCGGCGTCAGAACCCGTGCCATTGCAGCCATTGGCAGTCAGGACATCGGTGACTGCAAACAACTCGTTCCTAATGACCCGGGCGTTGAAGTGCTGGCCGGCAGCAGCGACCATACGATCCTGGATGTGACCGACAGCGGACGCCAATGGGAGCCGGGAGACACCATCAGTTTCAGCTTGTATTACATGCCTTTGCTTTATTGCTTTTCGACGAGGCACGTGAGAGTGAGGTACAAATAAATGATTGTAACAAACGCAAAAGTCTATACACAGAATGATGCGATGCCGAAGGCGGAAGCTTTTGCAGTAGAAGATGGGAAGTTCGTCTGCGTCGGCAGCAACGAAGAAGTGAGACAGTGGGCTGCCGATCATGCAAAGACAATGGAAGAGCTTGACCTGGATGGCAAGTTCATCATGCCTGGAATCATTGACTCGCACACCCACATCGCCATGAGTGCGTTCATGGGCGGCGACGACGATGATGATGAGTTTCCGATGTACGATTGCAAATCAAAAGCCGAGATTCTCGAAAAACTCAAAGATCTGGTGAAAAAGCATCCGTTCCGTGTGTTCTATGCAATGTTCTACGGACAGATTGAGGCCCTTGCCGATGACCCATTGACGAGAGATGATCTCGATAAGATTGTGCGCTTCCGGCCTGTAGTTCTGATGGAAAGTGAATGTCACAGCGCCATCTTAAACTCTGCGGCGCTCCGGTATTTTAAGATTCGCGAAGACACGCCGGATATTGCGCCGGGACTGAGCCGCTATGATCGGGATGAGAACGGTCGCCTGACTGGATTCATTACCGAGATGACCATGGTGCCGATTCTGGCATCACAGACGCCATCAGAAAAAGAATTGCGCTTTGGCATCACGAAGCTTTTGAGTTATTTGATTTCCCGCGGCGTGACGACGATTTTCGATGCGGGAAACATGACAGAAGAAGATCTGATCTTCCGGACCTTCAAGGCGATGGATCAGGAGGGAAAAATCCCGGTCCGCATGTTCATGTGCCACATGCTTTGGCATCCGGACATGGTGCCTTCCGCAATAGAAAAATTCAAGAAGTATAAGGCAAAGTATGAAACCGATAACATCCGTTTTGAGACCATGAAGATGATGTTCGACGGAACACAGCGTATTCATACGGCATGCATGATCGAACCGTACGCCGATACTGGAACGTGCGGCGGCACCCTGATTTCCGAACCGGAACTGCTGGAATTCATGCGCGCGCTGAACCACGAAGGTATCGACTTCCACCTGCACACTGTCGGCGAAGCAGCCATGCGCAAAGTCATGAACTGCGTAGAACGCCTGCAGGCAGAAGGGGAAGAGGAGAATGGTGAGCCGTTCCGCATTACAGTCACCTGCGCTCACGACGAAGTCATTTGTCTGGAAGACATCAACCGATTCAAAGAACTCGGCATCGTCGCCAACTTCACCCCAAGCTGGAACGGCGGCAACTGCGGATCTGAACCAGAGAATATGCAAAGACTGCTCGGTCAGGAACGTGGCCTTTGCACATTGCAAAGCAGAACCGTCTTTGACACCGGCGCAGTCGTTTCCTTCAGCTCCGATGAAGTGGAACTGCACAATCTGAATCGCTGGAGCCCATTCTGGGGTATGGAAGTCGGAATGACCCGGCAGGACCCTGACTTCGGGGAACCGCTGGAAGATGGCGCACCCGATGGCCGCACGGCTCCAATCTACCCGCCGGTTGATGAGCGCCTTACCCTTTCGCAACTCATCAAGGGATATACGATTAACGGCGCTAAACAACTCGGCATCGATGACAGGCTCGGCTCCATCGAGGTCGGAAAGGACGCGGACTTCCTCGTTCTGGCCGAGAATCTCTTCGAAGTGGATCCGTACCGCCTGCACGAAGTAGTTCCAGAACGCGTCTACATCAAAGGAAAAGTGCAGAGTATTGTGTGACGGAACGCTAAACATATAAGATAATGTGAAATAAGACCATGAAGACAGGGCAGAATCGATTCGCTCAAGACTTCATGGTCTTTTTTGATGTATAAATGATTTTTTTCGAACTTAAATGAGTGGTGGGTGTAATTTCAGGCAGTGAAAGCACAAAATCTCACTACTGTTTTTTGGCCGAAGAAATAGTTCAGGAATCGTAGACAATTTGGTGCAATCAAAGAGAAATTGTGTAGTGAGAATACACTACCTAAGAGTGGTAATTTTGCAATCTAATACAATCCTTTCGTCAACGAAAGCGATTTAAAGAAAAATTTTAGGGTTTTGCAAGAGGGAAAATGGAGAAGGTAGTGAGAAATCCTCAGAAAATCGAGGAGAATTACACCGCGGGGTTAAAAGTATTACACCGCGGGGTTAAGAAAGAATCACACCGATGCGATTTAATTGTTTTGCTTTCGTATTAGGGTTACCGCAATACCGATATAAATGCTATAATGAACCATACGGTATACCAACTGCAGGAGGCAAAAGATATGAAATTATACGAAAACGGTATTTTTCTGGTAAACGGTACTGAAATTATAGAAGACAATGGTGATGCGGCAGCGAAGCTGGCGCAGAAAGGTATCACCACGAGCAAGGAAGAAGCGGCAAAGGGCACAATGGCCTATGGCATCCTGGAAGCGCACAATACTTCCGGCAATATGCAAAAGCTGCAGATCAAGTTCGACAAGATGACGTCCCACGATATTACATTCGTCGGCATCATCCAGACAGCGAGAGCGTCCGGACTTGAGAAGTTCCCGATTCCGTACGTGCTGACCAACTGCCACAACAGCCTTTGCGCGGTAGGCGGTACGATCAACGAGGATGACCACATGTTTGGACTGAGCTGCGCGAAGAAGTACGGCGGCGTGTATGTACCTCCGCATCAGGCGGTTATCCACCAGTACGCGCGCGAGATGCTGGCTGAATCCGGCGGCATGATCCTAGGTTCCGACTCTCATACGAGATACGGCGCGCTGGGAACGATGGCTATGGGCGAAGGAGGTCCGGAGCTGGTTAAGCAGCTGCTCAATCAGACTTACGACATCAACATGCCGGGCGTGATTGCGATCCACATGACAGGTGCTCCTGCCAACGGCGTTGGACCGCAGGACGTTGCGCTGGCCATCATCGGAGAAGTATTTAAGAACGGATACGTCAACAATAAGGTCATGGAATTCGTCGGACCTGGCGTTGCATCCATGAGCGCAGACTTCCGAATCGGCGTTGACGTTATGACAACAGAAACAACTTGTCTGTCATCCATCTGGGTAACAGACGAAAACATAGAAGAGTGGTACACGATCCACGGCAGAGCCGGCGACTTCAAGAAACTGGCGCCTGCTGATGTTGCTTACTACGACGGATGCGTTGAGATCGATCTGTCAGCCATCAAGCCGATGATCGCAATGCCGTTCCATCCAAGCAACACTTACACAATTGAAGACGTGCAGAAGAACCTGGCAGATGTGCTTGCAGACGTCGAGAAGCGCGCGCTGGTCAGCCTGGACGGTCAGGTCGAGTACAGCCTCAAGGACAAGATCAGAGACGGCAAGTTCTACGTTGAACAGGGTATCATCGCAGGATGCGCCGGCGGCGGATTCGAAAACATCTGCGCAGCAGCAGATATCCTGAAGGGCAAATACATCGGCGCGGACGAGTTTACACTCAGTGTATATCCTGCAAGTACTCCGGTTTACATGGAACTGCTCAAGAACGGCGCGGCACAGACCATTCTCCAGTCAGGCGCAATCATGAAGACGGCATTTTGCGGTCCGTGCTTCGGCGCAGGAGACACGCCGGCCAACAACGCCTTCTCCATCAGACACTCCACGAGAAACTTCCCGAACAGAGAAGGTTCCAAACTGCAGAACGGCCAGATCTCATCTGTTGCACTCATGGACGCACGTTCCATCGCAGCGACGGCGGCGAACAAGGGCTTCCTGACGGCAGCGACAGAAATGGATTGTGAAATCAAGGCTCCGAAGTACTTCTTCGATGCTGAAATCTACAAGAACAGAGTATTCGACAGCAAAGGCATCGCGGACCCTGATACAGAAATCAAGTTAGGACCGAACATCAAGGATTGGCCGGAGATGAGCGCACTGCCTGAGAACATGATTCTCAAGGTCGTTTCTGAAATCCACGATCCGGTTACCACAACGGACGAACTGATTCCGTCAGGTGAGACATCATCCTACAGATCAAATCCGCTTGGATTGGCTGAGTTCGCGCTGTCAAGAAAAGACCCTGCATACGTCGGCCGTGCGAAGGAAGTGCAGAAGGCGCAGAAGGCACTCGAAGCAGGTGAGGATCCTGTCGTAGCATTGCCTGAACTGGTATGCGTTCTGATAAAGGCAAAGACAGTTTGTCCTTCCCTCAGCGCAGACAACATGGGCGTCGGCAGCACGATCTTTGCAGTGAAGCCTGGCGACGGCTCTGCAAGAGAACAGGCGGCTTCCTGCCAGAAGGTGCTCGGCGGATGGGCTAACATCGCCAACGAATACGCAACGAAGAGATATCGTTCGAACCTGATCAACTGGGGCATGGTTCCATTTATCATCCCGGCAGGCGACCTGCCATTTGCAAACGGCGACTACATCTTCATTCCGCAGCTGCGTGAAGCGATCGAGGAAAAACTGACAACGATTCCGGCTTACGTCATCAAGGGTGCAGAAGGATGCTGCGAGGCTTCCTGCTGCAAGGAAGGCGATTGCACGATCAATCAGTTCGACCTGCAGCTGGGAGAGCTGACTGACGACGAGAGAGAAATCATCCTCAAGGGATGTCTGATTAACTATAACAGAGCATAAGCAAAAGCTACGACGAAGGGAGTGCCGCACGGCACTCCCTGTTTCAAAAGGAGACGCATATGAGGGACATATACAGCAGAGATACCATAAACCTCGGGGACATCGACATTTTCAATCACAAAGACGCCGATGCTTCGAAACAGGAAGACAAGGATATTTTGAATCACGAAGTCATCGATATTTTCAGGCACATCAGCAGGATTCCGCGTGAGTCAGGAAACGAAAAGGCAATCAGTAACTGGATCGGGAAATGGGCAGAATACAAAGGTCTGAAGGTGACGCAGGACGACATTTGGAACCTGACCATCTGCAAGCCGGCGTCCAAAGGATATGAAGATCACGCACCAGTCATGCTGCAGGCGCACATCGATATGGTCTGCGAGAAGAACAACGACAGCAATCAAAATTTCGACACGGATCCAATTGAATTCGACTTCGACGGTGAGTGGATTACCTCGGCAACAGGAACGACGCTCGGCGCGGACAACGGTGTCGGCGTTGCGGAGGCGCTGGCTGTACTGGCCGATGATTCCCTTGAACATCCGCCTTTGGAAGTCGTGTTCACCGTGCAGGAAGAGACGACCTTCGCAGGTGCAGAGAACGTGGACATCAGTGAACTCAAGGCAATGCGTCTGATCAATATCGACCATGCGAACGAACGCGAGATCATCGTCGGAAGCTGCGGCGGTACAGGCGTTCGCTTTGTCATGCCGATTGAATTTGAAGAGGAAGTTCCGGAAGGCATGACTGCGTGGCGCATTCGCGTGACGGGTCTGATGGGCGGACATTCCGGTGAGGATATTCATAGAGGTAGAGGCAACGCCATCAACCTGCTTTTGCGCGTGCTTGAGAATTCAAATCTCCAGACCGTATCAATTAGCGGCGGCACGAACCGTCTTGCGATTCCGCGTGAAGCGGAGGCTGTGGTACTGGCGGCAGATGAGGACACCGTTCGTAGCATCATCGACAATGCAAAGGCAGTATTCCGCAGGGAGTACAGCGGCGCGGCGCCTGACTTGGATATCATCTGTGAGGAAGCGGAAGCGGCTCCGCCGCTGACGGACGCTGCGTTTATAAAAATCGCGGCGGCGGTTAGATTCTATCCGAATGGCATCGTGAATATGAACGGTAGCTTCGACGGACTGGTCGAGAGCTCCGACAATATCGGCATCATTTCGACAGAGGGCGGCGTGCTGACAATCACCTCCGAAGTGCGCGGGGCGTACCGTTCCACGGTCGACGATATCGTGAAGACCATCGATCTGCTGGCTGCTACCCTTGGCGCAGGCGTTGAATACTTCGCGGCCTATGTCCCGTGGGAATTTTCGGCGGACTCCGAACTGCGGAATCTGGCGGTCGGTCTCTACAAAGAGATGTTCGGCAGCGAGATGAAACAGCTTGCGCTACATGCGGGACTCGAGTGTGGATTCTTTGCAGAAAAGCGTCCGGGAATGGACATCATCTCCATCGGCCCGGACTGTGAATACTTCCATTCGCCGCGGGAGCGCGTCCGCGCTGCATCGATCATCAACTCCTACAATTTCCTGAAGGAAATGCTGCGGAGACTGTAGTATAATAAACGGGTAAACTATAGGATAAAAATCAAGGAAACAATCATGGATAAGTTTGAACAGTTAAGAACAGATTATGCAAGTCTCGAGCAGCTCACGTCCCCGTACCGCACGGCCAGTGAAGACAAGGAATTCCAGCACTTCACCGTGGAATGCGCGGCCAGAGTCTGGGGGAAGAGCGGAGCTTACAGCGAGGATTTTGCAAAAGCACTGGAAATCATTGCAGGGAAAAATTACACTGAGCAGCAGGTAAGGTTGATCATGGATTCCTTCCAGGGAAGAGTGCAGGGACCGGACGTACCTCAGTTTTTCAGAAATATGACTGGTCACGACAACGACATCTCCAAGTTCCTGACCGGCTTCAACAGCCTGCTCGTTTCGTTGGCGTCCATCGACGGAGACTTCAATCTCGCGGAAGCCAATGAAGTGCAGCGCATCATGTATAAGTTCTACAGTTTCGGCAGACAGAGAGGCTTCAGCGGTCTGCTGAGTCCTGTGTTCGGCGCCATGGATGAGCTGCTGGGCAGCGTTCCGGACATCAGCGGAATCGGAACGAGTGGCTCCGGCTATGATGGGTCTGACTATGGCTCCGGCGACGGCGGGGCAGACGGCGCAAGCGGCAACAGTGGTTCGGGCGGAGCAGGCGACGACTACGGTTCTCTGGATGAGTTCCAGAAGGAGCTGCAAGAACTGGCAAACAAGAAGCCGAAGGGATCCCGCACACAGGTTTCCGATGGCGGCGTGCCGGGCGAGAAGCAGGCAGAAGCGAAGGAACCGGAAACGCCGAGAAGCCAGGAAGAACTGGATAAACTGCTGGCCGAAATGGACGAGCTCGTGGGCATGGAGAACATCAAAAGCGACGTCCGCAGTCTGATGAATTTCATCAAGATCACCAAGCTCCGTGAAGAGCGCGGTCTGAAGAATTCCAAGATGTCCTATCATCTGGTGTTCACAGGCAACCCGGGCACAGGCAAAACCACCATCGCCCGTCTAATCGCGTCCCTGTATTACCAGATCGGCGTGCTCCCGAAGGGACAGTTGGTGGAAGTAGACAGAGGTCTTTTGGTCGCCGGCTATGTAGGACAGACTGCCATCAAGACGCAGAAGGTTCTCGACCAGGCCATGGGAGGCGTGCTGTTCATCGACGAGGCGTATGCGCTGGCAAACAACAAGGATGACGGATTCGGCATGGAAGCCATTGAGACGATTCTCAAAGCCATGGAAGATCACAGAGATGAGCTCGTGGTCATCGTGGCAGGATATCCGGATCTGATGCACAAGTTCATCGATTCCAATCCGGGATTGTCATCCAGATTCAATAAATACTTCGAGTTCAAAGACTACAACGGCGAGGAACTCCTCGGCATCTTCAACATGTTCTGCAAGAAGAATGGATACACCATCGACGAAGAAACAGAGAAGATGCTCCATGATAGATTCGACAGGATGTACGAGGAACGCGACGAGAACTTCGGCAACGCTAGAACCGTGCGGAATCTCTTTGAGAAAGCCATCGGCGTACAGGCAGACAGGCTGGCTGCCCTTACCACAGAAGTGACGGACGATCAGCTGAAACTCATCACGAAGGAAGACCTGGAAGAAGTCATGGGAACGGATGAGGAATTTGCCGCGGACGCAGCGGAAAAGCTGGCGGAGAATGCTGCCAGACTGAAAGAACTGGCTGATAGAGCAGAAGCCGATGCGCCGGTTGCAGATTCCCTCACAGGATCTCTCGACGACGCTTTCAGAGAAGCAAGCGGCGAGCAGCAGAATGAAGTGAATGGCGAGCCGTCGGATGAAACAAGCAACGAACAGTAATGATTTATCTCGATAACGGAGCAACAACGTTTCCAAAACCGGAATGCGTATATAAAGAGACGGACAGATTCGCCCGCGAGGGCGCGGTCAATGCAGGCAGGGGAGCTTACCAAGCTGCCCGCCGGGCCACCGAGATGATTCGTGAGGTCAAGACCGGACTGCTCAGTCTCGTTGATGCCAGGGGTCAGGCCGAGGTGGCGCTGACTCCTTCTGTTACGATTGCTCTGAACCAGATCATTCAGGGTCAGAAGTGGAAAGAGGGCATGACCGCCTACGTG
This sequence comes from uncultured Eubacteriales bacterium, assembly GCA_902763505.1. Taxonomy (GTDB): domain Bacteria; phylum Bacillota; class Clostridia; order Peptostreptococcales; family Anaerovoracaceae; genus Lentihominibacter. Next base: position 43,215 of record CACWSO010000009.1, on the reverse strand, counting down.
ACGCCATATGAGCACAATGCGGTGCTCCGTCCTTTGAAACTCATGGAGCAAAAACATCACATCCACGTTGCGGTGCTCCCGCTGAAAGATGACCTCTCTATTGATATGGACGGCGTGCGGGATGCCTTTGCAGAATGTCCGCCGGACTTCGTGGCGGTCACAGCCATCAGCAACGTGACGGGATACGTGCTCCCGGCTTCAGAGATCTTTGCCGAAGCTAAGAAGTACGGTGCGTTTACCGTGCTTGACGCAGCGCAGGCCATGGGGCTTTTGCAGATGCGGTTTGCGCAGCTCAAGGCGGACTGTGTTGCCTTTGCAGGGCATAAGACATTGTATGCGCCATTTGGTGTCGCAGGATTCCTCATCAAGAACGGCGTGGATCTGGAACTGCTTCTGGCAGGGGGCAACGGCATTAAATCGGAAGATCTGAACATGCCGAAGTTCATGCCGGAGAAGATGGAGTGTGCCAGCATGGATTCCGTAGCGATTTGCGGACTGCACACATCATTGGAATGGCTGAAGACGGTGGATCCGTGGAAAATCGAATCGGAACTCATGGACTATCTGCTGCAAAGACTGCCGGAGGTGGACCAGCTGACGATTTACAAAGCGCCGCCGGGTGCGCAGCAGGCAGGCGTCATCAGCATCAACGTCAAAGACTTCAGGGCCAACGAAGTGGCAGCCATACTGGATAAGAACGACGACATTGCAGTACGGGCAGGACACCACTGCGCCGGGCTGATCCACAAATATTTGAAGAACAAAGAATACGACGGGACGATCCGCATCAGCCTCGGCGTGTTCAATACGAAAGAAGATATCGACGCGCTCATCGACGGACTGAAAGAGATCGATCGGGAGGCGCTGAAAGGGATTGATGCGGGAATACTCAGAGGAAACTGCTAGGAGGACGAAATGGCTTACGAAAAACTTTTTGAACCAGGCAGAATCGGTACGATGGTTATAAAGAACCGCGGCGTCATGGCGCCGATGGGTTCCAATCTGGCGGGGAATGACGGTAATGCCACAGATAGACAGATCAGGTACTATCAGGAGAGAGCCAAAGGCGGCATCGGCATGATCGTCAATGAGTACACGGGAGTTGACGACGTAGACAGCATGCCGTCGGTCAACTATTACAGAGTCGCCAGAGACCACAACCTCGCGGCTGCGGAAGCGCTCGTCGATGCCGTTCACATGTACGACTGCCGCATCGTCGCACAGCTTCACCACGCAGGTTCCACATCCAATCCTGCCTACACAGGACGGGACAATATCGCACCGAGCGCGGTGCCGATTGCAGATGGCAAGCCGGTGCCTCGTGAGATGACGCTGGAGGATATCAAACGTGTGCAGGGCAAGTTCATCGACGCTGCGGTCAGATGCAAGAAGGTTGGCTATGACGCAGTCGAGCTCCACGGAGCCCACGGGTATCTGCTGACACAGTTCTTCAACAGATACTACAACCGCAGGACCGACGAGTACGGCGGCAGTGTGGAAAACCGCTGCCGGTTCATCGCGGAGATCATCGCGGGAATTCGGGAGAAACTCGGGCCGAAGTATCCGATTCTCGTGCGTATGTGCGGTGATGAGATGACGCCGATTGAAGGATTCTTTGATCTTGAAGAAGGCATTGAAATCGCAAGGTATCTGGAAAGTCTGGGTATTGATGCCATCGACATCAGCATGGGAAGTGCGCGGAACGCAGATGCCAACTGCGAACCGTTCTCCTACAAGCCGGGCTGGAAAAAACACGTTGCAAAGGCGTACAAAGAGGCGCTGAACATTCCGGTCATCGCCACGAACACCATCAAAAATCCGGACTTCGCAGAGCAGCTTCTCGAGGAAGGCGTCTGTGACTTTGTAGCCATGGGACGCTCCCAGCTGGCCGACCCGGAATTCATGAATAAAGCAAAGGCAGGAAGAGCGAATGAGATCCGCAAGTGCATCGGATGCCTCTACTGCAGGGAACGCATTTTAGGCGAAGGACTTCCGATCCGCTGCGCAGTCAACGCGCGCACCGCACGTGAAATCGAATTCCCGGATTACAGAAATCCGGTCAGAACAAAGTTTGACGGCGCAGGCCGCAAAGCCGCTGTCATCGGCGCAGGTCCGGCGGGCATGGAAGCTGCCAGAGTCCTGGCGCTGCGTGGATACGCACCTGTTATTTTCGACAAAGCAGAACAACCTGGCGGCACATTGAACATCGCGGACAAACCGCCTTTGAAAGATAAGATCACAGCCCTGATCGATTCGATGGTTGCGGAACTCAACGCCCTCGGCGTGAAGTGGAGACTTGGCGAAGAAGCGACCGTGGAAAATGTCAGGGAGCTTGAAGCAGATGCCATCGGCGCACCGAAACTGGCTGGCGTCATCGTCGCCTGCGGTGCACAGCCAGTCATTCCGAATGTGCCGGGCGCAGACGGCCCGAACGTGGTCACCGCGGAAGATGTGATCACAGGCAAGGCGGAGGTCGGCGGAAGTGCCGGCGATGCGGGTCGCATTGTCATCATCGGTTCCGGGCTCACCGGACTCGAGACTGCCGAGATGCTTCTGGCAGATGGACATAAAGTCGCCATCGTCGAGATGCTGGACCAGATCGGACCAGGAATCTTCGGCGCAATCCTGAACGATGAGATGAGTAGAATCACACCATTCGAACCGGATCTTTACCCGGGTCACGCTCTCGTGTCCATTCAGGCAGGGTCCGCGAATGATGGGCAGGGCAGTACCGTCACCGTCGAAGAGCTGGCCACTGGCAAGCAGTTCGACATTGAAGCGGATACCGTCATCATGGCGGCGGGAATCAAACCGCGCACTGACGTCGTTGATCTATTCAAGGCGAACTTCAACAATGTGCTCGTTGCCGGCGACGCCCGCAAAGGCGGACGCATTGCAACAGCCATCCGTGAAGGCTTTGAAACCGGTTGGATATTCTAAAACAACACACCTCTCGGGAAGAAAAGAACGCAATGCAGAACGAAAAAAGGGGACGGCCGCCTGGACCGTCCCTTTTGTATTGCCTTTGCAACTTTATTGCCTTTGCAGTATGTTATTTCTCAAAGTCTCTGTTGTGCTTGAAGTGCCCCGGATTGACTTCCGGACCGATGGTGCTGACCCAGCGGTTCGTATAGTTGAAGAAGCCTGCGACGAAAGCCGCCTCCAGGATCTGGTGATCGTCGAGTCCTACTTCGCGCAGCTTGTCGATCTGCGTGCCGTCGATGTCACGCGGGTGCGCTGTGACGAACCACGCATACTCGCAGAGGGCGTAGTCGACGCGGGAAAGTTCATCCTTGCACGCGCGGAAGTTTCCGGACAGTTTATCGACGAGGGATGCGTTCTGCCACATGCCGCGGAGATTGTCCCCGTGGGTCTGCAGACAGTAGGTGCAGCAGTTGTAGGAGGATACGACGATGCCGATCATCTCCTTCTGCGCATCCGTCAGATAGCAGCTATCATTGTACAGGGAGCCCTTGAAATTCAGGAAGCCGATGTATTCCTTGGCGTTGAGCGGGAGAACTTTGAACAGATTGTTGATGAATCCCCAGTTCTCCATCATGAATTCCACATTCTTATCAAAGACTGCATACTCTTCATCAGTCATATCTTCCCTGACGGGCTTTTGCAAACGCGATAATTGTTCATCAAATTCTAATGCCATGTGTTACCTCCAAATGTCATGCCGGCATGGCCGGCTCAATGGTATGCCAAGTCGGCGCTTATTCCGCCGGGCAGATTGCGTATACTCTCGTTGGGAATCCGGTGCCGTCCTTGAGCTTCGGGAAGGCGATGAAGATGACAGCGCCGACCGGCGGCAGCTGATCGAGATTTCTCATAACTTCGATCTGGATTCTGTCTACGGACAGGATGTACTGCTCTGCAGGATAAGGATAGGCATCCTCTTTTGTCGTGACGATGGCAGGGTCCGTGTCAGCCGGTTCATGGCCGATGGAGCCGATGTTGCGTTCTTCCACGAGCCACTTGATGGTTTCGGTATCCCATCCAGGATAGTGAGGCTGACCCTCGGCATCCTTGTTTTCCAGATCGTCTTTCAGATACCAGTCGGAACGGAATGCGACGAAAGAACCTTCCGGAATTCTGCCGTATTCAGCTTCCCACTCTTTGATGTCATCGATGGAAAGAACGAAGTCAGGGTTCTCTGCGCATTCTTTTGACTTGTCGATGACGACCATCGGATAGACGAGTTCTTTTTCAGTGATTTCGCTCATGTCGCGTCCGTCAGCGTGGAAGTGACTTGGAACATCCGCGTGTGTGCCGTACTGGCTGGCAACACTCCACTGGTGACAGCGCATTGGAGCCATCTTATCGTCAGGAGTGCCTTCCAGATAGTCGAAGAGCAGTTCGCCTTCGAGCGGTTTGAATCCGAACCAGTGCGGTGTCTGCGGACTGAGTTCATGTGTAAGGTTTACCCATTTATAGCCGGGTCCCTTGAGTTCATTGACAATATCCCAAAGTTTCGTGTTGGCCATATTACAGCCTCCTTTCATTTATTGCAAGATTAATGTTTTACTGAATTACAGCATCATTTTACCACAAAAGCAACATTGCATGCAGTAAAATAAAAAAGCCCGGCGGGGTAATCCGCCGGTGCTGTCATTCAGTTGAGGATGCCATCCTTATTGGCAATTATTTTGTGAGAAGTGTATCGAGGACGAATCTTACCGTCTGTTCGCGCTGGTCTTCTGCGGAAATGGTGGCTTTGCCGTCGCCTTCTTGGAGACCGTAGGAACCGAACTGTGAGTGATTGCCGCCTTTGATCACATACTCGGTCAGATCCGGAGGCAGGTTGCTTTTGCTTGCTTCATATTCATCCATGTTCAAGACGCCGTCCGCATCACCGTATGCGGACGCTGTTTTTATGTCTTTGTCCGACAGATCGGTGCTCGGGTAAGCGGCGAGCAGGAACAGTCCGTCGAAATCGGAAATGGCAGCATAATTGGCCGCGACGACACCGCCGAGGGAGTGACCTCCGATGATCCAATTCGTGATTTCAGGATGCGCTTCCTTCACATCTTTCGCTGCGTTTTTATCGAACAGCGCCAGGTTGAACGGCATTTTGACAACGGCACAGAAATATCCTTCTTCCGCAAAGTCTCTCATGAGCGGCGCATATGCTGTGTACTCGACCTTACCGCCCGGATAGAAGATGATGCCGGTGTCGGCTTTGTCCTGATCGGCGCCCTCACGGGAACAAGTCCCCGTCTGACTGCGGGAAGACGGAGCAAACTCAATCCAATCTTCAGCTTTATGAACCTGCACGCCGTGACCGGATTTCATCGCAGCTTCTGCATCCGCATCTGCGTGCTCATAGTCGGAAAGATAGTAGGCGAGCGCACCAAAAGCAGCGAGCTCAAAGACGCCCAATGCAATGAGCAACGCGATGAATACTTTGAATATTTTGCTGTGTTTTTTCTTATTTTTAGCCATGTAAGGATTATAAGGCAGAAATCCTGACCGTTCAAGAGGATTGGACAATGTGACTTCGTTCGAACAAAGCTTGCTGTTGACTTTGCGAACATATGTTCGTATAATAAGGACGAGGGGAGGGATCATGATGAAACTTTTAGCAAAGCCTGTCGATATGCTCGTCGTGTTCCGGGCGGAGGCCAAGATACCGCGGCCGTACAAATTCAAACTTGAGGAGAATGGTGAGATTGTGAAGGTGCAGGTCGACCAGATCATTGACGCAACCAAATCAAAAGTCTGCGGTGCCGAGAACATTCTGTATTTGTGTCAGAGTACGATTAACGGAAGAGAGAAGCGGTTTGAACTGAAGTATTACTGCTCATCCTGCGAATGGCAGCTGTACAAGATGTGATATAATGAGCACACGAAATGAGATACCGCGACCTGTAATGAAAACGCCGCGATGCGAAGTGAGGGAACAATTATGGCGAAACCGATCGTTGCACTGATGTATGATTTTGATAAAACCCTGTCGCCGAAGAACATGCAGGACTACGGCTTCATGAAGGGACTGGATGTGACCAGTGAAGAGTTCTGGGCGGCGTGCACCAAGCTGACAAAGGCCCACCAGATGGACAGCATACTTTCCTATATGTATATGATGCTGGAGAAGGGTCACGGCAAGTACATGCTCAAGAGGGAGAGCTTCCGCGAATTAGGCAAAAGCGTGAAACTGTTTCCGGGCGTGCAGACCTGGTTCGGACGCATCAATGAATATTGCGAGTCGAAAGGGTTGAAGTGTGAGCACTACATCATTTCATCAGGCCTGAAGGAAATCATTGAAGGTACGCCGATTGCCGGCGAGTTCAAGGAAATCTACGCCGCTGAGTTTTTGTATGACGAAGACGGTGTGGCCAAATGGCCGGCCATGGCGGTGAACTACACGAGCAAAACCCAGTTTCTCTATCGCATCAACAAAGGCATTCTCGATGTGACGGAGCAGCGTGCGCTGAACGAATATGTTCCGGAAGACAAGCGCAGGATCCCATTCCGGAACATGATTTATTTCGGCGATGGGGACACAGATATTCCGTGCATGAAACTGACCAAGGTCAACGGCGGACATTCGATTGTGGTGTATCAGAAGGATAAGAAAGAATCCGAGCGGCTGATCAGTGAGAACAGAGTCAACTTCGCGTTCAAGGCGGACTACCGTAAGGATTCCCCTCTTGAGAAGGCGGTTAAATCCGTTATCGACAATATCGCGGCAACGGAAACGCTCAAAAAACTCGAGCGCCGCAGTGGGTTCTAGCACCGAAGCGGAGTCTAGCGCCGAGGCAAATGATAGGAAGTTATGCGACGAATTGAATGAGCGTTCCGGTGGCCACACTCATGACCAGGATGAGCAGGACGATCATCAGGTTTTCTTTCAGTCTGTTGTTGGTGCGGAACAAAACAATGAGTCCGATGCCGGCGTTCGCCAGAAGTCCTGCGAAGAGGCCGCCGAGACCAAGCACACCACTCAGATAAGATTCAGTAATGATAATTGAAATCGCGCAGTTCGGAATGAGCCCGAACAGACCTACGATCAGCTCGCCTATGACGGGCTGATTTATGATTGTGCCGGAAAGCGCTTCGATGCCGATGATGCCGATGAAAACAGACAGAACCACATTGACGATGAGCAGCATGATGGTGATTTTCAGCGTGTGGATGAGCGCAGAACGGAAGACACTTCCTTCTTCTTCATCGCAAGCGCAGTGGTCCCGTTCACACAGGCTGTGGATGTTCTTGCCGGTGCTGACTTTCACAGCAATATCTGCAATGTAACCCAGGACAATGCCGAGGGCTGCCTTTGCAGCGAGAATTGCGACGATTGTGCCGACGCCGATGGCAAACTTGCCGGAGAGGGACGCGAGCATGACAGGGAGCATCTCATCGGAAGTAGCAAAAAACACCGCCAGCATAGTGCCAAGCGTCACCGTGCCGGTGGAATAGAGTGCCGCGGCAGATCCGGCCAGACCGCACTGTGGAATGACGCCGAGGATACCGCCGAGCAGCGGTCCGACTTTCCGTGAGTAGCGGCAGAGGGTCTCCTCATTGATCTTACTGCTGCCTTCCAGAATCTCCATGAACAGATACGTCGCGAAGAGAATCGGGATGCATATAGCCGTATCTTTGATGCCGTCTGTAATTGCTGAAATCAGAATATCAAACAAAACAACGCTCCTGTGGAATCAATATAGGACAGTATATCAATTCGCATCAACCGCTTCAACTATCTACTTGACTTAAAACTAATGAATGATAGAATATGTTCAGGCAAGGATGAAAGTAATTTCAACTAGTCACAAAGGCTTCAGGATGGCGGTCCTGAAGCCCTTTTGGTATAATAAACAAAAAAGAAAGAGGGGAACCATAATGAAAACATTAGTCGTGTATTTCAGCGCGGAAGGAACTACCGCTGCGCTTGCGGAAAAATTTGCGAAGGAAATTATTGCGGACACTTTTGAAATCAGACCGCAAAAGCTTTATACAAAGTCAGATCTAAATTGGAAGAATCCAATGTCCCGCTGCAACAAGGAGAAATTCGGTAAGAAGGATGTCCCTGTGGAAGGTACCGTAGAGAATTTCGAGGCTTATGATGAAGTGCTGATTGGATTCCCGATCTGGTACGGCTGCGCACCGAATGTGGTGAACACATTCTGCAAGGCCTATGACTGGACGGGAAAGAAAGTCGCTGCCTTTGCAACGTCCGGAGGAAGCGGCATCGGCAAAACCAGGGATAAGCTCCAGCCATATGTGAATGGGGCAGAAGTTCTGGATGCTGTGCGTGTGGCGGACATCGACGAGCTTAAAGCATGGGCAGAGAGCCTGTAAGCGCCTTCAGATGGCCGCAAGGCAGACCACAAATAGACCACAAGATATAGAAAACGACCGCAGACGCGGTCGTTTTTATTAATCCTTTGCTGTGCTAAAGGTTTAGAGGGGAAACAAAAATCGGAAAATGTGCAAAAACACTGGAATATCACTACTATATGTGGTAGTTTGAACAATAGGGAAGATGTTACGTTATTGCACAGACTGATAAGGAGTTATTGCTTTATGGAAGTGAAAACAGATATTGAAATTGCTCAGGAAAATGAGATGTATCCCATTACGGAGATCGTCGATCGTCTGGGCATAGATAAGAAGTACGTCGATCTTTATGGACATTACAAGGCTAAGATTGACTATCATGTATTAGATGAACTGAAGGACCGTGAAGACGGCAAGCTGATTCTCGTGACGGCAATTTCCCCGACCCCTGCCGGAGAAGGTAAAACCACCACTTCAGTAGGACTGGCGGATGCGTTCCACCAGATGGGAAAGAACGTTATGGTTGCGCTGCGTGAGCCGTCAATGGGTCCTGTTTTTGGTATTAAGGGCGGTGCCGCAGGCGGCGGCTATGCGCAGGTCGTTCCGATGGAGGATATCAACCTGCACTTCACCGGTGATATGCACGCGATTACAGCAGCAAATAATCTGATTGCCGCAATCATCGACAATCACATTCACCAGGACAATCCGCTCAGAATCGACACACGCCGTGTCACATGGACGCGTGTCATGGACATGAACGACCGTCAGCTGCGTAATGTTGTAGACGGTCTTGGCGGAAGCATCAACGGACGTCCGAGAGAGGACCACTTCAAAATCACCGTTGCCAGTGAGATCATGGCAATCGTTTGCCTGGCATCCGACATCGATGATTTGAAAGAGAGAATCGCGAACATCATCGTTGCGTATAACTACGACGGACTGCCTATTACAGTACGCGATCTGAACGTGCAGGGCGCTGTTGCTACGCTACTCAAAGACACCATCAAGCCGAATCTCGTACAGACACTGGAGCACACGCCTGCTTTCGTGCATGGCGGCCCATTCGCGAACATCGCTCACGGTTGCAACTCTGTCATGGCTACGAAGATGGCGCTTAAACTATCAGATTACACCATCACAGAAGCTGGTTTTGCAGCAGATCTGGGCGCAGAGAAATTCGTCGACATCAAGTGCAGAATGGCAGATTTAAAACCTTCAGCATGCGTCATCGTTGCGACGGTACGTGCTCTGAAATATCACGGTGGTGTCACGAAGAAGCACCTGAACGAAGAAAATCTGGAAGCCCTCGAGAAGGGTCTGCCGAACCTGATGAGACATCTTGAGAACGTGACAAAAGTATATGGCCTGCCGGCCGTTGTCGCAATCAACGCGTTCCCGACAGATACGCAGGCAGAGCTGGATCTCGTTCAGGCGAAATGCAGAGAGCTCGGCATCAATGCAGTCCTCAGTGAAGTCTGGGCACAGGGCGGCGAAGGCGGTATTGCGCTGGCAGAGGAAGTCATCAAACTCTGTGAACAGCCGAACAACTTCGGATTCACATATCCGCTGGATATGAGCATTACAGAGAAAATCGAGACCATTGCGAAGCGCATTTATCGTGCTGATTCCGTCGGCTTCGACTTGAAGGCAGAGAAACAGATCAAGCGTCTTGAAGCGCAGGGATACGGCAATCTGCCGATCTGCATGGCTAAGACACAGTTCAGTTTCTCAGATGACCCGACGCTTCTTGGCGCGCCAACAGGATTCAAGATCCACGTAACTGATGTGAAACCAAATTCCGGCGCAGGGTTCATCGTGGCGAGAACCGGCGACATCATGACCATGCCGGGATTGCCGAAGAGACCGTCTGCCGAGAACATCGATGTAGACAATGACGGTCATGTTACAGGCCTGTTCTAATCAGGAACGATCAGGCAGACAGAGAACAATCCGGCGAAGGCCGATGATTGATAAACAAAAGCAACAAAGTAGATCAGCAGAACTCAGGGAGGAAGCAAATGATGAAAGGTGAAGCTGGCTACGAGCAGTCCCAGGACTGTCAAGTAACCGTGAAACTCAAAAAAAGAGGCAATCTGAACATCGTCCTGCACAGCAAGATGGAAAAGATGTTCGGCGATCAGATCATTCAGAAGGCGAAAGAAGAACTTGACCTTCTGGGCGTGAAACATGCAGACGTTACTATTGATGATTACAGCGCTTTGGATTTCGTGATTCAGGCCAGGATCAGAACGGCGGTAAGAAGAGCAAGGGACGGTGAAAAAGATGTATAAGATGAGAACAATGTTATTCTGTCCGGCGAACAAGCCGAAGATGTACCTGAACGCGCCGGTATTCAAACCAGATTGCATTCTGTTTGATCTGGAAGATGCCGTTGCGATGTCAGAAAAAGACGCAGGAAGAGATCTGCTCTGCAAAGCCGTTGAAACGCTTGAGTTCGGAGACTGCATGGTATTCGCAAGAGTAAACGGAACAGGCACACCATTCTTTGAAGAGGATGTCAGATCTATCGTTCCGTCAGGAATCAGATATATGAGACTGGCTATGTGCGATTGCCCGGACGATGTCGTTGTGCTCGACCAGCTTCTGACAGAAGTTGAAAAGGCAAACGATATCGAGGTCGGTACCGTCAAGATTCAGTGCTCCATCGAAACAGCAAAGGGTGTTCTCAACGCGAGAGAGACGGTCAAAGCCAGCGACAGAGTCATCTCCCTCTCCTTCGGAGCGGAAGACTACACAAACTCAATGGGTACCGTCAGAACAAGAGAAGGTAATGAACTTTCTTACGCCAGAACGTATCTGCCGGTTGTTGCCGCGGAAGCGGGCATCACCGCAGTCGATACTGTATGGTCAAACTATAAAGACGAGGAAGGTTTTGCAGAAGAAGTGAAATGGGCAAAGACATTAGGCTTCACCGGAAAATCCTGCATCCACCCGTCACAGATCAAAATCGCTCACACACTGCTCAGTCCTTCCGCAGAGGAAATTGAACATGCACAGCGCGTTGTGGACGCAGAAAGAGAAGCTACAGCTGCCGGCATAGGCGTATTCACCGTAGACAATAAGATGGTGGATTACCCTATTATCAACAAGGCGAGAAGAATACTGATACAGGCAGGGAGGCTGGAGAAATGAAAAAGCTGCAGAAAAACAAAATAGGAAGAGAAGTGCCTGAACACATCATCCAGATGGGCGATGTCAAACCGTATATCAGAAGCGGTAAGAGAAAAGAAAACTACATCACAGAGAGCGACAAGGTTTACACCGGTAAAGTTGTCGGCTCCCTGAAAGAGGCCATCGTCAAATCCGGACTCCAGGATGGAATGACAATTTCCTTCCACCATCATCTGAGAGCCGGCGACATGGTTCTGCCGAAGGTCATGGAAGCAATCGATGAACTGGGCATCAAGGACCTGACGATCTGCGCGTCTTCACTGACCAGCTCACACGAGTGCCTGATCGACTACATCAAGAAGGGTGTCGTAACAGGCCTGCAGACAAGCGGTATGCGTGGGGAGCTCGGCAAACAGGTATCAAGAGGCCTGCTCGATACTGCGGTCGTATTCAGAACCCACGGCGGAAGAGCCAGAGCCATCCAGAAAGGTGATGTCACAATTGACGTAGCATTCATCGCTACCTCATGCTGTGACGATATGGGCAACATGAACGGTCAGCAGGGACCGTCCGCATTCGGATCCATGGGATACGCAATGGTGGACGCCCGCTACGCGAAGAAAGTCGTTGCGGTGACAGACAACCTCGTAGACTTCCCGGCTTACCCGGTCAGCATCCCACAGACGCTGGTCGACATCGTTGCAGTCATTGATCAGATCGGTGATCCGGAGCTCATGGGACAGGGCGCAACACGCAAAACCAAGAACCCGGTTGAGCTCACGATTGCAGAATACGCCAGTCAGGTGCTCATCGCATCCGGACTGATCAAGAACGGATTCTCTTATCAGGCAGGAACCGGCGGCGTATCACTGGCTGTTGTAAGATTCCTGCGTGACTACATGAAGGAGAATCACATCATCGGATCCTTCGGTTCCGGCGGCATCACTTCAACAATGGTTGAACTCCTGAATGAAGGACTGTTTACAGGTCTTCTGGACGTTCAGACGTTCGACAAGGGCGCTGTGGAATCCATCAGATACAACGGCAACCACATTGAGATGGACGCAGGCACATACGCTGACCCTCTGACGAAGGGCTGCGTTACCAACAACCTGGACATCATGATTCTGTCAGCAACAGAAGTAGACGTAAACTTCAACGTCAACGTACTGACTGCATCAAACGGCAACGTCATGGGCGCACTCGGCGGACATCCTGACACAGCTGCCGGTGCGAAACTGGCTATCGTTGTTTGTCCTCTCGTCAGAAAGAGAATTCCGATCGTTGTAGATGAAGTACAGACAATCTGTACGCCTGGACCGAGCGTAGACGTTGTCGTAACGGAGAGAGGCATCGCGGTCAACCCGAATAATCCGCTCCTGAAGGCCGAACTGGTCAAGGCAGGACTTCCTGTCTGCGACATCAAGGAGCTGAGAGACAAGGCGTACTCCATCACAGGCAAACCAAAGCCGCCGGTATTCGGCAATGACATCATCGGCGTCGTCGAGTACAGAGATGGTACAGTCATCGACATGATCAAGAACGTAATCGACTAGCACGATACGGAATTTGGTAGTTGCAAACAACAAAATTTTAAATGTATTGTAAAAAATACACAAAAACTTGCTGAAACAGTGTTGACACGCTAAAAAAGCAGTGTTAGTATAGCGTTGTCAATCAAATAGAGAACCAAAGACGTTGACGGAGACAGTAGACATACGTCAAAAGGTAAGAGCGAGCCGGTTATGGTGTGAGTCCGGTACCGATAAAAACGTATGATCGAATATCACTCCCGAGTTGCAGGGCTGAAAGCTTCGGCGATTAAGCGCTGACGGACCTTCCCCGTGACAGGAAGAGCATATGATGGTATGCGTGCATTGTAGCAGGTGGTTTACAAGCGGGTTATTAGAATTCCCGTCCTGATACAGGGCGGGAATTTTTTATACAGGAGGAAATACAAAATGGGTAACACAGTAGAAATCAGATGGCACGGCAGAGGTGGACAGGGTGCAAAGACAGCATGCCTGCTGCTGGCAGACGCAGCGTTCAGCTCAGGTAAGCAGGTTCAGGGTTTTCCTGAATACGGTCCGGAGAGAATGGGTGCGCCGATCACGGCTTACAATCGCATCTGTGACGGCGGCGCTGGAAACAGTGTTCACTCGAACATCTACAATCCTGATTTTGTAATCGTCGTCGACGAAACACTCCTCAGATCCGTAGACGTCACCTCCGGTCTTTCCGAAGAGGGCGCGATCATCGTAAACAGCAGAAAGAGTCCGGCGGAGGTTAGAGAACAGCTGCACGGCTACAAAGGCAAAGTCTGCACCGTTGATGCAGGAACCATATCCCGTGAGACTCTCGGCAGAAATATCCCGAACACCCCGATGCTGGCAGCAGCAGTAAAAGTCAGCAAGGTGATAGATAAGGACAGATTCCTGGAAGATATGGAAGGTTCCCTCCGTCACAAGTTTGCCTCCAAGCCGCAGGTCGTGGAAGGCAATATGAGAGCGCTGAGAATGTCCATGACACAGCTGAAGGTTGGATGAGAGAAAGTATGATGAATATAAACGAACAAAGTAAATGGTATGAGCTCACGCCGGGTGCTGAGATCTATGAACCGGCAACATCGCGTGAGGTAAAGACAGGTGAATGGCGCGTCCTGACGCCTGTTTTTCATAATGATCAGTGTAAGCAGTGCCTGCTCTGTGTTCCGTTCTGTCCGGATGTATCCATCCCTGTTGAGGACGGCGTGCGCCTGGAGACAGATCTGGATCACTGCAAAGGCTGCGGCATCTGCGCCAAAGTATGCAGTTTTGGGGCCATCACCATGGAGGAAGTGTAAGTGAAGAGAGATAGGATGAGCGGCAACGAAGCGGTCGCTTTTGCAATGAAACAAATCGATCCGGATGTGATGGGAGCATTTCCAATCACCCCGTCTACGGAGATTCCGCAGTACTACAGTAAGTACATTGCGGACGGCGAAGTTCACACAGAGTTCGTCGCAGTCGAATCTGAGCATTCGGCTATGTCCACCTGCATCGGCGCATCGGCTGCGGGAGCCAGAGCAATCACAGCGACTTCCTCAGCGGGATTGGCCTATATGTGGGAGTTGCTTTATGTGGCGGCTTCCAGCAGACTTCCGATCACCATGGCGGTGGTGAACAGAGCGCTGACCGGGCCAATCAACATCAACAATGACCATTCGGATTCCATGGGCTGCCGTGATGCAGGATGGATTCAGATCTATGCGGAGAACAATCAGGAAGTCTACGACAATTATATTCAGGCTATGCCGATCGCCGAACACTGCAGACTGCCGATCATGATTTGTCAGGACGGCTTCATCACCAGCCACGCTGTCGAAAACATCGAGCTGCTGGAGGATGATCAGGTCCGCGCATTTGTTGGGGACTATGAGCCGGATCATTATCTGCTGAAAAAGGGTGAACCGCTGGCCGTCGGACCATACGGAATATCAGCGTATTATATGGAAATCAAAAAAGCCCAGGCGGAAGCCATGAAGGACAGCCGCCGGCGCATCTACGAAGTGGCGGACGCTTTTGCGGAACTGTCCGGACGCCGCTACGGAATGATCGAAGAGTACATGATGGACGATGCGGAATTTGCCATCGTGCTCATCGGATCCTCCGCAGGGACTGCAAAGGCAGCAGCCCGGCAGCTGCGTGATGCCGGTGTCAAAGCAGGCGTTGTGAAAATCCGCGTATTTCGACCATTCCCATGGGAGGAACTGCAAGCAGCGCTATCAGGCGTAAAGGCCGTTGCAGTGATGGATAAGTCAGAAGGCTTCTCCGGCTGGGGCGGACCTCTGTTCGCAGAGACGCGGGCAGCCATGTACGATGTCAGCGAAGCGCATCGGCCGCTGATGATGAGCTTCGTGTACGGGCTGGGCGGAAGAGACGTGACCATTTCCACCTTTGATGAAATCTACGGTGATCTTGCCCGCACCGCTGAAGCGGGAAAGGTAGAGAACATATACAGACATGTTGGAGTCCGCGGTGATGAAGAAGGGATTCAAGGATGACAGAGAAAGCAGATTACAAATACCGTCTGAAAGATGAACTGAATAAGAAAGGTCGTTTTGCGCCGGGTCACAGACTTTGCGCAGGATGCGGCGCGGGAGTTGCTGTCAATGCAGTGCTGCGCGCGTTGGAAGAAGAGGACAGAGCGGTTGTATCAAATGCGACCAGCTGCCTTGAGGTGTCCACATTCATCTATCCGGACACAGCTTATGAAGATAGTTATATTCACAGTGCCTTTGAGAATGCCGCTGCTATGACAGGCGGTGTGGAAACAGCGTACAGAGTCCTGAAAAAACGCGGAAAAATCGATGAGAATTTCAAGTTCATCTGCTTCGGCGGGGACGGAGGCACCTACGATATCGGACTGCAGTCTTTGTCAGGCGCCATGGAGCGCGGGCACGATATGGTCTACGTGTGCTACGACAATGAAGCTTACATGAATACCGGAATCCAGCGTTCCTCCGCCACACCGAGATTCGCAGATGCGACCACCACGCCGGTGGGTAGCGAGAGCTACGGAAAAAAGCAGAACAAAAAAGATCTGACAGCCATCGTCGCCGCCCACGGTGTTCCTTATGCGGCGCAGACCACCATGCTTGGAAATTTCCGGGATATCCATGAGAAGGCCCGCCGTGCAATCTACACAGAAGGGCCGTGTTTTCTGAACGTTCTCGCTCCATGTCCGCGGGGATGGCGTTATGAGATGGAGGACCTGGCGGAGATCTGCCAATTGGCAGTAGACACCTGCGTATGGCCTTTGTATGAAGTCGTAGATGGGGAGTGGCGCCTGACTTATGAACCGCGCAACAAGCGTCCGGTCTCGGACTTTCTGGAGCGTCAGGGAAGATTTGCCCATATGTTCCGTCCGGGAAATGAGTGGATGATTGAAGAAGCGCAACAGTATGTGGACGAGAAATGGGAAAAACTTCTGGCACGCTGCAAATAGGGGTTTCTGAAAAGACTGGATGTTATCCGGTCTTTTTTTACTTGACACTGTACTATCTGAAGTAGTACACTTAGTTCACCAAAAGGGATTTAGAAAGAAGGGGGAGGATAATGTTTCAGATCAATCTACGAAGTCAGCAGTCGATATATGAACAGATCATCGACAACATCAAAGAGCTGATCATACGGGGCGTGCTGCCTGAGGACAGCGAGCTTCCGTCCATCAGGGAACTGTCACGGACTCTGACCGTGAATCCAAACACCGTTCAGAAAGCCTTCAAGGAACTGGAACGGGAAGGGTTCATCTACAAGGTCAAAGGCAGGGGGACATTCGTCAGTCCAAGACGGGATTCCGCGATCGATCCGCAGGCAGTACAGAAAGTCTGCGCGGACATCAGAAACAGCGTGCAGGAACTCAGCTATATGGGAGTTCCGAAAGAAGAGATTCAGAAGATGGTATCGGACATCGCCGCCGATCCGTTTGATGAAGATAAAAAGGAGGGGTACTTATGATAAATGTCAGGAATCTGCATAAAAAGTTTGACAAGACACAGGCGCTTGACGGAATCGACCTGACGATCAACAGAGGGTCCATCTATGGTCTTGTCGGAACAAACGGCGCAGGAAAGACAACTCTGATCAGGCACATGGCCGGCATTCTGAAACCTGACGAAGGCGAAATTCTATTTGATGGAGAGCCGGTATTAGAAAACACAGCACTGAAACAGAGGATCGGAATCGTGCCGGATGAACTCTATTTTCCGAAGGGGTATGCCATCAAGGACATGAGCAAAATCTACAGCGGGATGTACGACAGCTTCGACGAAGAACGGCTGCATGAACTGACAAAGCTGTTTCGGCTCGACGAGTCAGCGCAGCTGAAAGGGTTCTCCAAGGGCATGAAAAAACAGGCGGCCATCGCATTGACGTTGGCGAGTACACCGGATTACCTTCTGCTGGATGAACCAATTGACGGCCTTGATCCCATCATCAGAAAGCTCGTATGGAAGCAGATCGTGGATGACGTTGCAGAACGTGAGATGACAGTTCTGGTTTCATCCCATAACCTGCGTGATCTGGAGTCCATCTGTGACTACGTTGGAATCATCGACAGCGGAAGGACCGTAATGGAACGCGACCTGGAATCCATCAGAGACGGCATCAATAAAGTTCAGGTTGCCTTTGCGCAAAAGCAGGACAGCCAGGATGAAAGCCCGGCGGAAAACAAAGCCGAGGAAGCCCTTGCGAAACTCAATGTTCTGCACAGGGATAAACACGGCTCCATCGAGCTGATCATCACGAGAGACAGCGCAGAGAAGATCGAGGAAACACTGGCGTCTGCCAATCCGCTCATTCTGGATGTGCTGCCGCTCTCATTAGAAGAGGTATTCATTTATGAATTGGGAGGTGAGAAATATGACTTCAGCGAAATCATGTAAGAATCCTGAGAGAACATGGTTTGCAGAAATGCTCAGACGCTGCAGAGCGCTGCCTGTTCTCATCGCTGTGGCATACTTCCTCAGCAACATACTTCCTGTCCTGCTGTCCTACAACAGGCTGGAAAATATCATTCTATACACATATGGCGCCATAACCGGATCCAATCTCCTGAACATGGCCATCGGAATTGCCGGCGGTATTGTGGTCAGCTGCGCGGTATTCAAATACCTGCACAGCACCGCGTCCGTCATCGACACCCACGCCAGACCGCTGACGAGGACACAGTTGTTCCGTGGTTCCTTCTTCGCGGGTCTTGTCATGATCATCGGACCGGTCGTTCTGACAGGGCTGCTTTACCTGTGTGTTATGGGAGCGCATCCTTCCGGCGACATGGCGGTGATTCTGAAAGGCTGGGGATTCGAGAACTACAAAGACATGATGCATGTGCTTACAGCATCCAACATATTTGGCTGGATGTTGGACAACATTCTGGTGATTGGATTTACCTATTGTGTATCGTGCTTTGCAGCAATTCTGGCAGGAACGGCAGTTGTACAGGCGCTGCTTTCCCTCGTGCTCATTGCACTGCCGACAGTGATATACACATTCTTCCTGGGATACATGAATACATTCCTGTACGGCTATGATGGAGGCGCGAACCTCTTGGGATATCTGTCGCCGTATGCATACCTGGCAATGAGAGATGCGTATCCGTTCGCGGCGGTACCTGTCACGCTCCTTGTGTATGCGGCCATATCGGCGCTGCTGGTTCTTGCGGCAGCGGCTATTTACCGGAAGATCAAACTGGAGAACGAAGAAAACACCATTGTCGTACCTTACGTTGCGGAATTGCTGGTGATTCTGCTCACCGCCATCGCCGTATCCATGACCATGTTCATTGCACGGAGTTTCTTATCGATCGATACGACGGCGGGTGCGGTCATCACGATCATACTTGCGACCATCGTGTTCTTCCCGATTTTCTGCATGATTGCCGACCAGAGCTTCCGAATTTTCAAAGGAAGGAATGTGAAGGTATTCATCATATATGCAGCGGTCATGTGCATCGTCCTCGCGTTTACACTCTTTGATGTGACAGGGTTTGAGAAACAGGTTCCTGCTGCGTCTGATGTGAAGGCAGTGACTGTTGAAGACAGCAATCTGATTCACGCGCAGATCGAAGACATCACGGACGAGGATACGATTGCACTGATCACAGATCTGCACAAGAGCATCGCAGACAGAGGTGAGGGCACAGATGCGGAAATCAACAACACGATCGACGGCCAGTACAGTGAGATCTACGGTTCCATCGGCGGCATCGAGATCATCTATAAACTGGACAACGGCAAGACACTGAAGAGGAATTACCCTGTCATTCTATCGGAATCCTACAGCGCCTATGCGCCGTTCTACAACAGCAGGACGGTCAGAGAACATGAGTGCTTCGATGAAGCGGAGCCGTTGAAGGTAGGCCAGTATCTGTCCCTCAATGATACGCATGTAAATGGAAAGGGTGAAAGCATCGATGACAGATCCTTCTTGGTGCCGGAGCAAGACATGGAAGGCCTGATCAAAGCGGCCAATAAAGATGTCAGAAACTGGACTGCCGACAATCATAAACTCTTCGTCTATGAAGAGTATGATCCGGCAGAGGACAACTCCGCTTACGGGCTCAGTGTGTGTGTCGATTACAGGCTGCCTGCAGCCAAGGCCACAGAGCTCGAGGGGTACACAAGCTACTATTCCTTCACAACAGAAGATAAGAACATTGTGAAGTACATGGAAGAGCATCCGGAACTCCTGTCTGATCAAAACGTTATTGCGGATGACGATCCGATTCTGGGAGCAACCGGTGAAGACTGGTAAAAACATAAAGCAAAAGCAATACAAAAGGGCTGACGCATCACATGCGCCAGCCCTTGTTTTTGTAATCCTTCTTTTTTGATTGACAGCCTTGCGGTTACACGTTGATGGCCATATCACCGACGGTGATGTTATCAATGAGTCTCGTGGAACCGATGCGTACTGCCATCGCTACAACATCACCCTTGCCGAAGGTCTCGATTGGCTGCATGGACAATCCGTCTACAACCTCGACGTATTCGACCTTTGCCATTGGCTCAGTAGCCAGATTGGCGTTCATCGCTTCAAGCAGTTCTTTTGAGTCAGAACAGCCGTTGCGAATCATATCCTGACCGAGACGCAGCGTCCTTGACAGAATCTGTGCTGCCTTGCGCTCTTTTGGATTCAGATAGACGTTCCGCGAGCTCATTGCCAGTCCGTCCGCTTCTCTTACAGTAGGACAGCCGACCACATCAACATCGAAGTTCAGGTCTCTGACCATACGGCGTACGACTGCCAGCTGCTGGGCGTCCTTTTTTCCAAAGTAGATTTTGTCCGGCTGAACGATGTTGAGGAATTTCGCGATTACTGTGCAGACACCGCGGAAGTGGTTTTCTCTTGTCGCACCGCAGAGCGTATCAGATACAACATCCACATCAGCGTATGTACAGAAGTCAGGGAAATACATTTCCTCAGGTTCAGGATGGAATACAACGTCAACGCCATGAGCCTCGAGAATCTTACAATCCCGTTCAAAATCCCGCGGATACTTGGAGAGATCTTCGTTCGGTCCGAACTGAATCGGATTGACGAAGACGGAAGCAACCGTGTAATCGTTGTCTTCGTTGCTGTAGTCCATCAGAGATGCGTGCCCTTCGTGGAGATATCCCATGGTAGGGCAGAGGCCGATTGTCTGATCTGCGTTCTTCCATGTCTCGATCTGAGCATGCATCTCAGCTATTGTTGTTATTATTCTCATTGATAGATCCTCACTGTCTTGAGATTCAGAGTGTGTTGCTTTTGCTTTCTATGTGTTGGTTTTGCTTATTAATAAAGACGCTTCAGTGCTTCTTCATTCTTCATCTGGAAGGAGTGTTCGTCATCCGGGAATGTCTTAGCCTTGACTTCTTCGTCATAAGCCTTGAATGCCTTGACCATTTCCTCACCGATGTTAGCGAAGTGCTTGACGAATTTCGGAGTGTAGTCCGTGAAGGTTCCCAGCATATCCTGATAGACGAGAATCTGTCCGTCGCATTCTGTTCCGCCGCCGATACCGATGGTCGGGATATCGAGCTTGCTTGTGATCAGTGCTGCAACCGGTGCAGGGATGCATTCGAGTACGACAGAGAAAGCGCCTGCTTCCTGAACTGCGAGTGCATCTTCCAGAAGCTCTCTGGCTGCATCTTCTGTCTTGCCCTGGATACGGCATCCGCCGAAGGCATTGATAGACTGCGGAGTCAAACCGATGTGCGCCATGACAGGAATGCCTGCTTCAGCCATCGCTTTGATCTGTGGGCAAACGCGTGCGCCGCCTTCGAGCTTGATTGCCTGGCAGTGTGTTTCCTTCATGATGCGGCCTGCGTTTTCGAGGGCCTGCTCCATGGATACCTGATAGGACATGAATGGCATGTCGACGACAATCATCGTAGTTTCGGTTCCGCGTACAACGGAAGCGCCGTAGGTGATCATGTGGTCTACAGTGACCGGAATGGTGTCTCCGAATCCCATCATGGTGTTGCCGAGTGAATCTCCAACCAGGATCGCGTCTATGTTGCCGTCCATCAGCTTGGCGGTTGTGTAATCATAGCACGTCAGCATGGAGATTTTTTTACCTTCTTCCTTCATCTTCTTGAAAGTAAGTACTGAGTTTCTCATTATTGTTTCCTTTCTTTTGTTTTGTCCTTTTTTGGATCAAAGTTCCTGCTTCTGAAGCTTCTCATTCAGAAGATCTTCTTCCAGCAGATCTTTGATGTTCTGGTACAAACGGTCCGGATGTTTGGATTCCGCGATTGGGATGAGCCGCGATGATAGTACACGGTACAGTTCGCGCTGTCTTTCATCGAGACAGCCCAGGTGCTTCGCGATGGTCTTCGCATCGCCCCGCTCCACTGGTCCGGTCAGAGCTTCCGCAGGTCCCTTCACAAGCACGTGGTGTACGTTTCCTGTTACGAGAGGGGTGAGCGCCTTCCGCGCGTCCGCTTCGTCAAATCCGCATTGGCACAGCATGTTGATGCTTTCTGCCATAAGTGCTACCGCCAGGTTGCTGGCTGTGACTGCTGCCGCGTGATAGAGCGTTTTGTCCTCTGCCCTGATGACCTGCAGATCGATGTCAACGCTTTTGAGCATTCCTTTGATTTCAGGAAGATGTTCCTCATTCCCTTCAACCGCAAAAAAAACATCCTGCAATTCTTTGTAAGCTTCGTACTTGTCGCTTACAGCGAATAGCGGATGAACGGAATACTCATATGCACCGGTTTGGTCAATGCCCGGGAACGCTTCTCCTGCGGAGAGTGATCCACTGCAATGACATATGTACTTCCCCTGGATCGGATACTGACGGACCTCTTCATAAACTTCGGTTATGCTTCCGTCGGGAACAGTCAGGAACAACACGTCGCTTGCTTCTATTAGCGCACCCATGTCGGTGAACGCCTTCGTTCCAGTAAACTTCGCTGCTTCTTCAGCAGATTGAGTGTTGCGGCTGTAGTAGCCTGTAACCTTAATACTGTTGCTGCTTTCTGTGCAGTCTGTGCTGCCTTTGCTGCAGAAGAATTTACCTAGTGTAAATCCTACTTTGCCTGCTCCTATAAATCCTGTTTTCAATCGATCACCTCTTCTCTTCAAAAAGGTGACGTGGTTCCTTTCCCGGGGTCCTCCGTGTGACCCAATATCGGTCCGGGGATCATTCGCGGTACAGTTTCCTCGTGGAATACCGTCCATCACAAGGGGAGTATAAACCTCGAAGGTGTATTTGTAAATACTTTTTTGCGGTGGTAGTATATATGCAAAGGCATCCATTGCCGTGACAGGATCAGACAGGAGAAAAGAGCAAATGGCAATTCACATCGTTCTGGTGGAACCGGAGATTCCACCGAATACAGGGAATATCGCGAGAACCGCTGCAGCGACAGACAGTGTGCTGCACCTGGTCAAGCCCCTTGGCTTCAGCATCGATGACAAAAGCCTCAAGCGCGCCGGCCTCGACTACTGGCCATACGTCAAGCTTGAAGTACACGAAAGTCTCGATGAGTTTATGGAAGAATACGGGGACCGCCGCATGTGGCTGGCCACGACCAAAGGCGGCAAGAACTATACAGATGTAACCTATCAAGATGAAGACATGATCCTCTTCGGACGGGAGACGGCAGGATTGCCGCGGGATTTCATCGCGGCGCATCAAGAGCAGGCGGTGCGCATACCGATGAGCAAAGACACACGGCTGCGTTCCTTCAACTTATCGAATTCCGTCATCGTGGTTCTGTTCGAAGCACTGCGGCAGTTGGATTTTCCAGGGCTGGAATAGAGGTGCAGAATGTACACGATTTATATCGTCCGTCATGGTGAGACGGATAACAATAAAAAACGCGTGCTTCAGGGAAGAAGCAACCTACCGCTGAATGAAGCGGGTATCGAGCAGGCAAAAAAGGTGAAAGAGTATTTCGCGGAGAAAGATATTCAGTTCGACAAGGTCTATTCGAGCCCTCTGATCCGCGCAATCAAAACCGCGCAGATCATAACCGGAAGCACGCAAGTCGGTTCCGATGCCACGGACAATTCCGCTGATGCAGTTCCGTTTGTTCTGGACGATCATCTTCTGGAGATGGATTACGGCCCCTATGAGGGCTGCAGCCTTCTCGATCCGCCGCCGGAGATCATCGAATTCTTCAGCGATTTCGTGAACAACCCCGCGCCGGAAGGGATGGAGAATCTGTCTGATTTAGTGGCGCGCATGGGCAGGTTCATGGAAAGTCTAAAAAAAGAGGGAGATCAGACGATACTGATCTCCACCCACGCGATTGCTATGAAAGGTATACTGGAGCATTTGACGCCGGAGTCACACGGCGCCTATTGGAACAAACACATTGCCAACTGCGCCGTCTATCGGACGACGTTTTCGGACGGTGCGTTCACAGTGCCGGTTGAGTTGATCAACGAATAGAAGATAGAACTGTTCTTTATACTTGTCCGTGCTTTACAGCCAGCATGAGCGCGCCCATGTCCGGCGTGTGCGCCGGCTTTACATATTCCATGCCGTGCTCCCGCAGAATCTTATCAAATGGTTCGGTGACAGGCGAGCCAATCTTAAAGACGCCGCCGGTTCCGCTGACCGGAACGGGAGCATCTGCAGCACCTGCTCCGGCGTTGCTGCCGCTTTCCGACATATTTTCGAAGCCGAGCTTGTCGTGGAGCACGATGGCTAGGTCGGCCAGCTCTTTTGCGCAGTCGTTCAGAATCTCTATTGCGTATGGGTCGCCTTCTTCATACAATTGGCTGACGACAGGAGCCAGACCGGCAATGCGCGTACGATCCAGATGCCATTCATTGACGACACGCGTCACCATTTCATCATCCGTTTTCAAATCAAGCGCGCGATTGACTGCTTCGTAGAGTAGTGTCTTTTCATCGCGTCCGTCGCTCTGACGGGAATACTCTTTCAAGAGATTCCATGCGATCCAGTAAGCGCTGCCTTCGTCACCGCCCAGGACATAATGCCATCCGCCGCAGCGCATGAATTCGCCAGATTCATTGCGCCCGCTTCCGATGGATCCGGTACCTGCGATGATGTTGATGCCGGGACGACCGGAGAGGGCTCCTTCGAGAGCGTTCTCGCTGTCATTGCTCATGGCGAAGGGAATATCGCCGAGCGCTTTGTTCATTGCCTCGTCTATCATCGGTTGGTCTGAAACAACGTCACCGTAACCGGCAAAACCGGCATATACAAAGGCTACCTCTTCTGTTTTGATGCCTGCATTTTCGCAGACGGCTTCGATGCCTTTGCGCATGAGCTCTTCCAGTCCGTCGAATCCGATCTGCATGTAGTGGCAGCCGCCGGCAGTGTATTCACCGACCACTTCAAGGCCGGAAGTTTCTGCGCCGTCTTCGCCATAACCTTCTATGAGACGCCCGAGCAAGAACTTTGTCTTCGTGCCGCCCCCGTCTATGCCGATGTAATATTTTGTTTCAGGAGTATTCATTTCAGTGACTTCCTTTCTATAAGCTTGGTTGGGAAGAGGATACGTCTAATGGACGAATCCTTGTCTTTTATAATCTGCAGCATGCGTTCCACAGCTGCTTTGCCGATGTCTGCTGTCGGAACTTCGATCGTTGTAAGAGGCGGTACCATATGTGAGCTGAGATCGATATTGTTGAAACCGATGACACCGACATCGCGGGGGCAACGGAATCCGAGCTCATAAAGAGTGCCCAGAACAACAGAAGCCAGAGAGTCGCTGCCGGCGAAGATGGCATCCGGCGGTTCAGGGAGCTCCATGAGTTCCTGCGTCTGTCTTTTACAGAGGTCCAGATCCCAGCCGCAGTCCTTGACCAGTGCTTTGTCATATTTGATTCCTGCGCGCCGCAGCATCTCCCGATAAATCACCATTCGGATTGTTTCAGACAGGGGCATTCCAGGTGAACTGCCGCTCATGAGTGCAATACGCCGGTAACCGCGGTCGAGAAGGGTGGTCATGACTTGCCAGTTGGCAGTCGTATGATCGAACCCGACATTGTCAAAATCATATTCTGGTTCATCCTTGTCGATAAAGATGATGTGCGGGATATGTGTTTTGAGCGCGGTCATGGCTTCCGGTGAAATGTGTTCCATGAGGAAAATACCATCCAGTTCCGCACCGATGATTTCCTGCAGAATCTGCGGGTTGTCCAGTTCTTTGAACGACTTGACGACTGCAATGGTGGCGTTCCTGCTTTTGCAGGCGTTTTCCATGGCGACGAGAATGTCGACGAAGAAAGGATCTGAGTACTTATCGGTCGTATGCGATAAGACGCAGCCGAAGCGAT
This sequence comes from uncultured Eubacteriales bacterium, assembly GCA_902763505.1. GTDB lineage: Bacteria > Bacillota > Clostridia > Peptostreptococcales > Anaerovoracaceae > Lentihominibacter. The sequence goes on along the minus strand of CACWSO010000009.1, from coordinate 17,506 downwards.
ACTGATTTTGCTCGCGGACGGGGATCTCGTATTGGAGCGCAGCCACAGCGTCGTTGATTTTACGCCGCGTTTCTTCGCGCACGTTGAAGCCCGGATCGCCTGAAAGAACCCGGGAAACAGTAGCGGGCGATACGCCTGCTTTTTTCGCGACTTGTCTGATATTCGCCATGACAGACCTCCTTGTTTAGTAAACATTTTACACCATAATATGAGGGTAATCAAGACCCAATATACGCATTTTCCTTATTTTTACTGTTTACAAACAGTAAAAATCGCTCTATAATAATATCACAGTAAAGCGCATTTAAGAGATTTGTTTACTAAACAAAAGAGGAACGCACATGAACAAATTTGTTTTTATCGGCGCAGGTTCTCTGGAATTCACCAGAGATCTTGTGAGGGATCTGATGACCTACGAAAGCTTCGATGACTGCGAGCTTGCACTGGTGGACATTGATGCGAAGAGATTGGACTATGCCAAACGCGGCATTGAGAAGGTCGTGAAAGCCGGCGGACATCACGCTACAGTTACGGCGACTACAGACAGACGCGAGGCGCTCCCGGGAGCGGACGGTGTTCTCATCACTGTGCTGCAGGGCGGTGTGGAAGTCTGGAGGCACGATATTGAGATTCCGAAGAAATACGGGGTGGACATCTGCGTGGGAGACACTAGAGGACCATCAGGAATCTTCCGCTTTCTGAGAACGGCTCCGGTTCTGCTGGATATCATCAGGGACGTCGAAGAACTCTGTCCGAACGCCATCGTTCTCAACTACACGAATCCGATGGCTATGCTGGTTAGCTATCTGCAGACGCAGACAGATGTGAGCATCACGGGTCTCTGCCACAGTGTGCAGGGAACTGCCGAGATGCTGGCAGGATGGTTGGGATTGAAGACAGAAGAACTGGACTACACCTGTGTCGGCATCAACCATCAGGCATTTTATCTAGATCTGAAGCACAACGGCGAAGATATGTACCCGGCACTCAGAGAAGCCATTAAAAGACCGGAAGTTGCGGCAGAGGAACCTGTCAGAATCGAGATGTTCAAATATCTCAGATACTTCCCGACAGAATCATCCGGCCACAACTCCGAATACAATCCTTGGTTCCGCAAGAGACCGGATCTCATCGAGAAGTACTGTACTCATGGAACAGGATGGAATCCGGGTGAGTATGCCTATATCCTGAAAGAGTACATGGAACGGGAAGACACCTGGGAAAAGGAATACTCCGACTGGCTTGAGAATGGTGAGGTAGAACTGGAACGCGGAGACGAATACGCTTCGAATATTTTCAACGCCATCTACGGCGATGGAACACCATTCCCGTTCAATGCGAACCTTAGGAACAAGGGGTATGTAACAAATATAGATGAAGGCGCATGCGTAGAGGTTCCTGTCACAGCAGACAAGAATGGAATCCACGTAAACGGGGTGTACACACTCCCTGCGCACCTGTCAGCGTTCGTATCGCACTCGGCTAAGCTGGAAGAGCTGGCGGTGCAGGCGGCGATTACAGGTGATCCTGATCTGGTATTCCAGGCAATCCTTCAGGACCCGCTTACAGCGAGCGTATGCAGCATGGAGGAAATCCATGACATGGTTCAGGAGATGCTTGAGAAGAATAAAGAGTATTTAAGTTATTTCAATTTCTAGTCGGTGGTTATTATCTGATTCTAAGGAGGAAAAAGAAATGAAGAAGAAGCTGATTCTAGTCGCTCTGACCGTTGTGCTGACTCTTGGAGTTGCACTCGTGATCACAGGATGCGGCGGAAGCGATGAAGGCAGTTCTGACGGGACCACTCTGACACTGTGGACTCACAATGATGAGGACACATGGAACGAGTCCTATCAGAGTATTGTTGATGCTTACATGGAAGAACATCCTGACGTAACGATCAACATCGAAGCATTCCCTTATGACGAATTTGAGTCAAAGACACAAACTGCGCTCATGTCAGAAGAGGGTGGAGCAGACATCTACGAACTGTGGGGAGGCTGGGGTCTCGACTTTGCACCTGCAGGAGTTCTGGCTGCGCTTCCTGAAGACATGCAGGCAGACGTAAAGGATAACGCATATCCAAACACCTATGGCGCACTGGAATCTGATGGCGTTCTCTACGGTATTCCACAGGAATTCAACATTGAGTGCGGCGGACTGATCGTCAACAACAACGTTATGAAGGAAGCCGGCGTAGAAGTGCCGACTACCTGGGACGAACTGAAGGCAGCTGCTGAAAAGGGAACCGTCAAGGAAGGAAACAAAATCAAGGTCAAAGGCTTTGACTTTGTGAACTGGGACGGTGTTATGTATCTGTGGACTTCCATGATCCTTTCACAGGGTGAGAATTATCTGAATGAGGATGGAACAATCAACGTTACTTCAGACGCTGCTAAGAAGGCTTGGGAAGAGCTGGCTGCAATGGCATCCGGAGACAATGCAGTTACGAACCTGTCAGGTCTTGATGACGGAAGCGATATCGAAGGATATCAGGAACTGTACACGAACGAAGTCATGATGGTACCGCGCGGACCATGGTGCCTGGCGGAAGGACAGAATGACTTCGGGCTCGAATATGGTACAGATTATGAATATGTTGCTATGCCATTCTATGGTACAGAAAAGAAGTTCGCAGCAGAGACAGGCTGGTCCATGGCAGTTGCTGCAGGATTGGATGAAGCAAAGGAAGCTGCAGCATTTGACTTCCTTAGATACTTCTTCTCAGATGAAGTCATCATGCAGCACAACCTGGCATGCGGACAGATTCCTGCAAAGGAAGCTGTTGCCCAGGATCCTGAGTATGTCAAGAACTTCCCATATGCTGAGCCACTCATAGGTATCCTCAGCGATGCGCAGTTCATCGGAAACTTCAATACAGACATTTTCAAAGAATGCGTCAATGAAACATTCAGCGCATACTGCAAGGGCGAGGCAGGCACAACAGATGAAGCCCTGGCTGATCTCGAGCAGACACTGAACAAAAAGCTGTTTAAATAATATATAATATTGGCGCGGGGGCAAATGGCTCCCGCGCCATCGTCGCTTTAGAACATACTGATACGGAAGGTGATCAAATTGAAAACCAGCCGCACATTTTTACTGCTTATATTAATACCAATTTTTATTGAAGCCCTTGTGTTCCTGATCATTCCGATTCTGGGAACGCTTGGCATTTCGTTTTTAGATTACAACCCGTTGAGTCACTCATCGAGGTTTGTTGGATTAGATAATTACAAGGAACTGCTGGATGATCCGGATGCTGTGAAAGCCTTCAAGAACACCATCGTGTTCACCATCGTTGCAGTTGCTCTTAACATAGTCATTTCCCTCACCGTTGCAACACTGATCAGCCAGATGAAGAGCAACAAGACCAGAAGCTTCTTCAGGATGATCGTATTCCTGCCGTGCATGGCACCGATGGTCGCCTCGGCCGTAGTGTGGGGGAGAAGTATTTTTAACACGAAGATCGGACTCCTCAACCAGATTATAGAAGCCTTCGGAGGAGAAGGGATAGCGTGGACGGGAGACGCACATTACGTTATGTTCTCCGTCATCGTCTTTACCTTGTGGGCAGACCTTGGATACAACATCATTCTCTATTCGGCCGGTATCGACGGTATTCCGAACGAGGTGTATGAAGCCGCGGATCTTGACCATGCAGGAGGATGGAATAAGTTCTTCTATATCACACTGCCTCTTCTGGGGAGGACGACAACTTTCGTTATTCTGATGACACTCATATCGTACTTCCAGATGTTCGCGCAGTTCAGTGTTCTCCTCTTCAAAGATGGGCCGCAGAACTCCGGATTGGTACTCACAAGTTATATCTATGAGAATGCGTTCGTCTACAAGGAGATGGGATACGCCTCGGCACTTTCCGTAGTGTTGTTCCTGCTCATCCTCATTGTAAGCTTAGTTCAGCAGCGCATCAACAGAGTCGATTGGGAGTATTGATATGAAAGATTTCGCATATACAAGAGATTTCAAAAGCCGGGTGCTGATCTTCGCCATTCTGCTGGCGGCGTCCATTATCGTCGTCATACCTTATATATGGATGCTCAGTAATTCCTTTAAAACAACGATCGAGACGCTGACGGATCCGATGCACATCATCCCGCAGGAGTTTACTCTTGACGGTTACATCAAGGTGCTGACCAAATCACCGTTCTTCAAATGGCTCGGCAATTCTATTTTCATTACATGCTTCAATACCATAGTCATATTGTTTACGAGTACGCTGGTTGGATATGTCTTTGCAAGATTCAAGTTCAGGGGCAGAGATTTCCTCTTTGCCATGCTGGTATTCACCATGATGGTACCGGCTCAGGTAACGATGATCACCACATTCATCATCATCGATGATATCGGTCTCTACGACTCGGTATGGGCGCTGATTATCCCATCCTTCGTAAATGTATTCGGGATATATCTTTGCAAACAGTTTTGCGAGGAGATACCAAGAGAACTCATCGAAAGCGCACGCATCGACGGCGCCGGAGATTTTGCAATATACTGGAGGATCGTCATTCCGCAGATCAGGCCAGCCATCGGCGCACTAGCCATCTTCACATTTATGGAGTACTGGAATGACTACCTCAACCCATTGATTTACCTGTCTTCAACAGAGAAGATGACACTGCCGCTGGCGTTGAGTTATTTCTCGACGCAACACTCAACAGACCTGTCTGCGACCATGGCAGCATCCGCGCTGATCATGATACCAGCTGCCATCGTATTCATCATCTTCCAGAAGCAGTTTATCAAGGGGCTATCGATGACAGGAATGAAGTAAAGGGGGGAAGCAGATGATTTTTGGCTACAATGAAGAGGATTTAAAAGAGAAAAAAGCAATATTCACAGCTGAGGAAATCGCCCAGCAGCCTGCAGTGTGGGAAAAGACCATCGAACAGGTTAAGGGCATCCAAATCGCGCTCAGTAGATTGATTGAAGACGTCACATCCGGCGGAGATTTCGACATCATTCTTACTGGTGCAGGAACGAGCGAATACGTTGGGAGAGCCCTGTATCCGGCGCTTTTGCAAAAGCTTCAGGGACGCGTACACGCCATCGGTACGACGGATATCGTGGCGTCGCCGGAGCTGTTTATATCGCCGGAGAGAAAGACCCTGCTTGTTTCCTTTGCGCGTTCGGGCAACAGTCCGGAATCCGTCGGGGCGGTCAAGGCAGCCGACAGGATCTCAGGGAAGGTGAAGCATTTATTCATCACCTGCAATGAAGAGGGCGCCCTTGCGAAGATTGCAGATGAGAAGGACAACTGCTTCAGCATCGTGCTGGCACCTGAAACAAATGACAGAAGCTTCGCCATGACGAGCAGCTTTACAAGCATGTACATTGCTGCGCTGCTCGCATTGACCGGCGACTTCAACATCGATTTATACGAGACCATCAGCAGCGGCGAGAAATTCCTGACCAAAGGATACAGACCGCTGGCGGAGTTCGTAGGCAGAAACGACTTCAGCCGCGTGGTCTATCTGGGAAGCGATGTGCTCAAAGGCATCGCCCAGGAAGCGGCACTGAAAGTTCTTGAACTGACAGCAGGCCGCATGGCAGCTATCTTTGACACGCCGATGGGATTCCGTCACGGACCGAAATCGATTGTCGATGACGAGACCGTCTGCATTGTTTTCCTCTCAGATGATGAGTGGACGAGAAAATATGAGATGGACGTTCTGAAAGAACTCTACAGAGACCGCAAAGGCAGCAAGCTCATCGCAGTCACGGCTGCAGAAGATGAAGAGGTCAGCAGCTTCTGTGACCTGATGATTCCGATGGGATACAGGAACAAGGTTGTGAACGCTCAGCTGGCACCGGCATATATCATGGTCGCCCAGACCATGGCCATGCTCTATTCCATGAAGCTGGAGATCACACCTGACAATCCTTGCCCGACCGGGGAAGTAAACAGAGTCGTGCAGGGCGTCACCATTTATGAGGAATAGCAGCGGGGAGGAGAAGAGGGATGGAGTACACACATCATCTTCAGATTTTAGTACAGAAACAAAAGAATGGAATTCATGAGGGCATCTGCTCTGTTTGCAGCAGCAGTCCTTTTGTCATAGACGCCGCCATCACTCAGGCAGTCAGAACGGGAACGCCGGTCCTGATTGAAGCTACGGCGAATCAGGTGAACCAGATGGGCGGCTATACAGGAATGAAGCCGGCAGACTTCAGAGAGTATGTCCTGAGCCGCGCAGCTGCGCTTGGCCTTCCTGCAGAGCGACTGATTCTCGGTGGTGATCATCTGGGCCCTGTCGCATGGCAGGAACGCGATGCGGTGGAGGCGATGGATCTGGCTGAGGAACTGACCTATGAATTTGCAAAGGCAGGATTCACGAAGATCCACCTTGATGCAAGCATGCCTCTGGGCAGTGAGGTCACGCTGTCCACAGAGGAGATTGCGGACCGTACGGTCAGACTTTGCAAGGCGTCAGAGAGAGGCTTTACGGCGTACCGGGAACAAGCAGTTCGTGCCGGAGCGGCGTCAGACGAGGTACTTGCACCGGTATATGTCATCGGCAGCGAAGTGCCGACACCGGGCGGAAGCGGTGAGGAAGACGCACTCAGCGTCACGAAACCGGAGGCGCTGAAGGAAATGCTGGCCTGCTTCGAAGAGAAGTTCTCAGAAGCAGGACTGGCGGACGGCGAAGGCAGTCCATGGGGACGGATCATCGCGGCAGTCGTGCAGCCGGGCGTGGAATTCGGAAACGACAACGTGCATGAATACGTGCCGGAGGAAGCGACGCAGCTGACGGAAGAAGCGGCGGAGATTCCGGGCATCGTTCTGGAAGGTCATTCAACGGATTATCAGCGCGAGAGCAGTCTGAAAAAGATGGTGGAAGACGGCATCGCGATTCTGAAAGTTGGACCGGCGCTCACATTTGCAGCGAGAGAAGGACTCTATGCGCTGGCCATGATGGAAGATTCGCTGTGTGCAGCAGGCGCACTGGACGCTGGCGAAGCATCAGACTTCATTAAGGTTCTCGACGATGTAATGCGAAAAGATCCGTCCAGCTGGCAGGGTCATTACACTGCCGAAGAACCAGAAAGCACACTGCTCAGAAAGTATAGTTACAGCGACCGCAGCAGATACTACATGCACAGGCCGGAAGTGAAAGCAGCCATCGAGAAACTGATGGAGAATCTGCACGGCAAGATCACACTGACCATGCTCAGCCAGTTTATGCCACAGCAATATGTCCACGCACGCGAAGGACTTCTGGAGCCGGAACCGGAGGCTCTGGTCATCGACAAAACATGCGATGAGCTGTCCAGATACTGGAGGGCATGCGGACTGTTTGAATAACAGTCGCAGGAAGGAGGCGCAAGATGAAGAAGATTATTCTGACAGCAGTTCTTGCGGCAGCAATGTGTGTTGCTTTTGCAGCATGCGGAGAGGAAGAAGCGATGCAGGTACAAGTTACAGCCGGAGAAGAAACAATACTCGAAGATGGAATCTATGAAGGATTCACCATAGATTACGACCTGTCCGGAAGTCCGGACAGCCCGACGATCATCCGCGCAGCGGAAGGCGCGTCGCCGGTCATCAAAGTCGCTCCGGGTGAAGTGCAGAGCGGTGAGACAGATGAACTGGAACCAAGCTATGGAATCTATCTGTGCAATGCACACGACGTCATTCTGGAAGGCATCACGGTGGAAGGAGGCACTCACGGCATCATCTACGAGAGCCTGCCGAATAAGGGTGTAGAATCCTTTGACAACATCACCATCAAGGATTGCAAAGTCAGCGGCGTTGTCGGAGCCCACGGTATCTGCTTCTACGCGGCAAATGACTTCGCACCGGTGCGGAATGTTACGGTAGATGGCTGTGAGGTATCGGACTGCCTTTGCGGTGACAGCGAATCGCTGGTGCTCAACGGCAACATCGACGGCTTCACCATTTCAAACAACCGGATTCACGACAACAACAACATTGGTATCGATATGATCGGATTTGAGGGAACCGCGATGCATCCGGAGGACAGTGATTTCGAGAATCCTTACGATACAGATATGGCGCGCAACGGCAAGTGCTTCGGAAATGTGGTCTACAACATCAGCGCCGAGGGCAACCCGGCTTATTATGAGGACGGTGAGTATGATCTCTGCGCCGACGGTATCTACGTAGACGGCGGACAGGATATTGAGATATTCAACAATTTCGTTTACAGATGCGACATCGGCATCGAGGTCGCAACGGAACACAGCCCGGATGACAATCCGCTGTTCAAGGTGTCCGGCATCAGAGTCCACGATAACGTGATCGCGAACTGCGAGGGATGGTGCGGACTTTGCTTCGGCGGTTATGACAGGGATCTGGGATTCACCGAGGACTGCGAGTTCGATCACAATACACTCGTCGATAACGAGACACAGATCGGCGTACAGAGAAGCAAAGGCAACAGCATCCACGACAATCTCTTCGTCGGAGGGAATTCGGCGATCGATTTCAATTATGATTGCAAGATAAAGGATCTGATCAATGACTTTGGCAGAAACGTATGGTGTTTCGAAGAAGGCGATCTTGAGGAAATGATGGATTCAGGAGGCTACGGTCTGGCGATACTCATTCCGGAGGGCAGCATGGGCAAGCAGGAAGTGATCAATGACAGAGGTCAGGTGCTCGACGGACTTAAGTCAAAGATAGACGGCATCGGATCATCATACGTACCGGGTGAAGAAGAAATAGAACTGTGGGAGCAGTAATGGAGGTTCAAAAGTGGCTGAAGTAATTCTTAAGAACATCAAGAAAATCTATCCTTTCACTGAGGATGAAAAGAAAAAGGATAAAAAGGATGAGTCGGAACAGCAACCGATGAATCTTCAGATTACAGATAAGGGTGTTGTAGCCGTACAGGAGTTCAACCTCGACATCGCGGACAGAGAGTTTGTGGTGTTGGTTGGACCTTCCGGATGCGGGAAATCTACGACGCTCAGAATGATCGCAGGGTTGGAAGATATCAGCGAGGGAGATCTCTATATCGATGGAGAACGCATGAACGACGTTGCTCCGAAGAACCGAGACATCGCCATGGTCTTCCAGAACTACGCGCTGTATCCGCACATGACGGTCTATGAAAACATGGCCTTCTCCCTTAAGATGCAGAAGTTCAGCAAAGAAGAGATCGACAAGCATGTTCGTGAAGCGGCTGAAATCCTGGACATCACACCGCTCCTCAACAGAAAGCCAAAAGCACTTTCAGGCGGACAGAGACAGAGAGTCGCCATGGGAAGAGCATTCGTCAGAGACCCGAAGGTCTTCCTCATGGATGAACCGCTCAGTAATCTGGATGCGAAACTCAGAAATCAGATGCGTGCGGAGATCATTAAACTGAGAAAAAAGATTGATACGACTTTCATCTACGTAACCCACGATCAGGTGGAGGCCATGACATTGGGTGACAGAATCGTCATCATGAAGGATGGATTTATCCAGCAGATCGGAACGCCGCAGGAGGTGTTCAATAATCCGAAGAACTTGTTCGTAGCAGGATTTATCGGCGTGCCGCAGATGAACTTCTTCCCGGGCAGCAAGCTGCGCTTTGCGGACGGCAAGTACATCGTTGAGATCCTCGGTGAAACATTCGAACTGCCTGGCAAGGTGGCAGAGAAACTGGGAGATGGTGCAGAGGTCTGCGGTGCTTCCGGCGAGCGCGAAGTTGTCGCCGGCGTCAGACCGGTCAACGTCGTGATCAGCGATGATGGAACCGGCATCGACGCCGTGATTGAAGTCGCCGAGATGATGGGAAGCGAAATGCACCTGCACATGAATGCATCCGGCACAGAAGTCATCGCCATTGTGCCGACGCTGAACATGGACATCGATGAGATGAGCGCAGGAACGAAGTTGAAACTGAAGCTGCAGACTGAAGCGATGCATCTGTTCGACGCAGAGACAGAAGAATCGCTGGTGAAGTGAAGGTACTAGGATAATGTATGGATTCAGGAGCCATCGCTCTTTTGTAGTGGCGGCTCTTTTTGTTATAATAAAAACCATGGAAGAAAGAATTACTTTATATCACAATGGAAGAATATATACATGCGATGAGGCGCAGCTCAATGCAGAGGCGATGATCGTTCGTGATCAACGCATTGTTTGGGTTGGCTGTGAGTCAGATGCCGAAGGGGCGCTGGACTCGCTGGTGGCCAAGGGATCATCAGATGCGGTGCAGGTTAGGAGAATTGATCTCGGTGGCAAAAGGGTGCTGCCGGGTTTCATCGACAATCACATGCATCCGGTGACATTGGCTGAGTATAGCCGGCAGATAGCGGTCCTTCCGCCTGAAATCACGAGTATCGATCAGCTGATTGAGGCGGTTCGGAAAGCTCGCCGTGAGATGAGATCGCTAGACGATGCCTCTTGTTCGCGGCAGTGGATTCAAGGGTGGGGATTCGACGAAGGAAAGCTCGCGGAAAAGCGCACACCGAACAGATATGATTTGGATAAGGGAGCATCCGACGTTCCAGTCAGTATCGTCCGCGCCTGTCAGCACATCCGCGTGGTGAACAGCAAGGCTCTTGAGATATGCGGTATCGATGCCAGCACGCCAGACCCGGAGGGCGGACAGATCGACAGGGATGAAAATGGAGAACCGACAGGTGTTCTGCGGGAGAATGCAAGACTTCTCGTGCCGCCATTTATTCCCGCGGCAGATGAGCAGGAGACTGCCGGCATGATTGCGGATCTCGGCGAATTGCTAGCATCCCAGGGCGTTGTTGCCATTGCGGATCTCGGCAGCCTGGACGGAACGGATAACACCGAACGCTACCGCAAAGCCATCGAACGGGGTTTCAAACAGGACATCGCCATGTACTGCATGTGGGGTGAGCATCGGGATGATCCAAATTTTCACATCACACAGGACCAGATGGCGGAAGGACAGCAGTTCAGAATCTGCGGTTTGAAGATCCTCGGCGACGGAACGTTCTCCGGACATACTGCCTGGATGGAAGAACCATATCCTTCCGCAGAAGGGCAGAGCATTAATTGCGGCGCTGGCTGCAACACCGACTGCAACGCCGACTGCGGTATGAGCACCTGTTCTGATGAGCTCCTGGAAAGCGCCATCAATTTCTGCAAAGTGCATCACTGTCAGTTAGCACTTCATGCAATGGGGCGCAGGACCATTAGACGTTTTGTAGATAGATTAGCAGGCGAAGAACCATGGACAGATACAAAAGCAGGTGATGCGGGATTCTTCCCATATGTCCGCATGGAGCACGTGACAGATCCGGCGCCTGATTCTATCGCGAAAGCTGCAAAGGCAGGAATCGCCTGGTCGACGCAGCCGATCTTCTTATTCAGTGAAATTGAAAGCTATCTGGCGAACCTCGGCGAGGCGTGGACGAGAAGATGCTACCCAATCAGAAGCATTTTGGATGCGGGCGTACCGTTGTCACTATCGACGGACTCACCGGCGACAGCATGGGCCAGCCCTTCGGATCCTCTGATGAACATCAAGGCGGCCGTTACGCGCATTGCTTACGACGGCACGGACCTAAGCCACTCATCGTTAGGGGAGGATGAACGTATCGATATCGGAACCGCCATACGACTCTATACTTCTGAAGCGGCAAAGGTGATCGGACTTCACGATCTTGGACGTCTCGCACCGGGTTGCCGCGCGTCATTCGTCGTGCTCGACAAAGACATCCTCAGACAGACAGAAGCTGAGGAGGGAACATTTCAGGACGACATTTCGATTGCTGCGACTTATATCAATGGAGAATTGGTATACACAAAGTAGTGGATGATAAAGTAGTGGATGATATAGAATAACCATATGACAAAGGAACAGAAGATTGCCCTCGCGGTGGCGACCGGGACATCGTTCGCAACAGCTTTTTCAGGAAGCGCGACGAACCTGGCCATACCTGCGATGGGAACCTATTTTAATATGGGTGCTGCGAGCGTTGGCTGGATTACGACGGCTTATGTCATTGTAATCGCTGCGATGGCGGTACCATTTGGAAAGATCGCGGACAGCACCAGCAGAAAATATATGCTGGCGGCAGGAGTCGCTGTCTTTGGCGTTGCCTCTGTTGCGGCAGTCTTTATGGGATCCGTTGCCGAGATTCTCACCATGCGCGCCATCATGGGTATCGGCGCAGCTATGATCTTCGCATCCAATATGCCGATCGCAATCAATGCATTCCCGGGCAATGAACGGGGCAAAGCCATCGGCATTGTTACATCAGGTATTTACACAGGACTTGCCATCGGCCCTGCTCTCGGTGGTTTTCTGAACAATCTGTTCGGATGGCAGGCGATTTTTCTCTTTGGAGCGGCCATTGCCTTTGCATCGATGATCCTGACGCTTGCGGGAGTCGCTGACGACAGGCAGAAAAAAACCGGGGCGAAGTTCGACCTCGGTGGTAATATCGTTTATATTCTGATGATCATTTGTCTGATTTATGGACTGACTGCCTTGAACAGCAGCAGATTCGGATGGGTGTTCCTCCTGTGTGGTGTGATCCTGGGAGTGCTCTTTGTAAGAATCGAACTGCGGTTCGAAAATCCAGTCATTGATGTGCGGATCTTCGCGGAAGATAGAGTGTTCACACTGTCGAATCTCACAGCACTGTTCAACTACAGCGCAACCTTTGCGCTGGGATATTTTGTTTCCATTTATCTGCAGGTGGTGCAGGGTCTCAGTTCACAGACTGCGGGATTGGTCATGATGATGCAGCCAATTCTGATGGCTGTTTTCTCCCCATGGACGGGACGGATGTCCGACCGCGTGCCTGCCTATAAACTTGCGTCGTCAGGCATGGCTGTGTGCGCACTCACGCTTCTGTTCTTCGCCTTTGCGTATGTGGGAATGCCGATATGGGCTGTCTGCATCGCACTGGCTGCTGCCGGATTTGGAATCGCGCTCTTCTCCTCACCGAATACGAATGTGATCATGAGCTGCGTTCCGCCGCAGAAGTTCGCCGTTGCGAATTCCATCGTTTCAACCATGCGCACTTCAGGACAGACCATAGGAATGGCCATCATCACATTGGTCGTCAGCGGAACGATCGGGAATGTTTCTCTCTATGACGTTCCTGCTGCAGATCTGATCCGCACGATGCACATCTGCTTCTTTATCTTTACAGGGCTTTGCATTCTGGGAATCATCATGTCCATGCAGCGGCGGAAATCTTAAAACCGTCTGTGCGTTCCTCTAGTCTTCGATTCCGCGGCGTGCCTGCACGCCGTCATTGTAGTAGTGTTTGATCTCACGCATTTCGGTGACGAGGTCGGCGGCCTCAATGATTTCTTCCGGCGCGCAGCGACCGGTCAGAATCAGCTCTGTGTGAGTCGGTTTGTTCCGAATCAGTTCTAAAACTTCCTCTATATCAAGCAACCCGAAGAACATGGTGCAGTTGATTTCATCGAGCACGACCATATCGTAGTCGCCGGACAGCACCATCTCGCGAGCCTCTGCGAAACCATCGCTGATCATCTTCACATATTCTGCAGGCGGATTGCCTTCTTCAAAAACAACGCACGTGTCGCCGTATTCCGCCAGTTCCTCTTCAGAGATGCTTCCCGCTTTTGCGATAAAGAACGGCTTGCCGAGGGTCTTCCAGGTGACGCCGGGAAGGGTCGGTAGGATCTTCTGCTCACTGTAGCCGAGTGCCTTCATGAATTGGATGAAAGCGATTTTCATCCCGGCACCTGACGCCCGCATGGTGATGCCGAGGGCTGCGGTGGTTTTGCCTTTGCCATTTCCTGTATAGACCTGCACATATCCTGTTTTGTTGGTGCTCATGTGTGTGCCTCCTTGTGCTATAATTGTACCATATTATATCCGGCGATTGCCGGTCAGGAGGAAAACATATGACAAATCTGGAACGGGCAAATGCGTATTTCAAAAATGATAAATATGCAACAGATGTAACGGGAATCACGATTACGGAGGTTCGGGAACACTATGCCAAGGTCGAACTGGAACTGGATGAGAGGCATATGAACGCTATGGGGGCGGTCATGGGAGGCGTCTATTTCACACTCTGTGACTTTGCCTTTGCCGTTGCGTCCAACTTCGACTCAGAGCCGGTTGTCACCTTAGGGTCGCATGCAATTTTCATGAATCATAACAAAGGAAACCATCTGATCTGCGAAGCCAACTGTATCAAAGACGGGCGCCACGCATGCTTCTATGAGGTGAATGTAACGGACGATTATGGTACGGAAATCGCCCGTGTGAGAGTCGAAGGATACAGGATTCTGAAAGATTAATCATCACTGATGTTTGAGTATTTTTGGAAACAATACGAAGATCTGCCGCCGGGCCTCGGCTATATGCGATTCAGTGCGGAGCACATCATCACGCTGATCGTTCTTTTTGTGCTGCTTATCCTGACGGTCCGAATACTCACATACAAAAGCAGCAGGCTTGCATCTGCCATGAAGGTGATTCCGTGGATCATGGTCTGCATGGAAGTGTTTAAGGACGCATTTCTGATCAAGGGAGGACACTTCGGCCCGGGGTACCTGCCTTTGCATTTGTGCAGCCTGGGGCTGTTTGTTTTTATTGCTGTATCCCTTTCGAAGACAGATAAGTGGAGGATGATTTGGGGAGAAATCGCTTGCGTTCTCATCCTGCCGGGGACGGTTGCGGCGCTTTTATTTCCGGACTGGGCCCATCTCTATCCGGTGTTTAATTTCATGAACTTCTACGGGTATGCATGGCATGGGATGCTTTTGCTTTATCCTGTACTGATGGTGAAGCAGGGATGGACGAACCTAAGCGTCAAACATGCACACTACGTCTGGATCTTTATGATTGCCGCGGCAGTACCCGTGTATGTATTCGACCGCATCGCACACTGTAATTTCATGTTCATCAACTGGCCGCCGAAGGGCACGCCGCTGGAGCTGATTGCACAGGTGACGGGCGATCGTTTATATCTCTTAGGATATGCTGTTTTTGCTGCAATCGTCATCGGATTGATTTATGCAGGAATTGAATTGTACCACAGGAGACGCCACGGAGCCGGAAAATGACGCAGACTGATATCAAAAGAAAAAACAGGGCGATGCTCCTGATGGTCATTACGGCCGCCATGTGGAGTCTGGGCGGGATATTCATCAAGCTCATATCCTGGAGCCCGTTCCTGATCGCGGGAATTCGAAGCGGTATTTCGGGCAGTATCATGGCTACGTACATGGCTGCGACGCACACGCGTTTCAAACTGAACAAGTATTCCGTTCTCGCCGGCGTCGGGCTGGCATTCTCAGCTACCTTGTTCACCATCGCTAACAAACTGACAACGGCGGCCAACGCCATCGTACTCCAGTACACGGCGCCGATTTTTATTCTCATCATCTCCGCACTCTTTTTCAAGCAGAAGATGCAAAAACAGGATGTCCTGGTTGTCTGCATCACCATGGGCGGTATGGTGCTGTTCTTTCTCGACCAGCTGTCGCCGGGGAATATGCTTGGAAATGTGTTCGGGATACTCGCCGGTATTTTTCTGGCGCAGATGTTCGTAATGGTCGGAAGGGGAGGAGACGACGACGCCACAAGAATGAGCGGTATTATGATTGCCCATGTGCTGACACTGTTGATCGGTCTGCCGATCGGCATTCCACAGACGACGGAAATCGCCGCTATTGAGATTGTTTATGTTATAATATTGGGCGTGTTCCAGTTGGGCATTCCGTATGTCCTCTATGGAATCGCATCCAGAGACTGCCCGCCGCTGGCGTGCTCACTGATCGGCATGCTGGAGCCGCTTTTGAACCCGGTCTGGGTCGCCATTTTCATCGGTGAAGTCCCGGGACCGTTCGCTCTGGTCGGCGCAGTCATTATCATCGCCACCGTATCGTGGTGGTGTGTCAAGAGCAGATAACGAGCAGATAAGGAGACAGGCTTGCTGGATTTATTAATATACCTCGCGGTGACCGTCGCAGGATACTTCATCGGAGCGAGGCTCAAAAAGCAGAACAAATCATGGAAATGGGTTGGTAAACTCCAGACCTTGGTCATTGTCGTGCTTGTTTTTCTCATGGGGAGCAGGATCGGCGCAAGCGAGGAAATCGTTGCCTCTCTCGGAACGATTGGGTTAATTTCGTTTGTTTTTACGATCATCATCATGATCTTCACCGTTATTGCGTTCACCCTTGTCCGCAGGGTCATGGGCTTTGACAGATACGGAAAACGCGGCTCAGCGAGAGTTGCCGCTTCTGCAAAGGCGGGAAGCGCAGGGGAAGCAGACGGCATGGAAGGCGCAGGAAACGCAGGCGGCATGGAAGGTGAAGGAAACGCGGATGGCGAAGCTGCGAAGCCGCGTCTGAACAGCCTTACCATCATCATGGTCGTCTTCGTTGCCGTTGGAATCGCAGCGGGTTATCTGGTTCTGCCGGACAGTTTCATTGCAGTTACCGGAACACTGCTGATGATTACGCTCTGCACGCTTCTGGTGCTTGTGGGCATCGACATCGGTACAGAGGGAACCCTCGCCACCAACTTCAAAAGCGCCGGCTGGCGTGTCGTCGTATTCCCGTTTGTCTCCATTGGCGCGATGCTTTTGGGATGTGTCATCGCGTCGTTGTTTTTGCCGTTCAGCGTGCAGGACAGCGCTTGCATCGGATCCGGACTCGGATGGTATTCCCTTGCATCCGCTATGCTGGTGGACTATTCCGCCAAGATCAGCGCGATTTCTTTCATGCACAATGTGATTCGTGAAGTGGTGGGGATTCTGTTCATTCCGACCTGCGCGAAGCACCTCGGCTATATCGAATGTTACTGTCTGCCGGGCGCGTCCTCCATGGACGTTTGCCTTCCATTAGTAGAAAAAGCCACCGACAGCACCATAGCCGTTTACTCCTTCGTAAACGGGGTGGTTTTGTCAGCGGCAGTCCCGGTTCTCGTCAGCATATTCATGAGTCTGTAGACGTACTCACTCCTGATAATACTTCTCCACGTAAGGCCTTATGGCGTTTAGGACCTCGTCCCATCCGCCTCTTACCTCAAAGTCAGTCAGAAGATAACGCTTCACGATATACGTGATGCGTTCTTTGTAATGGGCCATGGCACCTTCCAGGTCCAGCCCCTCCCGAATCAGGGACTTCACATCATATTCCGAATAATCCACCGTAATCGTGCAGCGTTTCCGCCCGCCTTGCTCGAGATTATCGATGACATCAATGTCCGCGAATTTCGGACGCACCAAATTCAGTTTCAGTTCTATTTCTTTCATATCACTCATGTCTTACGTCTCTTTCATCCCTTCTG
Source organism: uncultured Eubacteriales bacterium (assembly GCA_902763505.1). Classification (GTDB taxonomy): domain Bacteria; phylum Bacillota; class Clostridia; order Peptostreptococcales; family Anaerovoracaceae; genus Lentihominibacter. The sequence continues at coordinate 257 of CACWSO010000009.1, read as the reverse complement.
TCGTTATTGCCTTTGCATCTCTATCAGCTATTTGTCATTATTTCACAGAAACTGGAAATAATCCAGCCATAATCAATGGGTCTATTGTAATTCCGGTGTAATTCTATAAGATTTCTCACCACATTCTCACTACATCAGCATGCAAAGCCGCGTTACGGCAGTTGTGCCCATATAATGGTGTAAATTCATATTTGTAAAAGAAATGAGCCATGCTCATCCTGTATAATGTAATTACCACAAAACATGTACAGGAGGTA
>CACWSO010000008.1 GCA_902763505.1 uncultured Eubacteriales bacterium | reverse complement strand
CCTTTTGGTCTGCCCATGTCCTCACCTCCTGTACGAAGCATACCATGAAAAAAGTAGACATGCTCTTTTTGCATGTCTACTTTCATCTTACAGGTTCACAGGCAATTTGCCTGCACGTTTCTATTATATCTTTGATGATGAACTTACTCTTCAATCTCGATTTCCGTCTCGTTGACGAATTCATCTTCAGCTGCATAAGCTTCTGCTGATTCGAGATCATCTGCTGTTGCCATCTCAGGCATTACACCTTCCATATCCTCAGTGTAGACAACTTCTTCCTCTTCTTCCTCTTCGGCTTCAAGCATTGCCTGCTTGTACGCTTCGATGAGGGCTTCGTTTACACCGTAGTCGAGCTGGATGTTTCTGTACTTTCTCATACCTGTTCCGGCAGGAATGAGCTTACCGATGATGACGTTCTCCTTCAGACCTTCCAGATGGTCTGTCTTACCCTTGATCGCCGCATCCGTCAGGACTCTTGTTGTCTCCTGGAAGGATGCTGCGGAAAGGAATGAGCTTGTAGCCAGGGATGCCTTTGTGATTCCCAGGAGCAGGCGCTCTGCATCAGCAGGCTCTTTGCCTTCTGCTTCGGCAGCAGCATTGGCTTCTTCTACTTCGAATTTGCCGTACTGTCCGCCAGGGAGAAGTCCTGTATCTCCAGGATCGTTGACCTTCATCTTCGAAAGCATCTGTCCGACAATCACTTCGATGTGCTTATCGTTGATGTCTACACCCTGATTCTTATATACTCTCTGCACTTCCTTCAGCAGATACTGGTAAACGCCTTCAACACCCTGCAGTCTCAGGATATCCTTTGGATCCAGAGGACCTGTCGTGATGTTGCCGCCGGCCTCTACATAGTCGCCTTCAGCAACTGCCAGTCTTGCTCCGTAAGGAATGATGTATCTCTTCTCTTCCTCACCGCGGACAACGACTTCCGTCTTGTTGTCCGGTGTTGAGCTGATGGATACAACGGTTCCGTCCGCTTCGCAGATCGTAGCAAGTCCCTTAGGCTTTCTTGCTTCGAAGAGCTCTTCTACTCTCGGAAGACCGTGGGTGATATCTGAACCAGCAACACCGCCGGTATGGAATGTTCTCATTGTAAGCTGCGTACCAGGTTCTCCGATGGACTGTGCAGCCTGGATGCCGACCGCCTCACCGATGTTGACGCTTTCACCTGTTGCCAGGTTGCGTCCATAGCACTTCGCGCAGACGCCGGACTTGCTCTTGCAGGTCATGACCGATCTGATTGCAACAGATTCGATTCCGGCTTCTTCGATGGCTGCAGCATCAGCTTCCGTGATTTCACAGTCTTCTTCGACGATGACTTCGCCTGTCTCCGGATGGATGATGTCTGTCAGTGCTGTTCTTCCTACGATACGCTCTTTCAGCTTCTCGATGACTTCCTTGCCATCGGTGAATGCTGCTACTTCGATACCTTCTACAGTTCCGCAGTCGTCTTCCCTAACGATAACGTTGTGGGAAACGTCAACCAGTCTCCTTGTCAGGTAACCGGAGTCTGCTGTTCTGAGTGCTGTATCGGCAAGTCCCTTACGAGCTCCGTTCGATGAAAGGAAGTATTCCAGTACGGAAAGTCCTTCACGGAAGTTCGCCTTGATTGGGATTTCGATTGTCTTACCAGTAGCGTTTGCCATCAGACCACGCATACCGCCAATCTGTCTGATCTGGTTCTTGGAACCTCTGGCTCCGGAATGAGCCATGATGTACAGGTTGTTCAGCGATCCCAGTGATTCCATGAGAGCGTCCGCTACATCATCTGTCGTCTTGTTCCAGATTTCGCAGACTTTGCTGTATCTTTCAGCCTCGGATACGAGACCTCTTCTGTACGCTTTGTCATACTTATCGACGAGGGCGTCAGACTCAGCGATGATTCTCTCCTTCGCTTCAGGAATCTCCATGTCGGAAATGCCGATGGTGATTGCTGCCACTGTTGAGTAGTGGTAACCTGTAGCCTTTATGTAGTCCAGCATCAGTACTGTATCCGTGTTGCCGTGGATACGGTAGCACCTGTCGATGATCTGTCCCAGTTTTTTCTTGTCGCAGAGGAAGTCGATTTCCAGTGAATACGGATCCGCTTCTCTGTCCGGCACATAACCCAGATCCTGCGGGATTCCCTGGTTAAAGATGAATCTACCAACAGTGGATTCAACGAGTTTGCCTCTTTCGTCGTTCTCATCCGCGTACATTCTGACCTTGACCTTGGCATGGACACCAACGTTACCCGTCTGGTATGCCATGAGCATCTCGGACATGTCGGTGAATACGCTTCCGTCACCTCTCTCGGCACGGGATGTTCTCTCGCCCTCCGGTTGACCCGGATGTGTGAGGTAGTATGATCCGAGGATCATATCCTGCGTCGGTGTTGTAATCGGGGAGCCATCCTTCGGTGCCAGAATGTTGTTGACTGACAGCATCAGGAATCTGGCTTCTGCCTGTGCTTCAACACTGAGCGGTACGTGAACGGCCATCTGGTCTCCGTCGAAGTCGGCGTTGAATGCTGTACATGCCAGAGGATGCAGCTTGATTGCCTTGCCCTCTACGAGTACAGGTTCGAATGCCTGGATACCCAGTCTGTGCAGGGTCGGAGCACGGTTGAGCATAACTGGATGCTCCTTGATGACATCTTCCAGTACATCCCATACTTCCGGGCTGACCTTCTCGACCATTCTCTTAGCGCTCTTGATGTTGTGCGCATTCTGGTTCTCAACCAGCTTCTTCATGATGAAAGGCTTGAACAGTTCCAGGGCCATCTTCTTAGGAAGACCGCACTGATAGAACTTCAGTTCAGGTCCTACGACGATTACAGAACGTCCTGAATAGTCAACACGCTTGCCCAGCAGGTTCTGTCTGAATCTTCCCTGCTTACCCTTCAGCATATCTGAAAGTGACTTGAGAGGTCTCTGTCCAGGGCCCGTTACAGCCTTGCCTCTTCTGCCGTTGTCGATCAGTGCGTCAACAGCTTCCTGAAGCATTCTCTTCTCATTTCTTACGATGATATCCGGAGCATTCAGTTCCTGGAGTCTCTTAAGTCTGTTATTTCTGTTGATAACTCTTCTGTAGAGATCGTTCAGGTCTGAGGTTGCGAATCTGCCGCCGTCGAGCTGCACCATCGGTCTGAGATCTGGCGGGATGACAGGAATGACATCCAGTACCATCCACTCAGGTCTGTTGCCTGATACTCTCAGAGCTTCGATGACCTCGAGTCTTCTGGTGATTCTGATTCTCTTCTGGCCTGTGGACTTCTTCAGCTTATCTGTAAGATCTGCTGACAGTTCTTCCAGATCAACATGGCTGAGCAGTTCCTTTACAGCCTCTGCACCGCTTCCTGCTCTGAACTTGATGGCAGGATCGTCCATGGCTTCTCTCCACTGGGTCTCGCTGAGGATTTCCTTGTAAGCGAAGTTGGAGTTGCCCGGATCGATAACGATGAAGTTTGCGAAGTAAAGCACTTTTTCCAGCGTCTTCGGTGAGATGTCGAGCACCAGTCCCATTCTGCTAGGAATTCCCTTGAAGTACCAGATGTGGGAAACCGGAGTGGCCAGCTCGATGTGGCCCATTCTCTCTCTTCTTACCTTGGCTTTTGTGACTTCTACACCGCACTTATCGCATACGATGCCTTTGTATCTGATTCTCTTGTATTTACCGCAGTGGCATTCCCAGTCCTTAGTCGGTCCGAAGATCCTCTCGCAGTAAAGGCCGTCCATTTCCGGCTTGAGTGTCCTGTAGTTGATTGTTTCAGGCTTGGTAACCTCACCATGAGACCAGCTTCTGATCTTATCCGGGGAAGCAAGTCCGATCTGCAGGGCTTCAAAATTGTTCATTTCGTAATTCGTGTTTTCACTCATTTTGTTTACCCCTTTCTTAGTCCTCTACTACTTCAACATCGGATCCGCTTTCGGCTTTTTCGATTTCCTCGATGTCTTGCTCATTGAGATCGATGATTTCTTCTTCCTCGATGATTTCGAAGTCTTCACTGTCTTCTACATCTTCCGGTTCTTCATCATCAAACTCGTCTTCCTCTTCATCGTCTTCTTCGTATTCAGCCTCTTCCTCAAGTCTTCTGGCATCGATCTCACGGTCTACCATTCTCTCGATGGCAGCAATTCCGTCAGCTTCTGTCTCTTCCTTGATTTCGATTTCTTCGCTGTTCTCATCAAGCACCTTGATGTCCAGGCAAAGGCTCTGCATCTCCTTGATCAGAACCTTGAAGGACTCAGGGATTCCTGGTTCAGGAATGTTTTCGCCCTTGACGATTGCTTCATATGTCTTAACACGTCCAACGATATCGTCTGACTTGACGGTCAGGATTTCCTGAAGCGTATATGCTGCTCCATATGCCTCCAGAGCCCATACTTCCATCTCTCCGAAACGCTGTCCGCCGAACTGGGCTTTTCCGCCGAGCGGCTGCTGCGTTACCAGTGAGTACGGACCTACGGAACGTGCATGTATCTTGTCGTCTACCAGGTGGTGGAGCTTGAGCATGTACATGTATCCGACTGTAACAGGATTGTCGAAGTACTCTCCTGTTCTGCCGTCTCTCAGTCTCAGCTTACCTGTTTCGCTGAATCCTGTTTCTTCAAGGAGCTTGATGATATCCTTCTCGTTGGCTCCGTCGAATACAGGCGTAGCGATGTACCAGTCTTTGTTCTTGGCTGCCAGTCCGAGGTGAACTTCCAGTACCTGTCCTACGTTCATACGTGAAGGAACGCCCAATGGGTTCAGCATTACCTGCAGGGACTGTCCGTCTTCCAGGAACGGCATGTCGTTTTCAGGAAGAATTCTGGAAATAACACCCTTGTTTCCGTGTCTTCCGGCCATCTTGTCGCCGACCTGAATCTTTCTCTTGGTTGCGATGTATACTCTGACCAGCTTGTTGACTCCCGGTGAAAGTTCGTCTCCGTTCTCTCTTGAGAAAATCTTCACATCGACAACAATACCTGTTTCTCCGTGAGGAACCTTGAGGGAAGTGTCTCTGACTTCTCTTGCCTTCTCACCGAAGATCGCTCTTAAGAGTCTCTCTTCTGCAGTCAGTTCTGTTTCACCCTTAGGTGTTACCTTTCCTACTAGGATGTCTCCTGAATCAACTTCAGCGCCGATTCTTACGATACCTTCTTCGTCCAGGTCCTTCAGAGCGTCTTCGCCGACGTTCGGAATGTCTCTTGTGATTTCTTCCGGTCCAAGCTTCGTATCTCTAGCTTCTGACTCATACTTCTCAATGTGGATGGATGTGAGAACATCTTCCATGATGAGTCTTTCATTCAGGATGATAGCATCCTCGTAGTTGTATCCTTCCCATGTCATGAAACCGATGAGAAGGTTCTTGCCCAGCGCAACCTCACCGTTTGCTGTTGAAGGACCGTCCGCGATGACTTCGCCGGCTTCAACGTGCTCACCCTTGAATACGATTGGTCTCTGGTTGATGCATGTTCCCTGATTCGATCTCTTGAACTTGAGGAGTACATGCTCTTCAATACCTTCGCCGTCGTCTCTGGTGATTTTGATTCTTGTCGCATCGACGAATGATACTGTACCGGAGTGCTTGGCAAGCTGAACGACGCCTGAGTCTCTTGCTGCCTTGTACTCAATACCTGTACCAACCATCGGTGCCTCTGTGACCATGAGAGGTACAGCCTGACGCTGCATGTTCGAACCCATCAGAGCACGGTTCGCGTCGTCGTTCTCAAGGAACGGAATCATAGCAGTCGCTACGGATACGACCTGCTTCGGTGATACGTCCATGTAGTCGACAGCTTCTCTCGGTACCAGGTCGATGTCGCCGCCTTTGCCTCTTGCAGCAACCTTCATGTTTGCGAAGTGACCCTCGCTGTCGAGAGGTTCGTTTGCCTGTGCTACGATCTTATCCTCTTCATCATCTGCTGTCAGATAGTGAATCTCTTCTGTAACAATTCCGGTTTCCTTATCTACTACTCTATACGGAGTTTCGATGAAACCATACTGGTTGATCACACCATAAGTAGTCAGAGAACCAATCAGTCCGATGTTCGGACCTTCCGGTGTCTCGATAGGACACATTCTTCCATAGTGTGAGTGGTGAACGTCTCTGACCTCAAATCCCGCTCTTTCTCTTGAGAGACCGCCAGGTCCGAGTGCTGACAGTCTTCTCTTATGCGTCAGCTCTGCCAGAGGGTTCGTCTGGTCCATAAACTGCGACAGCTGGGAACTTCCGAAGAACTCCTTCACTGCTGCAGTAACTGGTCTGATATTCATCAGGGACTGCGGCGTTACTTCCGCAATATCCTGTGTGTTCATTCTTTCTTTGATGGTTCTCTCCATTCTGGTCAGACCGATTCTGATCTGATTCTGGAGCAGTTCACCAACTGTTCTGAGTCTTCTGTTGCCCAGGTGGTCGATATCGTCAATGTTACCGATGCCGTAGTTGAGGTTCAGCAGATAGCTTACAGAAGCAACGATATCTGCAACCAGGATGTGCTTCGGTGACAGATCGTTCTTGCGCAGTCTGAGTGCTTCCTTCAGTTCATCTTGTCCTGCATCTGTATTCTCTGCGAGAATTTCCATGAGAACCGGATAGTAAACTCTCTCTGCGATCTTCAGATCTGAAATATCAAATTCGATGTACTGATTGATATCTACGAACTGGTTTCCGATGACCTTTGTGGATTCTGATTCATCGTAATTGCTGCGAACCTGAACAGAAACGATACCGGAGTTCTCGATCTGGCGGGCCAGTTCTTTGCTGATGCGCTGTCCCTCTTCTGCCAGAATCTCACCTGTATTCGGATCTGCAACGTCTTCTGCAACGACATTGCCTACGAGTCTGTTGTACAGACCCAGCTTCTTGTTGTACTTATATCTTCCGACCTTCGCGAGATCATAACGCTTAGGGTCAAAAAACATGGAATTAAAGAGCTGAGTAGCACTTTCAATTGTAGGCGGTTCGCCTGGTCTCAGTCTCTTGTAGATTTCCTTGATACCATCTTCATGGTTCTTGGTAGGGTCCTTCTCAAAAGTCCTGTGGATTCTTGGCTCATCTCCGAAGAGCTCAATGATTTCCTCATCTGTACCATAACCAACGGCTCTGAGAAGAGTCGTAATCGGCTGCTTACGGTTTCTGTCAACTCTAACAGAAAGGACTTCGTTAGAGTCTGTTTCATATTCTAACCATGCGCCTCTGTTAGGAATTACCTGTGTTGAAAACAGGAACTTACCCGACTTATCGATCTCCCTGTCATAGTAAGGTCCAGGGGAACGGACGAGCTGAGTAACGACTACTCTTTCTGCACCATTGTATATAAAGGTACCCTTCTCAGTCATGAGAGGGAAATCACCCATAAATACTTCCTGGTCTTTTACTTCCTTGATCTCGCCGTTTTCCTTGTTGATCAGTCTTACTTTGACCTTAAGAGGAGCCGCATAGGTAACATCACGTTCCTTGCACTCTTCCTGTCCGTACTTCGGAGGATCTGAAAGTGAATAGTCGATGAATTCGAGAACGAGATTGTCTGAATATTCCTTGATTGGTGAAACGTCCTCAAAAACCTCACGAAGACCTTCCTCAACAAACCATTTATAGGAATCTGTCTGAATCTGAATCAGATTCGGCATCTCCGCTACTTCATTGATTTTTGAGAAGGTCATTCGCTCTGTTCTTCCTAACTTGATAGGATTTGGCATTATTATCACTCCTTATAAACTTAACAAACTACAGTTGCAGGGCAATTTAATAATATACCACTGGCTTGTCAAGGTGTCAAGGTTTTTTGCACACATATCATAAAAAAACCCTGTGGGTTTTCCACAGGGTTTTATAAGCAATTTGCCAGTATGCCTGATTACTTCAGTTCTACTACAGCGCCTACTTCTTCCAGCTGTGCCTTCAGAGTTTCTGCTTCTGCCTTCTCGCAGCCTTCCTTTACGTTTGAAGGAGCTCCGTCTACCAGGCCCTTTGCTTCCTTCAGACCAAGACCAGTGATCTCTCTTACTGCCTTGATAACCTTGATCTTTTCAGGTCCGATTTCCTTCAGTACTACTGTGAATTCGCTCTGCTCTTCTTCAGCTGCTGCACCGCCGTCTGCTGCTGCTACGACAACGCCTGCTGCTGCGCTTACGCCAAACTCTTCTTCACATGCTTTTACCAGCTCGTTCAGTTCCAGAACTGACATCTCTTTTATTGCTTCGATGATCTGATTCTTATCCATTTTATTTCTCCTTATTTAATAATAATTACTTAAACTCTCAATTATTCTGCCTTTGATTCGGCAATCTGTGATACAACTCTTGCAAAGTTTGCAATTGGTGACTGGATGCTGCCCATGAACTTGGAGATGAGTACATCTCTTGATGGGATTGATGCGATCTGCGTGATGGCATCCTTGTCATAGTAATCGCCTTCTACGAAGCCGCCCTTGAACTCCATCTTCTTGAATTCCTTGATTGCTTCGTTAAGAACTCTCGCCGGTGCTGTAGCATCGTCATAGCTGAATGCGAAAGCACTTGGTCCTTCCAGGACTTCTGCTAATGGTGCGTAATCAGTTCCGTCGATAGCTCTCTTGACGAGTGTGTTCTTGTAAACTGTGTAGTCGACGTTCGCTTCACGGAGCTTTGCTCTCATAGCGTTTGCCTGCTCTACAGTAATACCCATATAATCAACAACTACTGCTGATTCAGCTCTTTCGAACTTGTCTTTGATTTCGTCAATAACTACCTGCTTTTCAACGAAAGCTTTTTTCATTTCTGACATTTAGCGTCTTTCTCCTTTCGTAAGATTTTTTGTACGCCGTAAAAAATCCCCATCCTGTTGTTAGACCGAACGGGGAATGTATATTTACATTGTACCTCGGCTGGATTCATTGTTTAAAGGCTTCCTTATAAAGTCTGCCTTCCAGCTGTCTACGGTCTGTAGTATTCTTTTTTGTTATCAGTCTTCAGATTAACCGAGCTTCTGAGGATTGATCTTGACTCCAGGGCCCATTGTGGAAGCAACAACTGCGCTTCTGATGTACTGACCTTTTGCTGCTGCAGGCTTTGCCTTGATAATAGCAGCTGCCAGTGCGTTGAAGTTCTCACTCAGCTTTTCTACGCCGAATGATACCTTGCCAATTGGGCAGTGGACGATATTTGTCTTGTCGAGACGGTACTCAACCTTGCCGGCCTTAGTCTCAGCAATTGCCTTTGCGACATCCATTGTAACTGTGCCTGACTTAGGGTTTGGCATGAGTCCCTTAGGTCCCAGCAGCTTACCAAGTCTTCCTACAACGCTCATCATGTCAGGTGTTGCGATAACTGCATCGAAGTCGAACCAGCCTTCTTTCTGGATCTTCTGAGCCATCTCTTCAGCACCTACGTAATCTGCGCCGGCTTCCTCAGCTTCTGTAGCCTTAGGTCCCTTAGCGAATACCAGTACTCTCTTAGTGTTACCTGTTCCGTTCGGAAGAACGATTGCGCCTCTGATCTGCTGATCTGCGTGTCTTCCGTCCAGACCCATCTTAAAGTGGGCTTCTACTGTTTCATCGAACTTAGCTTTAGCTGTCTGCAGAACGATGTCCAGAGCCTGATCTACATCATAGAGCTCCTGCTTGTTGTACAGCTCTGCTGAAGCTTTGTAATTCTTACCTCTTTTAGGCATTTTTTCTTCCTTTCTGTGGTTCATGCGACTCCACCGCTACTGGAAAACGCGGCTTCCATGTCTCCCACTTAACTATTCAACTTTGTCTTCAATAACGATTCCCATGCTGCGGGCAGTTCCTTTGATCATCTCAGTTGCTGCCTCGAGACTTGCTGCATTCAGATCTTTCATCTTAGTCTTTGCGATCTCTTCTGCCTGCTCATAAGTCAGTGTAGCCACCTTTGTTCTGTTAGGCTCACCTGATGCTGCGTCGAGACCTGCTGCCTTCTTCAGTAATACTGCTGCAGGCGGAGTCTTCGTAATGAATGAGAAGCTGTGGTCTGCATAGACAGTGATTACTACCGGAATGATCATACCAGGCTGATCCTGTGTCTTAGCGTTGAACTGCTTACAGAAGTCCATAATGTTTACGCCGTGCTGACCAAGAGCTGGTCCTACAGGTGGTGCTGGGTTTGCATTTCCGGCCGGGATCTGAAGCTTGATATAGCCTTCGATCTTCTTTGCCACTTCACGTCCTCCTTTCCTTAGTTGTAGTTTGCCTGAAGCGTTTGCTTCCTGCGGTTAGTCGAGCTTGTCTACCTGTGCGTAGTCGAGCTCAACCGGTGTATCTCTTCCGAACATCGACACCTTGGCTCTCAGAGTCTGCTTCTCCGGATTGACTTCCAGTACAGAACCCATAAAGTTCTCGAAAGGTCCGTTGATGACTTTGATTGTGTCGCCAATGTGGATGTCCAGATCGATGTAGATTTTTTCGATGCCCATTCTTCTTACTTCTTCAAGCGTAAGCGGAACAGGATCGGAACCGTGTCCGACAAATCCGGTAACGCCCTGGGTATTTCTGACCAGGTACCAGGATTCATTCGTAACAATCATCTTAACAAGAACGTAGCCAGGGAACATCTTCTTTGTCTTGATTTTTCTCTGACCGTTCTTGATTTCAACTCTATCTTCTGTAGGTACAACAACATCGAGAATCAGATCCTGCATTCCTCTGCTCTCAACCAGCTTCTCGATATTCACTTTCACTTTGTTTTCGTGACCGGAATAAGTATGCACTACATACCATTTCGCCACGCCATCGCCTCTCAGACCTTCCAGTTCGTCCAGGTTAAGCGCCGGTCTCGTTTCTTTGTCTTCACACATTGTACCTGTACTCCAATCTCACCTTATATATAATGTAATAAACTTAGAAGCAGATTGCCTTGATACCTGCCAGTACTGCTGAGTCTACACCCCAGAACAGTAATGCAAAGGCAGCACAAACAGCAAGAACGACAGCCGTGTAGGAACCGAGCTCCTGTCTGGTAGGCCATACGACCTTCTTCATCTCGAGTTTCACGCCTCTGAAGTATTCCTTCATGCGGCCTTTTTCTCTCTTTTCCTTTGGCTTGTTCTTGTTCTTCTGACGCTTTTCTGCTCTATCCTGTGCTCTAGCAAAGGTGCTCTTCTTTTCAGGCTGCTTCTCCTCAGTAGCAAGAATAGCAGAAGACTTGTTGTAGTCTGAGTTCTTTCTCTTCTTTGTCTTGGACTTTGCCATTTTGCTCTCCCATTAATTACTTTGTTTCCTTATGAAGAGTGTGCTTCTTGCAGAATGGACAATACTTGTTCAGCTCGATTCTGTCCGGTGTATTCTTCTTGTCCTTCATCGTATTGTAGTTTCTCTGCTTACACTCAGTACATGCCAGTGTGACTTTAACTCTCATTTTTTCTGTCCTCCATTTAATCCAAACATAGAGCGTCACCGCTCTTTGATCTGTTTATTTCCATAAAGTCGCTCAATAATTATATATTAGAGCCATGTCAACGTCAAGGGTGTTTTTTCGGAACTATAGAACATGTCTGTAGGAACAAACAGGCCCGGATTACTCCGGGCCTGAAATGCTAAATTTTATCAGGAGTATTTATACTTCTTTCATTTCGAGAGCATCAACCGGACATGCGTCTACGCAAGCTCCGCATCCGATGCACTTTTCTTCTTCGAGATTCCACTCGCTCTCAACAACAGGTGGAATAGCATCAGCCGGGCACTGGTTTACGCAAGCGTTGCAGCCAATGCACTCTCCTTCTTTTACGGAAGCAATGCTCTTCTTAGCAGGTTCTGCCGGTGCAGCCTCTTCCGCTGCTCCTCCGAATGACAGACTTCCCTTCGGGCACTTGTCGATGCATGCGCCGCACTTAACGCATGATTCAACATCAACCTTCCAGAGCTTCTCTTTCCTGTCTACTTCGATTGCGTCAGCAGGACATGCCTTAGCGCAAAGTCCGCAGAATACGCAGCTGTCAGCACAGGTCAGATCTCCATCTTCATCAGCAGGTGCTTCTGCCGGTGCAGCTTCTGCAGCTGCTCCGCCAAATGAAAGGCTTCCCTTCGGACACTTGTCAATGCAAGCGCCGCATTTCACACAGCTTTCCGTATCAACTTCCCAGAGCTTTTCCTTTCTGTCTACCTTGATCGCATCGGCAGGGCAGGCCTTTGCGCAAAGTCCGCAGAATACGCAGCTGTCAGCGCAGGTCAGATCTCCATCATCAGGTGAAGATACAGGTGCTGCAGCATCGTCTTTCTTCGGAGCCTTCGGCGCCTTCTTCGGAATATCGAACTCATCGACTACCTTGACTACGTCAGGAATAGTGTAGAGGTTTTCCATTGTGAGGCACTTCTTAGGACAGCAGTCTACACAAGCGCTGCACTGGATGCACTGCATTCTCTGGATGACCCACTTGCCTTCCGCCTTATCGATTGCGATGGCGTTGGTCGGGCAAGCTCTTTCACACATTCCGCAGGCGATACAGTTGTCTCCGTCAATTGAAACTGATCCTCTGGTTCTCTCTTCCCACTCTCTAGGTACTACAGGGTACATAAGAGTAGCAGGTTTTTTGCCTATGCTTCCCAGTATGGTCTTACCGAACCGGAAGAATCCGAGTCTGGCAGTAACGACCGCACTTAACAGGAGAGCGGCTATGACTATTGCTATTTTAGCTACTATAATCACTACCCTCACCTACCTTTCTGTACAACTGATGCAAGGGTCGATTGTCAGTACCAGGATAGGTACGTCAGCCAAATCGGCGCCGGCAAGCATCTTAACTAACGCAGGAATATTGATGTTGGTCGGTGTCCTTACTCTCATTCTCTTCAGGAACTTAGTGCCCTGGCCCTTCGCATAGTAGAATGCTTCGCCACGAGGCTGTTCCAGTCTGATTGCAAATTCACCATCGACCTTCTTAGGAACCTTCACGTCTACAGGACCGTCCGGAATCATCTCTACAGCCTTCTCGATCAGCTCGATTGACTGGAAGATCTCTCTGATTCTTACAACAGTTCTTGCCATGCAGTCGCCTGCTTCTTCTACGCAAGGTTCAAAGCCGAGTTCTTTGTAGACGCCGTGGTCGCCTGTAAGTCTGATGTCCTGTCTTACGCCTGAACCTCTTACTGTAGGCCCTACTGCGCAAAGCTCCATGGCTTCTTCCTTAGTCAGGACTCCGACGCCTGTCATTCTGTTTTTAACTGATGAATCTTCGATGAATACATCAGTGATTTCCTTGATCTCAGCCTTCAGACCGTTCAGGATTCTAACCATCTCCTGCAGGTTTTCATTGCTGATATCTTTTCTCATTCCGCCAGGCTTGCAGATAGAGAAAACTACTCTGCCGCCTGTATTCTTTTCGAACAGATCGAGAACTGTCTCTCTGATTCTCCAGCAGTGGTTGAACAGACTTTCAAATCCGAAACCGTCTGCCATGAGACCCAGCCACAGCAGGTGGCTGTGTACTCTTCCCAGCTCATGAAGAATCGTTCTGAGATATTCTGCTCTTTCCGGGACCTCAACGCCCAGAGCGCCTTCCATGGATGCGCATGCGCCCCATCCATGTCCGAAGCTGCAGATTCCGCAGATACGTTCTACAACATAAACCATCTGTTCAAAATCTTTTATTTCGCACAGTTTCTCCAGACCTCTATGGATGTAACCGATAGATGGAATGGCTTCCACAACTGTTTCGTCCTCGAGTACCAGGTCGAGGTGAATAGGCTCAGGAAGCACTGGATGCTGTGGTCCAAATGGAACTATAGTTCTTTTAGCCATTATCTTTCCTTCCTTTCCTATTACTTCTTCGGCTTCCAAGGTGTTTCTTCAACAATTCTGAAGAATGTTCCCTGGTAGTCTAACTGACTGTGGTTGAACTGAACACCGAACAGGTCGTGGATTTCATTCTCATAGATGAATGCAGGCCAGTAAATACCGGTGATACTTTCAACTTCATCAACATCGATCTTGATATCAAGTCTGAGAGTCTTCAGCTGATGATCCTTATCGAATGAATAGAGAATCTCGTAAGTTTCATCATCCAGAACTACTCCGCAGATCTGTACCAATCTGTAGCCTTCTGCTTTGAGATCGCTGACTTTAGAAATAAGGTTCGAAAGCTCAACGTATTCAAAGTCCTGCACTGCAGTAATTTTATCCATTATTCTCCCTCCTTATTTCTTCAGAAAATCCATTGTGTTCACTTTGATCTCAGCCATTGTGAAGATCGGCGGAACAGCGCCGGCTTTCTTTTCTTCAGTTGCGACTTCTTCAGCGGCTGCTTCTGCAACTTCTTCTGCAGGAGCATCTACAGCCTTGACCATTGCGTCTCTCTTAGCCTGGAGAACGCCGAGGCCCTTTACTACAGCATCGATGATAGCTTCAGGTCTTGCTGCACATCCCGGAACGTATGCGTCTACAGGAATAACCTGATCAACACCGCCCATTACGTTGTAGCAGTCTTTGAAGATACCGCCTGAGCAAGCGCAGATTCCTACGGCAACGACTACCTTAGGTTCCGGCATCTGCTCATATATCTGCTTTACGATGCCTTTGTTCTGCTCATTGACTGAGCCGGTTACCAGGAACACGTCTGCGTGCTTCGGGTTACCGCAGTTGATAATACCGAATCGTTCTACGTCGTACATAGGAGTAAGACATGCCAGAACTTCGATATCGCATCCGTTACAGCTTGAACCGTCATAATGTACGACCCAAGGCGACTTTGTTACATATGCTGCTGACATTCTTTCACCTCCTTAGAAACAAATGTAGAGAACGAACAGGTTGATCATGCCGAGAACAACGGCTACAACCCATGCCGACTTGAATGCAAACTGCCACTTCATTCTTGCGAAACAGTTGTCGATGAATACTTCGAAGAAGTAGGTCAAAAGAGCGACCACGATTCCGATGATCCATCCCCATGCTGTTCCGTTCGCGAAGAACAGGAATACAAATCCAAGAAGGAATACGTTTTCATACCAATGTGATATCTCGATCCATCCCATCGTTCTTCCGACGAACTCAGTGGTAGCACCTCTTACCAGTTCCTGGTGAGCATGGTGTGACATACTCAGGTCGAACGGTGATTTTCTGAACTTGAGTGTCAGAATGAATACCCATCCGAAGAATATGCCGATCAAAGGCAGGAATGCCATGTTGTCTGCAGCCATGATTTCGCTAACCCTGAAGCTGCCGCCATACATATAGAAACCGATAACAGTGATCAGAACCATTGGTTCATAAGCCATCATTGCCAGCAGTTCTCTTTCAGCACCGAGTTCTGCATACGGTGAGTTTGAAGAGTACGCTGCGATGATGAGGAACGCTGCGCCGATGGTCAGTGTGAATATTACCAGGAGCAGGTCTCCGCCCATGAAGAATAATACACCTGACGCGATTATGAATACTACGAACAGGATTACATAGAAGTCCTGGAATCTCGTAGGAGTCTGCTTTTCTTTCTGGAAAAGCTTGCCGACATCGTAGAACGGCTGAAGTACCGGAGGTCCTACTCTTCTCTGCATCTTAGCAGAAAGTTTTCTGTCCAGACCTGCGAGAAGTCCTCCGAGGAAAGGTCCCAGTACGAGGAAGGCAACGACTGAAATTATTGCTTTAATAATCATTATGCGATACCTCCCATCAAACTTACTAATGTGGCGATCATGTATCCGAGTCCGATGACGAGCATCGCTACGCAGAGAACGTCGCCGATAAGATTCATCTTATGCTCACCGAAGTACTTCTCCATGTGCCAGTTTCTAAGAGCGAACTGAACTTCCTTCTGCATGGAGCCGTAATATGTTCTGTTGTCTCCGGTGTTGGCACCAGCCAGGTAGATCGGAACTGTCGGCTTCTTTGACTTGCCGAATCCGAACAGTGCCAGCAGGACGATAACTGCTACCATAATAACCATGATGAGCATGTTGCCTGATGACATAATTCCGCCGGCCAGTCCGCCGAAGGTGATCTCAAGATATGGTACCAGGAGATATGACGACAGCAGAGGGAAGAGCAGACATACAAGCACTACCAATACTACCAGAGTAATGTGTACGAATGTCTCTGTTCTGTGAACGTCATACTCGATGCTCTCCTCGCCGGCAACTACTGCCGTGAGCTTGCCCATCCACTTGAGCCAGTAGAATGCTGTTACAGCACTACCGAAGCAGATGCAGCCGATGAGCAGCACATTTCCTGAATCAACGAATGCTACCATGCATCCCCACTTGGAGATCAGCATTCCGAACGGTGCGAGGAACATGCCTGCGATACCGATGATCATGCACATTGCAAGTCTCGGCATCTTGTTGAACAGACCGTCCATATCTTCGATCATTCTTGATCCGATGTGGTGCTCTGCAGTACCTACGCAGAGGAAGAGTAATGACTTAGTGATTGCGTGGAATATAATCAGCATGATTCCTGCCCATACAGCACCAGCTGTTCCAACGCCGCCGCAGGCAACGATCAGACCAAGGTTTGCAATGGTTGAGTAAGCGAGTACTCTCTTTGCATTGACCTGTGAGATTGCTGCGCATGACGCAAACAGGAATGTGATTCCGCCTACCATCATGGTCATGATTCCTGCGAAGTTGCTCATTCCGAGTACAGGAGCCAGTTTGATGATCATGAATACACCTGCTTTAACCATTGTTGATGAGTGGAGTAATGCAGATGTTGGAGTAGGTGCAACCATTGCTCCGAGCAGCCAGCTGTTGAACGGCATCTGCGCTGCCTTTGTAATACCTGCGAATGCGAAGAATGCAGCAGGGATAGCAACCAGATCTCCGTAAACTGATCCGATCAGGAGCATAGTGCTCATTTCCACTGTCTGGAATACGATTCCGAGAATAACGATACCAACTGCGAATCCGAGACCGCCGAGCAGGTTCATGATCAGCGCTCTGAACGCATTGTTCGTGGCTTCTTCGGTCTTTGTGTAACCGATGAGCCAGAATGATGACAAGCTGGTGATCTCCCAGAAGAAGTACATCCAAATCATGTTGTTGGATGTTACCAGTCCTACCATTGCGCCCAGGAACAGGAACATAACGAAGAAGAACCAAGGTCTTCTGTCTTTATTTCCCTTCTCGTCTTCATGGTGCTGGAAGTCTTTCATGTAGCCTAATGCATAGACTGCAATAAGTGTTCCGATGATTCCTATGATGAGAATCATAATGATCGAAAGTCTGTCAACATACAGATTGCTCTCGACCTCGATGCCATGTCCTCTGGAGAATTCAAACCACATGATCAGCGGTGTCTGAATAATGGCAAAGATAAATGCAAGCCACTTTCTGTGCATTGCGGACGTGATGCAGATGTAGATGCATAACCCTGCTTCTACAGCCATCATTATGTAGCCTATCACTTCACCGTTGAAGGAGAAATAATCTCCGCCTCCCGCGGCAAACTGGATAGCAACAACTATCGACATTGCGGCAATGATAACTGAACCTGCAATGACGATCACGTCTCTACCCTTGTCACTTTTTACTACCAGAAGAATGAAGGCAACGATCATCGGGAAAAGGATGAGAAATACTATTGTGCCCATTTAATCCTCCTAATAAATAAAAATAACGTCTCAGTGAAAAAAACTTTTCATATCATTATACCTATACTGCCCTGTAATAATCAAGTTCGAAAGAAAATACATAGGGCCCAAAACCCCCATATCGCAAGAAAATTAACAAACAAATAAGCGGCATTTGATATGCCGCTTCAACGTCCTAAAGAAATGACTGATTATTTTAATTTTCCTGGTGGCCAGGCCCTCAGCAAAACCTTCCCTTTGATCTCTTTGGCGCTCATGACGCCGATGTCTTCATTTCTGCTGTCAAACTTCTGCTTCGTGTTCCTGTTGTCACAGAGCACAAAGACTTTTCCCTCTTTGATTTTTACTTTGGCGACTTCATCCTTACAGCCTTCAATTCCATTCGGCGTCGTGTACTCTTCATCGTTGACGAGGACCTTGCCTCCTGTGATTTCAACTGTATCCCCCGGTACGCCTATGACTCTCGTAATGATGTTGTCATCCGCGCCTGCTTCCTGAGAAAACGGCTTCTTCAGTATGACGAGCTGTCCGCGGTCCGGCATTCCCCTGTTCGTGGAAAAGGCTGTCTTTGACGTAACCAAAACCTGCCCATCGCTGATGGTCGGATCCATGTATTTGCCGTTGTTGACCTCTGGTGCGAGAAGGATAAACACAACAATGGCCGCTACAAAAGCAAGCCGGTACCATCTGTGTGCTTTTTCTTTTTCCGTTCCGCCCGGACGCAGTAACTGCATGGCTGATCCTCCCATGAATTGTTCAACCTGATTTTACCACTAAAAAAGGGCTCTCGCGAGCCCTTTTTATATCTGTCTTTCGAGATTCGCAGTATGTCTTTCAGGCTTTATTTTTTGATCTCGTCTTCTGCCGCCGCTGCCGCTTTTTCCACTGCGTCAGCTGCTACCGCGATTTCCTCTTCTGCGATCATCTCTTCCAGTTCCTTGTTGTGTCTTGCGCTGATGGCGTCACAGCTCTTCTTGAAGGCCGCCTTGCATTCTTCCTTGGAAGGCTCAACCTTCTTGGAAAGCAGGTAAATGAGGATACATGCAAGTGCACATACGATGGTTACGACCCAAAGAACGACTCTGATCGTTCCGACGATGGTATCAACATTGGCTGCTTCTAGGATTCCATCGAAGTAGTCT
Organism: uncultured Eubacteriales bacterium; assembly: GCA_902763505.1. GTDB lineage: Bacteria > Bacillota > Clostridia > Peptostreptococcales > Anaerovoracaceae > Lentihominibacter. Next base: position 95,185 of record CACWSO010000008.1, on the reverse strand, counting down.
CCGGACTCCCATGCATCCTCTGTTCCCCAACCTTCGTACCAAGGTTCGAAGACCAGAGCGAACAGGTTCATAATGGTGATGATCAGAAGCAGGAAGGAAATCCTTCTTGTATCGCCTACTGCCAGCCCTGTTCTAGGGTTGCAGACAAATGCTTCCGGATCTTTCTTGGAAAGCCCGCCGTACATTCTTCTCCAGATCAGGTACAGAATCGGGCCAGTCAGCAGACCGATCATACCGCCGAGGTAGTAGTCGGATCCATTGACGAAGAATGCGAAGATCGCTACGCATGTAGGAACGATGCAGATCACTCCGAGGAGTCCGTTTCCTCCAGGAATGCGGAAGATGTAATCCTCTTCCGGAATTCTCCGTCTCAGAACCATGGCCGAGATATATACCATGACGTAGGACGACAGCAACAGCGCAACGTCCAGTACGATGATGAATCCGAATGGGAACATGCAGAAGAGCAGGTTGAAGATACCAACTGACAATACTGCAATGTAAGGTACACCGTATTTCTTATCGACCTTGACCATGACCGGAGGCGTCAGATTATCATCCGCAAGGGCGAAGAATCCTCTGGATCCGGATGCGATATATGTGTTGTAAATCGAGCACTGTGCCAGGATCGCAACGATGACGAATATGATGCCCCATACAGGACCCCAGAAGGTTGATACGACAGTTGCGTATCCGACAGAGTCTCCGTCAGTTCCCCAGTTATCGAACTGACCGATGGAGCCAAGACCTGCAACGGTCGGCAGGATATATACTGCCATGATCAGCGGAATTGTGATCAGCGTTCCTTTCGGGATAACCTGCGGATTCGCAACTTCTCCCGCAATGGTCGACATGGACTCATATCCGGAGTACATCCACATACCGATGGAGATACCCCCCGCGATGTAGAAGAACCAATCGCCGATTCCTTCCGCCGGTTCCGGTGTCATCTGGAACGTAACGGATGGGTCGCTGCCCCAGTTCAGGAATCCGCAGAGCGCCACAACTCCAAACGCTACCATAACGAAAATGGAAAGTGCTGTACTTACGGCACCTACGTCCTTGACACCTCTGATATTGATCAGTGTGAAGATACCGATCATGCAGAATTTCAGAGCAAATTCTCCTCCAATACCCATGTCCCATACAGTCGCTGCATAGCCGCCTGCCAGGATAACATATGAGGTATTGTCGATGTAGATGGAGATCGTTCTCCACCAGCCTGCCTGGAATCCCCAGAATTCTCCGAGAGCTTCCTGTACCCACTTGTAGTAGCCGCCTTCCTGCGGACGAACTGATCCGAGTTCAGATGCAACCAGTCCAAACGGAAGACCCCATACAAACGGGAGTATGCAGAGCATCGCTATGGTGAGTCCAGGTCCGCATTCCGGGATCATTTCCTCGATACCATAGCATCCTGCTGCTACCAGGCAGAAAATCATGAATACGACAGTGGAGACCCTGATCTCATGTTTTTTTAGGCCATGTTCTCCGGTCTGAGCCACTGCTGCCTGTGCCTGACTCATAATAATCCTCCTTAAACTATAAACGAATAATGACAATTGACTGAATAATTAGTATTAGTTCTTAACAATTAAATTATAGCACTTCAATACGTTGTTTCAAGCACAAAAACTGCTTAAAAAACGGCGTCAAACTATGACGCCGTCCTTGCATTTTCTTGCTAGTTGTTGATATACCACCACACAGTTCCGATAAGTCCGCATATGGCCATCAGTGGAAATAATACTATTGCGATTCTCTCTCCCCAGATATCCTTCTTTGTACGGACATATTCACGTGCCACCGCGTTGTCATCATAATGGACGCTGCGATCGTAAATATATTTTGCACTGCATGTGATGTCCAGGTCTTCCCAGCCGAGTTTCCCGTCTTCTGTCACAATCGGTTTTGTGAATATTTCTTCATTCATCAAAGGTATAAATGCCGGTCCCCTTAGACGGTGACTGTCGAACAACCTCACATCCCCATTGTTAAATTCCAATCGCAGTGATCTGGGATTCAGCGCCCTGACTGCAGTGATTTCCAGATTCTGATTATTATCCACCATGGATCGTACCTCTCTATCGATAATGTGTCGCAGGGTGATTATATAACACAGAAGGGCTGTGACGCAAATGTCGTCACAGCCCTGTTCATCTTAGTCATTCATCAAACAACACTTATTTGTTGATTGGAGGGAATGCTTCCTCAAATGTCTTCTCATCTCCATGCAGCGTTACGATATGACCAACCTTACCAGTCTTATTCAGAATCTGATATACGATCATTGGAATAACGATTGCTGATGTTGCGATGATGAAGATAACGAGACCGCCGCCTGTGTCGCCAACTGCGATATCAGGTTCAAGACCCTGTGCTTCCATGCCGTTGATGTAAGCCTTCTCAACAGGTGTTGCGAATGCCAGCATGATCAGGCAGATGATCTGCGCAATGAGTGCGAACCATGGTACCCATGCCAATGGTTTAGGCACTTTGGCCTTGAGGACACTCTCAGGATCATAGCCGTTTTTCTTAAGTCTCGTACGCATTCTCTTCTGTGCTGCGATGATACCTACCCAGGCAAGTGTGCCGGTAAATCCGGACATGCACAGCAGTGAACCGTACAGGTCGGACAGTGCTCCGGTTACTTCTGAAATCAGACCTGTAATCAGAACGAGCCACATGAATGCCATCGTGAAGAATACGGCATTTCTCGGCGCCTGGTTCTTTGACAGGTGGCTCAGGAACTTCGGAGCCAGACCCTCTGTGGAAAGTCCATACATCGCACGTACTGTTCCATAGAATCCTGTATTACCACAGCTGAATGCTGCTACCATTACAACCGCACAGAAGATGTAGAAGAATGGTGACAGTCCGTAGTCTCTGGCTACCTCCGCAAATACCGGTGTCGCATCGTCTGCCAGTGCAGTCGGGTAGATCAGGATGACCAGAAGGATTGGTGCCAGATACAGAGCGACAATACGATATACTACGCTTCTGCATGCCTTTGGTACCGCAACTTCAGGATTCTTTGATTCCGCTGCTGCCAGACCTACGATTTCAGTACCCTGCATTGTTACAAGTACTACTACCATCATTACGGAGATGATCAGTATTCCATGAGGGAACCAGTTGTCGAATACGCTGTATTCAGGCTGGAAGTTGATTCCTGCACCCTTGAATCCTTCGGTAATGTTGTAAGCTGCAAGTTCGCCCTGCGGGCTGCCCCAGAAGCCGACCCAAATACCGAGTCCCATAAGGATGAACAGGATGATGATGATAACTTTTGTGATAGCCAAACCTGACTCGATCTTCGCGAAGATGTCTACTGCGAAGCAGTTGATTAGGGTCAATGCCATCATGGTGCCTATCGCAAAGGCAACATATGCGACCGTACTGGTAATACCGGTAATGGCCTGCAGTGCTGCTGATACAGCGATTGCTTCTGACGGTACATAACATACCCAGTTGAACCAGAATGCCCAACCGAAACCGGTGGATACTGTTGGTCCAAGGAATTCATTGGTGTACGCAATGAATGATCCGGAACGCGGCAGGTTTACCAGAAGCTCCGCATAGGATATCATCAGACCAAATACGATGACACCTACGAGCAGGAATGCCCAGAATACACCAGGACCCATAACTTCGATGTCCCAGCCAACGCCCAGGAAGTAGCAGGATCCGATAACGCCGCCCAGGCCGATGAACGCGACCTGCCATTCAGCGATGCCTCGCTTTAGATCCTGTGAACCTTCTTCAGCTGTTGCTACAGCCTTTTTTTCTTCGTCCATAAGATTCCTCCTAAAAGCTTATCCATATAATAGCGAACAATTTAAAAACAGTAATAATTACTACATAGTTGATTATATTCTTATACTTTAACAACGTCAATGAATTAAAGTGTTGTTTCGCATTATTATTTTGCAGTTTGCAAAAAATACAGCGCTGCTTAGAACAGCGCGTATTTGATGATACTGAGAACGATGATAATGCCCAGGATTCCTCCTCCGAAGGCAAGCGCATTCTTCATCGGATGCCGGCGAACGCGCATGAATGCAAACCCGAGCAAAGCCAGAACAATCGCACCTGCCCACTTCATCACGACTGGATTTCTGCCGAATTCCTCAAGCGTCTGCATGAAACTGTCCATGATTGTTCCTCCTCTATAACTCTCTTCTGCCTTCAATCGCCTTCAGAAGCGTCACTTCGTCTGCGTATTCCAAATCCCCTCCCACAGGGATTCCATGGGCGATTCTGGATACCTTGATGCCGCTCGGCTTGATCAGCCTGGCGATATATACCGCTGTCGCCTCTCCTTCTATGGTCGGATTCGTCGCGATGATCAGTTCTTTCACGGCCGGATCCTGCAGTCTTGTAATCAGGCTCTTGAGATTGATATCATCCGGTCCCTTCTGATCCATCGGAGAAATGACGCCGTGCAGCACATGATAATATCCTCTGTACTCCCGGATTTTCTCCATCGCCAGAACATCCTTAGGACTTTCCACCACGCAGATCGTGCTGGCATCCCTGCTTTTGTCTGAGCAGATGGCGCACGGATCCGTATCCGTCAGATTACCGCAGACGGAACAGAACTTCATGTTTTCCTTTGCATCCCTGATCGCGTCAGACAATGCAAAAGCTTCCGCATCGCTCATGGAAAGAATATGCAGGGCAAGCCTTTGTGCAGTCCTCTCTCCGATTCCCGGAAGACGTGCAAGCTCATTGATTAATCTGTTCAGTGGTTTTGCATAATATTTCATCTCTAGAATCCCGGAAGGCCAAGTCCTGAAGTGAACTTGCTCATTTCGTTCTGTGATATTTCTTCCATCTGACGGAGCGCTTCGTTGACTGCCGCCATGATGAGATCCTGCAGCATTTCAACATCATCAGGATCGCAAGCTTCCGGTTGGATCTGGATATCCTTGATTTCCTTCTTGCCTGTTACCGTTACCGTAACTGCACCGCCGCCTGATGTTGCGGACGCTTCCATCTTCTCTATCTCTTCCTGGACTTTGTCCATTTCTCTCTGCATTGCCTGCATCTGGGCCATCTGCTGCGCATTGCCCATCTTTGGCTGTTTCGGCTTCTTGCCGGCTTTCATTCCTTTACCCATGTTTCCTCCTATCTTCTATATGATATCTATTTTACTTCTACTTTGATTCCAAGAATATCTGACGCCTCGGCTGCGATTTCCTCTGCTGACCGTTCCTCATTGCTGTTGGCCAGTTTGATGTTCATCCTTCTGTGCGCGCCGGTGTGTTTTTCTACCAGATGCTCTATGAACTGTCGGTTCTTCTCCGCCAGATCCTTGAAGAATGTATTGTTTGCTTCTACTGTAAATGTTCTGTCTTCGATGGATTTGAGCCGCGCGCTGTTCCGTATGATATTGATGCTTCCCTTCTCGTTCTCGCCGTCTTCAAAGACCTTGTTCCAGATGTCCTCACAGTCGAACCCGTTCTGCATCTCAGCAAGCGCTGATTCAACCGGTGCTGGTTCCACCGGCGCTGACTCAGCTGCCTCTGGTTTCACCTGTGTCTCTATTACTGGTTCTTCGGCCTTTACCGGTGCAGGTTCTTCAACTTTCACCAGCGCAGGTTCCTCGGCCTTTTTCACTGCTGCCTCTGGTGCTTTTGCAGGCGACGCTTTTTTGGCGGGCGCCGGTACAGGTTCCGGCTCGGTAAATTCGACTTCTGTCAGTTCACGGATCTGTCCTGCTCCCATGCAGAGTCTTACGATGGCAAGCTCCAGCAGGATGCGGGGCTGCGTCGACCATCTGGCTTCGTTTGCCATGGTGGACAGTTCCATAATGCCTCTGTTGATGTCTTCCAGTTCCAGTACTGCCGCCTGACGTCTCATGCGCTCTATGTTCTCCGCAGACATGCTGACGACAGTCTCCGGATTTCTCATGAACTTGACCATCATCAGGTTCCTGTAATGACTGATCCAGTCACGCATGAACTGACGGACATCTTTACCGTCAGAGAGAATACCGTTCAGGAAAGCAATTGCTTCCTCGGTTCTCTTCTTGCGAACCATATCGGTCAGCTCGATGAAATCTTCATAGCCAGATGCGCCGAGGAATTCCAGAACTTCTTCCGCATCGACTTTCATATCTCGTCCGGAAATACACTGGTCGAGAATGCTCAGTCCGTCTCTGACAGAACCATCCGCATTGGCGGCGATGATCCTGAGGGCGTCCTCCGTCACATCGATGCCGATCTTTGCGCAGATATCCGCCATGCCTTTTATCAGCACGCTTTCAGGCACTCTTTTGAAGTCGAGGCGCATACATCTCGAAAGAACAGTTGCGGGAAGTTTATGGACTTCTGTGGTCGCCAGAATAAACGTCACATATTCCGGCGGTTCTTCCAGCGTCTTCAGAAGTGCGTTAAACGCTTCCGTAGAAAGCATGTGCACTTCGTCGATGATGTACACCTTCCTGCGTCCTGCTGACGGCGGATACTTGACGCTTTCCCTCAGTTCCCTCACGTTGTCGACGCCGTTGTTCGAAGCAGCGTCGATTTCGATCACATCAAGGAAATTTCCATCCTTGATTGCCTGACAGTTGGCGCAGACGCCGCATGGGCGTTCCCCGTCAGAGAGACAGTTCAGTCCCTTGGCCAGCAGTCTTGCTGTGGTGGTTTTGCCTGTACCCCTAGTTCCGCAGAACAGGTAGGCGTGACTGGTGCTGTCCGTCGCTATTTGATTTTTCAGTATCCGCACGATGTGATCCTGTCCGAGGACTTCCTCGAAGACCTCCGGGCGATACTGTCTGTAAAGCGCTTTGTACATCAAAAATCTCCCTGTTTTACAAATTGCCCTTTGATGATCCCGCAGGCGTTGGAGAAGGCTTATCTGCGGCACATAAGATTTTCCGCTTATTGCTGCTTCCTTCCGGACCTGACAAGGTTCACGGCATCCTATTGCGCAGGACCCAAACCATGCTTACGGAACCATCAAAGGGCAATTTGAATACACTTGATTATAGTATTTATACTTTTTACCGTCAATTATTATTTGTTGTCAATGCGCGCCATCTGTTCCAGATAGAAGCCTGCATGCCAGTCCTCGTTTGAGTATTTGTTGACGCACTTCACTGCCACGATGTACATGAGCAGTACGAATGCAAGCAGAATGAACGTCGTTCCGTATTCACCCATAAAGGCCAGTGAATCGTAGATTCCATGGATGAGCATCGGGCTGATCATTGCCAGTATCGTATGCAGCGTCTCCTGACCCTTGTTTCCCTCAACAGAATACCGCTTGGCTGCGCCGTAGTGCACGCCCATATAGACGCCGCAGAACGCGTGGAGCGGAACTGCCATGACACCTCTCATCAGCGCCACGTACAGACCTCCCTCCATGACATACAGCACATTCTCAAGCAGTGCAAATCCAACCGCAACGGCAACACCGTAGACGATTCCGTCAAATCTGTAGTTGAAGTTCGGGTTTCTCCAGGAACCGATCCGGAGCAGGATGAACTTGCACAACTCTTCGCAGAGCGCTGCTACCGCAAAGGCATTAAACACTGCGTAGCCAACCGTTCCCGGAGTATATCCCGCTGGCATGAAACCTCCCATGAACATCTCCATGAACATTGCCGGAACACAGGAAAAAGCACCAAGGACCAACAGCTTGAAGATGAGACCCCACGGTTCATGTTCTACCTTATCTTTTCTGAAGATAAAGATGATAATTACGATTCCCGGAATCAAAGCCAGGAAGAGAAGATTGACTTCCATCTTTTATTCTCCTTGTTCTGATGACTTATATGTTTTGTATATTTCATCTGCATACGGCGGATCGATTTTCACTTTGATCCTTCCCATGCAGCCCGAGCCGCATGTAAGGGTGTGCTTCGCCATGCAGATTCCTTCTTTTTCTTCTGTGATAATACCGATGACGGATGCGTCTACTCCGGCAGCCTTCATGGCGTCTTCCATTTCCGCTCTCTTTTCCTTCGGGACGATGATGATCATCGAGCCGCTGGAGATGAGCCGCAGCGGATCCACATCGAAGAGGCTGCAGATCTTCTCCGTTTCCGAATGCATCGGAATGTCGTCTTCCCAGACTTCCGCGCCGGTATGGGAAATCTGGCACATCTCCCAGACCGCCCCCAGAATGCCGCCTTCGGTGATGTCATGCATACCGTGTGTGCCGACTTTGCCTGCTGCGACACCTTCCGGTACGACACTCACGAGATCGAGGAATGACTTCGCTTTTTCGATTTCTTCATCAGTGACCAGTCTGCTGCCGTCCTCGTTCAGCGCCGCCCTGATTTCCTCTTCATGATCGCAGGCGATGATGCCTGTTCCTTCCAGACCGACGGCTTTTGTCATCATGATGAAATCACCTGGAATCATGTCATTGCCGTTCTGTGATGTCCCTGCCGGTGCTTTGCCAATTGCTGTCGATACGATCAGAGGCTGCTTGACGGACGGCGTGATCTCAGTGTGTCCGCCGATGATCTCTACGCCAACTTCTGCGGCAGTGGATCCCGCCTGATCCATGATTTCCTTCACATCATCATCCGTTGTGCCTTCCGGCAGCATGCAGGCCAGCATGATACCCAAAGGCTGCACGCCGTTTGACGCAATGTCGTTGCAGGTGATATGAATGGCAAGTCTGCCGATGTCGCTCACGGTCGACGAAATCGGGTCTGTCGACATGACACAGTCGTAATCTCCGAAATCGATCAATGCGCAGTCCTCCCCTATTCCGGGGCGGACCTTGACATCTTCATTTCGATATGTGATCTTGCCGAATACGATTTCCTTCAGCAGATCGCTGTCCAGTTTTCCTACAGCCAGTTTCACTTTATCATCTCCAGGAATGTTTCTTCTGTTATGATTGGTACTCCCAGTTCCTTTGCTTTTTTATTCTTTGAGGAAGCTGAGTTGATATCGTTGTTGATCAGATAGTCGGTCTTCTTGCTGACGGATCCTGCCGTTTTGCCGCCCAGTTCTTCGATCTTGGCCTTGGCGGCATCCCTGTTCTCGAAGTGTTCGAGACTGCCTGTGATGACGAAGGTCTTGCCCGCCAGCACATCGCCCGCCTCCTCAAAGCTCTCATCGATCGTCAGGACTTCCAGAAGATCTTCCACTATCTTCATATTATCAGCTTTTGCAAAAAAATCCACATATGCTTTTGCCATGATATCCCCAATGCCTTCGATGCCGATGAGTTCCTCTTCCGTCAGACTCATGATGCGTTCCCAGTTGTTTTTGCAGGAACGGGCGATCATCTTCGCATTGGCGACTCCTATATTCGGTATCCCCAGCGCGTACAGAAGTCTGTCCGGCGTTGTGTGAGATGCCTTCTCTGCCGCCGCCAGCAGATTTTCGAAGGATTTATCGCCGAATCCTTCCATTGATACGATGCGCTCTCTGCAGCCTTCCATCCGGAAGAGATCAACGGGCGCCTTGATAATCGCCTCATCAACCAGCTTCTCAAGGGTCGCTTCAGAAAGGCCCTCTACGTTCATGGCATTTCTTCCGACGAAATGGGTAAAGGATTTGATTCTCTTTGCCGGGCACTCCTCATTTACGCAGTGAACGGTCTCAATGCCGTTCTCATTTTTGACAACCGTTTCATGTCCGCAAACAGGACAAAGTTCTGGTGGTCCCAGCAGTACTCTTGGCGTTCCTTCGTCTGTTTCGTCTTTGCCTTTGGATTTGTTCTGGGCAATCTGCGGAATGATCATGTTAGCTTTGTAGACACTGATGGTGTCGCCCTGCCCCAGTTCCAGTTCCTTTACGATACTCAGATTGTGGACAGACGCCCTGCTCACAGTCGTTCCTTCCAGCTCAACCGGCTCAAACACAGCAATCGGATTGATCAGTCCTGTTCTAGACGCGTTCCAGATAATCTCCTTGAGCTTCGTATCACTGATTTCATCCTGCCACTTGAACGCGATGGAATCCCGCGGGAATTTCGCCGTGGTGCCGAGTGATCTTCCGTATTCGATATCATCATAGACTAGCACCAGCCCATCAGATGGTATGTCGAATTCTTCGATATCGTGGGCATAGCCTTCTACTGCCTTTGCAATGGTCTGCGCTGTGACGGGAACATTGTGCACCGTCTCGAATCCCTGATTTCGCATCCATTCTATCTGCTCATGGCGGAATCGGAACTCCCCTCCGCCTGCCGCAAGAGAGAACGCGTAGAATCTCACATGCCGCTGCGCCGTGATCTCACTGTTCAGCTGACGGACAGAACCACTGCAGAGATTTCTCGGATTCTTATAGGTGCCGTCTGTATTGATTTTCTCAAAATCACTGTAGCTGATGACAGCCTCACCTCTTACGACTACCTGTCCTTTCTCCGGAATCGAAACCGGTATATTGGCAAAGGTCCTCGCGTTGGCGGTGATGACTTCTCCAACAATGCCGTCACCTCTTGTGACTGCCTTTGACAGGCTGCCGTTCTCGTAGGTCAGAACAACAGTCAGTCCGTCAAGTTTCCAAGAAAGCAGTCCATCCTTATCGCCCAGCCATCTTTCCAGTTCGCTGACTTCCTTTGTCTTGTCCAAAGAAAGCATCGGCGATGGATGGGGTTCTTTCGGCAGACTGCTCACGACCTCATAACCAACATTTACCGTCGGGCTCTGGGCCATGACGATACCGGTCTCCTTCTCAAGGGCAACGAGCTCATCATAAAGGGCATCGTACTCCTGATTGGACATGATCTCCGTATCCTGCTGATAATAGGCCTTCGAAGCTTCATTCAGTTTGTTTACAAGTTCTTCAATTCTCTTCTTCATCTGATTCAAATCGTTCTCACATTTTTTTGATTGGTGCGATTCCAAGGGCCAGCTTTCTAACCTGATCTGCGAACTCTATTCTTATGACCTTGCCGTTCACTTCGAGCACAGTGCCTTCCCCGAACTTGGAATGAGCCACCCGGTCGCCTACGCTGAAGCTCTCTGCGCTGGCTTTTGCCATTGCCTCTGCCCTTTGCTTCGTCTGGGCCCTGGCATATTTGAGCTGATCGAACGGTTTCATTGCAACGTTTTCCGATGCGCCGTCTCTGAACAGGCCTTCTGTTCTGCGGTCTTTCTTCTCGTAGATTCCATCGCCTTCGAGTAGCTTGCTGTCCAGCTCATGCAGGAAGACTGACTCTCGGGTATAGTCTGTTCTTCCATAAATAGTTCTCGTTCTGGCGCTGGTCATCCAGAGACGTTTTTTCGCTCTGGTGATACCTACATAGCACAGGCGACGCTCTTCTTCCAGCCCGTCTTCTCTGTCAAAAGCTCTCCATCCCGGGAAGAGCCCATCCTCCATGCCGGGCATGAATACGTAAGGGAATTCCAGACCTTTGGCACTGTGGAGTGTCATGAGCGTCACTGCGTTTTCTTCCAAGTCATGATTGTCCACATCCGCAAGCAGCGCAATTCTCTCCATGAACTCAGCCAGACTCATGTTCGGGTCTTCCTTCTCATAGCCGACGATGACAGACTTGAACTCCATGAGGTTTTCCAGTCTTCCCTCAGCCTCCACAGTATGCTGATCTTCCAGCGCTTTCATATAACCTGAGTTGACCAGCAATCCATCATACAGATCCGAGATCTTCATATTGTCCTTCTCGATTCCGTAGGTTGCAATCAGGCCTGCAAGCTGTTTGAGATTATCCGATACCTTCGAACTGAAGGAATCGATTACGTCATCATCGAGCAGAACATCAAAGAGACTGGTTCCTCTTACCTGGGCGAGTGCCTGCAGCTTCTGCAGGGTTTTACCGCCCACTCCCCTCTTCGGTTCATTGATGATGCGAACCAGAGCCAGGTCATTCGCCCTATTCTGGACAAGACCCATGTAGCTCATCATGTCCTTGATTTCTTTTCTGTCGTAGTATCTGAGACCGCCCAGTACGCGGTACGGGATGTCCCTTCTCGATAGCGCCTCTTCAAAAGTTCTTGACTGCGCATTCGTGCGGTACAGTACGGCGAACTGTCTGTAGTCCGCGTTGTCCGAACCCGCGACTCGGTTGATTTCACTGGCGATGAAATATGCTTCGTCTTTTTCATCATCCGCATTGTAATAGACGATCTTCCTGCCGTCCTCCGCGTCGGTCCAGAGTTTCTTGTCCTTTCTTCCCCTGTTGTGGGAGATGACACTGTGAGCCGCCTCCAGAATGTTAGCTGTCGAACGGTAATTCTGCTCGAGCTTTACTGTCTTTGCACCCGGAAAATCCTTTTCGAACTCGAGGATGTTCCGGATGTCGGCTCCGCGCCACTGATAGATGCACTGGTCGTCATCACCGACAACGCAGAGATTCCTGCGGATGTTTCCGTCTCGGTCGCGGGCGTCAGCCAAGAGCCTTACAAAGGTGTACTGTATCATATTCGTATCCTGATACTCGTCCACCATGATGTACTGGAATCTATCCTGATACCGGAGCAGTACTTCCTCATCCTGTTCAAAAAGCTCGACTGTCTTGAGCAGCAGATCGTCGAAGTCCATGGCGTTGTTCTTCTTCAAGGTCTTCTCGTATCTATCATAGACCTGGCCAATCATTTGTTCCTTATAATCCGTGCCGTAAATGCCGTTGTATTGCCGTGCAGAAATGCGCTGCTCTTTGCAGTGGGAGATGATGCCCAAAAAGTAGCTCGGCGAGAACTTCTTGGTGTCGATATTGAGCTCTTTGCAGATGTTTTTGACAACGGTCTTCTGATCCGTCGGATCGTAAACAGCGAAGTCCCGTCCGTATCCCAATACTTCCGCATGTCTTCTCAGTATCCTGAGGCAGGCCGAATGGAATGTGAGAATCCACATGTTCACGCCTTCGCCGATGAGGCGCTGCACTCTTTCACGCATTTCCTTGGCGGCCTTATTGGTGAAGGTCACAGCGAGGATGTTGTAGGGATGCACCCCCATCTCACGGATGAGATAAGCGATCCTGCAAGTCATCGTGCTGGTTTTGCCGCTGCCCGCACCTGCCAGTATGAGAAGCGGTCCCTCCGTGTACATGGCCGCTTCCTTTTGTTTGTCATTCAGTTTGTCAAGATAATCTGTTCTTCCCATTGACCCTTCCTCTGACTATGTTAAAGGAGAATACCCCATACGATGTTCATCAGGAACTGGATGCACGGCGAAATCACCATACCGGTCACACCGAACACGATGATGAGCACCAGAATCCAGTTGCCGTATCTGTATATATTCCAATAGGTCTGCGTTCCGCCGAAGCCGAAGACATTCGCAATGATGTTGAATCCGTCAAGCGGCGGGCACGGAATCAGATTGAATATCATCAGCACCAGATTGATCTGGATGATGTAGATGAGAATCTGCCAGATGCCCATCCCAAGGGTGTTGACGCTTATCCAGTCTACGCCTACTGCCATCAGGTAAACTTTCGCAACGACTGTAAACAACGCCGCGAGCAGCAGATTCATCACAACACCTGCGAGCGCAACAAGCAGCTCATCTCTTCTTCTGTTCTTGAAGTTAAATGGATTGATCTGTACCGGCTGTCCCCATCCGAATCCACAGAAAAACAGCGCCGCCAGCCCCATCCAGTCTATATGAGCCAAAGGATTGATCGTGACTCTTCCCTGCAGTTTCGGCGTGTTGTCCCCCAGCTTATAGGCGACGACAGCATGACCGAATTCATGCAAAGACAGACCGATGATGATGCCCGGCAGAATCAGGAGCTTATCCATAATCCATTCCTGCGGATTGCTGAAGCCCCCGCTTCTCAACGAGCTCATCGCCAGAATCACGATGATCACTATGAACGTAATGTCGATATTATTTTTTCTCAAAAGCTCACCCCTTATTCTGTCATTTCCAGCAGAGTATCAAGAATCTGCTCTGCATCAAATACACCTTTGAAGTCGGACGCTGCAAATACCTCCGCGTCCTTATCGTTATTAATATTTATAATTGTATCGGCGCCTGTGATTCCGCACAGATGGTGCGCTGCTCCTGAAATGCCGAATCCTATATATACCTTCGGCTGCACTGCCTTACCGCTGGTGCCGATCATGGAATCTTCCTCGCATCCCCATTCCGCATCAAGTGCTGCTCTGGTGCATGCTGCCGCTCCTCCAAGACGCTGCGCCAGCGTCTCAAGCTTTTGCCAGACGTCTTCGCTGCCCAGCCCATAGCCTCCGCAGAGAATGATATCCGCTCCTGTGATGCTTCCTGCGCTTCGCTCCCGAGGAACGATTTCTGTCATCCGGAATCCTCCCTGGACTTTTTCACCCGGATCCAGCTTGCCGTCTGCCACCATGGTGTCAACATCTATCACTTTGTATCCCGGAATCTCTTCCGCAAAGGCAGCATCTGCAGGCTGCGGGAAGATTCCCGGTTTCACCGTCGCTATGGCAGGTCTTCCGGCTTTTGCTTCGGGAATGAATATCTCACCGACTGCCCGTCCTCCGATTGCCGGAATCATAAATGTGAGCCGGCCTTCTTCGTTTGCTTTGATATCCACACAGTGTGCCGCCACGCCTGTTCCCAGACGAACGCCAAGAGCCGGCGCAACCTCCTCCCCGAGGGCCGTGGCTCCAAGGAGAACCAATTCCGGTGCTTCCTCCCGTATGGTTTCTTCCATCATCGTCAGGACCAGATTATGTGTTCTGTGGGCTTTGAGCACCACATACTGAACGCCATCTGTTCCGAAGACTTCCGCTGCTTTCTGCAAAAGCTGCCCGGCCACCGGATTGCCCTGATCCAATATGAGTACTTTTCTGATGTCATTTGCCTTCATATCAGACCCCTGCCTTTCTCACGATCTGCAGGATCTTTTCTGCCGCTTCTTCAGCGGTCAGACCCAGTTCTTCTCCTGCCCTGTTCTGTTCAAAGGCAAGGAGTCTGCCCGGCTTCGTCGGCGATCCTTCCAGTCCGATGTGCTGCGGGTCGATTCGCAGATCTTCTGCGCTCCAGAGCGTCAGTGGCTTTTTGCGGGCTTTGATAATTCCCATCGCTGTCACAAATCTAGGTTTGTTGATATCTCTTGTCACCGCGATGACTGCCGGTTCCTCCCCTTCGAAGGTCAGCATGACTTCCTCGCTTCTCTTGACAGCGCGCACCACTCCATCTGCAGCCTCTATACTGCAGACATTGGAGATATGCGTACGGCCAAGCCACTCTGCCGTCTGCACAGGAACATGGGATGTGCCCCCGTCAGAGCTGGATGTGCCGGCGAGAATCAGATCGAAAGGGGCTGCCTTTACATCCTCGATCTTACGTACCGCTGCGGCAAGAGTACGGGAAGTCGCATAAGTATCCGCGCCGCCGAAGGCCTTATCCGAAAGCAGGTACGCTTCATCCGCACCCATGGCAAGCGCTTCAGTCAGCTTATCCGAAGCGGACTCCGGTGCCATCGCTAAGACGGCAACCAGGCCCTGACCGGACTTATCCCTAAGCTGTAGCGCCGCTTCAAGAGCATTCCTGCTCTCCGCGTCAATCACCTGCGGAATACCTTCACGAATCACTCTGCCCGAAGAAACATCAATCTGTATTTCGTTTTCATGTTCCGGATTGGGTACCGGTTTAAGTAACGTAAGTATGTTCATATTCTTATACAGAGAACGTCGCGGAAAGTGCGAAGCCGACCTCCGCAACGTCGGTTCTTAGCGGGTTCGAACGGCAGTGAGAAGACGGTTAGAACCGCTACGTGAGGACAGAGCGCGAGCGTTCGGCGGAGTACTTTCCGCGACGTTCTCTGCCCTGTAGAATTAGAATTTCTTGAGCGTTTCTCCCGCAATAATCATCTTCTGAATCTCACTGGTTCCGCAGGACGGAATGCATCCAATTGCGTCGCGCAGATACCTTCCTGCCGGATATTCATTGACGAATCCGTATCCGCCCATGAGCTCCATGAGTCTCTTAGCTGATCTGACGGCAGCTTCGGATGTGAAGTACTTGGCCATGGAGAACTCTGCACCCACCTTGCCGGCATCTTTCATCGACGCAGCATTGTAGAGCATGAGTCTTGCCGCTTCATAATCACATCTGATTTCCGCAATCTGGAACTGAATCGCCTGCAGTTTTGAGATCGGCTTACCGTAGAGGATTCTCTCCTTGGCAAACTTCACCGCATCTTCAAGACAGGCTCTGAGGATACCAAGTTCAATCGCTGCCATGCTGGCTCTGCCTACTTCACCCAGTTCCTTCATCGTGATCGGCATGCCTTTGCCTGCCGCACCTACTGTATTCTCTTCAGGAACTTTCACCTGATCCATGATGAGCTCTCCGGTGTAGGAACCCTTCAGACCCATCTTGTTTTCTTCTCTTCCCGGCTTAAAACCTTCGGTGCCTGCTTCGATTGCAATCGTTGACATGAGCGGACGGCCTTTTTCATCTTCGCCCGTTCTGCAGGTGACAACTGTGACTCCTGCACAGTGCGAATTGGTGATGAAGCACTTTCTGCCGTTGATGGTCCATACGCCGTCATCCAGAGTTGCCTCTGTCTTGATGCCTGCAACATCGCTTCCGCCGCCAGGTTCCGTTACTGCCAGTCCACAGACACAGCTTCCGTCACACATTCCCGGGAGCCACTTCTGCTTCTGTTCTTCTGTTCCGTAATCCAATATCGCGGCTGCGCCCAGATGATGGGTAAACACCATCATAGCGAGTCCCGCTGAGTATCTGGCAATCTCTTCGAGCGCAATGCATCTCTCTACATGGCCGAGCCCTGCACCGCCGTACTGCTCCGGAATGAACACGCCCATGATGCCCATTTCTCCCAGTTTCGGAACGATGTCCATGGGAACGTGATCTTCCTCATCCCACTTAGCCGCAAAGGGTGCGATTTCTTCCTTCGCGAACTGCGCAAAAGCTTCGCGAAGCATTTCCTGTTCAGCCGTGAAATTGTAATCCATCGATTAGTCCTCCTCTAACGTAACCTTAGCCATTCTCTGCGCCTTCTTCGGCTTGTCGTTCATGTCACGCGGCGTGCTGACGATGGCATCAGCAACTTCCATACCTTCAATGATCTTTCCGAAGGCCGCATATTCTCCGTCGAGGAACGGAGAATCTTTGACCATGATGAAGAACTGTGATCCCGCGGAATTCGGGAACGGTGTTCTGGCCATGGACAAAACGCCTCTCTCGTGCTTCAGGTTGTTTTCAAATCCATTGTTGGTGAACTCACCCTTGATCGTCCAACCCGGGCCGCCTGTTCCGTTGCCCTTCGGGCATCCTCCCTGAATCATGAATCCAGGTATTACTCTGTGAAAGATGAGTCCGTCATAGAAACCGTCGTTGACCAGTTTTTCAAAGTTTGCAACTGTTTCCGGTGCGATTTCCGGATACAGTTCTCCTCTCATAACGCCGCCGTCTTCCATTTCGATTCTTACGTATTTCATTTACAAGTCCTCCTATTGTGCAGTATTCGTTGTTTTTGCTTTATTCATCACGCATTCTGAATGCGTCGTAATCAATGGTTCCCTGTTCCAGATGCTCCCACAGTTCCGCGCGCAGGAATTCCGGATACACATGCTCCAGCTGAGCAACCTCTTCCCGGCTCATGAATCTGACTTCTGAAAGCACCTGTCCGTTTGCCGGCAGCTCCGGATCGTCACCGAGTTCCAGTTCGCCGCCTGTGACGCGCGCCTTGAAAAAGTTCACGAACCGCTGTCCCCTCTCTGAAACTTCCTCAACATGCCATATGAGGCCCTTCGTTTCTACTTCCAGCCCCGTCTCCTCCAGCACTTCACGCACGGCTGCCTGGACCGAGCTCTCGCCGTCTTCGATACCTCCGCCGGGCACCATCCAGACAGAGCGCTCCGGGTGGTCCTGGCGCACCATCAGTATTCTGTTTTCATCATCGAGTACAATGACTCTGACACCGCCTGTCCACATATTACATTACTCCATATATCACAGCACCTGCTGCTCCCATGATCAAAATCACATGCAAAGGCTTCATTTTCAGTGTTGCGATCAGCACGATCGAAAGACCGAATATCGCGATCGGAATCGGATTGTAGTATGCAGGATCCGCCATGGATGCCGACACGATTGGTCCTTTGACGAGCACTGAATCCATGATGAATATCACGGCAGTCAGCAGCAGTCCTACGGTCACAGGTCTGACTCCTGCAAAGGCACCCTCTACGATCATGCTGCCCCTGTACTTATCGATCAGCCGGATGACGATCAGCATGATGATGAAGCACGGGAGGCAAACCCCAATTGTTGCTACGATCGCCCCGGGTACTCCTGCTGCCCGAAGGCCGATATACGTTGCCGCGTTGACAGCGACCGGACCGGGTGTAACCTGTGAGAGCGCCACCATGTCCGAGAAATCAGCCGGGGTCAATTCCCCGAATGTGATCACTGTCTGATATATCAGCGGGAGCATGGCGTTGCCGCCGCCGAAGGAAAACAATCCTATCTTAAAAAATGCAATGAACAATCTCAGAAGCAGCATCATTGATCTGCCTCCTGACTGCCCTTCAGGCTTGAAACCCTGTAATACACGATTCCTATGACAATACCGGCCAGGATTACCAGTATCGCTGTGATTCCAAGAAAGCCAACTGCAATCAGTGACGCCAGGCTTAGAACCACCGCAAGTACCACATAACTGCGTTTCACGGGCCTGCTGTTTTTGCCCTTTCCGCACATCTGCAAAAGGAGCTTGATGGATGATACGGTGATCAGCCCGCAAACTGCCGCTTTGATGCCCATGAAGGCTCCCTCGACGAACTTGTTGTCGCCGATGTACCTGAGCAGCACCGCCAGTATCAGGATTGAAACAAAGGCCGGAAGTACAACACCAAAAGTTGCTGCTGCCGCACCGGCCAATCCGCGTTTCCTGTATCCTACGTAAGTCGCTATATTTACCGCGATGACCCCGGGCAGGGACTGTCCCATGGCGATACAGTCCAGCATTTCCTCATCTTCCAGCCAGCCCTTCTCTACAGTGGCAACGTGCTGGATCTGGGGAATCATGGCTGCGCCTCCCCCAATAGTAAACAAACCTATTTTGAAAAACTCCCAAAACAGGTTTGCCATTCTATCGCCGGATCTTTTATTTGAAATAGCACCTTCCGTCTTTTTCTGCATTTACCGTTTCTATTGCCTTTGCAATTCCTTCGTCGACAGTCAACTCAACTTTATCTGCATCGCGTCTCATCTTGTATTCGATGATTCCATCAGCTGCGCCCCTGCCAACTGTGATTCTGATTGGGATTCCTATGAGGTCCGCATCCTTGAACTTGACGCCCGGACGTTCTTTCCTGTCATCCAGGATAACTTCCACGCCGGCAGCCTCCAGTTCACGTTCGACTTTCTCTGCAACTTCTTTCTGCGCCTCATCTTCCGGTTTCATGACCGTGATGATCACATGATACGGAGCTACTGACATCGGCCAGATGATTCCATTATCATCATGGTTTTCAGGCATATCGATGATCGCCTGGAATGTTCTCGAAATGCCGATTCCGTAGCATCCCATGAGGATCGGATGATCCTTCTGGTTGTCATCCTTGTAGTATGCTCCCATGGCTGCGGAATACTTGCTTCCCAACTTGAAGATCTGACCGACTTCCACGCCGCGCGCGTGCTTGATCGGTGCTCCGCATACAGGGCAAGGATCGCCTTCCAGCAGGTTCTTGACATCCGTCACGATATCCGCTTTCCAGTCGCGTCCGTAGTTTACATTCTTGATATGGTAATCTTCTTCACAAGCGCCAGCCGCCAGATTCTTCAGTCCCGGAACTTCGCTGTCTGCAACGATGATGCAGTCATGCAGTCCGACAGGACCTGTAAATCCGCCGACGCAGCCGCATTTCTCTGCCATCTTCTCTTCATCTGCAAAAGCAATCGCGTACTCATGCACGCCCAGCGCATTGACGAGCTTCGTCATGTTCAGTTCTCTGTCTCCGCGGACAAATACGGCCACATATCCATTGACCTTATCGTCTTCTCCGTAGGTTTCGAACATGAGCGCTTTCAGCGTCTGCTTCTGATCCATTTCAAGGTAATTCGCAACGGCTTCAATGGTTGACGTACCAGGTGTGTGCACCTTTTCCATCGGCAGCATTTCCGCCGGATCCTCTGGCGCATCCTTACAGGCAGCCTTCTCTATGGTCGTCGCGAGATTGCAGGAGTCGCAATAGCAGATCTGGCTCTCGCCGTATTCACAAAGCGCTGTGAATTCATGTGATCCGGATCCGCCGATGGCGCCGTTGTCCGCTTCAACCGGTCTGAAGGTCAGGCCGCATCTGGTGAACACATTGGTGTAGGCGTCATACATCTGCTGGTAGCTTTCTTCCACGCCGGCCTCATCCTTGTCGAAGGAGTAGTTGTCCTTCATGATGAAGTTCCTTGACCGCATCATTCCGAAACGAGGTCTTGCCTCATCTCTGAATTTATCTGTTATCTGATACAGCATCATCGGAAGCTGTCTGTAAGAGGTGATGTCGTTTCTGATGATATCTGTGAACACTTCCTCCGCCGTAGGTCCAAGGCAGAAGCCTCTTCCGTTTCTGTCGTTCAGTCTCCACATTTCAGGACCGTAGGCGTCCCATCTGCCTGATTCCTCCCAGAGCTCACCAGGCTGCAGTATGGAAGTGCTGATCTCCTGTGCGCCTTTGGCGTCCATTTCTTCTCTTACAATGTTCTCGATCTTTTTGATCGTTCTGTATCCCATCGGCATGTAGCTGTAGATTCCGGCCGCTGTCTTCTTGATCATGCCGGCTCTGAGCAGCAAAATATGGCTTGGAATTTCTGCTTCGTTTGGTACTTCTCTCAGTGTTCTGAAAAAGCTTTTCGATAACTTCATCTGGTCTCCTTCTGATTATGTTTCTATCTGTATATTGAGCAGACCGCTTCACACGCGATCCCTTCTTCTCTTCCTGTAAATCCTAATTTTTCTGTTGTTGTTCCTTTGATGTTGATCCTGGACTTGTCCAGTTCCAGTACTTCCGCAATGTTGCTTCTCATCTCATCGATATACGGACTGATCTTCGGTTTCTGGGCGATTAGTGTCACATCGATATTTCCGATGTTGTAGAATTTCTCCTCCAGCATCTTTTTGACTGCGGCAAGCAGTTCCAGGCTACTGATGCCTTCATATGCATCGTCGCTGTCCGGGAAGTGTTTCCCGATATCTCCCAGAGCTGCCGCTCCCAGCAGCGCATCCATAACCGCGTGGATGAGCACATCGGCATCGGAATGTCCCAGAAGACCACGGTCATATGGTATATCCACGCCGCCGAGAATCAGTCTCCTGCCTTCCACAAGCTGATGCACATCGAAGCCTGTTCCCACTCTGTTCTCCATCGGTAAGTCCTCCTTCGTTGTGATCTTGATGTTGCCGTAGTCTCCGTCCACGATGGAGACATCGTAACCCGCCCGTTCCACGATTGACGCATCGTCTGTTCCAATGTAACTGTCGTCATAGGCTTTGTCATAGGCTTCAATCAATATGGATTTCCGGAACCCCTGCGGTGTCTGCACGGAGTAGTAGTCCGCTCTGTCCACACTCTCGCTGGAGGTGCTGCCCTGTTCCATCCTGCGGACGCTGTTCTTCATGGCGACACAGGCGACAGCCGCCCCATTGTTGTCGGTTTCCCGCAGGACATTCAAAATAACATCCTTTTCAACGAATGGCCTGGCTCCGTCATGGATCAGCACCATAGAAACGCCCGGTTTCCGTGCGTTGATTTCCTGCAGAGCGTTGAACACGGAATCCTGTCTTCTGGTTCCGCCCGCGACAATGCCATCGACTTTGCTGAAGCCTCTCTCCTTCACGATTTCAGCACAGATGTCCCTGTACTCTTCATTTGTTACAACGAAGATGTGATCGACTTCATCGATGTTCTCGAAGGCTTTGATTGTCTTTGCAATCACATATTCACCGCCGATTTTGAGATACTGCTTGGGGACAGGGGCTCCGAGGCGTGTGCCCCGTCCCGCAGCGGCGATGATGACTGCGACTTTACTGTTGTTGTACATTTCAGTTTCCCTTAACGTTGCCTGCAGGCTTTGCAAATATCATCCTGCCTGCAGATGTCTGAAATACACTGCTTACGATGACCTTGATGGTCTGCCCTATGAATGGCTTGCCCTCTTCTACGACGATCATGGTGCCGTCATCGAGATAAGCTACCGCCTGATCGTTCTCCTTACCCTCCTTGACGAGCGTAAGAATCATTTCCTCGCCAGGAAGCACCACCGGCTTCAACGTGTTCGCCAGTTCGTTGATGTTAAGCACAGGTATACCTTTGATTGCGGCTACCTTGTTCAGGTTGAAGTCGTTGGTAACGACCTTGCCGTTCATGATCTGCGCAAGTTTCAGGAGCTTGACGTCCACTTCAGGTATCTCATCAAGCACCTTTTCCGAAGCCGTGTTGTAGATTTCGACTCCATACTCCTCCTGGATCGAGTTCAGTATGTCCAGTCCGCGTCTTCCTCTCTGCCGTTTAAGAGTGTCCGACGAATCTGCTATATGGCGCAGTTCAACAAGGACAAATTCGGGGATGATAATCGGTCCCTCGATGAACCCTGTTTCCAGGATATCTGCTATTCTTCCATCTATGATGACGCTGGTGTCAAATATTTTCGGTGTTGCGTCACCTTTGTGCCGGCCACCTTTGGATGACTGGGAGGAACCTTTTCTGTTTAGAACCAGCGCGCCGATTTCCTTGGCCTTGCTGTTCACAACCAGGATTCCCAGTGATCCGAGTATGAGATAGGTGATGATATTGAGAATGATGTTTACCACCGGCATCTCAATACTGGTGTAAATTCCTCTGCTTATAAGGTAAGCAACAAACAGACCTATAATAAGCCCTGCTACCGTTGATATGATGTCATTGACGGATGTGTCTTTAAGGTCGGACTCCAGATTACCGGCGGCTTTCATTCCGCCTCTTCTGAATACTGGAAACAGTTTATAAAAAATAATTGCGAAAATAAGTGCGATTGCCGTGACGATGAACATCTTCTCCGCCACCGAAAAGATCGTTTCCAGATCGTATCCCTTAAGTCCAGCCAGATACTTTATAAGCAGATAGAAGCCGTAACCAACAATTGCACCAATGATGGTCACAATAGCTCTTACCAGCTTTTCAAGCACTTTGTCATTTCCTCCTTTCTTCTGTGATTCGTATTGCCCAGAACGACTTTGTTTCCGCACTGAAACCAGATTGAACTATATTGCCGATTCAATCATTTCAAGTGCTTCTTCCTCGGTCACATCGAGTGCCAGCATGACTTCACTCTGAAGTATTTTTCGGGCGTTGGAAAGCATCTTCTTCTCACCGGCGGAGAGCCCGCTCCGGCGGTCGTGTCTCGTCAGACTTCCGACGACTTCGGCGACGAGAATAATATCGCCGGTTTTCAGCTTATCCATGTTTGCCCTGTACCGCTTGCTCCAGGTTCCGCTTATTTCATCAGAATCCTGGCCAAGAACAGAAATCGCCTCGTCAATTTCTTCTTGTGTCCCTACAGGTCGTACTCCAATGTCATCACAAGCTTCGACGGGAATCATTACCTCCATATCCCCGCAAGGTACATGAAGTAGATAATAGTCCTTCACTTCCCCGAGGATATTGCATTCTTTTATCTGCTGAATGACTCCTGCTCCATGCATAGGGTACAGGATTTTGTCTCCTGTTCTATACATACGAAACCTCCTGGTCATACGTATCAATATTATAGCATGACGGCCATACTTCAGTCAAAGATATGAATATCACGGTTTCAACACATTTGTATGTTATAATGCATTCAAAATTGAGATCATAAGGCTCCCTTCCGGAGCCGGATAAGGAGATTGTATAATGGCAAAGCTTCTCATCGTTGATGATGAAAAAGGCATACGCGACGTCATCCGTGAATACTCTGAGTTCAACGGTCACGAAGTCACTGAAGCAGAAGATGGCATGACTGCTGTTGGATTCTGCAAACTGAACGAATACGATTTGATCATCATGGATATCATGATGCCGAAACTGGACGGATTTTCCGCATGCAAGGAGATACGCAAGATATGCGATACCCCTGTTATCATGCTCTCTGCCAGAGGCGAAGAATATGACAAGCTCTTTGGATTTGAGCTGGGCATCGACGACTACGTAGTGAAACCGTTCAGCCCTAAGGAGCTCATGGCCAGAGTCAACGCCGTGCTTTCACGCCGCAGCAAGGTCGCCAAGTCGGATGAAGACATCCTCAAATTCGATGGACTTGAAATCAATATTCCTGCCCGCACTGTAACGATCGACGGCGAACGCGTGGAGCTGACGCCAAAGGAATACGATCTTCTCTTCTACCTTGTAGAGAATAAAAATATCGCCCTTTCCAGGGATAAGCTTCTGTCGGACATCTGGGGATATGACTTCTTCGGTGACGACAGAACCATCGATACACATATCAAAAACCTCAGAAGCAGTCTCGGCAAGTACAGAGACTATATCGTTACCCTCAGAGGAGTAGGATACAAATTTGAAGTTAAAGATTGATACCAAAAGCATTAAATTCAAATCCTGGCTGTATTTTATTCTGTTTGCTGCTGTACTGATGGCAGCTTTGTGGATCGTACAGGTTCTTCTGCTGAACAATCTGTACGGTACCATGAAGACATCCCAGACACACAAAGTCTCCCAGGCCATTGAAGAGTCCTTCAAGAACAATGATCAGGAGGACTTCTTTGATGATGTCGCTCTTTATTCGGATTCCCACGACATGTACATCTATGTCGTCTCTTTAGATGGCACTACCACCTACTACACTCCTTCGAACGGTGACTACGGTATCCCGGACAGCGCTAAAGCGACGGATGAAGAGTCTGAGGCAGAGGCTCTGGCACCTAAGGGTCCTTCTGTAGACCCTCAGTACATTTCGCAGATGCAAAGTCTGAACGAGCAGATGTTCAAAAACGGCGGACCGGCCTATATGACCTTCGGCGCTGATGATAAATCACAGCGGCTTCTTGCCTGCGGCAACGTTCTCCACGCTGATGACAAGGAAGATATGATCGTCTATATCTTCTCACCGCTGTGGCCGATGTCTTCTACGATTGAGATTCTTGCCGATCAGCTGATTATCGTAACGATCATCTCTCTGATTCTGGCTTGTTTGATTTCTTTCTATCTTTCCAACAGAATCACACGTCCGATCAGGAAAATCAACAATTCAGCCAAACGCCTGGCTGCAGGCGAATACGGTATTGTCTTCGGAAGCGGACATTATACAGAAATCGATAATCTGGCCGATACGCTGACTGGAGCATCCATCGAACTTGAGAAATCCGACCTGATGCAAAAAGACCTCATTGCGAATGTCTCCCATGATCTCCGCACACCGCTGACCATGATCAAGTCCTATGCGGAAATGATCAGAGACATCTCAGGGGATGATCCGGAAAAACGTGAAAAGCATCTTCAGGTCATCATTGATGAGACCGACAGACTCAACAATCTCGTAGGAGACCTGTTGACTGTTTCGAACATACAGTCCGGTAAAATGGTATTGGAAAAGAGCAGATTCTCTCTCAGTGAATCTGTGAAATCCATCGTTGAAACATACCGTATCAAAGAAGTGGACGGCGGCTATACAATCAATTTGAAGTGCCCTGCCGACTTCATGGTCTTCGCCGATGAGGATAAGATCAAACAGGTCGTCTCGAATCTCATTTCCAATGCAGTGAAATTCTGCGGAGACGATAAGACAATCAATGTGGCCCTGAAAAAACAGGGCCGGCAGGTTCTTGTAACGGTTGAGGATCACGGATGCGGTATCTCTCCAGAAGATCTGGAACACATCTGGGAACGCTACTACCGCAGCAGTTCCAACATGGTTCGTTCTGTTGAGGGCTCCGGACTTGGACTGTCCATCTGCAAGGAAATACTGGCGCTTCACAAAGCGGAGTTCGGCGTGGACAGCACTGTGGGCGAAGGCTCAACATTCTGGTTCAAACTTGATACCGTGAAATAACTCCCATCAGATTATACAAATAGCTCTTCCAGATTATGCGAACAGCTCTTTGACCTGAGCGATATTCCGAATGCCTATGATATCTATGCTGAGGGACTCCCTGTCCTTCGCGCGCAGATGCTGGGCATTTTTGATTGGAAGCACGATACGGCTGAATCCCAGTCTCTGCGCTTCCCGAATGATTTTCTCGCAGTTCTGTACCGCACGAAGATCGCCCGTCAGACCGATCTCTCCGATGACAATCGTCCTGCTGTCCATCTTTTTCCCTGTGTATGACGAGTATACAGCCAGTGCGACGGCCAGATCTGTATAAGTTCCTTCCGGTCTGATTCCGCCAACAATGTTGACGTAAACATCCTGATCGAGCAGTTTGAGCCCCATCTTCTTCTCAAGGACCGCAATCAGCATGCTCAGCCTGGAGTTATCGATTCCAAGCGCCGTCCGGCGCGCAAAACCAATATTGCATGAACTGGTCAATGCCTGAACTTCAAGAATCAGCGGTCTCGTCCCTTCGTATACTGCTGTGGCGATGGCACCTTCGCTGTCCTTATCCATCTCTTCCATCAGAATACCGGACAGGTTCTCGATTTCGATCAGACCTTCTTCTGCCATTTCAAAGGCACCGATTTCACTGGTCGTTCCAAACCGGTTCTTCTGGGAACGCAGAATCCTCATCTCATGGCTCCTGTCGCCCGTGAAGCTGAGCACACAGTCCACCATATGCTCCACGATGCGCGGACCGGCCAGATCGCCGCTTTTGGTAACATGCGCAACAATAAAAACAGGAATGTTATAGGACTTGCCGATTCTCATCAGCTCATTGCCGCAGGCTCTGACCTGGGAAACGCTCCCCGGCGCCGACTCCAGGTCTGCGCTGTACATGGTCTGGATCGAGTCGACGATCAAAAAGACAGGATTCATATTCTGGCAAACTGCGCTTACATTTTCTATATTGGTCTCTGCCAATATGAACAGATTGTTACTGATTCCGGCATCACCGCAGACTCTGTCCGCTCTCATACGGATCTGTTCTTCCGACTCTTCTCCGGACACATAAAGGACGACCCCCTTCTCCTCAGCAATATGCTGAGCCGCCTGAAGGATGATCGTCGATTTGCCGATTCCCGGCTCCCCTGATATCAGGCAGAGAGAGCCCGGAACAAGTCCGCCTCCCAGTACCCTGTTGAGTTCTCCAATCCCGGTATTGATTCTTGCTGTCTCAGATGACTTGACTTCTGCAAGACGCTCCGGTCTGCCAGCTTTAACTGGTCCGTTTCCATCACTGACCTTGCTGCCTGAAGTCCTTCTTCTCTTATCGTCCTCTGCAAAATCCGGAATCCTCTGTTCGAACATGGTGTTCCATGCGCCGCAGACAGGACACTGACCGACCCATTTGGAACTTTCACTGCCGCATTCATTACAGACAAATACTGTTTTCCCCTTTTTCGCCATCTTCGCTTCCTCCGCGCAAACATTTGTTCTTTTTTCTTATTTTACTGCCTTTGCGCGATCCTGTCAACCTGTAATCAATAGGTTGTTCCGAAGCCAAATGCCCCTTCGCTCATACATACCTGCGCGGAAAAATCAGCTCCCTTCCGGGCTGCTGCATTGATGTCTTCCTCAGTCACCTCTGTTCCTTTCCGATATCCCCTTCTTACCAGTTCTATTACAAAAGCAGTAAAGAACGAATCACCGGCGCCCATGGTATCCACTGCATCAACCATCTTTACGCAGCCTGTATACTCTCTTGTTCCATCCCAGATGATCTGTCCTTTGGAACCGTCTGTAATCAGGACTAATCCAGTACCCAGATTGACTGCCTTCTCACGGACGCGAAGACGTTCCGCTTCATCCATTGACGATCCGGAAAACAACGCAATATCGATATGAGGGCACACCGTTTCCAGATACGCATCTGTCCTGTATTCCTCCTCTTCCGAGAAATCATAAGTTTTGACTGCCCCACAGACATCGAGTTTCGCCATCTCTTCAGGCATCTCCCCGTAGCATCCGCAGTGGATTACATCAAATTGCTTCAAATATGTGATATGTTCATCCTTCAAGCGAAGAGGCTTCCAGGATCCTTCTCCATACTCGACGCCAACAAACACTCTGTCACCGCTTTTCACGGTCACATCACATCGTTCCGTCGTGAGGCCCTCCTGCAAAGGCGACATACTGACATCCACACCAAGCGTTTCCAGCGAACCCCTGATAAGACGGCCCTCCGGTTCATCTGCCAGTAGCCCCAGATAGGCGGCATCCGCTCCGCACTGTTTCGCATATACCGCGAAGTTGACAGCATTTCCCCCGGGAAACATGATCCGCCTGTCTGTATAACGGTCAACAACATTATCTCCGATTCCTATTACGCGCATAGCATTCCTCTTTCTCAAGCCTGCTTCATTCTTTTACTGGTTCATCAAGAGATAAAGGCCGCCAAGTGATCGGCGGCCCTTATCGTGAAAGTATGGTTTATCTTACTCTACTTCTCCTGCCTCAGACTGGAATTTTGTCCAGTATTCGTCATAGATCTTTGCTGCATCGCCAACATCCAGCTGGAGATAGTAATTGTTCTTCATCTTCTCAGGAAGATTGATTGCA
Source organism: uncultured Eubacteriales bacterium (assembly GCA_902763505.1). Lineage (GTDB taxonomy): Bacteria > Bacillota > Clostridia > Peptostreptococcales > Anaerovoracaceae > Lentihominibacter. The sequence goes on along the minus strand of CACWSO010000008.1, from coordinate 66,668 downwards.
GGGCTGCTCTTGTACTCATCGCTCATAAGATCAAGTGCTGCTGCGTTCGGGCAAGATACAACATTACCCTCTTCATCATACATGTACTGGAGATTGGAAGCCATTACATCAGCATCGAGGAGGAAGTTCAGGAATGCTTCTGCATTTTCCTTGTTCTTTGCTCCTGCAGGAATGACGAATTCATCGACGCCCAGCTGAATAGGATCCTCGTCAAATTCTGCGATAACGATTTCATCTCCGGAACCTGCCTTTGTCTCGTTGATTGCCTTTGTGACCTGACCGTCAAATACGTATGCAGCTGTTGCACCGCCGTTGATCAGCAGAGTCTCAGGGCTGTCGGAATCAAAGGCAACAACGTTCTTGGAGTACTCAAGGCACCATTCATAAGCCTTTTCGATATCAGCTTCTTCCTTGCTGTTAGGATCAAGACCCTGTGCTGCCAGTGCCATTGCGAACAGGTTTCTAACACCAGTTACAGATGAAATCTGTCCCTTCATTTCCGGCTTAAGAAGGTCATTGTAGGATGTGATTTCAATTGGGCACTTATCCTTATTATAGATGACATATACATAGTTCATCAGATAAGGAATTGCGTATTTGTTTTCCGGGTCGAATTCTCTGTACTTGTACGCATCATCCAGATTATCGAAGTTCGGCAGATTGTCCAGATTGATCTCTTCCAGATATCCACCTTCGATCAGGGATGTCATGTCAGCATCCGAAGGCATGATCAGGTCATATTCGCTGCCGCCTCCGCTGGTGATCTTTGCAACTGCTTCTTCAGTTGTGCTCATGTAAGAGAAGTTAACCTTGATTCCAGTTTCTTCTTCAAACTGTTCTGCAAGTGACGGTGCCATATATTCTGACCACATATAAATGTTGACCTCACCTGCTTCACCGCTGCTTCCGCCGCATCCGGTCAGCACGCCGCCGGTCAGTGCTGCCATCATTACGATCAGCAGAACAGCGATTGATTTTCTGAGCTTCTTCATTTGTTCCTCCTTATTCAATCAACAATAACTAAATGGTAATAACGTTTCTATCTCACCTCTGGCGAGGTTGTTGAACCTTAGAAATATGTTTTTACAGTTCCCATCGAACGCTTTCTCAATGCGGCCTGCACGAGATTGTTCACCAGGATACCCAAGATCAGCACCGCAATCATGATTGTCGTCAGCGCGTTGACATCAGGATGCAGACCCATCTTAACCATGGACAGGATCTTAACCGGCAATGTTGTCGAATATGGTCCCGCCACAAAGTTGGTGATGATAACGTCATCGATCGACAGTGTAAATGCCATGAAAGCACTGGATAACAGACCCGGCACAAGCATCGGCACCGTAATGCGGAAGAATGTCTCCAGACGGTTAGCGCCCAGATCCATTGAAGCTTCCTCAACAGATAAATCCATACCTGACATTCGACCTCTCATAATGATGACGACGAACGGCGCACAGAATGTGATATGAGCTAATGTTACCGCCGGAAGACCAAGCGGGAAGTTGCAGATCTGATACAGCATCAGCAGGGAAATACCCATAACGATTTCCGGAATGATAACCGGGATATACAGTGAGCTGTTGATCACTTTCTTTAGCATGAATTCGAACCGCATCAGTCCCATAGCTCCCAACGTGCCGATGATGACGGAGATAATCGTCGCCAGAACCGCCACGACAAGGGAATTCCAGAGGTATCCCCAAAGTTCCGATCCACTGAATAATTTTACGTACCACTTGGTGGTAAATCCGACCCAATAGTAGTTGTTCAGCTGGTCATTGAATGAGAAGATGACCATAACTGCAATCGGTACGTATATGAACGCATATATGATAGCCGCATAGACATTGCTGACTCTTTTCCCGAGTCTTTTGCGCCTGAGCCGTTTGCTGAGTCTTCTGTTCTCTTCCATCAGACCACCTCCAGCTCTTCCAGCTTACCGACCCTCGTGTAGATCAGCAGCATAGCGATCGTGCTGAACATCAGCAGAATCGCCATCGATGCACCGAACGGCCAGTTCTTTGTCATCAGGAACTGATTCTTGATCAGAGTACCTACGAGCATGACTTTGCCGCCGCCCAGAACTTCCGGAACCTGATACATTCCAATCGATGGGATGAACACTAGTAAAATGCATCCAACGATGCCTCCCATGGTCTGTGGGATCGTCACCTTGCGGAAGGTGGTTACAGAATTTGCTCCCAGATCCTTCGATGCCTCGATCAGTGACTTGTCCATCTTCTCAATAGATGAATACAGCGGCAGTACTGAGAATGGGAGCATTGCAGTAAGCAGCCCCATCAACACCATTCCGTCGGTGTATAAAAACTGAATCGGTTCACTGATGATATGCAGTTTCATCAGGAACAGATTTACAAATCCATTCGGCATTCCGAGCAGATTGACACTGTATAATCTGACAAGGGAATTCGTCCAGTACGGAATCATGACGAGCAAAAGCCATTTCGCCGCGGATTTCGCAGGCTTTTGCGCAATCCAGTATGCTAACGGATACCCCATGATCAGGCACATCGCTGTCGTCAGGAACGCCAGTTTGAGAGACTTCCATATGATTTTGAGATACAGCGGCTGCAAAAGCATCGTGTAATTCTCAAAAGTGAAATGCCAGTCGATTCCGCCATAGGTCCCTCTCGACATGAAGCTGATCACAAACACGTAGACCAAAGGCAGGAGTACGAATATGATCAGCCAGATGGATATCGGTCCGGCGGTGACCATGGCTGGCAGTTTTCCGCGGATCCCGCTTCTATCCATTTGTTACCTCCTGATCTCTGATTCCGGTCGAGTCTTCAACATCCCAATAGAAATACAACGTATCTCCTTCCTGATAGGACCCATCGTATTTCACGCGGTTGATTTTGACATCATAACCGTTCTCCATCGTAACTAAGGTTCTGAACACTGCACCGACGAAGATCATGTTTTTGACTTGTCCCTTCAGTGTGAATCCATCGACTGGTTCCTTTGAAAAACCAATTGTTTCAGGCCGGATGCACACGTGCGCCTTGTCGCCCACCGCAAATCCTTCTGCCGGCATTTTGCAGCATCCGCACTCTGTTTCCAGCGTTGCTTCCTCTCCGTTGATTTCGATAACTGTTCCAGAGAAGATATTTGATTCGCCGATAAAATCAGCAACGAACTTTGTCGCAGGCTTATTGTAGATTTCCCGTGGGGAAGCCAACTGCTCGATGATACCATCCTTCATGACTGCAATTCTGTCACTCATGGTCATGGCTTCCTCCTGATCGTGGGTAACATACACGAACGTAATATTCAGCATCTGCTGCAGTCTCTTCAGCTCGATCTGCATCTGCTTACGCAGTTTCAAATCCAATGCGCCTAATGGTTCATCAAGGAGCAGCACTTTAGGATTGTTGATCAACGCTCTTGCAATCGCAACACGCTGTTTCTGTCCGCCTGACATGGCATCAGGCTTTCTGCCTTCAAAGCCCATGAGCTGGACAAGTTCCAGCATTTCTCTGACTCGTTCCTTGATCTCTTCCTTCGGAACTTTTTTGACCTTGAGTCCGTATCCTATATTGTCATAGACTGTCATATGCGGGAATAAAGCATAGCTCTGAAATACAGTGTTGACGTCTCTTTCATATGCTTCCTTATCCTCAACACGGTCCCCCTGCACTTCAATGATTCCGTCGGTCGCATCCTCAAATCCCGCAATAAGCCTGAGTGTCGTTGTCTTGCCGCATCCTGACGGACCCAGCAGCGTAAGAAACTCCCCCTCTTCAATTTCAAGATTGATATCCTTTAGTACATGATTCTCGCCAAAATACTTGTTCACATGTCTCAGGGATACAATTGACTCTGCCATAGCGTTCTCCTCCGATTTTATTAATACTCGAACTGTCTGTAGTATCTACGGAATTCAAGACTGTGTCCTGTGTTGTACTCATACCAGCAGGCCAGTCTTTCTGTTACGATTGCTGTCAGAATCATCGGTGAGCAGATGACTCTGAACTCGTCATCGATTCCCTCTAACTTGAATTCCTTTGTGTCGATCACTGTCAGTTTGTCTGTGAACTTGCTGCAGAATCTCTCTACTCTTTCGTCCAGTGCTCTGTACTCGTCTTCACCCTTGAACAGGAATACCGGCACACCGTCTTCAACAAGTTCTAACGTTCCATGGAAGAAATCAGCTGACGTGACAGATTTCGTGCGCACCCACTGCATTTCTTCGAGTATGCACATGGAGAACAAATAGGTTTCTCCCCAGAGCGCTCCGGAACCAACGAAAATGTTGTATGGTTCCCGCGCATATTTCTTAGCGATTTCCTGTGCACGCGGTTCGAATTCTTCACGGATTCTGAGCAGGTTCTCATGAATGCATCCCATCTGCTCCGCAAACTTCGGATAGCTTGGGAAGTCTCCTCTGTCGTACAGCATTCTGAGCGTCAGCAGGAAGAACATAATATATGTGTCTTCACAGTCGCCCGTTGTAATTGTTGCAATGTAGTCAAGCCGTTTACCAAGCTCGTTTTCCTTTGATTTTGTGAACCCTGCGATCTGAACGCCCATGGCTTTGCACATATCGACTGCTTCAATGATTTCCTTTGTGTTTCCTGAATCAGAAGCTGTCAGGACGATGGAATCCTTTGTCAGATATCTCTTGTCTTCTTTGATACAAAACTCTGCAGCGTTCTCCAGATAAACAGGAACATCTGTATAGTGACGGAGTACGTGCGCTACTGGATGCCATTCAGCCCAGGTTCCGCCTATACCAAGAAGTATGATGTTGCTGTATCCTCTTTCATGGATCGCATCGGCCATTTTCTCTATATCGCCTAACTGCCCATATATCTTTTTCGCATTTTCTCTGTATGCCTCAGTATCAAATTTTCGCATGTGAATCACCTCTCTTTTCTTCTTTAATTTTTTTACAGAATATCAACAGTGGAAGGGCATTTCAATAAAATGAAGACAAAAAAATGCATACCACTTGCGAGAAATTTATATACCACTTCATGGTTTGCTATGGTTTTTTCAATCTAATATTCTGATATTTGGGGTATTCTCCGAATAATACCAGTTTTCTGTTATTTATTTGACATATTTTTTTCTACTGATATAAGATAACTGTTAGAAAGAGGTTGTTTTCAAAGGAGATTGCTGCATGAACAGGATGAAAAAAACAGTTGCTGCTCTGGGCGACAACTGTGTTGACATCTATCCGGATCTCGATTTATGGTACTGCACCGGCAATGTTGTTGATTTTGGTGTCCATATGCAAAGGCTTGGAATACCTGTTTCCATCATAACAACAACAGGAAATGACAGTTACGGTAATGCCATGCGGGAGATGTTCCAACGCGAAAAACTGGATACCTCACATTTGAAGATTGCGGAAGGCAATACAGCTCGTTCTTATATGAAGCTGATTGACAAAGAGCGCATCTATGACAAATGGGACGGTGGTGTTATGGACACTATCTCTTTTAGTGAAGAAGATATTGCTTTTGCAAAATCCCATGATCTGGTTCATTCTGCCATGTGGGGCAACGCTCACATGCATCTTCCTGAGATTCACAGCAGCGGTACCTTGACCAGCTTTGATTATGCAGATGAATTTCTTTCAGACGGCAGCGATATTTTCGAACAGACCATTGAACACGTAGACTTCGCTTTTTTCTCTTTTGAAAGAGACAAAAAAGAAGTCCGTGATTTTCTGCAGCGCACTGTGGCGCGCGGACCAAGACTCGCCGTGGCTACCTTCGGCAGTGAAGGAAGCCTTGCCTGGGATGGTACCGTGTTCATTCACTGCGGAATCATGCCGTCAGATCTTGTCAATACGATTGGTGCCGGAGATTCTTATATTGCAGGATTCATGCACGGAATCCTCAGCGGCATGGGCGTTGCTGACTGTATGGCCCAAGGCGCTCGTGTTGCTGCAGAGACAGTCAGTGTCTTCGGCCCTTGGCCTGAAAAAGAATGAGGAGGTATTTGATGATATGAAAACACCCGTTATTGATATTCATGCACATCCATGGCTCTTTGAAGAGGTGTGCACCACGGAAGAACAGGAAGCCTTTGTCATAGACATGACCGGGCTTTACAAGTCCGGATCTTTTCCAGCCGAAGAACACTTCATTCAAATGAATTATAACGGCGTAGATAAATGTGTGTTGCTTCCGCTGGATCTGACCACAACACATGGAGTAAGCCTTGGCACCAATGAGCAAGTCCGCGCGCTGCAGGACGCTTTCCCTGATAGGTTTATCGGCTTCGCCAGCGTGGATCCGTTTAGAGATGACGCATGTGATGTACTTGAGCATGCATTCGGCACCTTAAAGCTTTCCGGATTGAAACTGCACCCGGGCAAGCAGCGCTTTTATCCTTCTGATGAAGCTCTTGAACCAATCTGGCAGATCTGTGAGAAGTACAATAAACCTGTCATGTTTCATGCAGGAATGTCAGTAGAGCCATACACCCTTTCAAAGTATTCTCATCCGATGGAGTTTGAAGAACTGGCATACAACCATCCGAACCTGCGTATATGCCTGGCGCACATGGCCTGGCCGTGGGTCAAAGAGGCTTGCATGCTCATGCTGAAATACGGCAATGTCTATGCTGATACAGCTTGCCTGTATTTCGATTCTGCCCGTGAATTCTATGATCAGGTACTGACAAAGGACATCCCTATCACCTGGGTTGACCGGGGACTTCGCCATCAGATCATGTTCGGCACCAACGACCCGAGGCTTGAAGCGATAAGAATGAAAAAGGCATTGGAGGCGCTGCCGCTTCGTCCTTCCACAAAAGAACTGATTATGGGAGGCAACGCGCTGGTATTTTTAGGACTGGAGGAATACACACGTGATTGAGCATAATGAAATACAGATTATGACAACTGAATACAATACGTTCATCAGAATCACCGAAAAGGTCCGTGATATCGTTTCAAACAGCAAGATCAAGAACGGCGTAGTGTATGTAATCACAGCCCATACAACTACCGGCATTGCTGTAAATGAGGGATTGGAATGTCTGGAAAGTGATATCCATGACTTGCTCAGCAATCTGGTTCCGGAAGATGGGAACTACGCTCACGCGCGTTTCCTGCACTCTTACGGAGCCATGGGAAACAACCCGACTGGCCATCTGAAATCTCATTTGACAGGAAACCACTGCGTCTTCCCGATTGCAGATGGAACAATCCGTCTCGGCAAAGCGCAGGAAATCTACCTGTGTGAATTTGATGGACCACAGGACAGAACGGTATACATTACATTGATGGGTGAATGATGGATTATCTGGAATCCAGATTCAGTTCGAACATATCACATCTGGCAAACATCTCCGTATATTCGACAACACGGTTATCTTTGTCAAATCCGATAAATTTGCAGGAATAAACAGGTACATTTTCAGGGAGCGCCATATAAGTGCGCTCTCTTTCTATAATTTCAACAATCTGTATGATCTCGTTGAATCGGATTGGCATATGGTTTTTACTGTCCATGTACTGGTACAGTGAATTCGCTGCAAAGTCTACAGTATCGATATCCTCAAAAAGCTCTGCCGGAACATAGGTGTACTCCAGCGCAACCGGAATCCCATTGCCGCACCGAACCCTGTGAAGCGCGTAAACCGGAGCATCTTCTTCAAGTTGGAGCTTATGCGTGAAGAAGCTGCCGGTGATAATACCTTTGGTCAGAACGATACTGGAAGCAACACCTCCAACTCTTTCCACTAAGGATGTAATACCTCCATCGATATGATCCGTCAGCCGCCTGAATTCCAGTCTTCCCAGATCCGCTTCTTTCACGAAGGTTCCCGCTCCATGTGAACGAACGACAATGTCTTCTTTTGCAAGCTTTTGGAACGCATACTGTACGGTAGCTCTCGTAGTACCATACTTGTTTGCCAGATAACGCTCAGAAGGCAGCTTCTCCCCCGGTCGAAAAATACCTTCTTCTATCTGCGACCTGATCTGACAAGCCACTTCAGACGCCGTTGCCTTTTTCTTTTCTTTTGTCTCATCAGACATCGACTTCATTGCTGAAAAACTCCACCTTCTCCTTTAACAATATGTCGTCATAGTATTCGATCAGCCTGCCTTCGCTGTCAAAAACGATTCCCTCATACCTCATAACAGGTTTTTTCATATCGATGTTCAACAGTTCCGACTCCAGCCCATTCGCATACACCGCTGTGATTCTTGTGTAGGCTCTCTTCATTTTGATGCCGTATTTATCATTGAGCATTTTATAGATTGACTGATCATGAACATCTTCTTCTTTTAAATCCGGCGTAAGATCACACTGGATATTTGTGCGCTCGATGGCGATTGGCTCCCCGTCGATAAAACGCAGCCGCATGATTCGGTACACATGCACGTCCGGCGAAAGCTCGCTGCGGACCGAATTGTCTTCCGCCGACATTTCTTCCGCTTTTTCCAGCACTTTTCCCGGGATGATCGTCTTCTCAAAGCTCAGGAGCTTAACAAATGCTTCCTTGCCGCTCTGTTTTATGATATTCCGTCTAGAGTTATATTGATCCTTATCGAAACGTATTCTGGAAGCCGCAACGTAATAACCGGAACGGTCTCTCGCTTCAATCAGGCCTCTGTCTATCAGAAGTTGCAATGCATTCCTGATTGTTCCACGCTGTACATTGAACTGGTCTGCGAGCAGACGTTCAGACGGAAGCTTATCACCTTCTCCGAACATCCCGGTCTCAATCATATATTCAATTTCTCTGGATATCAAAACATCCTTTGTCAAAATTGTCTTTCTCATAGTTTGTATTTTACCATATCCGATTGAAATAAAAAAACGCCCGCATAAAGCGGGCGTTTTTGCTTGCATTGATTCTGCGCGAGATTATTTCTCTTCCAGGGAAGCCTTGTAATCTGCGATGATCTTCTGTGCAATGTTGTTAGGAACAGGATCGTGTCTTGAGAATTCCATTTCGAAGGAACCTCTTGCCTGTGTCATTGTTCTCAGTGCAATCGCATAGTCGAGCAGTTCAGCCTGAGGCGCTTCAGCCATCAGCTTCTGGATGCCGCCTCCGATAGGCTCCATACCCAGAACAGCGCCACGTCTGTTAGGCAGGTCGCCCATAACAGCGCCAACGTAATCGTCAGGAACCTTGATTTCAAGCTTCATGATTGGCTCGAGCAGGCAAGGATTTGCTTCTGCGATACCCTTCTTGAATGCCAGTGATGCAGCAATCTTGAATGCCATTTCGTTTGAGTCTACTTCATGGTAAGAACCATCGTAGAGGATCGCCTTAACATTCTGTACTTTACATCCTGCGAGAGGGCCCTTTTCCATGCACTCTCTGAGTCCCTTTTCAACCGCCGGCACATAGTTCTTAGGAACGGAACCACCGAACAGTTCTTCGCCGAATTCAAATTCTTCTTCTGAAGGTGAGAATCTGATCCAAACGTCACCATACTGTCCTGCGCCGCCTGTCTGCTTCTTGTGCTTACCCTGAACGTCTGAAGTACCCTTGATTGTCTCTCTGTAAGCAATCTTCTGTGGTACTGTGTTAACATCAACACCGAACTTATCCTTGAGCTTATCCTTCATGATGTTCAACTGGATATCTCCCTGACCTCCGATGAGAGTCTGGTGTGTTTCAATGTTGTTCTCGAGAACGAAGGATGGGTCTTCTTCCATGAGTCTCTTCAGGCCAGTTCCCATCTTCTCGTCATCTCCGCTCTTAGCAGGTTCAACACACTGATACAGAGTCGGTGAAGGGAAGTGAATTTTAGGGAATTTGATAATGTTTGCCTTCTCACAGAGTGTATCACCTGTCTTAGTGTTCTGGAGCTTACCGATTGCAACGATATCACCAGCAACAACTTCCGGTGCATCTTCCTGGTTCTTTCCTCTTACAAAGAACAGAGATCCAAGCTTTTCTTCCTTTTCTGAATTTGCATTGTAGATCACCTGTCCGGCCTTGATTGTTCCGCTGATAACCTTAGCCAGTGAAATCTTGCCGAGGAAGGAATCTGCCAGAGTCTTGAATACCAGTACAGCCGGCTTACCAGCAGCGTCAACCGGTACTTCGATCTCTTCATCCTTGCCGTCAACTGCAGGATACGGTTCGTGATCTGCAGGCTTTGGTACAAAATCTATAAACTGCTGCAGTACTTCCTGAATTCCATCGCCTGTGAGGGATGAACATGTGAATACAGGAACGATGTCGCCGGTTCCGATACCCTTTGACAGACCCTTTGCAAACTGCTCGTCAGTCAGCTCCATGTTTTCAAAATAGTATTCCATGAGCTCTTCGTCAGTTCCTGCGATTTCTTCTTCCAGAGATTCTCTGTCGTCCAGAGTAACTACGGATGAACCGAACTTCGCCTTGAGCTGTCCAACCAGTTCATCAAGATTTACGTTATCCTTATCGATTTTGTTGATCAGGAAAAATCTAGGTACTGAGAACTCTTTGCATGAATCCCATGCCTTCTCTGTTCCAACCTGAATTCCTGATGCAGCGTCAACGAGGATTGCTGCAGCTTCAACTGCTCTGAGTGCTGAATTTACTTCGCCTACGAAATCGAATGATCCCGGAGTGTCAACGAAGTTGATCTTTACCTTGTTGTATTCAACAGGTACTACTGAGCAATTGATGGAATAGCCCTTTTCAATTTCCATTTTGTCATAGTCGGAAACTGTCTGGCCGTCTTCAACTTTACCCAGTCTTGAGATAACGCCTGTTGCCAGAAGTGCAGCTTCCAGGAAAGTAGTTTTTCCGCAGCCGCCGTGTCCTACCAGCGCGACGTTTCTAATGTTTTCGCTTTTATAGCCCTTCATCTAATGAGACCTCCCTAAAAATTATATTGACTGTTTTGTGTATGCCCGCGCATACGCAATAAGTATAACATTCAGAGAAGTCTATATCAATCAGTTTTTTGCCGCACTTTTATCCGTTCTCTGTTGCACGTCAATCCTATTCTGGTCAGTTCTGCTTGTCAGGCTGCCGACAAGAAGCAGCCTTCCCTTACCGCCTCTTACGTGATATGAACATGTGGACAAAACAATCGCTTCACCTGCTTCAAAGACAGTATCTGTTTTCAGAAGCGCTCTGCTCCTGCATTCATCCAAAAATGTGTTCAGATCTTTACTTGAACAGATATACTGGCAACTGGCATAATTCCACTCGTCAACGCTGGTTCTGATACAGCATATGATTTCGTACGTGCGTTTTTCCGCTCTGTGTCCACTGTCAAGCAAGGCATAGTATTGAATGCTTCTGTTATTTTGGAAGAAGTCCTGTTCAGTAAATCGATGCAGTGGGTTCAGCATTGTCCCATACATCCACATGTTATGACCATAGATCAATGTGCATATGTCTTCATTGCTCCAATCGTTCTCTACAAACAGACTGCCGGATACATCTCTTTCTTTTTTGAAATTTCTGTGCAGATAACGTTCTCCGCGCATGACAGGATAATTGATTTCTGTCCCTTCTACCTGAAGCCAGCCGACCATATCTGTGTTTTCCAGATACTTGTTTCGGAGATCAAGCCCTCTCCAAGCCTTTTGCATGACTGCATGATCTAGCTTGGGAATCCCTGCAAAGTAGAACACCAGCAAATCGGCCATGAGAATCAAAACCACTGCTGTAAGCAGTCCGGCTATTCGTTTCTTTCGTCTTTTCATCTTGCAATCCGACCGCCTTACCGATATACGACGTCGACCGAATGGTTGGCTTCAATCCCCTTGAAAGTATAGCTGCTCCCGTACTGTGATGGATCTACTTTATTGCCATCTACCAATACGTAGTCAAGTGCTCTTCCGGCTGAAGGGGCATAGCTTACAGTAACATCCTGTCCGGCCATGTAGTTGTTTCCCAGGCTTATCGTTCCATTCACACAACTCGTCTTAACTGTAAACGTATTGATACTGCACACAATATGAATCGCATTGTTCAGGTTTTTGCCGCTTGTATTGATTCCATTGAAACTCGAATCAGATAGAATCCCCTTTCTCCATTTATCACCCTGCGCATTCGAATCTCGTATCTGTTTTTTGACTTTTGAAGTCAATCTGTCGTTGTGGCCCCATATCACCTTTGTACCATTCCCGATGTTTCGCAGTGTTCCACCGTTAAAAATCAATGGGGTCCCTTTCGAATCTGTTCCCATAAATACAAAGGTGTGACCAGAGCGGCAGACGATGTCTCCGTATCTTACGCCTCCGCTTTTCACAAGGCTTTTCAGGCTTTTGTGCGGAAATGTGATTTTCAGTTTCTTTGAATTCTTCTGCAGACTCTTAACTGTACCGTTTGGTCGCGAAGACATGTTGGAACTCAGCCAGATATTGCCGCTGTCCGTTGAGATGATCCCTGTTCTTTTAAGCGAAACTGTAGGCAGGGTGATGCAGCTCTGGGTATTCCCATTTCCTCCGGTCTTTCCGCTCCAGTTTCCATTGCTGTCCTTCCAGTACTTCCCTGGTCTGGAAAAACTGTACCTCCTGTCGTTGATATGAAAAAATGTATCGATCAAAATATGCTTCCATGGTGCAAGCGCCGTCTCTCTGCTGCTGAATGACGGAACACTGACCGCCAATGTTTTTGAGATTGGATCAGCGCCTGCATCCCCGCCGCAGGTTATTGTAATCTCTGCTGACCCCGCTCCATTTGCTTTCATCAGGCCGTTTTCATCAACGGAAACGACTGCCGGGTTACTAGATGAATAGCTAAGGACAGATCCGGAGGAGAATTTTGCTTCCAATGGTCTGGTACTCCCAACTTCAGGAAACGTATATGCGGAAATAGAAGAAATGCCCGCCACAGAATCAGCGTTTTCTTCTTCGATTGTCTCCCCTTCTTGTTTCCCCTCTTCGCCTCCTGTTTCACTGCACTTCCACTTGCCATATAGGTTCAGCGTATATGTACCGTTCACTACGCTTGGTTTCAGTTCTGTTGTTTCTGCTCCGGGCGTATACTTTTTACCTAGACAATTGATATTCGTGTACCATCCCTTAAACGTATATGTTTCGGTTTTTGCGCCAACAGTTTTGGTGTATACCATCTGTGAGACTTCGGCAGGCGTGATCTTCCATTTGTCTCCGCTGAACATACCGGAGGTCGGGTCCGGCACCCCTTCCGGATTGTCGGTCGAAGTATAGTAATAGTTTACGGTACAAACAGTTGCCGCATCCACCGGAACCAGGCAGGTCGGAAATGCAATCAGCAGCGACAGCAAAAGCAAAACTATTATTCTGTTCATCATGCTCTACCCGCCTTTCTCAGATTTCTCAGGAGGAAGCTGATTGCTGCCGCGGTCATCAGGCCAATCGGAAACAGCAGCATCCAAGGACCTTTCTGGCCCGTCTGCGGAACATCAAAAGATACTGTCTGCGCTTTGTTGTTGATATCCTTATGACTGATCACTTGCGTTTCCGTCGGTCCAAACTCAGTGTCTGTCACAAGAGAGCATGTTTCAAACACGACTGCGGTCTTCCCTTGCAGATCCTTTACATTTACAGGGAAATCCATGATGATGGAACCATTGCTCTTTTCAGGAACGAACTCCATCTGTGCCGTGAAATCTCTTCCATCGATAATGAGTTCTTTTCCCGTAGACTTATCCATAAGCTGTCCCCGCATGATGTATTTTTCGCCTGCCAGCAGATTCCTATACTCCACTTTGTCAGATACTTTATCTGTCCCGTTTGTGTTGGCCGTCGTCTCTATTCCCGGAAGATAGACTGTCTGTTTCGTATCGTTGATATCAGAATGTTCACCGACAAGACTTCCGCCGGTAAATAGTTTCTCAAAAACAACAGCGCCTGTTCCGCTTAACGCAGAGCCATCAAAGCTAAATTTTAAGTCAACGGTGCCGGATACCAATTCATGCACATCTCTGGTTTCTTCTACAAGTATCTCACCTTCTCCTGCAAAAACAGGTCCTTCCTTTTCCGCTCTGAACACCACGGTTGACGTTACTTTATTGCCGCCTGAGAGAACCGGCTTTCCCGTTTCCTTATCCATGAGCGTTCCCGTGATTTCATATATCTTTCCGGCTATCACATTGGAATAGTCAACCCTATCTGTAATCGTGACGTAGTTGTCCGCTTCTGTAATGCTCTTCCCCGTGTCATCGGCAGATGCTTCTGTATTGACCTTTGGGAAATAGATGGTCTGTGCCTGATCGTCCATGTCTTCATGAGATGCAACCACTGTGATCACGCCATTAATCCCAGTTAGCGCCGGGTCGACAAGTTGCTCCATCGCAACGGCCTGTTTTCCGTCAAGAAGTGATGCATCAAATCTGAACTCTATATCCACTGTGCCGTTTTCAGACTTTGGCACAAATTCCTTCTGCGCTGTAACTTCATTGCCCTTGGCGTCTTTCACGATTTCAATGGTCTCTGCATCCTGCTCTATTTGTTCCACCGTCCTGTTCTCTCCCGGCTTCAGAGCAAGGACTCCGCTCAGAAGATATTTGTGTCCCGGACAGAGATTGTTATATGAAACGGTATCTACGATCGTCACCATTCCTTCCGCATCTGACATCTGTTTTTTTGTTGTTTTATCAACCGCCGATGTGCCGATCTCAGGAGCAGCATTTTCCATGATCAGTTTCATTCCGTCCTCAAAGACAAAGGCCTGATCGACCGATGCCGCGTATCCTGCCGGCGCAGTGATCTCTTTGATTGTGTAATGATTGCCTTCCTTCAATCCTCTGATTACTGCGAAGTTATAATCATTTTGTTCGCCGTCCTTGCGGTCGGTTGCTTTTGCAGTATCTCCCAATTCTGAAGAAAAAGCCGCATCGCATCGTATCATCTCTATTTCGGTCTGCCCGAAATCATTCAGAATCAACCGGAACATCGCCAGTTCTTTTTTGTCTTCATACAATGCAAAGACTGCGTTCTTGAGGAATAACTGCGACTCTTTATCCACCTTCGTCAGATAGAGGCTCTTCAAAGGGACATTGTGAAATTTTATTTCTACATCACTTGTTTCATCACCCGTAATGACCAGTCTCTGCGCCGGCACTTTGTATCCTTCCAGTTTGTAATTGTTCTCATATTTCTTAGAATCAAATCCTGTTTCAGACACTACGTATTCACCTGCGTACAATTTGCCGAAGTTGATCCTTCCGTCAGCGTCTGTTACAGCCTCTCGTTCGATTGCTTCTCCGCTATGATTCTTGCCTTCCAATTTGAACGCGATACCTGAAACGTTTCCATCGTCACTTGTTTTGATAATGCCCGCTCCCGCCCATCTGGCCTTATTTTCAAATGAGAATACAAAAGCAGCAGATCCGTTCTGCTGCTTGATTTCCTTCGTCTGCGTCTGAGGTTGCTTATACTTTGCCTTTTGTGTTTCTGTCATCACTTCTGTGACTGTAAATGATCCATAGGTGATTCCTTCGCTCAGTTCCGCAGTCGTTCCGTTATCTCCTGTCTCAACCGTAGTTTCGTTGTTTCCTGTCAGTTCTCCGTTTTTTATTTCCTGATATGCGGTGGCCGCTCCAAACCAGTCAAAGTTGTCGCGCTTGAGTTTATACTTGTCCTTCTCCTCCGTTTCAGATTTTTTATTGTCGATTTGTTTGTCAGTGTCCGTTTCATATCCTGACTGCCTCGGCTCTTCACTGTTGTAAACATACTGAACAGGCTGAAGATTGACTTTTACCTCGGTTTTGAGATCGATATCGGAAACATCCAATTCTTCAAAAGACTCCCCAGCAAAAAGCTCTCTGATATTATCTCCGGTCTTCTCGACATCTATCTTTTTGTTATCTGTTTCCTTTGCTTCCTCTGTTTTTTCTGGCTCTGCTGTTTCCTCATAAATGATTTCGTAGGAGACGTCTTCCAATGCTTTGTATGTTTTACCGCTGTCAGTGATGATGGTATCCTTTTCAATCTTGCCCGTCGGATCCGCAACAAGATCCTGGATGCTGATGCCTTTGTTGCCTTTGTATGTCAGCGCATTGGTGAGTGTAACTGTCATGCTCCCGCTTTTTCTGTCTTCTGCCGCCTTGTTGAGCGCATCAATGTCCTTCTCTGCAGCTTTCCATTCGCCCAGCTGATAGACTGTCTCATCATAATCCGTTACTGTTGGGCTGGCTGCGTCAATCAGTTTCTCCGCCGTGATGATCCCTTGATTGTATAACTGCCCGGTCACCTTGAATTTGAAACCTGCCGGCGACCCGCCGTCATCTGTTGACTTGTTGATCAGCAGTGTCCCCGACGCCGGCATCATATTTTCTCTTTCGAAGGTGTACGTCTCACCGATTTTAACCGTCCCGGTCTGTGCTCCTGTCAAATCGATGATCTCTTCTCCTTCAGAAAGAACTTCTTCACACCGATAGGTTCCCTCAATCACATCGACAGCAGCCTCACCTGTTACCTTATCTGTGACAATGTTATAAACAATACTAGAGTTGGCGGTATTCGTCAGTCTGAAAGCAAAGGCAAGATCTCCGGTATACTTTCCCTTTACCGTTTTCTTTATTTTTATGGTTCCCGTCTCCGGACTGTCACTGGCGGGTACGGTCCATGTCTGCCCTGTCGTAAGTGTCTTACTGTATGTTTGCGGATTCAGCTTATACCATTTGTTCGTCTTTGTTTCTTTGACCGTGTATGTTCCTGTATCAAGCGTGAGTGTATTGGTTGACCCGCTCGCATTGCAGGTGAGCTTCCCTGCCAGTCCGCCGCTGCTGCTGTAAACAGAATACTCGATGCCCTCAAAACTGTATCCGCTTCCGGCTGCTGTCGAAAATGCATTTGCCGATGTTTTCTTCAGTGTAATGTACGCAGGGGGATTCATTTTGTAAGCGATAAAATCCTGTGCTCCATTCGTCGGATTGCATATATAGCATTCAAATCTGTTCGGAACGCTTACCGTAGAAGGCATCGCCTTAATGAAGTTTTTTACTTCTGTACTTGTCGCCGGATATGTGCGCGTATTGCCACTCTCCCATGACAGCGCTCTGCCGAGCAGAAATCCGTTCATATTTGTTTGCCCTAAGTACCCTTTCTGGTAACCATAATAGTACATCAGCTTCGTCCTGATATCCGTGTTGCTCAGCTTTGTTGCAGTCGTCTTGCCTGTCTTCGCATCTGTTCCGACCTGACAGCATGAGCCTCTCAGCCCCAGTCCGCTTACTGTAAACGTTGTAATATGGACCTTGTGACCTTTGATTTTTACAGACGGTCTAGTCATGGAGTACGAATACGTTGTCGCCGCCTCTGCCTTGTCTGAATACAGTGTCAATCCGGCCGGTATCATGGTGATCGTCACTGCAGCCATGAGAAATATGGCCAATAGTTTTTCCCTGATTCTTTTCTTCTTTCTCATTTTCCCTTCACCTCTTTGCAAACTATTCTTTCCTGCCCCTATTCTAGAAATGCAAAAAAGACCCTTTCGGGCCTTTCATTTCGTTACCACGGATCTTTTTCACACTTTTGCTTGTACCAATCATAGCACAGGTAAAATTTAGAATCAAGACCTATTTTTGGTAATTATGGTTATTATAACTAATACTCTATAATGCCGTTGTATTTTGCCCTATCTTCTGAAACTGCCAGCATCGCAGCCACTTCAAGGAATAGTTCTGTCAGTTTTTCTTCGCTGTGGGTCCAGTGAAATGACATGATTCGCTCATATTTGTCAGGAAGGTACTCTCTGATTGCTTCCATGATTCCATACATTTCATACATTCTGTCGATCAATATACTGCTCCTGCCTTTGCGCACTTTGCGTTCCAATCCGGTCAGCTGCTGGCCATCATCAACCTCCTCCCTGATCAGGATATCTGTTTCGAGCTCATCAATTCTGAACTTTCCGGTTTCCGGCGCATAACCCGCACTCCCTAGACCATTCCACTGTGATCTTTCCTGAAACTCCTGCAGTGCATCGTTATAAAGAATCCCCTGCGTGCTCTTTCTAAACAACTTCATGCTCAACACTGCTTTCATGAGCATTGATTCCGAAACATCATAGCCGATATCTGCAGCCTGATCCAAATAGGACATGAGTTTCCGTACAGTATATAAACCTTCTGATGCAAAGTCATAACTATAGTAATACAGTACATTTTCATTGCTGAGTCCTTCGATCTTTCGAATCGCAGCCGCCAGTGCGCTCTCAGCAGTGCTTTTTCTGATTCTTGTGCCGTCGTCTCTAACCTTTTTATTACGGCCAAAACGTTTATCAATCACCTCCTCCCAGTTTCTCGGCAAGTCCAAAAGCAGCAAATGAAGCGCTCTGTCCAGATTGTAAATGTCCGTAATTCTCCTTAAACTCCGGTATTTCATCCTTGCAGCATATTCGTCTCCCGCATCGTATCCATACTGCAGTCTGACCAACGAATTCACATCCATAAATCTTCCGTCAGCTGATGGTTCAAGCAACGCTTTCGTTGCCATGAGTCTCATCAATCGGTATCCGCCGTTTCTGAAAAACGCTTCATACTCTCGCCCTATTACTCCCTTATTCATCTTTTTCTCCAATCTGCCCCTTTGATACTGATATGGTTATATATTGCATATATACCATTTAATTCCATTTGGTGTCAAGCTTTTCTGCAAATAAAAACTGCCTTGGAGTCTTTGCATCCAAAGCAGTTATTTTTCTATTACCTGAAGTGCTTCCTCTACTTCTTCCCGGCTGATGCCGAAGCTGTTCAGCCGGTTCAGGAAGGTTTTGCTTACCGCCATGCCGATTCCCAGTTTGTCGCCGACCGCCCGCCGGCGTTTTGACGCCCCCGGCGTTCCGTCCAATCCCCAAGCGAACAGGTCCGCACGTGTGAACTGGGCTTCTGTAGTTGCAGTCAGACAATGGGCTTTTTCCAACGCCTCTACGATGCTCTCCGGAGAGGCGTTCTCAATGCCGATGTCCCCATCCTTCTCCGCCAAGTTCCTGTCAAGGAACGCATGCTTTGCTTCCGGGTATCGTTCTGTTAGACGGCGTCTGATCTGTTCCCCTGCCGTGTCGGGATCAGTGAAGATGATGATGCCTTTGCTTTCGTAAGCCTTATCAATCACATCCCAAGTGGACAGCCGGATGCCGTAACCGTGGGTCTCGATTGTCACCGCGTCGACGCTTTTGCGAATTGCCGCTGTATCGTCACGGCCTTCGACAACTATGATTTCATTTATTTTCTTCATTCGTACGTTTTCTGCTTTTGATTATTTCCGCTCTACTTTCTGCGGACTTTCCAGTGCCTTGCTGTAGTTATCCGAAGGAATCAGGGAAGAATCATCCGGATCTGTGTTCGCAGCGCCTGCTGCGCTGAGCGGGTGCACGCCTTCAGAAGAATACTTCGTGAAGACGAACTTGTTATCATAGATCTCACATACTGTGCCTGTCAGCGTGTTGTCAGGGCTGGCTTTGCTGTAGCCCGTATAACCGGCGTTCAGGTATGTGAAATTCAGTGTTTCTTTCTTGTATGTATCCGACGTTATCCTGTTCTTGTCGAATTCCGGAATGAGAATCGTATCACCCGGTTTTTTGAAATAGCAGCTGCCGCCCATGTAGTTGTCCCAGCCGCCGGAGTGGTTATGGCCAGTGACATAGATGATGTTCAGCTCATTGGCCGCTTCATTGACGACATCAAATACGAGGGAAGAATAGAGATTGTCCCCTGTCCCATGTCCGCTTGCGGTACGCGCCGTGAAATGGAGAGGTACGTGCTGCGCAACAATGATAGGACGCTTTTCACCCTGCTCAATCATCTTTTCAAAACGCAGTTTCATCACTTCAGCGGTGTGCGTCACTTTATAAAGGCTGTTCGATGTTTTCCCCTGCTGCCAAGGGAAATCTATCTCAGTATTGTTGACATAGACGATATAGTCATCAAACTCATGGATGCCCGGGGCGTTAATAGAAATCGTCAGCGGGTCATGGTTGCCCTGGGTGAAAATCATATCGTCATCGGACAAATCCGGATAGGTTTCTGCAAAGATTGATTTGATTTCACTGATTGCAGGCTCTGGCGTGATCTCGTGGTTGCTCTTTCCGGGAACATTTGAATAGTCGCCACAGAAAATCATTCCGTCAAGACTTGACTTGTCAACCTTTACTGCATTCAGAATTCCCTTCAGGTTGTCACTTGGAGCACCCTGCTCACCCTCCTGATAATCCGATGCGAAAAACAATGTTGCCTCAAGCTCGGAAGGTTCTTCTTCCACAACTTCTTCGGTCTGTTTCTCCGCCTCTAGTTTTTTCTGCTCAGCCTGCTGTTTCGCCGCATCCTTGATGGCGCCGTTAACCATAATTGCGCCTGCGATCACAACCGCAACAGCCAAAGCGACTGTCAGTATTCCAAGTCTTTTTTTCTTTGCCATATACTTCTCACCCCGATTCTATCGGTATTCTATGAAGTCTCATCTATCTAGTCTTATACATGTATATTGTCGCATACACGCAGAGCGCACCGCAACAACAACACTCTTAAATTTCGTTTAGCAGCATTTGGCCCCTGCCGCCATATCCTGCCACAAATAAAAAGCGGTGAATCGTCCTCATGGATCCATTCACCGCCTCGATTCTTTTTCTACTAAGTTAGCGTCTATACTGTTTTCTATCTATTTCACTTGAACGGTATAGTTTTTTAAGGTGTTACTATGCCGTTTTCTCTGAAATCGACCATTTAGGT
Source organism: uncultured Eubacteriales bacterium (assembly GCA_902763505.1). Taxonomy (GTDB): domain Bacteria; phylum Bacillota; class Clostridia; order Peptostreptococcales; family Anaerovoracaceae; genus Lentihominibacter. The sequence continues at coordinate 46,060 of CACWSO010000008.1, read as the reverse complement.
ATAGTTTTATATGATATCACTATGCCGTTATTCTCTAAAACGACTGGTTTGGCATAGTCATTATGATAAAAATTATGCCATTTTTCTCTATAGCGACTGTTTCGGTATAGTAGCAACTCTGAAAACTATACCTTTTTTCCCATTTTTGTCATTTCGGTATAGTTCAGCATCACAAATCGATGGCATTCTACAGCCCAATCATCGTTCCGGCGAAAATGCCGTAGTAGTTGCCGAGAACGTATCCGAGGGTTCCGACCAGAATCGCAGGAACGATCAGTGCGTTCCAGCCTTTCGCGATGGCCATAGCTGCGGCCGTCGTCGGTCCGCCGATGTTGGCGTTGGATGAAATGATGATCTCCTCCAGGCTGAACTTCAGCAGCTTGCCGAAGACAAAGGAGAACAGCATATTGACAAATACGATGATTGCGCAGAACAAAAGCAACAGCGGCGCCTTTGTCACAATCATGTATATGGATGCCGGTACGCCGATAACTGCGAAGAAGATGTGAATCAGATACGTTCCTATCTCCTGGGCCCCTGCAATATTCCCGACCTGTCCTGGGAACAATGTCGCTACAAGCATGGTCAGTGTTGTAATGATCAGATACTGATTACCAAGCAAACCATTCAGCAAAGACAAACCGAAGTTCGAAGTCGGAATCAGGGCTGCGAAAACGCTGGAAATCTTGACGGAAACTGCGACAATCACCAGTGACAAGGCAACGCACATTGCGATGTCTTTGAGAGATACTTCCTTCGGCGTCCAGAATGTCGCCGCACCTTCGGCACCGCCGTCGCTGTTCTTATTGAGATCATCGATCAACGGGTGTCTGTAATGCTTCAGGAAGAACTTTGATCCCGCAGCTGCGATGAGAGCGAAAAAGTACAGCGCCATCAGCAGGTTGTCCGCAACAACGGATGATGAAACAAGCTCTCCGCCAACATTGTACGCATCTGACATGGCAACCAGATTGACGCTGCCGCCAGTATACGTACCGATCATCATCGGCAGCACAAGACCGAGATCTGCAATTGCTCCTTTCAGCAGATTGTAAGCAACGATACCACCAGCTACTGTCCCGATACCGCTGATGAGGTATATGATCAGCAACCTTCCGCTCTCTCTGCCGATTCTCTTGACATCCGCATTGAAGAGCAGCATCGGAATCGCCAGAGGGATGATATAACTCCACACAAAATCATAGGCCGCTGCATCGAGCGGAATGATTCCCGTGTTGGACAAGACCATGGCAAAGATGAGCGCCATGACGCACCCTGTTACCTTGGATCCAATGCGGGTCTTCTGCTCCAGATATACTGCCAGCGTTGCAATTGCTGCTAATATGGCGAACAGCGCCCATGTGTTGTCTGCACTGATAAGTGAGTGATTCATAATCTATCTCCAGTTAAAATCTTTCTAGCCGATCTTTCCTTCGTCGATCATCTTCGCCAGTTCCTTCGCGAAGTATGTAATGTACATGCCGGCGCCTGCGCGGTATGCGCCTACAGCCATTTCACCGATGATTCTCTCTTCGTCGATCCAGCCGTTCTGCGCTGCGGCCTTGACCATGGAGTACTCGCCGCTGACGCTGTAAGTTGCGATTGGAATGTTCGTTGCGCTTACCACTCTCTCCAGCAGATCATAGAATGCCATTGCAGGTTTGACGATCAGGAAGTCTGTTCCTTCCTCCACGTCGAGGAGCGCTTCCTTCATCGCTTCTCTGCCGTTGTGGTAGTCCATCTGATAGCTCTTTCTGTCACCGAAGTGCGGCGCGGAATCTGCCGCGTCACGGAATGGTCCATAGAAAGCTGAAGCAAACTTGACAGCATAGGACATGATTGGCGTATTGATGAATCCGTCTTCATCCAGCTTCTCACGGATCGCAGCAACATGTCCGTCCATCATGTCGGACGGTGCAACGATATCAGCTCCTGCTTCTGCCTGGGAGCTTGCGATCTGTGCCAGCATCTTCAGCGTCTTATCATTATCTACATACTCACCGTCGAGAATGCCGCAGTGTCCGTGTGAAGTGTACTCGCACATGCAGACATCGGCAATGAAAAGCATGTCAGGGAATTCCTTCTTGCCTTCTCTCAGTGCTCTCTGCACGATGCCGTCGTGGGCGTAGGCCTGGCTGCCGCATTCATCCTTGTGCTCCGGAATGCCGAACATGAGAATGTTGTTGACGCCCAGATTTGCCGCTTCTTCAAGGGCATACGGGAGCTGGTCCACACTGTAGCGGTACTGCCCCGGCATGGACGGGATTTCTTCCTTGATGCCTGTTCCGTCGATGGCAAAGATCGGATAAATCAGCGTCGACTTGTCCAGTCTAGTCTCCCTTACCATCTTTCTCATGGCTTCTGTTGTACGTAATCTTCTTGGTCTTACTTTCATTTCCATCTTTCTATCTTCCTTTCATTGAGATAACCAGCTGGGCGAGACTGTCCATCGTCGCCTCTTCTGACATATATGCATTCATACCGCAGGCTTCTGCTGCGTGTTTTGTCTGTTTCCCGATGCAGGCTGCCCGCACGAGGCTGAAATCCAGTCCCGGATTTCTGCTGACAAATCCCCTCACCGTCGACGCGCTGGTGAATACAGCACAGTCGATTTTATCTTCCTCAAAGAGCTTCTTCTCATCGACGAGATCCTGGCTCACATCGATCGTATCATAGGTCGGAACATCTGTGATTTCTGCACCTGCCGCTTCCAGCGCTGCAACCAATTCATGATTTCCCAGTGCAGCTCTCGGTATCAGAATGCGGTCTTCACTTCCCACAAGCTTTGAAAGCTCTCGTCCCAATGTTTCCCCATCATATACCGAAGGTACAAAATCAACAATGATATTTCTGTCCGACAATTCTTTTTTCGTTCCGGTTCCAATGGCTGCAATTTTGACGCCTGCCAGAGACCGTACATCTCTGCCTGTTTTCTTCAGCACATCGAAGAACACTCTGACGCCTGTCGGGCTGGTGAATACGATCCAGCTGTAGGATGCCATTTCATCCAGAGCCGCTTCAAGCCCGCTCTGATCTTCTCTGGCCACGGTCTCGATGGACGGCAACTCCAGCACTTCCGCACCGAGCTTTCTGAGCCGCGACGCCATTCCTGATATCATTCCCCGCGGACGTGTGACGATCACGCGGCTTCCCGCCAACGGCAGTTTCTCATACCATGCGAAGGCGTCAGCCAGACTGCAGACCTTGCCTACAATGATGATGGCCGGTGTCTCCACGCCCTGGCGCTTTACCTCTTCTTCTAATGTGCCGACGGTTGCAACGACACGCTTCTGTCCTGCCGTCGTTCCCTGCTGGAGTACCGCTGCCGGCATATCCGGATCCATGCCCGCTTCCAGAAGTCCGCCGCAGATGAACGGCAGTCTCGCAATGCCCATGAGGAACACCAGCGTCCCTTCCGTGCGGACCAGCGCCCCGTAATCGATATCCTCAGCGGAGCCTTTTCTCTTGTGCCCGGTGATGATATGCAGCGATGAGGTGAAGTCTCTGTGGGTGACCGGAATGCCGTTGTAAGCAGGCACCGCGATCGGTGATGTGATGCCCGGCACCACTTCGTAAGGAACGTCGTTCTCCGCCAGAAGCTCCAACTCTTCTCCGCCTCTTCCAAACAGGAACGGATCGCCGCCCTTCAGGCGGACCACTTTCTTGCCTTTGAGCGCCTCCTCGAGCAATACCTTATCGATCTGCTCCTGCGGCATCGTGTGATTTCCGGAGCGTTTGCCGACGCTGATGCATTCCACACTCTTTGGGAACAGCGAAAACAGCGAATCCCCAATCAGTGCGTCATAGACGATCACGTCTGCTTCCTTTATGATTTCTGTTGCCTTGACTGTGAGCAGTCCGATGTCTCCAGGGCCTGCACCTACCAGCCATACCTTTCCTGTCTTCATTCGTACCGCCCTTTCATTGTCTTTGCCAATGCAATGCCCAGCTCTTCTGCTTTGTCCGGAGCACCGCTGGCGGACTCTCTGTGCCATTTTCCCGTGGCGTCATCGTAGTAGAGTCCTTCTATCGTCAGCTCATCCTCACCGCATACTGCAAAGGCAGCAATCGGCGATGAGCATCCTCCATCGAGCCATCTGACGAAGGCTCTCTCCGCCAATACTTCACGCTCGGTTTTGATATCGTTGTATCCTGCAGCCCAGCTGTAGTCTTCTCCTTCTCTTCCCTGCACCGCCAGGACGCCTTGTCCTGCCGCCGGCAGAATCTCTGCAGGTTCGAAGTATTTGTAAATCCTATCCTCCAGACCGAGACGAATCAGTCCCGCCGCAGCCAGCACCAGGGCACCGTACTGTCCTTCATCCAGTTTTCTGAGGCGTGTCTGCACGTTTCCTCTGACGCTCTCCACCCTTGCCTGCGGATAGAGCTTTTCGATCTGGATTCGTCTGCGGAAGCTGGAACTTCCAATCGGTTTGCTGAAATCGATTTCCTCAGCGCCCTCTGGCAACACCAGCACATCTCTTGGGTCTTCCCGCTTCGAAAAAGCGATGACCGGGAGTTCCTCCGGCACTTCCATCGGCAGATCCTTCAGGGAGTGAACGGAAATATCGCTGCGTCCATCGATCAGAGCGTGGTCCAGTTCCTTAACAAAGAGTCCCTTGCCGCCGATCTTGTCCAGCGTCTTGTTGAGGATCTTATCACCCGTCGTCTTCATGGTGACGAGCTCGTATTTTATCCCCTTCTCCGTAAGATACTGTCCGACCATCTCGCTTTGGATTACTGCGAGTACACTTTCTCTTGTTCCGATTCTTACCGGTTTCATATGCCTTCCTCCGTCAGAACTTCCTGTATGCGTTCACGCACTCTGCGTGCTTTTTTATGATCTTTCCCAGATGCGCTGACACCGATAATCGTCTCACCCTGCATGACGATTCCCGGGAAATAAAAATCGCAGAGATTCTTGTCGCTGGACACGTTGACAGTGATACCCCTTTCCCTGCAGGCCACAGCGATATCCGCATTCAGCTCTTTATCATTCGTCGCTGCAAAGACAATATCGCGTCCCTCGAGATCCTCTTCTTCAAACTCACGCATGATCCAGCTGACCTCTCCTGCTTCCGTCAGTTCGAGGATGCTGCCGTCCGCTTCAGGCGCCACCACTGTGATCCTGTCCGCAAAAGGCTCCAGTGCATGGATTCTTCTGGATGCGATGGCTCCTCCTCCAACAAAGAGAATGTCTTTGTCATTCAGGTCCAAAAAAAGCGGGAAATATTTCTTGTTTGCTTCTTGTTTGTCTGTCACTGTTTTTTCCTCCTCTTCAGAACCAGATTCAGTACGCCGCCCACGATGATGATGATCAGGGCGATGTAAATGACCCTCTTCGCCGCTTCCTGCGGTACTTTCGTTACTGAATTGATTGTGTCTTTATAAAAAGTCAGCTCATATTCTATCTCTACAGGATCACCCATAGCCGTTGTATCTGCGATCACACGAATCGGCTGGTCGAATACAGCAACTGGGATAGTGAACGTGGAGTTGCCTCCATCCGTCGATTCATTCTCGTATTTGATTCCGCTTATTTTCATATAATCATAATGGGAACTGCTCCACAGCAGCCTTGCATATGCCTTGCCGTCTTTGACGATGAACCACGTCGGTGAGCTGACGGATGCCCTTCCGGAACCGCCGATCATATTCACTTCGATGGAATAGGTGTCGTCCTCCATTTTGACTGCCGCAGGAATCAGCGCGTTAAAACTGTTCTGCTGATTGTTTTCAGCAGCATCCTTATTGGCTGCGCTTCCGCCGTCTTTATTTTCATCATACTGCTCGACCGCCTTGTCGATCAGGTTGTAATCGGGAAGCTCAATTTTCAGTGCGCCCTCCGGCAGGCTGGCTGCATCGATCAGTATGTTTCTGTCGTACCACTGCTTTTCCTTTTTGCTGAAGGCAGCGCATGCAATCGGCGCGTTCAATGCTTCAATCGGTATGGTGAAGCTGCCTCTGTAGTCCTTCTCATCGGCGAAGATGTAGTCGTCCTTTGGTGCCTTTGCAGCGTCTTTCGCCTTGCCCATATACACGCACTCATAGCTGGTGCTGTCAATGGTCAACACGGCCTTCATCTTGTTCCCCTTGACGGTCAGATTGCAGGAATAAATGCTGAAGAAACTGGAGCTGCTTTCAGCTTTCACTTCGTACTCGCCGTTTTTGATACTGGCCCCGTAGATCGGCGTCATACCGTACTTGCCGACATCCTTCATCTCTGCCATCTCAGAGCTGCCGGCAACCTGGTCGTACCCTTCGGCCGCATGTATATCGTCAGGACAGAATACCGTAACTGACACGGCAAGAAGCGCAGCGAATAATACGACTGCGATCATCTTCCCTATGGAATTTTGCCTTCTGTTTTCTGCCATTGTTTGCTCTTCTATTATCTTTATTTATCTATATTGATTCTGCCTGATTTATATCGATTCCGCCTGTGCGGCATGTTCTGCGAACAGATTCTGCATCTGCTCATATTCTCCAAGCCCCGCAAGAATGACTTCCGTCTGATAGCCTTCTCCAACCAGTATGCTCTTCCAGGAATCCTCCTCACCCGCCAAATCATTGACAGCGTGATCACCCGCTACAATCATGAGCGGCGCCAGGACCACCTTCTTGTATCCGGATCCGTCGAGAAGCGCTTTCGCATCCTCAAATGACGGCGTTCCTTCGACGGTGCCGACGAAGACATTCCTGATTCCTGCCTTTGCAAAACTCTCCTGCAGTTCTTCGTACACAGGAACGGGATGTTTCTCCGATCCGTGTCCCATGAGCAGCAGCGCCCGATCTTCCTCGCTGTCTCCCAGGCACAGCTGCGGCATCAGATGCGCCACAGCATCCCTGTCCTCTGCGGTAAAGAGCAGCGGTCTTCCTACGGCAATCCGTTCGAACCTATCCGCGTATCTGCGGATGATTTCCATCATGCGTTGGTTCTCATACCCGTCTGAAAGATGGGTCGGCTGGACGATGACGTCCTTTACGCCTTCTTCCGCCAGCTTTTCTAAAGCCTCCTCCGGCGTATCCACAATCAGTCCTTCCGTCTTCGCCACTTTCTTGATGATGAAATTACTGGTCCATGCCCGACGCACGGTCCGATCCCGGAAGCGTTCAGCCAGGTTCTCTTCGATGGCACCGATGGTGCGCTCCCGCGTCTGCGCATATGAAGTTCCGAAGCTCACTACGAGCAGTGCTTTTTCCGTCATATCTACAAATTCTTTTTCTTATATACAAAAGCAACAGAAATCGCTGAGAATACTGCCAGATACACCAGCAGCACGATCCAGCCAAATACGCCCGTCGACCCTCCGGCCGATACGCTTCTGATCATCTCGCATGCCTGTGAAAGCGGCAGCAGCTCTACGACCTGACGGATACCCATCGGCATCTGATCGGTCGAGAAGAACGTATTGCACAAAAACGACATCGGCATGATGATGTATGATGTGAAACGCGGCGCATCTGTATAACTCTTTGCCAGGAACGACAGCACGAGTGCGATCGTTGAGAAGACCAGTCCGTTCAGGAACATCACGAGGAAGGACCATCCGTTGAAAGTCAGATCCGCAGCAATCGGCAGTGTGATCAACATGATGATGCCGGCTGCGTACATTCCCCTGAGACTTCCGCCGATGACCTGTCCCAGGATAAACTGCCACAACGGAGTCGGTGAAACCATAACCTGGTCGAGGGCTTTCTCGTAGAGCCTCTGCACACTCATGTTCTGTGCGACGGCGCTGAAGCTGCCTGTCATGGTGGACATGGCGACGATGCCGGGCACCAGAAAGTTCAGGTACGGCTCACCATGGGAGGTGGTCTGGATGCCGAGTCCGAACACGATAAGATACATCAGCGGTGTGATTGTGGCCGCTAATGTGATCTTATAGAAGTCCCTTCGGAACTCTCTCCACTTTTCCCATAAAACTGCAATGATTCCCATCGGTGATGTTGCCTTTGCGCTTCCTTACTTCTGTTCCAATCCTCTGCCGATTCTGTAGACGAAGACGTCTTCCAGGGTCGTGTTTCTCAGGGATGCTTCCTTATCGGAGCTTCTGAGATACTCAATGGCTTCCTCTCTGGTCGGGTAGTATGAGGAGTGGAGTGTTTCATCCGCCGTCTCATCCACCGCGTACCGTCCAAGCTCATTGATCAGATTGTCCGGTGTGTCTATGGTGTTCAGCTGTCCTCTGTTGATCAGCGCCACGCGCTCACAGAGGGACTGTGCTTCTTCAATGTAATGTGTCGTCAGGAGAATCGTGATGCCTTCGCCGTGGAGCTGTCTCAGCAGATTCCACATCTGGCGTCTTGAGATGGCGTCCATTCCCGCCGTCGGTTCATCGAGCAGCAAAATCTGCGGCTCCGTCATCAGGGCTCTGCAGATCATGAGCTTGCGCTTCATGCCGCCGGAAAGATGGCGCACGACTCTGTGTCGGTAATCGAGCAGTCCCGCAAACTCCAACAGTTCATCGCTCTTCTGCCGGATCACTTTCTTCGGCAGGTAGTAGAGTCTGCCTTGATACTCCATGACCTCATCGATAGTCATATCCTGACGCATGGAGAACTCCTGGGTGATGACGCTCAGCTTGCTCTTCTCGGCGGACGCTTTTCTGTCCAGCTTTTTGCCGTCGATGAAGATCTGCCCCTCCGTAGGCAGCAAAACAGTAGAGAGCATGCTGATGGTCGTCGTCTTGCCGGCGCCGTTCGGCCCAAGCAGTCCGAAGAACTCCCCTGTTTCAATCGTCATGTTCAGGTGATCCACTGCTGTGAAGTCACCGAATTTTTTTGTGATATTCTGTAATTCGATCATTGGTCGTGCGTCTTACAGATTCCTTTCGTTACAGATCTCTTGCGTCTTCCTTCGCGATAATCAGAGAGAAATATCCTGCCTCATCCGGGATTTCGTCTACGCCTCTGTAGACCTTCTCATTCGGCATGCCACAGTTCTCAACCACGTTCACATCTCTGCCGCTCTTTCTCAGGATCTCTTTGACCTCAGCCATATGGCTGCCGGACTTCATCAACACATAGTTGCCCGGCAGGCTCAGGTCGTCACCGAGTTTGTGGAGCGCCGGCATGACATGCAAAGGCTCGTTCCACTCGCAGAGCGGAATGCCTACTCTGGCTGCCGCTGCGCAGAAGGATGTGATGCCCGGTACCAACTCTGTCTCGTAGCCGTCTTCCTCTATAATCGCCTGCAGATAGGTGAAGGTGCAGTACACGGTAGAATCACCCAGTGTCAGATATACGACGTTCTTACCCTCATCCAGATACTTCTCCATGATCTCCGCGCCTGCCTTGTGCTGTCTGCGGATCTCATCCTTATCCATCTTCATCGGCATATAGATCGGAATCAGTTCCTTCTCCGCCAATTCCGGTACTGCCGCGCAAGCGATTTTATATGCGACTGTTTCCCTCGGTTCTTTACCAGGGAAACAGAATACATCATTTTCTTTGATGAGCTCTACTGCTCTCAGGGTCATCAGTTTCGGGTCTCCCGGACCTACGCCGACGCCGTATGCCTTACCTTTTGCCATTTCTATTCCTCACTTCTTCTTAAACACGACAAAAAACATCGTCCTACCTCAGAAGACGACTATTGCTACTGACAGTTTCCCGACTTGATCCTTATAACCTCAGCGGACGCCTTCCCAGTTTGCCCAGTGGCTGTAATGCTTTGTTACCTGTCCGCCTCGTAGATGTCACGGTTGCTGAGACACAGTGCCGGGTTCTCACCGGCTTCCGATATGCCAACATAGCTTTGTGCATTCTATCATATAGTGCGGTGCAGGTTCTGTCAACCTGACCCCTAGGGGGGGGTGCGGCCCTTTCCCGGGTTGCTATGCCCCTGTTTTCATGTTATAATACCGCCGAATACAAATATTGGACAGGTGCTGAAGTTTCGGCTTCAGATAATAGGGAAACAGGTGTAACTCCTGCGCGAACTCGTCACTGTAATCGGATGGCTTTTCGCCACTGTGCCACTGGGGAATCCTGGGAAGGCGGCGGCAAGGCAATGATCCGTAAGTCAGGAAACCTGCCTGTCTTTACATCGAAGCGCTTGTTGACGCTTCGGGCCACGAGTAACTGGCGGAACATAACAACCTAGTTGGACATAACTTGAACACGAATTGTCAGAAGGTCTTTGCTCCGTTTAGCGAAGGCCTTTGTATTCGGATCAAGTTATTTTTATTATCTAAGGAGGTTTTTGTTATGAAAAATCTTAGAAAATTCATTGCTTTGGCGCTGTCACTGGTTATGGCGCTGGGAATGATGCTGATGGTCACAGGTTGCGGCGAATCAGGAGATTCAGAAGAACCTGCAGCATCCGGTGATCCGGTAGCAGAATGTGCGGCGCTGATCGAAGCCATCCAGGTTCAGGAGAGAACGGATGAGACTGACGCTCAGTGCGAAGCTGCAAAGGCTGCATATGACGCTCTGACCGATGAGCAGAAGGAAGAGAACGAGGATGTATTCGATTACTTCGGACGCGACACAGGCGACGCTTCCGCTGACGATCCGCTCAACGGCGATGAAATCGGCGAGAACGAGCTGCTCGTAGTCAGCTTCGGTACGTCATTCAACGACAGCAGAGCAACCGATATCGGTGGAATCGAAAAGGCTCTGCAGGAAGCTTACCCTGACTGGTCAGTCAGAAGAGCATTCACTGCTCAGATCATCATCAACCACGTACAGGCCCGTGACGGCGAGAAGATCGACAACATGCAGCAGGCTCTCGACAGAGCAGTTGCCAACGGAGTCAAGAATCTGGTCGTACAGCCGACGCACCTGATGCATGGTGCTGAGTATGACGAACTGTGTGACGCTGTAAAAGAATACGAAGATCAGTTCGAATCTGTAGAAATCGCTGAGCCGCTCCTCGGTGAAGTCGGAGCAGACGCTTCCGTCATTAACGAAGACAAGACGAGAGCTGCAGAAGCAATGGTAGCAGAAGCAGTTTCCGTTTCAGACTATGACTCACTCGACGCTATGAAGGAAGACGGCACTGCCCTCGTATTCATGGGACACGGAACTTCACACGAAGCAAACGTTACCTATGACCAGATGCAGACTCAGATGGACGAACTCGGATATGACAACGTATTCGTAGGAACCGTTGAAGGAAACCCTCCTGACACAGCACTTCCGGAAGTAAAGAAGGCTGTTGAAGAAAAGGGCTACACAAAGATCATTCTCCGTCCGATGATGGTAGTTGCAGGCGACCACGCTAACAACGACATGGCAGGCGACTGGGGCGATGCTTTGGCAAACGGCGGTGAATTCGAAGTAGAAGGCGCTGACGAACCAGTTGACATCGGCGAAGGATTCGGTGCAGATAATGTAACCAGCCAGATCGAAGGTCTTGGTAGAATTGCTGACATCCAGCAGATGTACGTAGAGCACACTGGTGCAGTCATCAAATAATGAATCACCTCTTAAGAGGCACTCATAAATAAACTATTCAGGGGCGGGTGCGAAGAATCTTTCGTTCTCGCTCCTGCAGTATTCAGGATCATGATCCTAAAAACACAAGGATAATACAATGAAGAAATCTCTATTAGCAATACTGGCTGTTTTCATCATGACAGCCTTCACACTTGCGGGATGCGGTTCAGGCGCTTCCGAAGAAGCTGCGGATCCGGGAATCCCAGACGGAACTTACGTTGCCACGTTCACAACGGACAGCCCGATGTTCCATGTAAGCGAAGCAAACAACGACAAAGGCATCCTGACCGTCAAGGACGGCCAGATGACGATTCATGTCAGCCTGCAGTCGAAGAAAATAGTAAACCTTTTTTACGGTCTGGCAGAAGATGCCCAGAAGGACGGTGCAGAGCTGATCGAACCGACTACTGATGAGGTCACATACAGCGATGGCTACGTGGAAGAGGTTTATGGATTCGACATCCCTGTACCAGCTCTTGACGAAGAATTCGACGTTGCACTCATCGGCACCCACGACAACTGGTACGACCACAAAGTCAAAGTCTCAAACCCAGTTCCTGGCGATGACGTCCATGCAGGCACTGCCATCGATCTGGAAGATGGTGACTATCAGGTCGAAGTCGCTAAGGAAGGCGGCACCGGCAAGGCTGAAATCGAAAGCCCAGCTGCTCTGACGGTTGCAGACGGCGCAGCCACCCTGACGGTCAAATGGGACAGCCCGCACTATGATTACATGATTGTAGACGGTGAAAAATATGAACCCGTCAACCAGGAAGAACTGGCAAATGCGGACGATGAATCAAGCGTCGGCTCCATCTTCGAAATTCCGGTTTCTGTTCTGAACGAACCGTTCAAAGTCATCGCAGATACGACTGCCATGAGCGAACCGCACGAAATCGAATATGACCTGACGCTCACTCTGTTTGGAAAATAAAAAACAGAATCCAAAAAAGGACTTCACATGGATGTGAAGTCCTTTTAATTTTAAACTAATTACACTCGTTCCAGCTTCCCGGCATCATCCGCCGCCTGAAGCAGAAACTCAATTCTCTTGTTTGCCGAGCCAATTGGGAAGTCTGTGTCGATTACGCGGTCGCATTGTGCAACCGCATCCATTGCCTTTGCAAAGGCTTCTTCACTGATCGGTTCGAAGGCCGGCGTCGTAATCACTTCTGCCGCCAGAAGTCTTGCCAGTTGATAATCAATATCGTTCTCAGAAAGAATGCCCGCTATGAATGGGATGTTTTGCTTTTGCAGTCTGCGGTACACCGGGATGCCGCTGCCGCCAGCCGAAATGACGAGCACCTTCGGCTCTGCTGCATTTGCCTCACCATCGGTGTCCCCCGTCGGCGCCGGAAGCTCGATACTTCCCAAAAGCGGATCGAAAAATCCATTGTCGATGGAATACAAATCACGAATCATCTCTTCTTCAAACACCTCTTCCGGCGTTCCGTAGCGATAGATATGATCTCCCTTGACACAGATGATCTTGTCAGAAATCTTCTCCGCCAGGTCTATTTCATGGAGGGACATGATGACGGTAATGCCCTTCTTCTTTGCCATGTTCCGCAATATGGACAGAAGTTCCAGCTTGTACCTGACATCCAGGAAGGAAGTCGGTTCATCCAGGATGATGATCTCAGGATCCTGACAGATGGCTCTCGCGAGCAGAACTCGCTGCTTTTGCCCGTCACTGATGGCGTTGAAATCCTTCGGACCGAACTCTGTCGCATTGACCGCCGCCATCGCTTCGTCGACCATACGCTCATCCTCTTCCGTCAGAAGTCCCAGCTTGCCTGTGTACGGATATCTGCCGCTGGCAACGATGTCATAGCAGGTCATGAGCTCCGCCTTCAGGCGCTCTGTCAGAACGACCGCCATCTTTGTTGAGACTTCTTTCGCGGTCATCTTATGAAGATTCTTCTCACCGTACCAGACCTTACCGCTGATCAGTGAAAGCTGTCTTGTGATACTCTTCAGAATCGTCGATTTACCGGCTCCGTTCGGACCAATCAATGTGACGATTTCCCCCTTGCCGATATCGATACAAATATCCTTTATAATTGCCTTGCCGTTGTATCCGACGGCCAGCTTGTCCATGCTGATGTAGGCATCACGTCTGTTACTCATGAGCGCTGCCTCCTTCTTCTGACCATCATGTAAATAACGACCGGTGCGCCGAACACCGCCGTAACGGTACTGATATTCAATTCTGTCGGCGCGAACGCAAGCCTTGCGATGACGTCGCAAACCATACAGAACACGCCGCCGCCCAGCATGCATCCCGGAATCACCACCAAAGGTTTCGCAGTTCCCAGCGCTCCCTTGATCAGGAATGGAACGGCGATGCCGACAAAGGAAATCGGTCCTGCAAAGGCGGTCACGCAAGCTGTGAGCAGACTCGATAATGTAATCAATGCGAACTTGAACAATCTGATGTTGACGCCCATGCTTGCAGCGTAGTTCTCACCCATCTGAAACGCTCCGATCGGCTTGCTCATCACCATGGTCAGAACGAAACCGATGCCTACGACGAACAGACAGACTGCAACGTTACTCCAGCTCATGCCCGAGAAGCTTCCCTGAGACCATACATGGAGGTTCGCAATATCTGAGTCCTCGGCGAAGGTGATGATGAATTCCGTAACCGCATTGCAGATGTAACCAACCATGATTCCGGCGACGAGAAGAGCCGCCATATTGTGTATCCGGAAGGATACGGCTACGATGAACATGGTTGCAATCAGGGAGCCGATGAATGCTGCCGCGATCAATGTCACGGATGAAACATGCAGACCGTTCTGCATGAAGACAATCATCGCGATTGCGACCACCATCTTAGCTCCTGATGAAATACCGAGTACATATGGACCTGCAATCGGATTCTCAAAGAATGTCTGCAGCAGGAAACCTGCCAGCGCCAATGCACCACCAAGGAGCATGGAAACGATGATTCTCGGCAATCTGATCGTCCAGATGATATCCAGAATCTTATCCGGTCCCTCCCGCATGAAGATTGCCTTGGCGATTTCACCGACGCCTATGTGCACATTTCCCGAGTTGATATTGATCACGATCGTCACTGCGAAAGCAGCAATCATGACCGCAAAAACGATCACACATCTAGTGCGGCGCCGGAAGTTCTCTGCATGGTATCCGCCGATAGCTGTCGGCTGATCCTGCGTATTTATTTTTGTCTCTCTTCCTTTGTTGTCGTTCATTCTTATCTCTTTTGTTTCAATTTGTTATTGCAGTTTCTGTATGTATTTCAAATCTGATGGATCATCCTCTGTGAATGCTTTGTGGAAATCGAGGATCATGTCGGCAATGATATCGGTTCTCTGATACATAGAGTCGCCTGTTACCCAGCATTTATTATCTTTTACCGCCTTCAGTTCCTTCATGATCGGATCCTTTGCCAGCAAATCGTCCATGGTCTTGACAGAACCGTCGATGCTTCCGTTATAGATGATGTAATCAGCATCTACCGCAGTCTCATAAAATGTCTCTACGGACATATCGACGGAGGTCCTATCGCTGTCGTCTTCCAGATCGGCGAATGCGTATCTTGCGCCTGCAATTTCGATCATCTTTGGAACATAGTCTGTGCTCTTGCGAACGACGACTTTGCCGTCTGCTGTCAGATAGAAGAACGCGACAGTTTTCTCTGTATTTTCAAAATCATCCAGATCTTTCAGTTTCTCCATCTGCTCGTTGAAGAAGGCATCCGCATCCTCCTGATGATCCGTCAGTACACCGTAGAGTTTGATCCACTCCGCTCTGCCCAAAGGATCTTCCTCATAACTGGACCGGTCGACCAGAACCGGAACGTCCAGCTTCTCAATCATCTCCTTGACCTCCGGCGTGTGGTAGATCATGGTGGATTCAATGGCCAGATCGCACTCTTCATCAAACAGCGTCTCATAATCCGGCGCGCTGTACTTGCCAGCGTAGATGATGTCTCCGCTCGCCATCGCTTCCCGCGGCTCGTCGAAGGACCAGTCGTTTTCCTTAATGGACGACATTCTGATGTGATCCAACGCATTGCAGGAGCAGAACATGGCCATGGTAGCCGTCGCCGCCAGATAGATTTTGTCGATTGGCTTCTGGAGAACGATAATTCCTTCCGGCACACTTTCCGGTACTTCGGCGCCTTCCGGAACGAGGAGGAACTGATCACCCTCATGGATATCGATCAGATCGTATCCCCCTTCATAATGATACACGTTGAATTCGGTCGCTTTCTGAAGTTCCATCTCTGACTCATAGGTCAGTCCGCTGATATCGGGCGCGCCGGTTTCTTCTGCTTCACTGCCGGAACCGCCGCCGCATCCTGCTAGCATCAGCACCAGCATGCAGACAGACAGTACCAGCGCCGCAAGTTTTTTGAAACTAGTCTTCATTATTTCTGCCATCCTCTCTTCATCGGGTCCACCATATCAACGGCTGAATACAGCAGCGCGTTGCAGATCGACGCTGCAACATTGCTGCCGCCTTTTCTTCCAAAAGCAACAATTGCCGGTATATCATGCTCCTCACAGATTTCGAAGAGCTCTTCCTTACTCTCTACCACATTGACAAATCCTACCGGAACACCGATAACCAGCGTCGGCTTCAACCCCTCGCGGATCATCTCCGACAAAGCAATCAGCGCCGTCGGTGCATTACCGGAAACGAAGATACCATTTGGATACTCTGCAGCCCCGCGGCGCATGGACGCATATGCTCTGGTCGTGCCTTGCTCCTTGGCCTGCTTCATGATTTCTTCATCCGCCATATAGCAAAGAGCCTGGGACGAAAGCTTCTTCAGCGATGGTTTGCTGATTCCCGAAAGAGCCATGTTTGTGTCGGTGATAAAGGTACAGTCCCCTTCACGGAGTGCTTCCACAACGCGTCTGACTGCGCCGTCTGTGAACTTCAGGTTCGTACCGTAATCAAAATCCGCTGAGGTATGTATGACTCTTTTGACCACAGTCATATTCTCCTCAGGAATCTCAATTCCCCGCTCTTTCAGTTCCGCTTCAATAATGCGCATACTTTCTTTTTCGATATCCGCCGGACGGACGTATTCGTATTTGTTCATAACTTCACCTCATAGCGATCCATAATCTCGTAGATCTTATCCATGTCAAGAACTTTGCGGACTTCTTCCGCCAATATATCATACTGCTGCTGGACATAGGTCTCGTGTGGGATGATTGTCATCTCACCCGGATCGATGCCTTTGCGCTCAGCCAGCCACCGGATCAGCGTTTCCGTCAGTTCTCCGGTATCGAATAAACCGTGGAGATATGTTCCGAAGACGTTGCCTTTGCAGCAGCCATCATCCTTGCCGTTGCTGAGGTGGCAGAACGGATCTCCTTTGACCGTGCTGACGCCCATATGTATTTCATATCCGTCGAGCTGCACGCCGGCGAAAGGTTCTGCTTTGACTTCGCCCTGTACTCTCGTTCTGGATTTGTCTGCTGTGAATACGGTATCGACAGGCAAAAGCCCCATACCCTTCAGGTATTCCGTTTTTCCTTCATAATGCTCCGGATTGAAGAGCTGCTCGCCCAGCATCTGGTATCCGCCGCATACGCCGATGACCGGCTTGCCCGCAGCTGCATGTTTTAAAATTGATGCCTCCAACCCGTTCTGTCTCATCCAAAGCAGATCATCCATGGTGCTCTTTGTCCCCGGAATGATGATCAGATCAGGATCACCAAGTTCCCTGACTTCTCTGACGTAACGGACACCTGAAAGTGCTTCCATTTCCAGTGCGTTGAAATCTGTGAAATTGGACAGTCTCGGCAGCCGGATGACTGCAATGTCGATCGGGCTGACTCCGCCGGTCTTCGTCAGACGGGATGAAAGGGAATCTTCATCATCCAGATCCACATGGATCATCGGAATGACGCCGAGGATCGGGATGCCTGTCTTCTCCTCCAACATCTTCAGCCCAGGCTCCAGGATCTCAATATCTCCTCTGAACTTGTTGATGATCATCCCCTCAATGCGGTCTCTGTCATCCTTGTTCATCAGAGCTGCCGTGCCGTAGAGCTGTGCGAAGACACCTCCTCGGTCGATATCACCGACCAGAATGACCGGCGCATTGAGATAAGATGCCAGTCCCATGTTGACGATATCGTTGTCCGTCAGGTTGATCTCCGCCGGGCTTCCTGCTCCTTCAATGACGATGATGTCATTCTCTTCGGCAAGGCTTTGGAAGGCTTCCAGAACTTCCGGAAGCAATTCCTTCTTGTAGTTGTGATACTCCATGGCGGACATTTCACCGCGCACTTCACCGAGCACGATAATCTGGCTTCCTGTGTCGCTCGACGGCTTGAGGAGAACAGGATTCATGCGGACATCCGGCTCGATTCCTGCCGCTTCCGCCTGCATGACCTGCGCCCTGCCCATCTCAAAACCATCTCTGGTAATGTAGCTGTTCAGAGCCATGTTCTGGCTCTTGTACGGCGCGGCCTTGTATCCGTCCTGTTTGAATATCCTGCACAACGCGGCGCAGACAACGCTCTTGCCTGCATCCGACATGGTGCCTTGTATCATAATGCATCTCTTCTTCATCGATCGATTTCTCCTGTCTGCTTCATCTCCTCAAGGAGTTTCAGATTATCTTCGTGAGTCCTCACTGCGATTCGATACCAGCCTTCTCCAAGTCCGTAGTAATTGTCGCAGTTTCGGATCAGGATGCCGCGTTTCCGCATCTTCTCATCCAGACCGACCGGTCCCTTGAAAAGAAGATAGTTCGCCTCCCCATATACTTCAGCGATACCAAGCTGTCTGAGCGCATCCTTCAGCAACGGTCGTTCTTCCTGTACGATTCTCCGGCCTGCTTCTGCATAGTTGTAGTCTTCCAGCGCTGCTATTCCAGCAGCCTGCGCCAGACTGGAAACATTCCACGGCGGTCCTGCTTTTGCAAGAGATTCCGCCATCCCCGCTGACGGGCAAAGGCAATAGCCCAATCGGACCCCTGCCATCCCGTATAGCTTCGTGAACGCCTTCAATATAATCAGATTGCTGTATCGTTCCAGACAGCCTTTCATTGTGTGCTGCTCCGGATCATCCAGAAAACCGTTGAAACACTCATCGATGATGAGGGTTATCCCTGCCCTCTTGCACACGTTCAAAATCTCCAAAAGCAGCGCTCTGTCCGTCGTGATCCCTGTCGGGTTGTTCGGCTCGCACAGGAACAGCACATCTACGCCACTATCCGGCTGCCTGTTGACCACCTCGATCGCACGCACAAGGTCTTCCCCGATTCTGAAGTCTTCTTCCTCTTTTAGAAGCCATCGTTCCACGCGCCATCCTTCTGACGCGAATGCTTCCTCATACTCCGAAAAGGTCGGTGCGGTAATCAGAAGGCGCGGATCATCACCCTGCTTTAACGACTTTGCGAGGCGATAGATGATATCTGCCGCGCCTGCCCCGCAAAAAATGCGGTCCATGCTGACGCCTTCTGCCTCTGCCAGTGCACTGCGCAGCTGCCTACACGCCGGATCCGGATATCTCTCCGCCGTCTCCGTCGCTTCTGCAATAGCTTTCTTGACCTTCTCTGACATGCCAAGAGGATTGACATTCATGGAGAAATCAAGAGGCGGTCTTCCATATTCTATTTCGAAGGAGGCCCAGTCGCCTCCATGCTGGTTCTGTGGTCTGGTCAATTTGCTTATGACTCCTATACTGCTGCAATGATGAGGGTCGCACTGACTGCCATAGTCAGAAGTAGTGCAATCAGCGATGCCGCATACATCATTCTGTTTGTTCTTAATATATCTTCCGGCTCTATGGCTCTGGTTTTATCACCGATGGTCGGTTTATTGTAAAGTTCTCCGAAATAATAGGCAGGACCTGCGAGCTGTACACCCAGCGCGCCCGCGCAGGCGGATTCTGTCTGTGCGGAATTCGGACTTGGATGATTGCGGTTATCGCGTCTCCAGATGCGCCACGCATTCCTCGCGCTATGCTCCATCATTCCCGCGGCAGCGATCCACATAAGCGCCGCAAGTCTTGAAGGAATCAGACCTGCCAAATCGTCCAGATGGGCCGGTCCGCGTCCGAAGTTGATGTATTGCTCGTTTTTATATCCCACCATGCTGTCCATGGTGTTGATTGCTTTGTATGTGAGTGCCAGAGGCGCCCCACCGATCATCATATAGAAAAACGGCACTGCTACTCCATCGGAAAAACTCTCCGCCACTGTTTCCACAGCAGCCTTAGTCACTCCTTCCGCCGTCAGCTCCTGAGTGTCCCGACCGACGATTCTCGATACGGCTTTCCTGGCGCCCTCAATATCACATTCCGGACTCAAAAAACTGTAAACGTTCTTTGCTTCCTTGGCGAGTCCTCTCACTGCGATTGCCTGCCAGCACCACAGGGTATGCAAAAGCAGGAACAACACGGGATGCACCATCCACGCAATCAGGCAGAGCCCCATAGTCACGATGTAGGTCACCACAACGATGATCCCTGCCATCAGCCGTCCTGCCGCCCGTTCACCGCTCGGGCTCTTCGGGAAGGCTTTCCGGAGTCCCTTCTCAAGGACGGTGATGCCTTTGCCGATGATGACCACCGGGTGCGGCAGCTTCGCCGGATCTGCGAAGAGCAAGTCCAGCAGGAAGCCGAATATGATCGATAACTCAAATAACAACAAAAACAACATTTTCTATCTTCTATTTCCTGCATGCACTGACGAATCGCTCCGCCAATCCGCCGCCTGCAATGTACAGATGCGGAAAGCCTGCGTAGAGCGTATCGCCCGCATAGCCAAAGTTCCATTGTCTGCCCGTGGACATCTTGGTCAGCGTCATGTCGGATCCGTCCGCCGTGGTATCCCAGTAGTGGAACTCATGGACCGGTACCTGCTCACCTTTGCGCAGGAGCAGACTATCCTGATCTGCGCTGATGTGTCCGTATCCGAAGCGCACCAGTTTGCCCGCATTGCTTCCATGTCCCGGCAGCAAACCGACCATCGGCCAGCTTTTCCCCTCTGCATCCTCAAGCTCTGTGGACAGATAGAGGAACCCACCGCACTCAGCGATGGTCGGAAGCCCTGCTTTGACTACTTCCAGAATGGAACTGCGCATACTGCTGTTCTCGGACAGCTGCCTGCCGTAGAGCTCTGGATATCCGCCAGGCAAATACATGCCGCAGATGCCTTCCGGCAACGCAGCGTCGCGCAGCGGGCTGAAATACACGATCTCTGCGCCGGCGTCCTCCAGTGCTGTGATCGTATCCGCATATATGAAGTTGAATGCTTCGTCCTTCGCAACAGCGATGCGGACCTTTCCTTCAGAGCTACATGCGGCAGCGCCTGTAAAGACAGTTTCTTCTATATCATCTGCATCATCTGCCCCGACGACAGCAAACAGTCTGTCCAGATCAATGGTCTCTTCCATCTTCTGTCCGATTCTGTCGATTCGCCCCGCCAGATCGTCGATTTCTTCTGCTGTCATCAGACCCAGATGCCTGCTTTCGAAATCCGCTTCCTCCATGTGAGGGACAAATCCCAAAACAGGAATCCCGCTGGCTTCCTCGATTGCCGGAGCATACATCCTATAATACATTTCACTGCAGTCATTGAAGATAACGCCGCAGATGCGGCTCTGTTCCTTAAACTGGGCAACGCCCTTGATCACAGCTGCCAGGGTAAGAGCCGCGCCTTTCGGGCGCACTACAAGAACCGCCGGAATCTCCAGAAGGCTGGCAACATGATACGCGCTTGCGTAGTCACCGGTCTTCGTCCCCTCGTAATCGCTCACCCCGTCGTAATATCCCATGACGCCTTCGCACACAGCGGCTCCGTGACCGATGATGTTCCTTGCGAACACATCCTTGATACCTTCTTCTCCCGCCAGGAACACATCCAGATTGTTGCTGGAAATGCCCAGGACGGAGCGGTGGAACATAGGGTCTATATAATCCGGACCGCACTTGAAGGCGCACGGGTCCAGTCCTTTTCTTTTCAACAATGACAGCAGCCCACATGTGACAGCGGTCTTGCCGCTATTCGACGCAGCTGCTGTAATCATCAGCTTCATCATAAGCTGATCCTCCTTATTCAGCCGCTTCCGTTTTTTTGCGGCCTGTGATGATATATATCGGATTGGCTGCCATCATCATATGGCGCTTTCCAATCGGGCGTGATGTGTTGACGCTCACATGTATGATATCTGTATCCATGCCGCGTTCCGTCATGAGCTTGACGGTATCTGCCATGGTTTCTAGCACGATTGCGGAAACGCAGACTAGTGCCTGTTCATTCTTTTCCAACACAAGGTCCATGGTCTCTTTCAGACTTCCGCTGGATCCGCCAATGAACACTTTGTCGGGAGCAGGCAACTCTGCAAGAGCATCCGGCGCTTTCCCCTCAATGACATTCAGGTTCCACACGCCGAACTTCTTCTTGTTCTCTCCAATCAGTCTGCAGCCTTCCGGCTCCCGTTCAACAGCCCAGACTGCGCCGCGGGATGCTTTCATGGCCAGTTCCACACTGACGCTTCCGGTTCCGGCGCCAACATCCCATACGGTATCCGTCTTCGCCACTTTCATCTTTGAGATGATCGCAGCGCGTATGGTCTGCTTCGTCATCGGAATATCGCCGCGGATGAATTCACCATCATCGATGCCCGGCGTCATATCGCCTTTGCACGGCGCTGCTTCCGCGAGCATCACTGACAGGGAATCAAATTTGTATCCTGTATATTCAGCTGCCTTTCCAGACAGGATGATTTCATCTTTGTAGGACAGTTTCTCGCCGATCCAGACTTTCAAATCCCCAAGGCCGGCTTCCGTCAGCTTGCTGCAGAGTTCCGCTGGTCCAAGTGCGCCGCCCGTCAAGAAGAAGACATCTTTTCCTTCCATGACTTCTGTCACCGGATTGCAGTCCGTTCCATGAGCCGATACGAGTTTCCAATCCTGCCATGGTCTCTTAAGACGTGCTGCCATGATCTGGATGCTTGAGATTCCCGGCATGACTTTCGCCTCGATCCCCGCTTCTTCCAGCAAAGGCAGCAAACTGCGTGTGCCAGAATAAAAACCGGAATCCCCGCTGTAAGCGACACATACGCTGCAGTCACCGTCTGCACCTGCTGCCTTTTCACTTTCATCTTCGATGGCACGCAGGATCATGGATGCTTTGATTTCCGGCACTTTGATGCTTTCCGGTTTCGTGTATTCCTCTACTGCTTCGAGAAGTCTCGGCGCGCCGATGACCACATCTGCGTTTTCGAGCGTTCTCTTCACTTCTTCCGTCATGGTACCCGGATCACCGCATCCGGTTCCGACAAGCGTTACTTTCATTTCATCCTCTCCCTGCACACTGCAAGTATTTCTTCAAAGCTGAGTCCTTCTTCCTCCGGTCTGGTGAT
Organism: uncultured Eubacteriales bacterium; assembly: GCA_902763505.1. Taxonomy (GTDB): domain Bacteria; phylum Bacillota; class Clostridia; order Peptostreptococcales; family Anaerovoracaceae; genus Lentihominibacter. Next base: position 23,249 of record CACWSO010000008.1, on the reverse strand, counting down.
GACAATGACCGGTATCTGACAGTCCTTTGCGGCGCTGATCTTCTCCGGAAAGCCTCCTGCTGCGCCGCTGTCTTTTGTAATCATCACATCGATTTCGTATTCCCTGATGACCGCTTTATTCAGTTCCTCGGAGAATGGTCCCTGCACGGCGATAATATTCCTGTGCGGAATTCCTGCTGCCTCGCAGGATTCAATGCTGGAAATCAAAGGCAATACCCGCGGATAAAGCTGTTCCGGATTCAGAAGTTCACCGTAGATTCCCAGGTCCTTTGAACCGGTGGTGAGCAACACTCTGCCGCCCATCTGCGCGGCTATCCGTGCCGCGTCCTCCGCGTCTTCTGCGAAACAAATGCCGGCTGCGCCATGCAGGCTGTCATCGTCGCTTTCTTTGCCGCTGTCGTAGATGCTGATCCGGCTCTCATCCCGGAGCAATCGCAGACGCTCCACACCTTCTGCTTCCGCAGCTTTTCTGATGTTGTCCGTCACGATGACGGCGTATGGATGGGTCGCATCGATGACCGCGTCCGCGTCTGCGATCATGGCGCGGATCTCTGCTTCCTCTTTCGGTCCGCATTCAACTGTAACGCCTTCCGCAGATCCCTGTTCCTCGACGCCGTAATCCGAGGCGACGCTGACGACGACCTCTGCTCCTGCTTTTGCCAGTTCGCAGGATAGCTCACGTCCTTCAGATGTTCCCCCGAAAATAACTATCTTCATGTTTTTCATATCCTCTTGGTGTTACCATTCTTCCCGCAATAACCTTTGTCGTTGCAGAACCTATGAATACCGTTGTGAACATATCCACTGGTTCATTCTCCAGTTCTGAAAGTTTCACGATATTGTATTCCTGCCCTTCTCTGCCGATGTTCTTGACCCATCCGCAAATCGTATCCGGGTTCTTGTGTTCCATCATGATATTGCAGGCCTTCTGCAGATAATCCGCACGCTTCTTGGAACGCGGATTGTAGAGGCAGATGGCGAAGTCCGCTTCTGCTGCACAGTGGAGTCTCTTCTCAATCAGCTCCCACGGTGTGAGAAGGTCCGACAGAGAAATGAGACAGAAATCGTGTCCAAGGGGAGCTCCCAGAACTGCTGCGCCGGAATTTGCCGCGGTCACGCCTGCGACCACTTCGATTTCCACATCGTCATACTGGTCGGCGAGCTCGATCATAAGTCCCGCCATGCCGTATACACCTGCGTCTCCGCTGCAGACGACTGCAACAGTCTTTCCTGTGCAGGCAGTCTCTATGGCCCAGCGGCAGCGTTCGATTTCCTGCTTCATAGGCGTTGTGAAAAACTCCTTGCCGGGGAACATATCTCTCACAAGATCCACATAAACTGTGTACCCCGCTATGACATCCGCTCTCTCCAGCGCCGCTTTTGCTTCCTGGGTGAAGAATTCTTCTCCGCCAGGACCGATTCCTACTGCATATACTTTACTCATTTTTCCACTCCCAGTTTGGTTTGTATTCTTTAATTGCCACAGCCATAGTCACGCCGTTTTCCGCCATCTTCTTCACGATAACCTCACCGCCGGACTTCAGAGCTGCACTGCGCTCACAGACATTGTCGACGCCTGTGACTGATTTGACCATTTCAGAAGAACTGAAACTTCCCGGAACGGCGGCCAGTTCCTCACTGCTATAAAAGTCGATCTCCCAGCCGTGATTGCTGCAGAACTCCAGCAGCCCTTGCTCTTCCTTTTTTAGATCTATGGAAGCCGCGCCGCAGATGGACTCTGCCAGCAGCCCGGTCTCCTTCCTGAGTTTTTCATACAAAAACTCAATGGCTTCTATTTTTGTTCCCTTGCGGCAGCCGATGCCAAGCACGCATATAGAAGGAACGATGTGCAGCGCCTCCTCTGCACCTCGGAACACATCCAGCACAACATCTGTGCTGCACTCTGTTTCGTTACGCCCCATCTTCCCGCTATCGCCGGAAACCACCTCTATTCCCTCCGGTGATTCTCCTTCGATTTCCCAGCGACTTCTGACTGTGACAGTGCCGCCGCCGAGAAGGGCTCCTGAAATATTCACGATGCGCTTCGGTTCCAGAAGACGGCATCTCTGCCGTTTTGACCACTCGTCCACAGCAAACACGCCGTTGATGTCGGTCGCCGTTGTAATCGCGCAGCCTGCGCCGGTCACCTTCGCGATTTCCCGTGCCAGATCATTGGCGCCTCCCAAATGTCCTGAGAGAATCGGAATCACATTAAGGGCTCGTTCATCGATCACGACAACTGCCGGATCCGTCGTTTTGTCCGCGACAAAAGGTGCGATGGCGCGCACTGCAATGCCCGCCGCACCCACGAAAACAAGCCCCTCCTCCGTTCTGAAGTGTTCTTCCGTCCACTCCGCCAGGTTCTGGGGCTGTCCGCTTCGGTAAGCCGTTCCGCCGAGCTCACCGGCCAGCTTACAGGCCAGTTCATATCCTTTTTCTGAAAACGCCAGATATGCCAGTCTCATGCTCTTCTATCTCTCTGCCCAAAGGTCAGATTATTTGCTCGCTTGTCTGAATTCTGTTGTGAATCCAGGATCGTAAAGCTTGCTTCTCTCGTACTTATCGCCCAGGAATCCGCCTACCAGAATCAGGGCGGTCTTCGTGATATTGTTTTCCCTTGCGGTTTCTGCCAATGTGCTTACGGTGCAGTGAACGACCTTTTCTTCCGGCCAGGTTGCCTTGTAGACAATAGCTGCCGGTGCATCTGCTGCATAGCCGCCTTCCATCAGTTCTTCGCTGACTTCCTCAAGCAGTCCTGTCGACAGGAAGATGACCATCGTGCAATCATGCTTTGCAAACTCGCGGATGCTTTCTTTCTCAGGGACAGGCGTCCTTCCCGCCATTCTCGTGATGACAACACTCTGGCTGACGCCCGGAAGTGTATACTCTGCATTCAGCGCTGCCGCTGCACCACTGAAAGATGACACGCCCGGAATGTCTTCATACTCGATGCCGAGTTCATCCAGCAGATCCATCTGCTCGCGAATCGCGCCATAAAGGCTTGCATCACCCGTATGCAGTCTGACCGTATCGAGGCCTTTGCTTTCGGCGTCCTTCATGACATCAATGACTTCCTCCAATGTCATCTCAGCGCTGTTGTAAATCTGACATCCAACTTTCGCATACTCCAACAGTGCCGGATTTACCAGACTTCCCGCGTAGATGATGATGTCTGTTTCCTGCAGAAGCCTTGCGCCTCTCATTGTGATAAGATCTGCTGCTCCAGGGCCTGCTCCTACGAAATGAATCATTTTGTGTCCTCCTTATATCCTTCTGCCGCGTTTTCCCAACCGCGCAGGATTGCCTTTGCATTATCTGTCATCCCAAGTTGCCCGTAAACATTGGAGAACATGATGGCTCCAATGCGGTAATTGTCTTTGACTCTGTGTTCCAGCTTCTGCTGCACAGCGCTCATGATGCTCTCAATGACTGGACCGCGGATCCCTGCTTCATCGAGGATCTCGATACACGCGTCCGTCGTCGCTGCATCCATCAGCTCCCAACAGACTTCCGTGCTTGCCCCTTTCACGGCGGCATGAGCACAGAAAATCTCGTTCCGTCCATCTGCATATTTGGAATGGGTGTTCATGATGCCTGCCGCTACCTTGGATAATTTGCCCACATGGGCCACCAGCAGCACTTCTTTGATATTCAGCCCAGACAGGATGTCCAGTGTCTCTCCCAGGAAGTTCGAGAACTTCTGCACCGGCACACCAAGCCGGTCCAGACCTTCGGAAGCGATGTAATTCTCACCGAAGTTACCTGGTGTGATGATGAGTCTGTCCGAATCCAAGGCTGTCTGTTTCAGTTCGATTTCTATGGTATCCACGAGGGCCTGCTCGCTCATCGGTTCCACGATCCCCGTCGTCCCAAGGATAGATATACCGCCCTCTATGCCGAGTTTCCCGTTAAAGGTCTTCTCTGCAGCCGCCTCGCCTTCCGGCACCGAAATGATCACATCGATCCCGCCATCGTAATGCAGTTCACTGCAGACTGCTTTAACCGCTGATTCGATCATGGCGCGCGGTCCGGAATTGATCGCTGCGTTGCCCACCGGCTGGTCAAGACCCGGCTTCGTCACTCTGCCGACGCCTTTGCCGCCATCGATGGAAACGCCTTCGCTGCTTGCGGAGACATGGGCGCGCACTTCCAGTCCGTCTGTCACGTCTGCGTCATCTCCTGCATCCTTGCAGACAGAAGCCCATGCGCCTGTTTCATCTCTGCCCCAAAGTTCAATTTCCACGCTCACCGGAATCCCCTTTGAGGTCATCAGTGTTTCTGTGTCAGGCTCCGCTCCGGTCAGCAGTATTCTGGTCGCCGCAGCGGCCGCAAGCGAAGCGCAAGTACCTGTCGTGTACCCGTATCTCAGCATCTTTGTTCCGTTGCGGTGATAGTATTCAAACGCCACTATTTTTACTCCTTAAAGCCCCTGTTACCCCATAATAAATCTACCATAAGCAGCCCAAACCGTCAATTTTGCAAAGGCTCCTCAAACCGCTTATCAATTCCCCATAAATAAGGAAAAGCAGGAACAGATACCAGGTTAATGGTGGCTCCCCAAGTATCTGTGCCTGCGGATGAAAAGGCTTCTTCATGTCCGGCATCGGGCCGGTATAAAAAAATGCACTCACTTCTGAGTGCATATACTTAACGCATGCTGCAGCTTTCGCTGTTACATAAAAAACGCCGCCGTCCTACCTCAGAAGACTAACTCAATCAATCTGACAGGTCTACCGACTTAATCTTTCTAACCTACTAGGGCGCCTTCCCAGAGACTTGGCTCCAGTGACTTGCGTTGACCGCCAGCCCGTTCGTCGATATCACGGTTGCTGAGACACAGTGCCGGAATTTCACCGGCTTCCGAATAATGTCCAGATTTGTATTATTTGTTTGTTCCTAGATTCTCCCGAATCCTTTATAATTCTACCTTCTTCGGTGCTTTCTGTCAATACTCCCGCGCCGATTCTGACGCATTTGTGCTACACTTTCTGTATAGATTCAACGGCCTTCAGGAACAGCACACCGTGGTCCAGCACTGCATCTGTCACCAGATCCTGATAGCTGTTCTCGGCCTCGATGAAATCATCGCCATAAAGCTTGAGCATGACGTCAGCCTTCGGGCTTCTGTTGAATCCAGCACCGAGATTCTTGCTTCCATCCTCCTCATCTTCCATGATGAGTACAGGGAATGAATACAGCAGAACGGAACCGTTCTCATTCGTGTCTTCATTGGCGAGAGCAGCACGTTCTTCATCCGTCAGTTCCACATCCAGCTCCGGAAGGTCCGATACTGCCATCATGAGACCTTCTGTGTACATGCCAATATGCTCTGTGATGAGTTCTGCGAAGGTGTGGGCCAGCATACTGTAGTCTTCGCCGAATTCCGGAAACCCTTCCACTTCCAACTCCGCAATGCTGACGCCGATTTCAATATCCTGTTCCCGCGTAAGCAGAACGTCGAATCTGAAGATCTCTTCTACATCGCCACCGAATTCTTCCGCGTCATCATCTTCCAGTCCGTCAACCATGACGCCCAGATCCTTAAAAATGCCCAATGTGATCCTCCTTAGAATTCTGCTGTCTTCGGTGTTCTCGGGAACGGCAGCACGTCACGGATATTGCTCATTCCGGTCATGTACATGATGATTCTCTCAAATCCGAGCCCATAGCCGGAGTGCTTGACGCCGCCGTACTTACGCAGCTCCATGTACCACCAGTAATCTTCCTCCGTCATGCCCATTTCTTCGATACGGGCCTTCAGCACATCGTAGCGTTCCTCTCTCTGGGATCCGCCGATGATCTCGCCGACGCCAGGTACGAGAAGGTCGCATGCGGCAACCGTCTTACCGTCATCATTCAGTCTCATATAGAAGGCCTTGATGTCTCTCGGATAATCTGTTACGAATACCGGCTTCTTGAATACCTTCTCTGTGATGTATCTCTCATGCTCTGTCTGCAGATCAATGCCCCACTCTACCGGATACTCGAACTTCTCGCCGCTCTTCTTCAGGATGTCGACTGCCTCGGTATAGGTAATGCGTTCGAAATCGGAATTGACGATATTGTCCAGTCTCTCCAGAAGTCCCTTGTCGATGAACTTGTTGAAGAATTCCATCTCTTCCGGGCATTCCTCTAGCACGTAATTGATGACATACTTGATCATGTCTTCTGCCACGTTCATGTTGCCTTCCAGGTCGCAGAATGCCATCTCAGGTTCGATCATCCAGAATTCCGACGCGTGACGCGCGGTGAAAGAATTCTCTGCTCTGAAGGTAGGACCGAATGTGTAAATATCTCTGAAGGCAAGAGCGAATGTTTCGCCGTTGAGCTGTCCGCTTACGGTCAGGTTCGCCTTCTTGCCGAAGAAGTCCTTGGAGTAATCGATGCTTCCGTCTTCATTTCTAGGCGGATTCTCCAGATCCAGCGTTGTCACCTGGAACATTTCGCCGGCGCCCTCCGCATCACTTGCTGTGATGATTGGCGTGTGGGCGTATACGAAGTTTCTCTCCTGGAAGAACTTGTGCAGTGCATACGCTGTGACAGATCTTACTCTGAATACAGCTGAGAATGTATTGGAACGAGGTCTTAGGTGCGCGATCTCTCTCAGGAATTCCATGGAATGCCTCTTCTTCTGAAGAGGATAATCCGGATCTGAACCCGCTTCGATTTCGATTGCCGTTGCCTTGATTTCAAAAGGCTGCTTGGCGTCCGGCGTCAAAACGAACGTACCTGTAACATGAAGCGCAGCTGCGATTGGTGCCTTTGCAATCTCCGTATAGTTGTCCAGAATGTCTGCTTCATAAACAACCTGCACGGACTTGAAGAAGGATCCGTCATTGAGCTCAACAAATCCGAATTTATTGGAACCTCTGTTTGTTCTGATCCAACCTCTTACGGTCACTTCGCTGTCTGCGAACTTTTCTGTTTCTCTGAATAATTGTCTTACTAGAACTTCTGCCATTTTATTTGGTTTCTCCTTATGATAAATTCCTTGCCATTCTAACACAGGCACATTGCTTCGTAAAGCCTCGATCAGCTGTAGTAGCGCCCTGCTCTTCGCCTGTTCCTCAACTTGATGATTCCATGAACGATCAACCGTATCAACGCGAATATCGCGAAGAAGAACAGAAAACCCATGATACCGTACGTGATATCACCCTGCTCCATGTTTCCTGTTCCCAATACGCCCTGACCGATCTCGATTGCAAAGGCAATCACAATGATGACGGTGAACACATAAAAGAACGTGATGAACATGGTGTGGCCTGTTCTGGCAAGCCACAGAAACAGCGGATGCAGTGCGCAGATCAGTGCCAGTCCGAAGAGACCGATCACCAGAAAGTGCAGCTCTTTATCGGTGAAGCTCGATTCGATCGAGTCGTTCCACGACAGTATAAAAATGTGTATGCGGGCCACCAGCCCGGCGATTGCGTATAATAATTGCTCCATTTCTCTTATCCCCTTTTCGTTCAAAAGCAGATCGTGCTGCCTTGAATCTGTGCCGCACGATCTGCCCTGTTGTTATGCTTATGCGATGTTGCTTTTGCTGCTTTTGCCTTTGCGCGGGCTTAGCCCATCTTTGAGAAGTCTGAAGCGCCGTGCTTGCAGAGCGGACAAATGAAGTCTTCCGGCAGATCTTCGCCTTCGAAGACATATCCGCATACGTCGCACACCCAGCCCTTGACTTCTTCCTGCGGACGAGGCTTGACGTTCTTCTGGTAGAAGGTGTAGGTCATCGTGTCGACATCATTGAGCACTGCGCTCTCTGTGATGTCGCAGAAGAACATCAGATGACTTCCCGTGTCTACTGTATCGAACACCTTCAGTGACATGTAGCCGTTGGCGTACTTGTTCAGATAAGGAAGTCCGTTGCTTGACTTGTCATAGTGCTCGAAATCAGCGAACTTGTTCACATCTCTTCCGGACTGGAATCCGAAGTGCTGGAAGATCTGGAACGGAGCCTGCTCGTTGAGTGTGCAGACGTTCAGCACGCCTGTCCTGTTGATGGTCTCGCAGGAGTAGTTGGCCTTGTTGACGCCGACGATGATTCTGCTAGGATCGTTGCTGACCTGTGCAACGGTGTTGCCGATGAAGCCGTTGTCCTTCTTGCCATCGTTGGAAGTGATGACATAGAGTCCGTAACCAATCTTGAACAGTGCGCTCGGATCGATTTTCTTCTCGTCTTCCTCAACGTCAGGCTTGATGTAGTCAGCTGCCAGCTCTGCTGCCAGAGCCTTGATCTGTTCCTTGTTTTCTTCGTTCATTGCGGAGAGAATGGAAACTGTATTCTTCGCAAATGTGATGTCCTTGCTCTTTTCGAACATGCCTCTCATGACCTTGGCAGCTGTCGGAGCCCATGAACCGTTCTCGATGAATGCAACCGTCTTCTTCTGGAAGTTTCTCTCTGTCAGATGATCGATAAACTGTCTCATGAACGGGAATATTTCTGAGTTGTATGTTGTCGTTGCCAGAACCAGCTTGTCATATCTGAAAGCGTCTTCCACTGCTTCTGCCCAGTCATCTCTTGCCAGATCTGTAATCTCGACAGTCGGTACGCCCAGCTCAACCAACTCGTCACGGAGCAGTTCTGCAGCAGCTTTTGTGTGACCGTAAACGGATGTGTAGGCAATGAAGATGCCGTCTGATTCTGCCAGGTAGCTGGACCATGTGTCATACAGGCCGATGTAGTATCCCAGGTCTTCTTCGAGCATTGGTCCGTGGAGCGGCAGGATCTTCTCGATGTCCAGAGCAGCTGCCTTCTTGAGCACTGTCTGAACCTGCGGTCCATACTTTCCTACGATTCCGAAGTAGTAACGTCTTGCTTCACAAGCCCAGTCTTCCTCCACATCCAGAGCGCCGAACTTGCCGAATCCGTCCGCTGAGAAGAGGATCTTCTCTGCAGGATCATATGTCATCATGACTTCCGGCCAGTGAACCATCGGTGCGAATACGAAGTTCAGTTCGTGTCCGCCCAGATCCAGTTTGTCGCCGTTCTCTACTTCAAGAGTGTTCTTCATCTCCAGTTCAGGGAAGAACTGGCCGATCATCTTGAATGTCTTCTTATTTCCAACTACCGTCGCGTTCGGGAATTTCTCAACGAAGGCCTGAATAGATGCTGAGTGGTCCGGTTCCATATGCTGGACGACCAGATAATCCGGTGCATCGCATTTGATGGCTGCTTCGATATTCTGAAGCCATTCATCCGTTTTTGACTGATCGATTGTATCCATGATAGCAATCTTATCGCCAATGACAGCGTAAGAGTTGTACGCCATTCCGTTCGGTACGATGTACTGACCCTCAAACAGGTCGATATCGTGATCGTTTGCGCCGATGTAAATAATAGTATCTGTGATCTTTCTGTTCATGCAGGATTCTCCTTTTTATCATTATGTGTTTCACATTAACTGCCTGTTTTGTTTCATATGGTCTCGCCTTGGAGCCCATACACAATAATTATACTACAAAACCGCATCTGTATAAAGAATGATTCTGTGGAGTTTTTGTGTGTTTTGATTAACAAAATCACTCAAATTACAATAATTATTGTTGACTTTTATGAATTAAAGAGTTAATATTGTCAACGTATTCAATAATCTTTTTCTGCCATGACGGGAACAAATCGAAATACGACGTCTTAACAGAGAGCGGCTATTTGGTGAAAGGCCGCAGGCGCGCTTCGGTGTCTCACCCCCGAGCGGAAGCTTAAAATGAGCGGCCTGTCCCTCTGGTTGATGGACTTGATACAGGCAAGAAGAGTGGTACCGCGGAATCATACTGTTTATGCAGTTTTTCGTCTCTTTACAATCTATGATTGCTGAAGAGGCGTTTTTTATTATCAAAACGTCTTCAGCAGTTGCTCATTCAAAAAACAGTTAACAGAAAGGAAGAAAAACAAAAATGGCGACTATGAAGAATCACACCAAGTACAAGCCAGGCTATTACCCACCTCCGCAAAACAGCTTTGAGTGGGTAAAAAAAGATCATGTAACGACACCGCCGAGGTGGTGCAGTGTTGACCTCAGAGACGGCAATCAGGCTCTGATTGAACCTATGACACTGCAGGAGAAACTGGATATGTTCAAGTTTCTCTGCCGCATCGGTTTCAAAGAAATTGAGGTCGGTTTCCCTGCTGCTTCCGATACGGAATACGAATTTATCCGCAGGCTGGTGAAGGATAACCTCATTCCTGACGATGTGGTGATCCAGGTGCTGACCCAATCCAGAAGACACATCATTGAGAAGACCTTTGAAGCGTTGGAAGGCGTAAAGCATGCTGTTGTACATCTGTATAACTCTGTATCCTTCGCACAGCGCCAGCAGGTGTTCCGCGCTACGAAGGAAGAAGTCATGAAGATCGCAACTGACGGCGCCGAGTTAATCAAAGAAATCGCGGACCGCTTCCCGAACACCCATTATCAGTATGAGTACTCACCGGAGAGTTTCACGGGTGCTGAGATGGAATACGCTCTCGACGTATGCAACGCTGTCATCGATATCTGGGAACCGACGCCGGACAACAAAGTCATCATCAATCTTCCGGCGACGGTGGAAATGTCCATGCCTCACATGTTCGCCAATCAGGTGGAATATATGAGCCGCAATCTCCACAACAGAGAAAGCGTCTGCATCTCCCTCCACCCTCACAATGATAGAGGTACGGCTGTGGCGGCTGCAGAACTGGGATTGCTCGCCGGCGGCGACCGAATCGAAGGAACGCTCTTTGGAAACGGTGAGCGCACCGGCAACGTCGATATTGTCACACTGGCTATGAATATGTACAGTCACGGCGTGGATCCCGGTCTGGATTTCTCACACATGCCGGACATCGTAGGCGCTTACGAGCATTTCACTGGGCTGCAAGTCAGCCCGCGCCACCCGTACAGCGGCTCCCTTGTATTCGCGGCGTTCTCCGGGTCCCATCAGGACGCGATTGCAAAAGGCATGAACTGGCGTGAAGAGACTGACCCGTCCAGATGGACAGTTCCTTACCTGCCGATCGATCCGCATGATGTCGGTCGTAAATACGACGGAAACGTCATTAGAATCAACAGTCAGTCCGGCAAAGGCGGCGTAGCATACCTCATCAAACGCGACCACGGATTTGACATTCCGCAAGCTATGCGTCCGGAAGTCGGCTACATGATGAAAGGGATCTCCGACAAACGGGCCGAGGAATTGTCAGCGGATGAAATCTTCCAGCTATTCAAGGATGAGTACATCAACTACTTTGATCCGCTGGATATCACCCACGCTACCTTCACACATCTCTCGACCACGAAGTCAGAGGATGCAACCGCTTATGGCGTGGAGATGCGGGTTGTCATCAACGATGAAATCTACTTTCTCAAAGCAGAAGGAAACGGCCGTCTGGACGCAGTGAGCAACGCGCTCCGGAAGACGAACTACAACTTCAGCAATTACGAGTTCATCACCTACTCAGAGCACGCCATCAGCGCCGATTCCAACTCCTTGGCTGCCGCCTATATCTGCATTGCAGATAAGAAAGGCAACGAATACTGGGGCGTAGGTACCCAGGCCGACATCATCCTGGCCTCCGTCAACGCTCTGGTCAGCGCTTTGAACAGAATGAATAAGAACACCCACTTCCTCAGTGAATAAGAAAGGATTGTTACCAATATGGGAATGACAATGACACAGAAGATACTGGCCGCCCATGCCGGTCTGGAATCCGTCACAGCGGGTCAACTGATCAACGCCCGTCTGGACATGACTCTGGCCAACGATATTACGGGGCCGGTATCCATCAATGAATTTGACGGAGCTGGCTTCAGCGGTATCTTTGACAAAAGCCGCGTTGCCCTCGTCATGGATCACTTTACACCGAACAAAGACATCAAAAGCGCTGAGCAATGCAAAAAATGCCGTGCTTTTGCAAAGAGATTTGATATCGACAATTTCTACGATGTAGGAGATATGGGCATTGAGCATGCTCTCCTGCCGGAAAAGGGACTCGTCGCTCCTGGTGATGTCATCATCGGCGCGGACTCTCACACCTGCACCTATGGAGCCCTCGGCGCCTTCTCAACGGGCGTAGGCTCCACAGATCTGGCTGCCGGCATGGCAACCGGAGAAGCCTGGTTTAAGGTGCCGGAAGCACTCCGGTTCCATCTGACAGGATCTCTGCAGGACGGCGTCAGCGGTAAAGACGTCATTCTGCACATCATCGGCATGATTGGCGTCGACGGCGCGCTCTACCGCTCCATGGAGTTTACCGGACCTGGCGTCAGCAGTCTTTCCATGGAAGACAGGCTCTGCATCTGCAATATGGCCATCGAAGCCGGCGGCAAGAATGGCATCTTCCCGGTCGATGAAGTCACGGAAGCATTCATGCGGGAGAGGACGGATAGAGAGTATGTTGCCTTTGCAGCGGATGAAGACGCAGAATATGCAGCAACATACGACATCGATCTGTCGTCGATCCGCCCGACCGTATCCTTCCCTCATCTGCCGGAAAACACGAAGACCATCGATGAAATCGGTGATATTCCAATCGATCAGGTTGTCATTGGTTCCTGTACCAACGGCCGTCTGTCGGATATGAAAGCAGCCGCTGAAATTCTCAAGGGAAAACACATTGCTCCCGGCGTCCGCGGCATCATCATTCCGGCGACACAGAAGGTCTACAAAGACTGCATCAAAAAAGGTTACATCGATATCTTCATCGATGCAGGCTGCGTCGTATCCACACCGACATGCGGACCGTGTCTCGGCGGACATATGGGCATCCTCGCCAGCGGTGAGCGCTGTGTCGCCACCACAAACAGAAATTTCGTCGGTCGTATGGGCGCCGTGGATTCAGAAATCTATCTGGCCAGCCCGCAGGTCGCCGCTGCGTCAGCACTTGCCGGCCGCATCGCAGGCCCGGAAACCGCAGGCTCTATGACAAAGTAGGAAAGGAGCAGATACATGAACGCAAAAGGAACAGTACATAAATACGGAAACAACATCGATACCGATGTCATCATACCGGCGCGTTACCTGAACACGCAGGATCACAAGGAACTTGCCAGCCACTGCATGGAGGATATCGATAAAGAGTTCGTGCATAAAGTTCACGATGGAGACATCATGGTCGGCGGAGAGAACTTCGGCTGCGGTTCCTCCAGGGAGCATGCTCCCATCGCCATCAAGGCGTCCGGCGTCAGCTGCGTCATCGCTTCCACCTTTGCACGCATCTTCTACCGCAACGCCATCAACATCGGCCTCCCGATTCTGGAGTGTCCTGAAGCGAGCAAAGGCATCGAGGCCGGAGATGAAGTATCTGTGGATTTCGACTCCGGCGTAATCACAAATGTAACCAAGGGAGAAACCTACCAGGCCCAGCCATTCCCGGAATTTATTCAGAATATCATCCGCAGCGGCGGACTCATGAACTCCATCAAAGAGAAGCAGAACGACAAATAAGGAGATACGAAATTGGAATACAACATAGCAGTAGTACGGGGCGATGGAATCGGCCCTGAAGTAATCAGTGAAGCAATCAAGGTGCTCACCGCAGTCGGCGAGAAATACGGACACACATTCCATTATGAGTATGTGCTTGCCGGCGGTGAAGCCATCGATGAAACCGGCAGATGTCTGCCTGATGAGACGGTTGCCATTGCAAAGGCATCCGATGCCGTTCTGCTCGGCGCCGTCGGCGGTCCGAAGTGGGACACCCTGCCCGGTGACGAACGGCCAGAACGCGCCCTTCTGGGACTCCGCAAGGAACTGGGCCTGTTCGCCAACCTGCGCCCTGCCATGGTCTTCGATGAGCTGGCAGACGCGTCTCCGCTGAAACCGGAAATCATCGCAGGCGGTCTGGACATCGTCGTCGTCCGCGAACTGACCGGCGGTATCTACTTCGGCGAAAAAGGATTTAAGGATACGGACATGGGACCGGCGGCTTATGATGTGGAACAGTATTCCGAGGAGGAAGTTCGCCGCATCGCCCGTGTTGCCTTTGATATGGCAATGAAACGCAATAAGCGGGTGACCAGCATTGATAAGGCTAACGTCCTGGAGAGTTCACGCCTGTGGCGGCGCATCGTCGCTGAAGTTGCTGAGGATTATCCGGAAGTTGCCCTCGATAATATGTATGTGGATAACGGCGCGATGCAGCTGGTCAGAAATCCGAAGCATTTCGACGTCATCGTCACGAGCAACATCTTCGGTGACATCCTCTCCGATGAAGCCAGCCAGATCACCGGCTCCATCGGCATGCTCCCTTCCGCCAGCCTGGCGAACGGAAACTTCGGTATGTATGAACCTGTCCACGGTTCTGCCCCTGACATCGCAGGCACCGGCAAAGCAAACCCGCTGGCGACGATTCTCTCCGCCGGCATGATGCTGCGGTACACCTTCGGTCTCATGGAAGAAGCCGACGCCATCGACAACGCTGTCCGTGCATTTCTCAAAGAAGGATGCCGGACCTTTGACATTGCCACGGGAGATGCGGTTCCGCTGACCACTTCAGAAACCGGCGATAAAGTCGCTTCGCTCATTTAAGTTCAAATTTACCCATAACAAAAAACAACTCCGGAATCACCCCTCCGGAGTTGTTTTTGTGATTATATGCTTTTAGCAGCATTTTAGATTACATCATGAATCCGATGATCAGATATGCGATGACTGATGCTGCTCCTGCAATGCAGGCATACGGCAGTGTGGTCATCATCAGATTCAGCGGCTTGACCTGTGTGCCCTGTGCGCACATGATAACGCCGTCACCATAGAGGCAGGTGTTGCTTCCGAATGCAGCGCCTGAGAAGACTGCTGCAGATGCGAGAATCGGATCTACACCCATGGCGTTCGCCAGTGGGATGACGATCGGAAGGATGATTGCAGCCAGATCCCAGAAGCATCCTGTTGCATATGCATAGATACCGCAGACAACGAATACTGCTGCCGGCAGAAGTCCGCCGTGCATGATCGGCTCGGTGACGGAAATAACATAATCAGCCAGTCCCAGCTCAATGTTTGCTGACTGTACTGCAAATGCGAGTACTGACAGAATAAATACGAATCCCATGGACATGATTCCATCGAAGCATGCCGCGAGGAGCTCTGAGAATGACAGTTTCTTCTGCACCAGATAAAGTGCAAAGGCAACAACGACTGCTGCTGCGGAACCCATCATTACATCTGTGTCAGTGAGAAGGGTTACAATGATCATGACGATCAGCGGAATCAGGAAGTTCCAAGGATGTGCCTTCGTTCCTTCCGGAAGTTCTTCCACTTTTGCGTTCTCAACGATTTCAGGATCCGTTCCCTCCGGGAATACGTCACCCAGTGTCTCATATCTCTCATAGGCCTTCTTCATGGATCCGATCTTCGGAAGTACGCCGAGGATCTGCAAGATGCAGACGATGACAGCGAACCACGCATAGAATGCGAATGGAAGTCCATGTACATAGGCAGCCATGGATGAGCCGCCGATCTCAACACCCTGATCTTCCATCAGCTGTGAGAAATAAACAGCCCAGGATGACAGCGGAATGAGCAGGCAGACAGGTGCTGCTACTGTGTTTACAACGTAGGCCAGCTGCAGACGCGGGATTCCCAGCTTGTCTGTGATTCCCTTCATGGTCGTACCTACAGCCAGGTTGTTCAGATAGTCATCCAGGAAGATGATGATTCCGATGATGAATGTTCCGAACAAAGCGGTCTTCTTGTTCTTGATGAATTTAGAAGCCCAGAACCCAAAGTCGATGACAGCGCCGGACCTCTCATACATCATGATCAGCATGCCGAACAGCGCGATTACAATGAGCAGCCACTGCAGTGAGTCGTTCGTAAACGATGCGTAGAGACAATCGAAGAACTTCCCCGCAAAGCCAAACAGTCCGCCGCCGAGTATGAGCGCCGCCATGGACAGGCCGCATGTCATTGCGAACAGCGTCTTCTTCGTTGTCACTGCGATGACAAGGATGGTCAGTACCGGCAGAACGCAGATAATACCATACTCCATTTTGTTCTCCTTTCTGTAAATGATAACGAATAATAGATAATTTCTTTATGCAAAACCGGCCAACGCCGTTATGCTTCATAAACCACTTTGCCGTCCATAATTGTAAGCAAGGCCTTCTTCCCCAGCAGGTCGGACGGCGCTTCATCAATGATGCGTCCATCGAGCACGGCGATATCCGCCTTTTTACCCAGCTCCAGAGATCCCAGTTCGTCCTCGACACCCAGCACGTAAGCCCCGGAATAGGTGTATCCGTAGAGCGTCTCCCAGATGTCCATCACATCATCCCGATTCGGACCGACTGGCGTGCCGTCAGCCATGCATCTGGTGATGGCAGCGTATATGTTGTTGAACGGATCGATGTCCACAATCGGATAGTCAGTGCTCATGTTGACTTCTCCGCCTGCATCGATGATGCCTTTCATCGGATAAGATCTGCCCCACCGTTCTTCGCCTATCGCTTCCAGCATGAATTCCTCAGAAGAGAGCTGCAAGTGAGCCGGCTGTTTGCAGGCGATGACGCCCAGTTCGCGGAACCGATCAACGTCGTCCTCGTGAAGCAGCTCGATGTGCTCTATGCAGTTCCGCAGACCATGCTCACCGTTTGCCTTGTTGGATGCTTCAAAGGCGTTGAGCGACATGCGTACGGCACCGTCACCGGTACAGTGGATCCTGACCGGATATCCCGCCTTGTTCGCTGCGGTTACCTTAACATTCAGTTCTTCCTGTGTGTGAATCGGAACCCCGTTCTTTTCCGGATGATCTGGTTCATCGATGTACGGATCCACCAGGACACCTGTACACGCATCGATGACACCATCCTGATAGGCTTTCAACCCCGGCATCCTGACATAACCATCACTGTATTCTTTCTGCAGCTGTCCTGCCTTTGCAAAGGTCAGATCCCTATCGATGGCAGGATAGATGAAGATGCGGCACGTCAGCTTGTTCTGGGCCTCCAGATTCCTGTAGAGCTTGAATCCCGCAGGCTCCCTGTCGATCACATGCTCATTGGACAGATCTCCCACAGAGGTGATTCCGAACTCTGCGAAGCGTCGGAAGGCGTTCAGCAGCAGACGTTCTGCCTTTGCGGGTTCGATGTCCATCATCATGAAGTAAACGGGATCCGCGCCCTTGTTGTAGAGAACGCCGGTGAGCTCTCCTGCTTCATCCTTCTTAATGAAGAATGCGTCATCCTCTGATACGCTCTCCTTTGTGTAACCGAACATCTCCAACGCTTTGGAATTGACCCAGACGAGCCATCCGTCCGCTGTAGGCAGGCAGATCGGGATGTCTGTTGAAATATCGTCCAGCATCTCCTTCCGTGGTAGCTCGCGGCTGTCCCATAAGGACAGCATCCAGCCGCTGGCAAGAATCAGATCCGTATCGGGATTGCGTTCCAGATAATCCCGTACAATGGCAGCGCACTCCTCAGCCGACTTGGTTCCCTCCAGATTGATATCGTTATCGTCCATCATGGCGCCCATCGTGATGTGGATGTGTGAATCGATGATACCCGGAAGAACCAACTTGTCTTCAAACGCAAAAACAACCGTGTCCTCGCTGATGTACTTCTCAATTTCCGGTCTGCTTCCCACTGCCAGGATGCGGTCGCCGCTGATTGCAACACCGCCGTCAAAGACTCCCCTGCCTTTGCCGCTGTAAATTAAATTGCTTAGTATTACTTTTTCTGCTTTCATGGGTACATTGTAACCTTACTGCGCTTTATGTTCAACCCATTATCGCATTAAAGCGCTATTTATGTGCAAAAAAACAACTCCGGAATCATTGTTCCGGAGCTGTTTCGTTTCGATTTCCTATTGATTAATCAACTTTTTCGAACATGTCTTTGCCGACTCCGCAAACTGGGCATTCCCAGTCATCAGGCAGATCTTCAAATGGTGTTCCAGGAGCGATTCCGTTATCCGGATCGCCTACTTCAGGATCATAAACATGTCCGCAAGGTCCGCATTCATACTTATCCATAATTGTGCTCCTTTCCATTTCGATATCTATAGTGAATTATAATTGTCTACAGTGCCGGTGTCCAGTAGTACTCTCCGTAAATATCTGTGAATCTATATGTGATGACGGATTTCGTCTGCTCAAGGTCGACGTTGGAGATTACGATGCTGTCAGGATCCTCTACTTTCATACTTCCGATTTCGTAGGTCTCCTTGTCGCCGCTCATCGGATAGTAATCGCAGGTGAATGTAAGCTCATCTCCTGTCACGAGATCTGCGTCGATCTTCGCTTCTGTCTCTGTTACTTCATCATCATAGTCATACTGAACGCCTGTGACATATCCCTGTTCGTTGTCCTGATCAAAGGCCAGATAGAGTTTTGCATCTTCGCCGTTGATCTGGCAAGGTACGTATCCCTTGATGCAGTAATCATCGCCGTTTTCCAGTGTCTCCGTGTGATAATAAGCGACTGTCTTGCCATTCAGTGCGAGCCAGGAGTTGTCCTCATTCGGAATTAGATTGCCCTCGCTGTCGAAATCGAATACATTGTCCAGTCCGAGGTCAAGATAACCTTCGCCCACCTGATAGAGCATGGATTTATCTGCCGTCTCTACCAGTGACCACTGTCCTTCCGGCATGGAAATGCACTTCTGTCCCTGATTGTTTTCCTGCCATACCAGATAGCTTTTGTCGAGACAGTTCTTGGCGACATAGCCGGCAGCCTCTAGTGGTTCAAGGCCGCCATCTTCCAGGAAGCTCGAATTGCTGGAGTCGAGCCCTTCGATATTGGCGCGGTCAATTCCTCTTCCGGAGAACAGTGACTGAATCAGCTGATTCATCGCCTCTCCGCTCATATTGCTGCTGGAACCTGAGTTGCCGTATCCGAATATGGATTCAAACGGTGATGTGGTTCCGCCGCCGATCGCCTGTCCGCTTACCTGCATCTGCGCAAACATTCTGATGCAGCTGGTGTAGCTCTGGTCCATACCGATTTCATTGTATGTCGCCGACATGGAATCTACAGTTCCCACCCTCTTGTAAGGGAAGTAAATGGAAAGTCCGTACGCATTAGCTACGTTCGGTGACGTTCTGTTGTATTTGACTGCGCTCAGCAGTGTCTTGGCCAGTTCCTTAGCTTCCGGTGTGCCCAGTCTCTCACTGAAGTGAACGAAGTCGATTTGGTCGATGGCTGTGCTGGCAGCAAACTCCTTCGCTCCGCTTCTCGCTGTCGCGATGGTCTTGTAATCACCGTTCTTGATCATGCTCTGCGCCTTTGTTCCAAACGCATTGATGTCTTCAGGAACAGTCTGGCTCAGTTCCGCCAGGTCTACAACTGACAGCGTCGTCTGCTGATTTCCTCTGATTTTTGCACTCTCAGACGTAAAGTCATCAACAATCATCTTGCCTACATCCAGAGTCGGCATAGATGTGTCGTTGGATAATGCCGTCAGCCAGTTCGTATAGTACCAGCCCTTGCCCGGTTCTGTCTCTTCGCTGCTGATCAGATAGTCTGCACGGTCGCTCAGCATGAGCGCTGTTTCTGTCGTCGCCATCAGGCATGCGTCGAATCCGATGAAGTCAAACTTGACTTTGGAGTTTTTCAGCGCCTGGTCGATTCTCTCAAGTGACATGGATTTCGGATAGGAATTCTTCTGGTCATATCCAAAACCGCTGGCACTGCCGCCGCCGTGATCCCACAGGATGAGCATGTTTCTGTTGGCAGGGAAGTTCTTCGCTGTCCAGGCAACAAAGCTTCTGAGTGTTGCCGGATCTGTCATGGCACCGTTTCCTGCGTTTTTCTCAAGGCATGTCAGCTTGCCGTTGGTGATTTTGTATATCTGGTTCACGCTGCTGCTGACGACGTTGTTTCTCCACTGTCTGCAGCCGCCGGTAAATACAATCAGATTCACCTTATCCGATACATTGGCATTCAGCATCTCCTGCAGGTCGTAGGTTCCCATGCCGCCGTTGGACTCCAGGTCCGTACCGCACATGTATACCATGATGGTTGCGGTGTCTTTGCCGTTGCCAAGAATCTTCGTAAATTTGTCTCTGGCTTCCGGAGCAACATCTCTGTTGAGCTGGCCCACATTGGACTCCGCATACCATCCGCTCGATGTCTGCGGCGTGTTCTGGTAGTACTGCTGTGCCGGCTGGCTGTTTCCATTAAAGATGTTCCCCAGTCCGCCCAGAGTCGCGCCGCCTCCGCCGAAGATCAAAACAATCGCAATAATGATGATCTTCATCAGTCCGCCGCCTCCGCTTCGCGTACCGCCGCCACTACTGAAGTGACCGCCGCCGAAGCTGCTGCTGTGGCCTCCGCTGCTGTGGCTGAATCCGCCGGAGCTGTGGCCGCCTACCGGTTTGCTTCCGCTCAATGAATTGACTCCACCTGTTTTGAACGTTTTTCTCGCTTTAGGTCTGTTATCCATAATCACCTTCCTGAAGATTTCATCTTCTTTTTCCCCGGTTTCAGGTTGTTTCTTTAAGATGTATAGACTCTGCTTAATTAAACCATATTTGCAGCTATTCTTCAAGATACAGACGGCGGTTCTGATGATATCCGCTGCTTGTTCTGACAATATCAGATACTTGTTCTGCGGCAGTAACCTGCGGCAGTAATATTAACAAAAGTAAATGTAATTGTAGGCTGCAGAGCATGTATAATGTAGCTGGATGAGTATCCATATCGATACTCACAGTCTTGAAGAACACATGCGCATTTCAGGCGCAGGGAGGGATAGAATGAGAGACAATATCAGAAAACTGTTACTTGCCGGTGTCATAACAATCATGGTCTTCGGATTTGCCGGATGCAGCGACTCGGATTCAGGGGAAAAGAGCGCAACGGAAAACACAAACGCATCAACGGAAGCAACAGAAACAGCGGAAACAGACGGAACAGCCACAGATGATTATGATATCCTGGATGGTTTCAATTTAGTGGAAAAGGACGACATCACCCTGCTCTACGGAAATGGTTTCGTTCTGACGATGCCTGACGACGATTGGGGATATGAACAGACTTCACCTACATGCCTGCAGATTTATTCTAAAGATGCACGTGAAGACGGCTATGAAGGTCACCTCGTATCAATCATGGCCTTTGATCCTGATGATACTTCCTATGAAGAATTCCCTGAATACAGTGTCGCAGGAAGAGGCAAGACCGTGGACAAAGTATTCGTTGCTCTGTTCCCGACTGACGTACAGTACAACCCAGATGACCCGGATCAGGCAGAAGACTACAATGAACTTTTCACTCATGTGAAGAAGATTGCGGAAGGTATGGCCGATAGCCCATTCCAGATCACAGAATAATATCGAATATAACAAAAAGAACAAAACGCCTTGGATGATTCCGAGGCGTTTTTCTTTAATCTCTATCTTATGCTACTTTTTCTTTGTTTCTTTTTCCTTCTGTTTGATCTGTTCCCACAGAGAGACGTTCTCATCGATGCTGCCGACTTCCATGTCGCCGAACACCCATGGGTGTCTTCGTATCATCTTCTCTGAAATTCCCTGAATCACATCTTCGATGGTGAAGGCTCCGTCCTCCGCTCCGATCTGCGCGTTGAGCACGACCTGCAGCAGTACATCTCCCAGCTCTTCGCACAGGTTCTCGTCATCCCCTTTCAGCATGGCGTCAACTGCTTCCTGCGCCTCTTCTGTCATATACTTCGTGAGGGTCTCGTGCGTTTGCGCTCTATCCCACACGCACCCGTCTGGAGCTCTGAGCAGTGCGACGATATCCACGAAATCGCGGAATGCGTACACATCTTTTGCCGCAAGCTCTGCCGCAGTCCTCCCATCGGTTGTATTCATTTCACTGGTTGCATCCTGCTCCGCAACCGCATCTTTCTCATCGTCTACGATGCCGATATCCGCAGTGATGATCCGCCCGCAGTAGGCTTTTGCAAAAGGCTGCAGATGCACTTTTTTCTTCGCATGGAATGTAATCGTTACATCCGCTCTGACACAGCGCTCATCAAGTTCGCTTTCATCTTCGAGATCGCCGCCCATTCCGGATGGGATATCCAAAGCGAACACCTTCGCTCCTGCTGCTTTTGCATCTGCGATCTCCGCTGCGGCAGCGGCACCCTTTTCCCTAAGTCGTCCGTGGAAGCCTGTTCCGTAGATCGCATCCACGACAACGTCAGGCGCAGTCGTTTCTCCCTGACCAGCACCGAGTTCCTGAGCCGGAATCTGAAGATCTTTCGTGAGCCCATAGTTTGTAATGGCATCCGGCGTCTGCGGTTCTCCATCCACCAGAACCAGATTGACATCCCAGCCTCTCTGCTTTAGAATTCTCGCCACAACAAAACCATCGCCGCCGTTGTTGCCTTTGCCGCAGTAGATGCGCGCTGTCAGCTGACGACTCGATGGATGCGGCCGCTGGCGCGTTGCCATGGTTATTTCCGTGATTCTGTTCGCTGCGATCGTACCCGCATTCTCCATCATCTGGTAGTAGGACAGACCGGATTCATCGGTCGCCTTCTCCAGTTCCTTCATACGTGCGCAGCTTACATAGTAATTGCTCATTCAGATTGTTTTCCTTTGTTTCCTTTTCCTTTTCATCCGCATCACAGCACTTGTGTACTATTCTGCCTGCGGCCAGTACACGCAATAGCATGGATAGTACTCACCCATGTAGACCCAGACAGTATCCCCCATCTCCAGCTTTGTCTTCTTGTCTGCGAAGTACAAATCCGGGATAAAGAGCTTGACGGTCGTACGCTTTCTGCCCTTGAGAAGAATGCCGTCGTTCGTAGGATTCTCCTTGAAGTTCTCCAGCTTAGCGCGGAAGTTTTCAATGCCTGCTTCCTTGCCGAAGTGATCTGCGAACTGATCTACATCTGCGTAAACCACATTGTCCGGATCCTGAAACCAGCCGAATCTCATCATTTTCATACCTCCAAGTCTTTGGCCTGTCTCAGTGATACGTTCTAATTGAATGGTACATAGCAGTCGCCAAATTGTCAAGGTTGCCCACGTGGCGTGGCCCGGCAACCCAGGAGCTATTGGGCCCGGCGACTCAGGAGCTATGAGCCCGCCAACTCAGGCGGTGTATTGTAATTCTGGTGTAATTATTGCGGTTTTCTCACCAATTTCTCACTACAATCGGAGGAATCATTGCCTTCACCAGCTGAAGAATTCCATTTATTGGTAACGACTGGCCATTTTTTGTCCATTTCAGATGTTTTGGGTGCGCCGTAACGGTCAAGTCCTAATTGTGGTGTAAATTGCTCATCCCGCATATTTGCTTATGCTGCATCGAGCAATGCCTGTTGAGTTGATGCAATGTCTTTCAGTTT